>NZ_LIXM01000040.1 GCF_002608565.1 Vibrio sp. PID17_43
GTTAAATGGAGATGGTGTAGATTCTAACCTCAGAGGCCAAAACTTGTGACAGAACCAAAATCATTGTATGGAATCAGGTTGCAAGCAAAAAAGTCCTTTTGGGTTAGGCGGTTAGTGGTGACCACCAAGATATGATCTCATTTTGGCTGCAAGCTCCTAAAGAGAAGCGTGGCGAAAACTGTCTCGGTTACCATCTATCGCTGTTTGATGACGACGGCAGGTAGATTGCGGATAAGTCAGTATCAATGCTGACAGCGGATGAGTTCTTATCACGGGCTTAGAACTTTAACTAGTTACTTGGTTAACTTTGGTGCTCATACTATGGTTGTGGTGAATATTTATTCTTTAGTATGCAAAGTAAACCTTAGGTTCTAGATTGTTGAATTCGACTCTTTTCATCAAATAACTTGATTTTGTGACTGATAGCGCGAGTTTGTGATGTAATGGATTACTTTTCCTAAAACAGTGTGATCAGAGCTAGTTCCTACAACTAAATCCACCTTTCTTACTACTAATGGATGAGAAGAGTCGCCTTGTAACAAAAGGTTATTCCGTTAAGCTGGAGATTAAGTCAATTAACAGGAGAGACTTGGTTATGTACAAAGTCTTGATTGCCGACGACCATCCGCTTTTCAGAGATGCGATCGTTCATATTTTAGCTAGTCAGTTCCCCAATAGTACGACTTATGAAATGGAAGATATCGCCTCTACGATAGAGTTTGCCAAGGATAACGATGACATCGACCTGATTATGCTCGATCTCAATATGCCGGGGATGACAGGCTTGAATGGGCTACTCGATCTTATTAATGAATGCCCGACAATACCCGTAGTGGTTGTATCCGCAGAGAATAAGAAGCAAGTCATTCTTCAGACTATCGCCTATGGTGCTGTAGGCTTTATTGCCAAGTCCTCTTCAAAAGAAGCCATCGCTGAAGCAATAGAAAATGTGCTCGAAGGTAACATCTACTTGCCAGCTGACATTATTCGTACTCAAGCGAAGACTGCCTCTGTCAAACAAGAATCGCCGTTGACGGCCGAGATGCTTTCATCGCTAACACGCCGACAGTTAATGGTCCTGAAATGTATGACCAAAGGTGAGGCCAACAAGCAGATTGCCTATAACCTCAATGTTTCTGAGACTACGGTTAAATCTCACGTATCTTCTATTCTCAAGAAGCTTGGTGTCACTAACCGTGTTCAGGCCGTTCTTGGTTGTAGTGATATCGACTTTAATCAATACCTCAAGCGATAAACACTACTTGAGTAAGTAGTGTATCGACGTTTTCAGCTTCATTGGTTTGACGGGTTTATGAAGTAATAGGATGCCGTCGTTTTTGACCTGATTCTTTAGCTCATCACTATAGTTAGCGGTAATCATCAGGGTAGGCAGTGGGTTAGCTCTGCCTACGCTAATCGTTTTTGCTACATCCAGCCCGTTTACACCATCATCCAAGTGGTAATCCACAATCAGCAGATCAACCTTATCCGTCGCAGTGTCAACCTTTGAACGTAGCTGTTCAATGGTGGTGGCGGTGGTGAGGTTATAGCCCCAATTGGTTAACAGCTGATCCATGGCGTCACAGATGCTTACGTCATTATCAATCAGCCAGACATCACGACCAACGAGATTGGTGTTGGCAAGCACACGTTCGAGGTGGTCTGTCTGCGCAGGCACACTGCACATGTGGCCAAGTGGGACATCTACCGAGAATACTGAGCCTTTATCTTTTGTCGAGCGGACGTGAATAGGATGCTCCAATACCTTGGATAGCTTATCGACGATCGACAGCCCTAAGCCCAGCCCGTTGCCATAAGCCTTAGAGGAAGATTTGAGCCTCTTGAACTCTTCAAATACCACCGACAGTTGATTTTCAGCGATACCTGCGCCGTTATCCCACACCTGAATTGAGACATGATCGCCTTGTTTTCGACAGCCAATTAGGACTTTGCCATTGTCTGTGTACCTGAAAGCGTTGGAAATGAAGTTACGCAGAATACGCGCCAAGAGTACGCTGTCCGAGTAGACAACCCCTTCAAATGGCACATATCTGAGCTCAACATTGTACTGGCTGGCACTGTACCGATATTCGTTGACCAGGTTAGTCAATAGCTCCCCGAGGTTAAAGGCACTCTTATCTGCTTTGACAACCCCCGCATCGAGTTTGGATATATCCACCAGGGTACTGATCAAGTTCTCTAAGTCGTCGAGAGAGTTAGAAATCGAATTGAGCAGAGACTGGTCTTTATCCTGCTTTAACTGCTCAGCGAGTGAACTGGTGAACAGTTGCGCTGCATTGAGTGGCTGAAGAAGGTCATGGCTGACCGCTGCCAGGAACTTGGTTTTCGATACATTTGCTTGCTCAGCTTCACTCTTAGCCGCGGTAAGATCCAACTGAGCCCGACGACGCTCTTCCACTTCACCATGGAGGATATCGTTGAGTCGTTGCAACTGAGAGGTGCGTTCTTCGACACGTAACTCGAGTTGGTCGTGCGCTTTTTGCAGCGCCAGAGCGTTTTTGCGACGGGTAGTTACATCACGTACCAGAACGAAAAAGCCGAGTACATTGCCGCTGTCATCCTTGTTTGGTACGTAGGACTTGTGTAGGTAAGCAGTGGCGCCTAAATGGTTTATCTCTTCAACCTCAAAGTTAACACTTTCTCCCTGCAATGCTCGTGAAACATGGGGTTGCAGCAGACTAAAGTCAGCGTTGATGCGGCTGGCTTCTAAGTCGATACCATAGAGTTCGCCTTGTTCACGTCCATACCAGTCGACGTAAACCTTATTGGTAAACTGGAACTTAAGATCCGCACCAACGTAAGCAATCATCGCCGGGACGTTATCGGTAATGAGACGCAAGCGACTTTCACTTTGCTTAAGCGACTCAGCATAGCGGTACGAACTGGTGATATCGGTGAAAGTCTTAATCAATTTACCGTTACTGAGTCGGTGATCTTTTATCTCTATGACATCACCATTCGGTAACGTCTGAACATGGCTATCGCTGTTTCCGCTATAGAGAACTAACGGCTTAAGATTGAGGTCAGTGGCATTGCTCAGTGTCGAGATGAATGGCTTTCTACGCAGGCTCTGTGGAGAGAGCTGGCTGATTTCAAGAAAGCGCTGGTTCCAGACTTCTACACGACCATGCTGGCTGATTAACATCACTCCCTGAGAGAGGTTATCGACCAGATTTTGTAGCTGCTTAGACTTTTGCGCCATAGCGTGTTCATAGCGCTCACTCTCGGCGTGTTTAAGGGCAGTAATGTCTTTGTACAAAATTACCCAGCCACCTTCCTGAGTGCGATGTTCATTGAGCTGGAACCAGCGATTATCAGCCAGACGGTAAACCGGGCTGCTGTCGCCGTCTCCTGGATAAGCCTGAGAAATGATGCCGCGGGTTTTGGCTAATACCTTAAAGTCATTGAGGTTAGTCCCTTCTTCACTGCGTAAGCCGACCTGTTCCCAGTAGCGGGAAAAGTGGCTGTTTTGCAGAATGATCCGACCGTCACTATCGAGCAGAACAAACGCATCTGAGATGCTTTCGATGGCATCGATAAAGCGCTGTTTAAATAGGTTGGCTTGTTCGTTTTCGGCTTTCAGAGCGCGCTTACTGCGCTCTAGCTCAGCTAAAGTTTCGTTGAGCGTCTGAGTGGTCTCTTTGACTTGTTTCGCTAACTGGACTGAGTGCTCAAAGGTGGCATAGGGCTGATTACTGGCACTACCGCCATTTTCGATACGCTCAATCAACACCTGATTGATTTTCTTAAGCTTACGGTTCTCTTCTAACAGCTGTTTGTTCTCTTCGGCCAGTTGTTGATCACTCATAGACTTCTCCAGACAAGTAGACACCAGTGAAGGTCTGGTTGAGGTGCGTGCCATTGATGTGTTCACCATAGGTGTTGAAGCCAAAGATGTTGTACTGGCGTTGTAATTGACCCATTGGTTCCAATTGTTGACGTTGTTCTATCTCCAGACGTCTGAGAAAGCAGTCACAGGCAAGAACGCACTCAGCTTTGACGAGGCGCTGCTCAAGCGTTGATAACTTTTCGGCCAAGGTGTCAGTAATGCTGCCCATTTCGACAGCGCTAAGGACGATGCCGGTGTCGACGGCGCAATAGAAAGTCAGGCTTAGATCATCATGATTCACTTTTTGAATTGAACGGGCGTAGTACTGACCTCCAACCTTAACGGCGAGAGGGTACAAAGAGAAAACTTCCGGATTCAGCTGAGAAACTTCTAAGCCGAGAATTCGTGCGTACTCTTGTGCTGCTGGCTCCGAATTGAGCTCTAGCACGGTTCTGGAGAGTGAGTCTGCTGAGGTGACCACGAGTTTCTCTTTAGATGATTCGATGTGATTAGAGTTGAACACTTCAAAGCGACAGCGCGAGTGAACCATAATCACTACGGCCGCATGTTGGATGAAGGCTCCCTGGTGATACACATGAGTATTAGCGAGATTAATATCGTCACCGGCTGAACCGCCAAAGTGAGGCAGGCCGCTGGCCGCCATATTGAGCACACTAAGCAGTTGTTCCTCTTTGGCCGACAAACCATCAATCAGGGTTAGCAGAAAGGAGCGATGGGTTTGTTCTTCGTCAAAGTGACACATTTCTGTCAGTTGGTTGATTTTGCTCTGCGCGCTAATCAGATCAAATGAATCGAATTGGTCGATTACGGCTGAGCTGATAGAAAACAACTGTGGCGAAAACCAGATCGCAATAATCGAGTGCTGATGATAACCGTCGCTGGTGACTTCTCCTGCGGTTGTACAGCCAGCGAGCTCTACATCGCTGAACTGCTGGTTAAGCGATGCAGCTAACTCGTTGAGAGGGTATGAGGCAGAACAGTAGAACAACACAAATCCATTGCGTGGCTTACCGAGCTGCTGAAATATCTCCTCACTGGCTTGTTTCGGTTCCAGTGACTTACTGACAGCATGTTTGGTTATTATATTAGTCATACTTATCCCTGTATGTGACTTGTTCTGTTGATGATCTCGTTAGTTAAGCGGAAAAGAAAGTGCCTGATGCACGTTTCAGAAACTTGCTTAAGTAATTTCTCCAGGTGAACAGAATCTAACGGCTGATTTGAATCTTGCTCAACTTGAGCAAGCAGTGTCGGGGTCAAAGCCCCGAATCGAATAGGATGTTGATGGATTAGCTTGTTTTTTATTAGTGGTAAGGTTTGTTTGATAAAAACACTATCGCCAGCAATCCTTTGTAAGGCTTGAGTGATGTGTTGCTGGCGCTGATTAGGCTGGCAATCAAATACACTATAGAAATAGAGCTGCTTTGAATGTTCACAGTAGAGGCTTGAGATGACATAACACTCGCCCTGAATACGTGGACGCAGGAATTGAGCCGACGACTGAATCAAGTACTGCGATAACTGGGCAATGAGCCTATATTCTACTGGCACCGCGATTCGATAGAGCCAACAATGGTGGTCGACTGCCTGATGACCACCTTGCTCGAGTTGCTCAATCAATGGGAGCAACAACTGCGGAAGCTCAGGTAACCTGCAGCTGGGGTGCTGGGTAATCAAGTGATCAATATCAGCCTCTAGAGAATGATGGGTACTGTTGGTCTCTATTAACAGTTTCGAACCATAGGCCAAAGTTCGCATCGAAGACGTTTTCTCGATCATTTTTGCCACCACCCGAGCATTGATATCTTTCGATAAGTTCACCGTGACCAGATTTTGCCAGCAGTGTACCTTGCTATGCCAAGTCGGTACCTCTCTCAGTTGTGGAATAACACGACTCAATATCTGCTCATCAGTATTACGTTTTCGGCCATCAAGCTTGCTACCAGCGTTGTGCAAGGTAGGTGCGATGTGAGCCAACTGACTTACGTGAGGCGGTTGTGTTATCTGGCGAGAGAATGTCTGTGGATCAACGCTGTTACTACTATGCAGCTTGCTGTAGTAGAAGTTCATTAGGTGCCCAATGGAACCGGGATGTTTACCAGACTCGACGCAATAGCCTTGTGCATAAGCGTTGCCAGTGTCGAGTGTGCGAATCAACTGAGCATGAAAGGTGTCGATTTGGTCATCTCTGGCAAGGATTCTTAACCCAAACTTATCTTCTGAATTGCTCTCGTTGCTTAATGGCAGGAGTTGAACGCCATGTTTAGTCGCCATTTTTCTCAACTTAGGCAATTGTCGCTTTATATAGTGGAAAAACTCTATGTTTATCCACCAGCTAAACACCTTATCAGAACCCGCTATTATCTCGGCTATGCCCTCTTCTGAGTTAGAACAAAGCTGAATCGCTTTCGTTGGTTTGAACTGAGATGACCTGGCACCATATTTCGCCAAGAGGGGCTCAAGCTCGTTGTGAAGACTTTCCACCTGATCATAACTGGTGATCAGCTCAATGTTATTACAGTGATAATAGCCTTGATGATACTGCTTGAGTTTATCCAGAGTAATCTGAGCCAATGTATCTGTAGTGCCACCATAACAGGCGATGCGCTGTGGAGACTGATCGCCTCTCAGGACCTGAAGCTGATGTAGATAATTGGGGTTGTTCTGGTAGCCGAGTAACTCGCGATAAATCACCCCAAGGCTTCCACCATCGAATATTTCCTCAAGGCAGTGCTTACTTTGTATAACGGGATTGAGCATTCCGGATAGCAGATAGCGCGCGGCTAAGTAAAAGTAATCCCGGCATGACGACGAGAAATGAAAGCAGGTCACTCCATTGAGGGTCGAGGCATTTATCTGGATATCTGTCAGAGCGAGTAGCTGGAAAAGCGTGGTTGAGTCGGGGAACGCCTGACTTTGTCTGAAGACCAAATGTTCTAAGGCGTGGGAAATACCAGAATCGTCCTTGCTGGGCGTTGTTACAAACAGAGCACCGCTGTAACGTCCGGAGTCTCTTTGATCTCGGACGTTGAAATGAGTCAACCCTGACTGGTGCGTATACTGATACGCCTCATAATCTGGGTTAGTGTGTGGTCCATTGAAGGTAAAGGCGTGGCTCATAACTTCTGCAGAGCAATGTCCGCTTTGCGTCGACGATGCTGAATAGGTTTGCTAGGTGTTCTGGCCTGAGCGATCGCCTTGGCAATCAGGTGATGATCTTCAGACTCACTGCACACCGGGTCGGTACGATACATATCGCCAGTCATCATATAGGCCTGACAACGGCAACCCCCGTGGTCGTCGTGTTTCTCCTCGCAGCCTTTGCATGGTTGTGGCATCCAGTCGTCACCGCGGAAATGATTGAAAGAGAAATCTTCAAACCAGATTTGCTGCAACGTTTTGTGCTTAACGTTCGGAAAGGTTAGCGGCAGGATTTTAGCGCTGTGGCATGGCAGAGCGCTACCGTCAGGTGTGACAGTCAAAAATGTACTTCCCCAGCCATTCATGCACGCCTTTGGTCGCTGCTCATAATAATCCGGGGTGACAAAGATAAAGTGTGGGTCATCTTTACTTGATTGTTGACGGAATTGGTTAACCAGACTTTCTGCCAGCTCGAGTTGTTTTTGGCTAGGCAATAGGTGGTCGCGATTGTCAAAAGCCCAGCCGTAATATTGGGCGGTCGCCAATTCAACATAGTCCGCTTTCAGTTCGCAGCTCAGACGCAAAATCTCTGGGATTTGTTGGATGTTTTGCTTCGAAATGACGAAGTTGAGTACCATTGGGTAGCCTTGCGCTTTGACAAGCTCCGCCATTTTTTTCTTCTGCTCAAACGCATTACCGCGACCTGCTATGGCATCGTTAAGTTCAGGGTCTGCTGCCTGAAAACTGATCTGAATATGGTCTAAACCCGCCTCTTTAAGACGTTTGATTCGTTTGTCAGTCAAGCCGATACCTGACGTGATCAAATTGGTATAAAAGCCAAGCGATCGACCTCGCTCGACCAGCTGCTCTAGATCTTTTCGTAACAGAGGTTCACCACCAGAAAAGCCGAGCTGCACTGAGCCCAGCTTGCGCGCTTGTTCTAAAACGGAGAACCACTGTTGTGTATTAAGCTCGTTGGCTTTATCACCCAGGTCAGTCGGGTTGGAGCAGTAAGCACAGTGAAGCGGGCATTGGTAGGTGAGCTCTGCCAGTAACCACAACGGCGGTCCAGGGTTGCTTGAATCAGACATAGCGAATCCACTTTTTGTCGTACGCGATTGCTAGAAACTCTTTGATATCACTGAGAATATCGCCCGCTTCAGGGAACTGCGCAGTAAGTTTTTGGTGGATAAGGCTAACAGAGTCAACGCCGTTAACCTGTTTTAATATTTCCGCAGCGCTCTGATTTAATTTAACCATGCCCTCAGGATAGAGCAGCACGTAGCAGCTCTGAGCTTGCTCGTACTGTAATCGGAACAGAGGGTTTAACTCTGGAGTTGAATCGGTCGATACCATTAAAAAATCCCTTTATGACAGCTTGGACGGTTCTCGAGGTGCGCATAAGGTGGCTGCTCGTAGTGGTAGGCCATCGACATAGCGTCAAGCATTGACCACAGAATATCGAGTTTAAACTGGAGAATATTCAAGGCGTGCTCCTGTTGTTCACGAGTCTGGAAATGATCAAGAGTGATTGCCAGTCCGTGGGTTACATCACGGCGAGCCTGAGATAAACGCATCTGGAAGTATTTAAGGCCTTGTTGTTCAATCCAAGGGTAATTACTTGGCCAGGTGTCGAGTCGGCTTTGATGGATTTCAGGGGCGAACATTTCGGTTAATGATGAACAAGCGGCTTCCTGCCAAGAAGCGCGACGGGCGAAATTGACATAGGCGTCAACCGCAAAGCGAACTCCGGGTAGGATGTATTTCTCTTCCAGTAAATCCTCGCGAGTAAGTCCAACGGCTTCACCAAGATTTAACCAGGCTTCAATACCGCCTAATGTGTCATCGTTCATCGAGCCATCGTGATCGAGAATACGCTGAATCCAGCTACGACGGGTTTTAATGTCACGACAGTTGGCTAAGATCGCTGCATCTTTAACCGGGATATTGATCTGATAGTAGAAGCGGTTTGCCACCCAGCCGCGGATTTGTTCAACGCTACATTCACCTTTGTGCATCATGACTTGAAAAGGATGGTGAATATGGTAAAGCTCGCTTTTTTCTCTAAGCTTCTGTTCAAATTCTTGCTTGGTCCATGGTTGTTTCATCACAGCCTCTTATATTGTTATTTCCATGCCGTCAGTGGCGATTTCGACGCCATTACTGATCACATAGTGGTGAGCGTCAGACTCCTCATTGAGGATAGGGTTGGTGTTGTTGATGTGAATAAGCACCTTACGTTTAATATCGAACTTACTCAGCAGAGCCACGCTGCCATTTTCGCCATTGACCGGCATATGACCCATCTCTGAGCCGAGTTTCTTGCTAAAGCCTTTGGCGATCATTTCATCGTCAAGCCATAGCGTTCCATCGACTAATGCGCAATCAGCGAAAGCGAGCATTGATTCAACCAGCGGCGTAGATTCGACAATGCCAGGCGCGTAGAAAAGATAGTTTCCGCTAGTGGTGTCGACTATCTTGAGACCGATGTTATTACCCGGTACCACATCGTCGCGATAAGGAGAGTATGGTGGAGCGTTAGACTCTAAATGGACTGGGAAAAACTCCAGCCCCGAGATACCGACGATGGTAAACCCTTGCTGGTGGTCTGTACCGATAGCGTGAAACTCTAATCCACCGTGCCAGTGACGTAGTACATTGAAAAGTGGCAGAGCAGTGGTCAGGTCTTCGTGAACCACGTCCGTACAATAGACAGGAAGCGGTAGTCCTTCTCGTAGGGTAAGTAGTCCGGTTACGTGGTCAATTTGACTGTCACTAAGAATCGCTGCGCGGATATTGGTACCACGAGCCTGGTCTTGCGGCCAAAGTTGTGGGGATTGGTTTATCTGTTGACGAATATCCGGCGAGGCGTTGATGAGTACCCAGTTGTTGCCATCGGCACTTACAGCGATTGAGGATTGAGTTCTTTGTTGTGCTTTGATAGTACCATTGCGAACTCCGGCGCAGTTTTCACAGTGACAGTTCCATTGCGGAAAACCACCACCCGCCGCTGAGCCTAGTATAAGAATTTTCATTCGCGCGAATCCGTTCTTTGAATGGTGAAGTAGAGTGATTGCATTAATTACCCCCAATCATCCGGATAGGGGGTAATTAACGGTTATCGGTTACTAATATATAAAGTAACTTCAAACCCTAAACGCATATCTTGAAAATCAGGTTTAGTCCACATATCGAATACCTCCATTGTTATTTGCGTGTATTACCGTATTCAATATACCCCCTGTTAATCCGGGTAAATATTATACTTTGGGTGGAGAAAAGGATGATTCTTTACCTACAACCTTGTATGGAAATAGCGTTAACCTGCGCTTTTTTACGTCGATTTTTCTGATATTTACTAATCACGCAAATATCGGGGTTTTGTATTGTTACAACACATTCAAGACATTGAATACATTCTTGATAATTGATGCTGCCGTCGATATTTATTGCGTCGATATGGCACTTTTTACTTCGACATAACTGACATGGGTTACCACACTGCTGTTTTCGTTCTATTAGTTTGAATAGTGGCAACCTGCCCAGTATTGCAAGACCAGCGCCTAGAGGGCACAGGTAGCGACAATAGACCTTGTGTATTTTCAAACTGACAAGCAGTAGTACTACAGCATAGATGGTAAAGGGGATTTCGCGGACAAAGTAGAGCGTGATGCTGGTCTTGAACGGTTCGACTTCTGCAAGTGATTCGGCCAATTCTAAAGAGTAGAAAGCGACTGAAATGAGTAACATCAAAACCAGGTACTTTAGTTTTGTCAGGTAAGGGTGGTAGGGGGCGAGAGTACGAACCTGTCTGATCCTGAGTTTTTGTGCTAATAATCCCATCAACTCTTGCATTGCACCGAACGGACAGAGCCAACCACAAAATATTCCTCTGCCCCATAGGAAAAGAGTGACAAATACTAATGACCAAAGAATGAAAATAACCGGGTCGAGTAAGAAAAACTCTATTTTAAATCCGTTAACCAGTGACAGAAGTAGAGTGTAGATATTGGTAACGGATAATTGACCTTGCAGATAAAAGCCAATAAAAAGCAGCGTGATAAGCAAACAAGAAAAGCGAATATAATGGAAATTTTTGCTGTTGGCAGTCAGCGTTTTCTGTTTAATGAAAATAGTTATTATTAAGCATAGATAGATCGATAGTAATGAAATATCTAACAGTTTGTCACTCCATATTTTCATCCACAGTGGCTGCTGGGTATCGCTGTCGTTAATCGCTACTTTTTCAAATATTTGAGCTGGTAAAGAGAACGCCTGCTCAAAGGTGACGCTTTTTCTGCTTAGATGATTGACCGCATAAGGCAACTCGAGCTGGAAGTTAAATGGTCTGTGGAGATCGAAGCCAGACTGCGATTTGATCGAGAACACCTGAATGTCATCGTAGCTCGCTGTTGACTGGGCAAAGTAGGGCGCATAAAAGCTATAGAAATCAATATCTTTTAACTCGATTGGCAGTTGGTCCTGTTCAACCTTGATGCGACTTGGCACGGTTTGCGGGACAAAATCCTCGCCAATAAAGGAGTAGCTACCCCGATTTAACATCATAATCGCATGCTCGCCTGACTTTAGGTTTTCGTTGAGGCGCGAAAACTCCTTTTCCCCGAGCAGATTGATACCCACTATCGGTATGCTTAATGGAACTATGTAGAAATCAACGAAGCTATTGTTCTCTTGGATATATTGCTCTGCTGCGAAAAGTGCTTCATCAGGCAGTTGGCTAAGCTGCTGAGCCGTTATTGTCCAGCGAGAGATAAAACCTTGTTTAACCAACTGTTCAAACGTTAACTCAGAGAAGTAATCTTGTTTAATGACAAAAGGAGTGGTTGGAGTAAAACCTTCTAATTTGTTACGAGCAACCTTGAGGGCAGAAGCGATAATGGTGTCATGAATAACCAGTACCGAAACTGTCGCTCTGGTTATACCGTCGAACTGGGTAATCTCAGATGATGACGATGTTTTTTTATCGCCAATAAGGAAGCGTTCTTTAATAGAGTGACCTATGTACTGGTCGATAAAATCCAGCATCGGCTGTTCGCCCATACCGTGGAGAAAGATTGGTTCATGGTGATTAAGTACCTTGATGCCCTCTAGCTCCCCTTGCGTGCTAAGGCCGATCAGCAAGTTGATAGAATCTCCGGAAAATCCGGGAAAGCTAGTGATGTCGTCGGTTTGAAACGTATAGCCAAGCAGTCGATCAAGCTGATAAACCGCTATCACAGCAGGGGAGTCTTGCTTAGGGCCGATACGTGTAGCGCTAGGAAACAGATCGGCAATGTCTGGTGGAATATCGCTCACCTGCGCGGCTATCTGGCTAGTCGGTGCGCATAACAATAGAGTGAGTAGGATGGTTTTAATGACTATCGATGTGCAATAGCGCGGGAGTTTAATCTGTGCGGGAGAGAGTGTCGTTACGTTCATGATGAAAAAAGCCCCTAACCTAGGGAGGTGATAGCTAGGGGCTAAGAGTGAGACTTTTAGAAGAAACCGAGTGGAGAGGTGCTGTAGCTCACCAGTAGGTTCTTAGTTTGTTGGTAGTGATCCAGCATCATCTTATGTGTTTCACGACCGATACCTGACTTCTTGTAGCCACCGAATGCTGCGTGAGCAGGGTATAGGTGGTAACAGTTAGTCCATACACGACCAGCCTGAATGCCACGTCCCATGCGGTAAGCCAGATTACTATCGCGTGTCCATACGCCCGCACCCAGACCGTAGGCTGTATCGTTGGCGATTTCTAATGCTTCAGCTTCATCTTTAAAGGTCGTCACTGCGATAACTGGTCCGAAGATCTCTTCCTGGAAGATACGCATTGAGTTATCACCCTGAAGGATAGTTGGCTGGATGTAGTAACCGTTGTTCAACGCATCACCCAGTGACTCTTGGTCGCCGCCGCTTAGTACCTTAGCACCCTCTTGTTTACCGATGTTCAGGTAGCCCATGATCTTATCGAACTGCTCTTGAGAAGCCTGTGCGCCAACCATTGTCTCCGTATCTAATGGGTTGCCACGAACAATCTTCTTCGTTTTCTCGAGAACTTTCTCCATGAACTGGTCAAAGATGTCTTCCTGGATAAGTGCGCGAGAAGGACAGGTACATACTTCACCCTGGTTGAAGAAACCAAGTACAAAACCTTCTGCACATTTCTCCAGATAATCATCTTCATGTTGAGTAACGTCACTGAAGTAAATGTTTGGCGACTTACCGCCTAGCTCTACAGTCGATGGAATCAGGTTTTCAGCGGCACATTTCAGAATGTGATGACCTACCGCTGTTGAACCGGTGAAGGCCAGTTTAGCAATACGAGTGCTGGTTGCCAGTGCTTCACCAGCTTCTTTACCGTAACCGTTTACGATGTTTAGTACACCTGCTGGAAGCAGATCTTCAATCAGTTCTACCAGTACCAGAATACTTGCTGGTGTTTGCTCAGCTGGCTTAAGCACAATACAGTTACCCGCAGCAAGCGCAGGTGCGATCTTCCATGCCGCCATTAGCAGTGGGAAGTTCCAAGGAATGATTTGACCAACAACACCCAGAGGCTCATGGAAATGGTAAGCAACCGTACCATTATCGATTTCTGAAAGGCTACCTTCCTGAGAACGCAGACAACCTGCGAAGTAACGGAAGTGATCTGAACTTAGCGGAATATCAGCCGCCAGTGTTTCGCGTACTGCTTTACCATTTTCCCACGTCTCAGCAACCGCAAGTGCTTCGAGATTCTGATCGATACGGTCAGCAATCTTTAACAGTAGGTTTGAACGCTCCTGAACTGAAGTTTTACCCCAAGCATCTTTTGCTGCGTGTGCTGCATCCAGTGCCAGCTCAATATCTTGAGCACATGAACGTGGGATCTTACAAAACTCTTCGCCATTTACCGGAGAAGTATTGCTGAAGTAGTTACCGTTTACTGGTGGTACCCATTTACCGCCAATGAAGTTCTCGTATTGAGCTTTGAAAGAAACAACAGAGTTTTCAGTCCCTGGATATGCGTAGATCATATGTCACCTCGATGTTTGGCCTGCAGAGTGAAATACTTTCCTTGGCCCGTTTAATTTTGCTTTGTGTTAAAGCACCGTGATGAATTCATATTAGTCGTGCAATCAGATACGTAACATGCTCCCTTGGCACCAAAAAAACTCATACTTTAGGAGGGTGTTTGTGTCTTATGATTCGTAATCGTTGAAAAAAAAGCCAATAAAAAAGGGCTGCGAATGCAGCCCTGTATTGATGTAGCTTAGTGTTAGCTCTTTGGCAGTTTAAATGTCCAAACCATACCACCTTGGTTGAAGTGCTTGACGCGTTTAGCCACTTCACCACCCCAGAGTGGAACTGCGCCGCCCCAACCAGAAAGTACAGAAACGTATTGTTCACCATCCATTTCCCATGTAACAGGTGAGCCTACAATGCCTGAGCCAGTGTTGAACTTATATTTCACTTCGCCAGTTTTCGCGTCCAGTGCCATTAAGTAACCTTCAGGGTTGCCCATGAAGACAAGGTTACCTGCTGTGGTTAACACACCACCCCATAAAGGCGCGTAGTTTTTATGACGCCAAACTTCTTTACCTGTTTTAGGGTCGATTGCACGCAGAACGCCAATAAAGTCATCATTGATCGCTTTAATGGTGAAACCTGCACCAATGTATGCTGCGCCTTTCTTGTAGGTTACTGGCTCGTTCCATACATCCATTTCCCACTCATTAGAAGGGACGTAGAAGAGCTCAGTATCTTTGCTGTATGCCATTGGCATCCAGTTCTTACCACCGAGGAAAGAGGGTGCAGCGACAACGGTTTTACCTTTCTTGCCATCTTTCGAATCGATAGGGTTGCCAGGACGGTTGTCTTTAACAAAGATAGGTCGACCATTTTTATCCAGACCAGAAGCCCAGGTGATCTTGTCTGCAAATGGGAATCCACGAATAAAATCGCCATTCTCGCGGTTAAGAACATAGAAGAAACCATTTCGGTCAGCGGTCGCAGCGGCTTTAACCGTTTTGCCATTCTCTTGATAGTTAAACGAGATAAGCTCGTTTACACCATCGTAATCCCAACCATCGTTTGGCGTGGTTTGGAAGTGCCAGACAATTTTGCCTGTGTCTGGGTCGATCGCCAGACGAGAAGAGGAGAAGTAGTTGTCACCAGGTCTCAAGTGTGAGTTCCATGGCGCTGGGTTACCCGTACCAAAGAAGAGTAAATCTACTTCAGGATCATAGGTACCACCTAACCAAGGCGCTGCGCCACCAGATTTCCACAGATCTCCCGGCCATGTCTGACCCGGTTTGCCACCAGAGATGCCATTCTCGGTTTTCTTACCATCTTTCCAGATGTAACCCATGTGTCCTTCAACTGTTGGACGTTCCCAGACAAGCTGGCCATTTTTGGCATCAAATGCCGTTACTCGGCCAACTACGCCAAATTCGCCACCAGAAATACCGGTGATAACTTTCCCTTTGACGACGATAGGGGCTGCGGTGATCGAGTAGCCTTCTTTGTAATCAGCGACTTTCTTTTTCCAAACGGTTTTACCGGTATCTTTGTTTAGAGCGACCAGTTTAGCGTCGAGCGTACCAAAGATAACCAGGTCACCATATAGGGCTGCGCCACGGTTGATGACGTCACAACATGGCATGATGCCATCTGGAAGACGCGCGTCATACTGCCAGAGCTCTTCACCGGTGCGCGCATCGATCGCGTACATACGTGAGTAGGAGCCAGTGATATACATAACGCCATCTTTAATCAGTGGCTGAGACTCTTGGCCGCGCTGTTTCTCACCACCCAGAGAGAAAGCCCATGCTGGACGCATTTCGTCAACAGTGTCGGTATTGATGGTTTTTAGTGGGCTGTATCGTTGGCCTTTCAGTCCAAGGCCGTATGAAACGACATCCTTGGTCGTTATTTGATCATTGGTAATATCTTTGTCGGTAACATTAGCATTTGCGGCACTACTCAGTGCCAGCGTCAGGCAGCTAATGCTAAGAGATAAAGATAGCTTCATGCTCTTATTCGCGTTATTCATCATTGTCCCTCGATGGATTGTTAGATAATTAGGCGAAAGTGCTACGTAGGGGTTCGCCTAGTTTGATTTCGTTTGGTTGTTGTGGCTTAAAATCGGGTCAGTTCGCTTGGTTTCTCCGCTTGTGACACTCAGTAGTTCCAGAGTATTTTTTCAGTAAGGCTATGCCTATTGGCCTGCGGTAGGGTTCAACATCATCACTTAGTCGTAGGCACATAGGTGGATTAGTAGGAAGTAGGGGCCTGGTAGATTGCATTGTATTTACCAAATATTGATTCCATCTGGCCCTTCTCAATCATTGAGTGAACAATGTCACCAACCGCGTAACCCAGCTGGCGATAGTTACTTTTTACCGCCATGCCAATTTCCCATTGCTGCTGACCCAGCATCGGGAATGCGTTGGTTGCAAGCTGGTATTGCGGATTGTCCAGTTGGCCCTGTAAATAGGAAATCTGACTGCGTAGCCCCATCGCGGCATCGACCTGACCTGATTGCATTGCACCTACCGCATCTATGGTTGAAGGGTAGTGCTGGGCACTGTCACGCATCCGGCCGCCTAAAGCAGAAGATAGGTAGAATTGCGGGATCGAATCTACTTCTACTCCGACAGTGTGATACTGAAACACCGCCATGGTCGAAACCGAGTCGATTTTTTTACTGTCATAGACGATTTGCCAGGACTCTGTATGGTACGGAGCGAACATATGTACCTGTTCATGCACCAGCTCACCAATATCATCTCGGCTAAGCGAATACTCTTTGTCATAAGGGACTCGCAACATCACGTCTGCCACAGTACGTTCGAGATAATGACCTTTCCAAAGGTTATTTCTCAGGTCATCTTCAACGTTTTCGTCGGCTGTCATCCATTTCAGTTTCAGTTCAACGCCCATCTCTTTTGCTATTTGCCGAGCGATTTCCACATCAATACCTTTGGCTACATCATCAACAAGGTAGGAGAAAGGAGGGTAGTCGCGGTAAATGGCGATCGATATGTATTGGCTGTCGATAATGTCGTCGTATGAGCGCGCATAGCAAGCGGCAGTGTTTATCGCAACACATGCCGCCAAGCAGATTAGTTTAAATATCTTCACTGATAGACTCTAACCAAGTTTTGATAGACCAAAGAGCTTCTTGAGATAGGTGTTCTGTCATTTTTGGCATATAAACCGCTCCATTTCGAACCGCTCCGTTCTGTACGCGATAGCTATACCACTCATCGCCATCAAAATCTGGTGTAAGGAACCTCAGGTCAGGTGCTATACCACCAGAGATACCTTCAAGACCATGACATCTTGCACAGTTTTGGTTATAGGCAGATGCACCTGTTTCGATGATGCTTTTCAGAGTTTCACCGGTTTCATTTCGGTACGGGTTTTCATCAATCCACTCTTCTCCCAACGGTGGTAACTCTGAGGTGTCAATTGATTGTGGAGTTACGGCTCCGTGGGCATATATATTAAAAGATGTTGCCAATAATATTGGTGCTATTAGTAATCCTGGTTTCAATAGTTTCACTGGGTTCTCCTTCCACTAATTTATATTTAATGTTCTGTTTTCAATATTAGTGAGCAACAAGATCGATTCTAATTACACTTTGGAGCTGTTCTTTCTCATCCTTTAGTAGGTAGTCCGGTAGTAAAACTTTGAGAATTAATTTATATATCATTGTTTTTATTGGTTTAAGTTCGTTGGTTCTGTTGCGTTTGTATGATTTTAAACCTCAATAAGTTTGATATAAGCTAAGTGAGGATTATCAAGAAAGATAAAGAAAAATGTAAGGAAATTCGGATGGGAAATATAAATAAAATATCTTTGATTGTGTGTGCGCTGTTATTGTTTTTTGTTTCCAATATTTCATCCGCTAAAAATCTTGCTCCGCTAGAAATTAGCATTATCTACATCAAACAAAATATTAAGCGTCCACCTGCGCTTTCTAACGTGATTGAACAAGCACAAGACAGCGGTTTTCAAGGGGCGTTAGCAGGTCTGGCTGATTCAAACAGTACCGGAAAATTCCTTAAGCAAAAATTCGAGTTGCAGTTGATGGAATCTGACCAACAGGATGAGGTATTAACTAAGTTGCAAGATGCCTATCAGCAGGGAAAGAGTCTGTTCGTGCTTGATCTGCCGAACGACACTCTGCTTAAGGCTAATCAGTGGGCGCAAAACAAACCCGTACTGATGTTCAACGTTAACGAGTCATCGGATCTATTGCGCAGTAAACAGTGTTTATCGTCAGTACTTCATACTGCTCCTAGTAATGCAATGCGTTCGGACGCGCTTGCTCAGTGGCTGCTGAACAAGCGTCTGACTCAAGTGCTGGTTGTCAGTGGTGAGCGAGATGAAGATGCTGAGTTAAGCCAGTCGTTTAAGCGTTCAGCAAAACGTTTTGGCCTCACGTTAATAGAAGAAAAACAGTGGACGTTCAATTCAGATCTTCGCCGTAGTGCTCAGCAGGAAGTGCCACTGTTTACCCAGACGTTAAAAGAGTATGACGTTGTTTATGTGGCTGATAAATCGAAAGACTTTGCTGAATACCTACCTTTCAATACTTACATCCCGCGACCTGTTGTTGGTTCGGCGGGCCTTGAGGCTTTGTCATGGCATTCGGTGATCGAGCAATGGGGCGCGGCTCAGTTGCAGAAACGCTTCCATCAGCAAGCTAATCGCAGAATGAATGAACTGGACTTTAGCGCTTACGTTGCAGTTCGCACTATTGGTCAGGCAGTGCATAAGCAGAAAAGTGCTGACTCACAACAGCTCGCCAGTTTTATTAAATCAGACCAATTTGAACTGGCGGCATATAAAGGGAGAAAGTTAAGTTATCGTCCATGGAATGGCCAGTTAAGAATGCCAATGGCACTGGTTCAGCCACATGGATTGGTTTCACTTTCTCCACAAGCTGGGGTACTACACCCAAGAACTGATCTCGACACCTTAGGTTTTGATGTCGAGGAAACAAACTGTGTTTCGAAAAAGGAGATTTTATGAAACCCGCATTCCTTGTTACTTGTCTATTCAGCGCGCTAGTTGGGATAACGCCAGCATTGTCTGTTGCTAATGAGCAAGCTTACGTGACGAACGAAAAAGATGATGATATCTCCGTTATTGATATGAGTTCCTTTGAAGTCATCAAGCAGATTCCTGTCGGGCAACGACCACGTGGAATTATCTTCAATCACGATCAAACTCTGGCTTATATCTGTGCCAGTGATTCGGATACTATCCAGATCCTCGATCTGAAAACTGAGCAGATTATTGGCGAACTGCCTTCAGGCGAAGACCCGGAAACTATTGCCCTTCATCCAGATGGCAAAACGATTTATACCGCGAATGAGGACGATGCTCTGTTGACGGTTATTGATATTGAAAGCCGCATCGTTAAAACTCAAATCGATGTTGGTGTCGAACCGGAAGGGTTAGCAGTGAGCCCGGACGGAAAAATCGTCATCGTAACTTCAGAAACGACCAATATGGTTCACTGGATTAACGCGGAAACCAACGAGAACTTTGATAACACTTTAGTGGCTGAGCGCCCAAGATCGGCGATGTTCTCTAAAGACAGTAAACGTCTGTGGGTGAGTTCGGAAATTGGTGGCGAGCTGGTAGTGATTGACGTTGCTACGCGCGAAATCATCAAGACATTTACCTTTGAAATCGATGGAATCCACAAAGACCGCGTTCAACCTGTTGGTGTTGAACTCAGTGACGATGGTAAATATGCCTACGTTGCTTTGGGCCCGGCAAACCACGTTGCGGTAATCAAACGCGATGATTTAACCATTGATGAGTACTTGTTGGTGGGTCGTCGAGTATGGCAACTTGGATTCAACAAAGATCAGAGCCTATTGCTGACGACAAATGGCGTGAGTGGTGATGTCTCGGTTATCGATACCAATAAGCACAAAGTTGTTAAGTCGGTTAAAGTTGGTCGCTACCCATGGGGCGTAGCTATCAAGGACGTACTATGACCTTAGCGGTAACGGATCTCAGCTATGACTATGGTCGTCAGCCAGTTCTGAAACAGGTGACGTTAAAGCTCAGTGCGGGCTTTAGCGTACTGCTAGGCCCTAATGGAGCGGGCAAAAGCACTCTGTTTTCATTGCTTACCGGGCTGTATGTCAGTAAACAGGGAGAGATCGCGTATGGCGATCTCGACTTAAGTGAGCATCCACGTGCCGTTCGCGCTTTGCTTGGTGTGGTATTCCAGCAAAGCACCTTAGATTTAGATCTCACCGTTAAGCAAAATCTGCTTTATCACGCCTGTCTGCATGGTTTGTCTGCCAGTCAGGCGCTTGCCAATATCGAAGATATCCTGAGTGATCTAAAGCTTGCACAGAGGTTACACGACCGTGTTCGAACTTTGAATGGCGGACACAGAAGAAGGCTAGAAATCGCCAGAGCTTTGATGCATCAACCCAAATATCTGTTGCTTGATGAGCCAACGGTCGGTTTGGATAACGAAAGTCGTCAGTTAATCATCAGCCATATCAGAAAACTGGCTCAAGCCAGAGGAATTTGCGTTGTCTGGACGACACATCTAATGGATGAAGTCAGTGATGAGGATAATCTGATTGTGCTTAACCGGGGTGAAGTTAAAGCCCAGGGTAATTGTTCAGAACTGTGTCGTACACATAAGGCTGATCAGGTTTATCAGCTTTATCATATGCTTACCGATAGCTCGGAGATCCTGTGAGTTTTCATCAATATCGTTACTGTTTTACCGGCGTTATTAAACGTGAATTTTTGCGTTTCTTACAACAGAGAAGCCGTTTACTGAGTGCGTTGATTCGCCCGTTGCTATGGCTGGTGGTCTTTGCTGCTGGTTTTCGTGCCGCGCTTGGGGTTTCAATTATGGAACCTTATGGCACTTACATTACCTACCAGCAATACATCACTCCCGGTCTATGCTGCATGATTGTATTATTCAATGGCATGCAAAGCTCACTTTCAATGGTCTACGATCGTGAGATGGGCAGTATGAAGCTGTTGTTGATGAGTTCTTTGCCGAGACCATTACTGCTGTTGTCCAAATTGGTTTCCATCGCAGTGCTGTCTCTTGTTCAGGTGTGTATCTTTCTGGTGATTGTGCAGATAGTCGGCGTTGATACCCCTATACTTGGTTATCTGACGGCAATCCCGGCAATTTTTCTGATTTCATTTTTCCTCGGCTCACTAGGATTACTGCTATCCAACATGATTAAACAGCTGGAGAATTTTGCCGGAGTGATGAACTTTGTCATTTTTCCAATGTTCTTTCTCTCCAGTGCGCTTTATCCGCTGTGGAAAATGAAAGAGGCGAGCCTGTGGCTATTCTGGATCTGTAACTTCAATCCATTTAGCTACTGTGTCGAACTGTTACGCTTCGCCTTCTATCAGCAATTGAATATAGAAGCATTCAGTGTTGTTTTTGTCGCGACTTTAGTGGTCTCTGGTGTAGCAATTTATAGTTTTGAGCCAAAACAGGTCAGTCGTCGGGGTTAGTATGCTTGTAGAAGGAAAAAGGGCGTTATACCCGCCAATTGAACCTTATCATAGTCAGTTGTTGGAGATGGATGCCGCTGCTGGTGAACAACGTCATAAACTCTATATTGAACAGTGTGGCAACCCCAATGGGATTCCTGTGGTATTTCTTCATGGTGGTCCGGGGTCAGGTTGCCGGCCATCCCATCGACGGTTGTTTGATCCACGTATATACCGCATCATTTTGTTTGACCAACGAGGCTGTGGACGCTCAACACCTTACGGTTGTATTAAAGACAACACTAGCGCCCATTTGGTCGCTGATATGGAACAGATCAGGCAGCAACTCAAGATTAATAAATGGATTCTGTTTGGTGGATCATGGGGAGCAACGTTGGCTCTTCTCTACGCTCGACAGTATGCCAGTCGAATTGCCGGCTTAGTGTTGCGAGGTGTTTTCCTCGGGCGTAAGCAGGATATTGATTGGTTTTATGATCATTCCGGAGCGGCAAGGTTTTTTCCCTTACAGTGGAGTCAGTTGATGCGGTTACTGAGTAAGGAAGAGCAGGCCGCGCCGTTAGAAAGTATCTATCGTCATCTCAATGGTCAGGACCCGATACTAAAGCTCAAATTAAAGATAGCCCTTGAGAGCTGGGAGCGTCAACTGGTGACCTTATCTCCATCTTCAAGCAAAGCCACTTTCGACCCTGAACTGCTAGTAGCGGATGACTCAAAGCTGATCCAACTGCATTACTGTGTCCACCAATGCTTTATTGAACAACCTATTCTTTCTCAACCGTTACCATTGACCGATGTACCGTGCCATATCTTACATGGTCGTTACGATATGGTTTGTCCTATAGAACAGGGATGGACGTTATATGAGCACAATCGAACATTTGAGTTGGATATTATTCCTTTATCGGGACATGTTGCCAGTGAACCGCTAATGCAAGATGCGTTGATTACGCTAATGGATCAGTTGACCTACCAGTGGAGCAGGGGAGAAAGGATACAATAAAACGGCCGATATCATGACGATATCGACCGTTATTGATTCGCTCTGAGCAAGCAGTTAAGCGCGTTTCTCTTTCAGGACGTAGTTAACACCTTCAATTTCGATGTCCGACTTCGCCTTACAGATACACGGCAGAATCTCGCTCTTGAGTGTAAGCTATCGCAAAACCAACGTACTCAACTTCACCGGAAACTAACTTACAGCGACAAGCACCACAGTGACCGTCGCGACAGTTGTATTCGGGCTCTAATCCGGCACTCTCCATCGTTTCCAAAATAGTATTCGATGGTAGTCATTAGGGTTCTGTCGCAAGTTTTGGCCTCTGAGGTTAGAATCTACACCATCTCCATTTAAT
>NZ_LIXM01000041.1 GCF_002608565.1 Vibrio sp. PID17_43
AAAACTCGATGTGCCGGTCACCTGCCGCTTAGACACGGCCGATGAAGTGCATGTCTACCAAGCGGGCGGGGTACTACAGCGCTTTGCACAAGACTTTTTGGCGCAATAAAGCATAAAGTGAGTGAAGGCTTTGAATGCCTTCACTCACTTTATCTAAATTACCCCAAACTCAGGTTAAACTACTTTATGTTGAGGTAGCCAATCGCTGCATAACTCACCCCATTTTTCCCATTCTGCTTAACTTGATATAATGCATCATCGGCGTATTTTAGCCCTTGTTTAAAAGTACAGTTCGGATTACTTAATGTCACTAAACCAATACTTACCGTTACCCGATGTTCGGTAAAATACTCCTCGACAGAGTTACATATCCTTGTTGCTGTCAGTACGGCTTCATGTTGCGTTGTGTTCGGCAATACAATCGAAAACTCTTCGCCACCTATTCGTCCAAATATATCGCTTTTACGTAATTTACTCGAGATTAAAGTACAAAAGGCCTGCAGCACATTATCGCCAGTACAATGACCATAAGTATCATTAATATGTTTAAAATTATCTAAGTCTAAAATAAGCATACTGAGTGATTGACCATTAATATTTGACTGCGCCATCTGCGTTTCGGCAAGTTGAAAGAAATAGCGTCTAGTGTATATGCCAGTCAGCCCATCGTAATACGCTAAATCCTCAAGCTCCTTCTCGCGCGCCTTGCGTTGGGTAATGTCACTGAGGCTCCAAATAATAACTTCACTATCACTACGATGCTTGTTTGCTGCAAGTTCAAGCCAACAACACTCAGCATCGGCGTTTATGAGTGCAACGTCGAGCGACAAAGACTCAACAAACTGAGAAGTACTGAGGTAATGTTTAATCTTCTCTTTAGATGTATCATCAAAAAAAGAAAGAAAAGGTTGGTCAGAGAGCATTGATTGATTAAGCAGTTTGCTTGCTTTTGGGTTTGCGCAGATAGTTAGGAGGTCTCTGTCTGTCACAATGAGTGCGCAAGGGCTACGATCAAAAAATATTTTAAACATTGTGCTATCAATCTGCTTTGCTTCTTCGAATAGCGACATCGTTTAACTTCCTTGTTGATAGATGTTTTCTTATGTGAATCTAAGCATAGTAACTCTTCTAATATTCTTCAAATCAATACGCTACTGTTCTCCCAATGAGTTTGGAGGGGCGAATTAGTGTTTTGATCTGTACAAACAACTAAATCAATTGGCAGATATGCACGCAAAAAAATGTGACGATACCTATCAATGAATAATGGTCTATAACAGCTTTTTTAAGTGTTTGATGGGGATTGCATAGGTAATCGCACTTGGGTCAGATAACAAGGATTCTTTGGTAGATTTGACTAACACTTTATTGATGACCGCCACGACCTCACCCGTTTGTGGGTCGAAAACGGGGCTACCACTATTGCCAGGATAGGCAGTGGCGTCAAGTTGATAAACATTGTAAGGGTTTTTAAGCGCTTTCAATTGCTTTATTGTAAGCGATTTTGTGTTTTTTGCGGGCGTAGCAACAGGAGTAATGCTAGATATAATCCCTCTGTGTGTGACAGGATTAAGACCTAGTATTGCGCCGATAGGGAAGCCGGTAAAAGCAAAAAGTTCGCCTTCTTTTACATGTTTTGATGATAAAGATAACGGTTTGAGTGGCTTGCCTGATATTTTAATCACAGCCAAATCATGCTGGGTATCAAGTTGCTCGACGTTTGCATAGCGCATTTCTATGTTTGCCCCTTGTCCAATATATATCACCAGTTTTTCTTTTTTTGCATTGAGGTTGGATGGGATGACATGGGCATTGGTTGCGACTTGATGCCCATCTCCAACGACAAATCCTGTCCCAAGTATGTTCGATGTTGGTGATGAAAGGCGGTTGTATGTCCCTATCGCAACAATCGAAGGCTTTATTTTTTCGATGGTATTAGGTAAGCCTGCTGCATGAGTTGAAGAGACTAGTGATAACACGAAAAGGTAACAGATGTAGAGTAATCCTTTTGTCATAAGTATTCATTCCCAGTTGTGTCCGATTTAGAAAGGTACTAAATCGGACGATGGTTTCGGTTTGAATGTTTATTGACCTGAACGGCTTACCTGACTTTCAAGTTCGCTCTTAGCTGCAACCAATTGAGGGTCTTTAGTGACGATCTTCGACAACACGTCACCAGCTTGTTCTAATTGTTGATCTGAAAGCAGCGCTTCAGCAAAATGCAGTGCAACTTCGGCACTTTGTTGGTTACGATTATAGGCTAATTCAAGAAGTTCTAATGCTTTACTGATGTTACCTGACTTAAGTAAGCAATAACCGTAGGTATCGGCGATTTGATAGCTCTGACTAGCCACTTCATGTGCTTTTTGTGCGTATTTACAAGCGGTATCAGTTTGGTTTTTGTCTAAATAAAGCCAAGCAAGGTTGTTGAGCGCAATCGCGTTTGTGGGGTGCTTAGTAATAATATCTTCATATTGCTCAATTGCTTTGTTGGGCGTCGACTCGATATGCAATTCAGCCAGCTTGAGCTTTAAAGGCGCAGCAGACTCACCATGTTCGTCAATGACGCTGTTTAAGAAATCGATGGCTCGCTGCGTTTGCCCGCTTAATTGATAAATAGCGGTGAGCTCTTTGGCTGTCTGTAGGTTTGGTAGGAGTTCATAGCGTTTCTTTTGTACTTCGACTGCGGCGTTATAGTCTTCTTTTGCGATGTAAATCAGTCCCTGAAGACGCAGTACATGAGGGGTTTTCTGCACTTCATCAGGCAAGGTATTTATCTTGCGTGTTGCTGATTTAAGATCGCCCTTTTTAATCCGTAGCTCTACTTCTATTAAAGGAAATAGGATGTTGTTAGGGAAAATCTTTTGAGCCTTCTTGGTGAGTTTTAAACTTTCTTTGATATCATTATCGTTGCTGGCTAAATGAATACTTTGTATGTAAGGGCTTGGATTATAAGGTTCTGCAGAGATCCAGTTTAGATAGCTCTTCTTCGCTTCGGAACGCTCCCCCAATGAAAGGTAGAGTCCGCCAAGCAGCTTCCAAACTGTTGCATCTTTGTCAACGCTAGGTAGCGCTTCAAGCAAATGAATCGCCGCTTGTTTGTTGCCGGATAATGACAATGCATTGGCTTTTTGAATTTTTAAATGGCGATTAAATGGATCTGCTTCAATTTGCTCGTCGAGCAGCACAAGTGCGTCTGGTAGTCGCTTCATTTGATGACTGTAATCAATGAATCGTCCATTTACTTTATGGTTGCTTGGCATCTGTTTTTTGGCTTCGATGAGTAAAGCTAATGCGTTCTCAGTGTTGCCAGTATCGAACTCAATGGCTGCGATCTCAACGATAGACTGGACATTATTCGGGTTAATTTTTCTAACTTGGTTAAAATAAGATTTAGCGGCGTCAAGTTGCCCTTTCTCTTTGGATACGAGACCTTTAACCATTAATGCGCTAATATCATCTGATTGGTTGGCGAGCCAGTTATCGGCGATCGCATCAGCCTCATCCCACTGAGCACGAGCTAAATAGTAGTTAATTAGCCCTTGCTTCGCATCTTCGAGTGAAGGGTCACTATGTAAAGCGGATTGCAGATTTTCTACACCGGAAGCATCATTGTTGGAAAGCTTGATCAAGCCAACCGTAGCTTCAGCCTGACTGTTATTGTTGACAGAAGCTTTTTGGGCCAATTTCAAAGCGGATTGATGTTTTCCTACTTTAGCCAGCTCTAAACTGGCTTGAGATACAAACCGGCTGTCTTCTGGCGATTTGATCTCATAGTTATTAAGCGATTCAATTGCTTCATCAAAATAACCCAACTTGAGCTGAGTGGTGCTGTAGAGGCGATGGACGAGGTGATTGGCTGGTAATTGTGGGGCAATTTTAGTAAATATTCTGTGCGCTTGTTCGTATTGGCCAAGTTGATATGCGGACACCCCGGAGATCGTTGACGCACCAAGACTACTCGATCCATTATTTAATGCACGATCGGCATGAACTTTTGCCGTCGCATAATCTTTTTCCGAATATAGAATCATGGCTTCAAGTTCGTTAACTTGAGGAACTTGATTATTTATTTTTAGCAACTGTTTTACCATGGGTTTTGCTTCGGTAAACCGATCGGCATGAACCAACGCATTCGCCATGAAAAATAATGCATACTGCTTTGCACCTGGTGAAATTTTGTACCAATGAGTGTAGCTGTCATACGCTTTATCAAATTCTTTCTTTGCTAGTTCTATATGGCCTTTTAGTTTCCAAATATCGCTATTCGAATTCTCAGATGCTAAAAGTTGTTTGACTTCTTGATAAGCCAGATCCTTTTCATTGCTCGCCGTTAGATATGTTGCGTGGGCGAGTTTGGCATAAACGGTTTCTTGACCAGCCTGCTCTATTAACATTTTTGCGCTATCAAGATTGCTTAATCTGATTTCGGCCATTGCGGCGATAGCGAGTATATCGGAAGAGGAAGGGGAATCACTAAGCTCAAACTCTTCGAGAAGTAACACTACTTCGTCGGATTTGTTTTGGTTTAGCAATGAACGAGCCAGGAGTGGCAAACTTTCATCGATGTTATGACCATATTTTATCGCCCTAGATAGTTCTTTTTCAGCATTCGCATAGTAACCCTGTTCGAGATAGATCTTCCCTATCATAAAGCGAGCTAAGCCATCTTCAGGGGATTTCTGGATAGCATTTTTCAGCTCAATCATGGCAGCGTTAGTCTCGTTTTTACTGAGGTACACTTTAGCACTATCAATGTATTTGTTTGCAAAGCCCTCTTTCGAGAAAAGTAGAGTCGCAATTGTCAGTCCAACTAGAGCAAGTCGGTTAGGTACAAAATCCATTTCATATGACATGATATATCTCGGCATTAAAAAGTTTAAACATTTTTAGAATAGACGCTATTAGTTAAATGTATAAATTTTCATTTATTTTTAAGCAAAGGGATGATGTTCAACCCATAATTGGATGGTGTGACTGAATCGTGCAATGGCAGTTTCATGCAAATTCGAGGAGATGTCGCCAGGAAGACGAGACCCAAATGGATGGGCCACGTAATATTTAAGGATGAATTTTGAATAGTTGGCAGCGGAATAATATTCAGTGTGAGATATACAAAAAACCAAGTAAGGAATGGCTGAGTGAGGCGTGGTGTGATTTAGAGTTGCACGCTAAACCCAGTTTTTTCCTTACGTGGTTATGGATTGGTTCTTGGTTAGATTGTTTTGTTAAAGATTTTGCGGTGATAGAAGCACGGAAAAATAATAGAACAGTTGGATTGGGGATAATTGTGACTCAATCCGAGCACTTTCTTTTTATTTCCTTTAAAAGCAAACACTTTCTTCACCGAACAGGCATCCCTGCACATGATCAGATTTGGATTGAGTACAATGATTTTCTCATGGATGCAGAGGATGAAGAGGCAATTCGCGCTGCTATGATTGAACGCCTTACCTACGAAGTAGATAAGACTGATGCGATTGTCATTGGAGCCAGTGACAATACCAAGTTTGATTATATTAGCCGCTTAGGGTTAAAGAAAAGAACCGTGTGGGAAACCAATAATTACGCCCTCAACTTAGAAGAGCTAAGGGAAAACGATCAGTCAGTACTTCAATTTTTATCACGTAACTCTCGGTATCAGATTGTAAGAAGTATCAAGAAGTATAACGAGATTGGTGATATTACTTTGGAAAAGGCGAGAACCTTCGAACAAGCCAAGGAGATGTTACAAATTGCGAAACCGCTTCATTTGGCTCGATGGAATGGTGAGCATTCTCGAAGTGGATTCTCTAACGATGATTTCATTGCTTTCCA
Source organism: Vibrio sp. PID17_43 (assembly GCF_002608565.1). Taxonomy (GTDB): domain Bacteria; phylum Pseudomonadota; class Gammaproteobacteria; order Enterobacterales; family Vibrionaceae; genus Vibrio. Next base: position 5,818 of record NZ_LIXM01000041.1, read on the forward strand.
CGAGCGTTTGATTGAACAAGGTATCCATACTGGCGCAGTCGAGCTCTATCACATTAAAGCAGGTAACGAGACCTTGTCGGTCATGTACAACTTTAGGCACGACAACCATATTTATTTCTACCTATGTGCGATCAATTATTGTCGCAGCAGTAAGCAGTATAAGCCTGGTCTCGTTTCGCACTATTTACTGATTAATAAGGCATTAGAAGAAGGTATCTCCTCTTACGACTTCATGGGTGGAACGGCGAGATACAAAGAGACATTTTCTAATACCAAGGGAGAGTTGTCGGTTAATCAGTACGAACATCCAAGCTCATTGCTCATGTTGGAGCACGCTTTTCGTAATACAAAACTTTGGATTAAGAGCCGAATCAAGGGCCCAACTAAAGGAGGGCATCGCCATGAGTTGTAAACTATTAATTGGTGGACCGAAATGAGTGAATTGCACTAGGAGTATTGTGGAATGCTCGCCGATTTGAATAAAAAGATTGCGATTGGCTACCTTTGGAACCTCTTAGCAAAATGGTTGAACAGAAGCGTAGGCTTGATATGCACGCTATTGCTAGTCAGGATCTTAGAACCAGCAGATTTTGGTATTGTCGCGTTAGCCAGTATCGTTATGGCCTTTTTTGTCATGCTTTCCAACGCTGGTACTGACAAATACTTGATAAAAGCAAAACTCTGCTCGGATGAAATGCTAGATAGCGCCTGGTCACTGAATATCACATTGAAGCTCGTTTGCAGTATGACGTTAGCCATGTTGGCAAAACAATTGGCAGTCTATATGAATGAGCCCGCATTAGTAGACGTGTTACTAGTATCTTGTTTAATTCCGGTGTTAAGCGCATTCAAAAACGTGGGTTTGGTTAGATTTGAAAGAGAACTCAATTACAAACCACTCACTCAACTTTCCGTTACCGTTAAGATAGCGGTTGTTCCAGTGACGTTAGCGTTGGCGCTGTATCTTAAAAACTACTGGGCTTTGGTGATTGGTCTGATCGCCAGTGAAGTTATGACGGTGATAGGGTCGTATATGATTCATCCGTATCGTCCCAAATGGTCAATTAAGTTATGGCATCAACAATGGTCTTTCTCTAAGTGGCACTTGCTGTCCATGACGAGCGGTTACTTGCGTTCGCGTATCGATGCCATCTTGCTCGGGCGTTATTTAACCAGTAGTGACGTGGGGATCTATCGTGTTAGTCAAGAGTTTGCCTGGCTTCCTTTTACTGAGCTGATTGCACCAGCAACAAGCTCGATGTATTCGGGGCTAACGCAAGTACGAGAAGATAGGGAACAATTGAGTAATAGTATCTTGAGATATTTAGCTATTTCCTATCTTTTGGTTGTTCCTTCTGTGCTCGGCATCTTTGCATTGAGTGATCTTTTTACAAATGTTGTCTTAGGCCACAAATGGGCTGAAGCATCGCCGATAATAGGCATGTTAGCCATACTTATGCTGTCAATGCCATTAAACATATCTTTACAGGCGGTTTTAACGAGTTTATCGAAAATAAAGTATCTGATTCTGCTCGATATAATAATGATAGCTGCGGTTGTGAGCATAATCATCTGGCTATCTAGAAGCGGCAGTTTTGAACTATTGGTCTATACCGAGTATCGAGTTCTACTGGTGGGTTTGTTTATATTTTTGCTATGTCTGTCCTATAAGGCTCTTGTTGGTATGTCCGTTCTTCGGTTAATGCTAGTTGTTCTTGCTCCCATGCTTCCTGCCATGGTGATGGTGCACGTTGTGACCATTATTGAAGGGCTGCTTGATTATCCAGATGTGATAAATCTAATGATTTTGATTTTGGTTGGCATCTTAGTTTATGCCCCACTTATGTTAGTGGTAATTTTCTCCTCAAAACAATGGCTCGACGAATATGCTTTTATATTGAATGTATTAAAGAAAATTAGACCTTCAGTACAGAATGGATGACTATACTTACTGGAAAAGTAAAACAGGGATGGTTGATAGCCTTAGTTGCCACAGGAATTATAGAAGGTAAGGGTAGTGAGAGCACGGAAAGCGGAAAAGGCGCTTCAGATAACGGACGATTTTGAAGCACAAACAACAAAAATTAAAAAGGAATCGCCGACGGTTCTCGTTTTAGGCGAAGACACGCGTAGCTTTCTTTCGGTGATACGCTCCCTTGGTAGGGTCGGCTATACGGTGCACGTAGTGTGCTATGATCGAAAAAGTGCCTCATTACAAAGCAAATACATATCGCAATCATTCTTTTATAATTATCAAGCCTATACGCATGAACAGTGGCTAGCCAATGTGTTGTGCTTGGTTGAAAGGTATCATTACGACGTGATTTTTCCTTGTGATGAAAGAGCAATCTACCCACTTTGGAAGATAAGGGGTAGCTTACCTGTAACCACTAAGCTCGCCATCGCCAACCAAGAATCTCTTGATGTTCTTTTTGATAAGTGGAAAACGAAAAAAGTCGCGCGACGGTGTCAAGTCCCTGTAGCAAATGGAAACTTAATCAAACATTCTCAATATGACTACCAGCAGTTGAAAAATGAATTTGGAGAGAAGTTTGTACTTAAGCCGCTGCAATCTTTTGAAATGACGTCTTTAGAGAAAAGAAATAAAGTTGTTATTGTTAATGCAGAACGAGACTTTACAGATTTCATACATTCCAATTCGGACAGTAAATATTGCTTAGTTGAGAGCTACTTTAAAGGGAATGGAGAAGGGTTATCTGTTCTTTCATTGGAAGGAAAAGTTCACTCTGCATTTTCTTATAGAAGATTGGCAGAGCCGTACTCTGGGGGAGGAAGTTCCTATCGAGTTAGCACGGAAATTGAGCTAGAACAACTAACTGCAGTAGAGGCGATTTGCCGTGAAACAAAGCTAACCGGTTTAGCAATGTTTGAGTTTCGAAGAAACCTACAAACCAATCAGTGGATTTTAGTCGAGGTCAACGCAAGAGTGTGGGGCGGACTTCCTTTAGCGGAATATGCCGGCGTCGACTTTCCGAGGATGTATGTTGATTACCTCTACCATAATGTTGAACCCTCAATTACAGGCAAATATTCTGCTGGTATCACCGCCCGATCATTGACTTCTGATCTGTATGAAATTAAACGTGAAAGCGAAAAGTTCTCAAGAGAAGGAGGGCGTTTAAAAGCATTAACACATATGGGGTCACGTCTCGCTAAAATAATGCGATGTATTGCACCTAAAGAAAGCATTGATAGTTTACGCATTGATGATCCCAAGCCATTTATTGCAGAAGTAAGAAGTATTAGAACAAACATTACCAATCCTATCCTCAAAAAAAATCGTTATCTCACGCTTTATCGTAGATGGAAGGTCAAAGGTCAACTACGAATGTTACTGTTAAGTAACCCGAGAAGAAGAGTCGTTTTTATATGTTACGGCAATATTATTCGAAGCCCGTTTGCAGAAAGATATTTTTCCAATCTATTAATCTCAGATGAACTAACTTTGCCGATTGACTCCTTTGGTTTTCATCAAAAAGAACGAAGAACGAGTCCAAATATCGCAAAAATAGCGGCACAACAGATGCAGTGTGATTTAAATCATCATACTTCTAAATGTTTGAGCCAGCTGGATCTTAATGAAACGGACATCGTGATTTACTTTGACGAAAAGAACCGACATGCCATTAACACAAGTTACCGAATCCACCATGCATACTGCGCTGCAGATTTTCTAGACAGCCGTTATCCCGACCTTAGTGAAATTGAAGATCCGTATGAGAGTGATGTAGAGACCATTGCTGAGTGCTACAAAAAAATAACAAACGCATTGAATAACTTTATTGAAATTTATAGAGAGGCGAAGCGATGAGAAAACTAAAACTGAGTGTCGTTATACATGCTGAGGAAGAATTTGATTGGGATGGGGGCTTCTTCCGGTCAAATACGAGAGTAAATCATGGTACTGAGTTGATTGAGTTGGTCGATGAAATAATAAAGGTGGGTGGCAAAGTAACCTTAGCCATGGATTACCCTTTCGTTACAAGCGATGATGGGAAAAAGGTCATCCAACATTTTAAGCCGTTACAAGGAAACAAGATAGAATTTGCGACGCACTTGCACCCCTGGGTGAACCCTCCCTTTGAACATGACCAAAATGAAGTAACGAATCGATATTCTTTCCCCGGGAATCTGGCTCGGGATATGGAATTTAATAAAATCAGAGTGCTCACAGAAAAGATAGAAGAAGAAACCGGAACTCGACCTGTCACATACCTTGCGGGAAGATATGGTATTGGCACAAACAGTGCGGAGATACTCAAAGAGTTAGGTTATAAAGTAGACTTAAGCATCTCCGCTTACTCCAACTTTTCTCATGTTCAAGGTCCGAACTTTGTCGACTATACCAATCAAATACATACCAAAGACGGTCTGACGTATATCCCCCATACTTGTTCAATGGGCGCGATAAGCAAACGGCTTGAAAAACACTTAAACCTTACGCCTTCGACCATTGGCTTTATACAGCGAAACAAGACGTATCCTTTGATTGCACGGATGTTACGAATCAGAAAATACCGTTTGTCGCCGGAAGGTTTTTCTTACCCACTTATGAAAGCGATGACTGAGAGCCAAATGAGTATTGGTCAGAACGAGTTTGTGGTTTCCTTTCACTCGCCTAGTGTAAAAGTCGGCGGGACTCCGTATGTGAGAACAGAAAAAGATTTAGATAATTTTAAACAAGCACTATTTCAATATGTTGACTGGTTCAATTCCATTTCAGGTAGTTCCGTTTTTTTGCCTAGTAGGGTGTGTGACAATGATAAAATTAAAAATTTTTTTTAACAAAACAATGTATGTGAAGAGATATTATTATAAATCTATTATGGAAATATAAAAATCTTAGATAATTAATTGATCGGCAGAGCACCGTAGTAGTCAATATTGAATGATCGAATAGATAACGGTATTAATAAATTAAGTTAGGTGTAAAGTTGAATGTTCAAAAAAAATTGATAAATGCATATTTTTGGAATGTGTTTGGAAAGTGGGGTGTTCGTACTATTGGCATTGGTAGTACTTTAATCCTTGTACGTCTGATAGCTCCTGAATCGTTCGGTATTATTGCATTGGCTGGAATTTGTATTGGTTTCTTTGAAACGCTTCAGGCAATTGGTATCGACCGTTATTTAATAACTAAAACTAGTCTTAGTCCCGAGGATATGAACTCTGGATGGACGCTTAATATAATATTAAAGTTAACGATTAGCTTGGCTTTGGTTATAGCTTCACCTTATATGTCTTATTACTTTGATGAGCCAAGGTTGGATTTGGTTATCACAGTGGTAGCGGTTAATGGTTTTTTTTCTTCGTTCAATAATATTGGGTTGATCAAACTTAAAAAAAACCTAGAATTTAAGATGATTTCTTATCTTGAGTTGGTTGTTAAAGTTATATCGACAGTGATAACTGTAATTTTTGCTTATTTCTCACCAAACTATTGGGCATTGATTGTTGGTAGTGGCGCTTCTGTCTGGATATATCTTTTTGGTAGCTATATTATATGTGATTACCGGCCTAAGTTTAGATTTAAGTTTGAACGTTCGATGTTTTCATTTTCTATATTTATCGTATTTAGGAATGTTCTAAGCTATTGTAGAAACAGGGGGGATACTTTTGTTGTCAGCAAGTTATTTGATGTGTCATCTATTGGTAAATATAAGGTAGGGTTGGATTTTGCCATTATGCCGTTCTCTGAAATTATTATGCCTGCTGGTCAGGCAATGTTTCCAGGTATGGCTAATTATAAAAATAATAAAAATGAGTTGTTGGATAAATCTTATAAGTACTTAGCACTTGTATATTTATTCCTCATTCCAAGTGTCGTGGGTATTTGGTTTATTGCGCCGCAATTTTGTACTGTTATACTTGGCGAGAAATGGAGTGATACCGCACCTATTATGTCATCGCTCGCTATATTGATGATCGCTTACCCTATTAGCGCAATGACAAATAATCTGTTTGATTATTTAGGAATGCCAAAATTTGGTGTGTTCAATGATCTTTTTGGATTGATGTCATTATTATTCATTGCAATATCATTTACATTTGATGGTGTTGACCAATTCTCACAATTTAGAGGTTATATTGGTTTGGCAACTTTCTTGTTTGCTATTATATTTGCAAGGATTACGATAAGCTTTTCGATAAAGAAAATGTTAGAGATTATAATTGTTCCCGTAGCAGCATCCTTTTTTATGTATATTGCTTTATCTAGTGTATACTTTGATAACAGTATGACATTGCTTGGCATGCTTTCTAATGTTTTGTTTGGTGCAATGGTTTATACATGTTGTTTATTGTTTTTAATTGCGATATTTAAAAGTTACTCGGATGTTTGGTGTTTTTGGTATGCGAAAATAATAGACGCATCGAATGGTTTAAGAAATTTTAGAAAACCATCTTGAAAGCCATAAGGTAAGTCTGTCACTAAACCGTGACTAGTTTTTTACCTGCAGGTCTTTTTTACAGTCAACATATATAAATAGTTGTTTGATATAGATAACAGTACCTATGTTTTTATTTGATTAACTTTTTCTATTGGTGAACGATGCTAAATTGCCGTAAGCAAGGCATCAAGGACAAGCTCTTTGGATATTTTTCATTGACCAACCAATTACCCGCCGAGAGAACAGGTCTACAACTACCGCCAGATACAGCCAGCCTCCGTGCGTTTTGATGTCTGTAATATCAGTTACCCATGATTGATTGGGCGCGTGCGGGTGAGCTCTTGGGCGAGCTTGTTAGAAACAATGATGTTTTCGATACCACCTTTGGCGCGTGGCTTTCGATAGACTCTTTGCGACTAAATACCTTCTCGCTTCATTAGACGATGAACTTGGTTAATTCCACAAATTTCCCCTTCATCTCGCAGGTCACTGTAAATTTTTCGATAACCATACACACAGCCTGACTCTAGTCAAATTGCTTCATCAGTCCAAGAATAGGCGAAATTTGTCTAGGAGATCGGTGGCAGTCCAATCATTGGCTCTAATAAGAACTCATCAATGTTTCATCTCTTAGAACGTGTTGCATGAGTACTGTTCAAATGCTTGAAAGTGATCGCATACCCTCTGAACGATTAAAGCTATTTAGGCCCACTGTAGTATGTTTCTTGTTCAGTTTGGCTTGGGAGGAACAATTATGGCAACAAAAAAATTATTCGCCTGTTTTTTATTGGGCGCTATGTTATTGGGGTGCAAAACTACCCTTATCGATCAGTCTTTTACGGCTGATACGAGTTGGCAAACGATAACATTAGACAATGGACTCATTCTTCATATAAAAGAAGTACCGGGGGAAGCGGTATCGACGCGCTTGTTGGTTCGCACTGGTTCTAGAGATGAAGCGGATGACCAAAAAGGTTATGCGCACTTTCTTGAACATATGGCGTTTAACGGCAGTGAGTCCTTTCCTAAAAATGAGATAGTCGTTCTATTCGGTGAAGACGGTGTCGCGTTCGGCCAGCACCTCAATGCTTTCACTACACATGCGAATACCGTCTATCAGGTGGATCTTCCTTCTGATGACAAACTTACCAACGCCTTAACCTGGTTCAGAGAAATTGCGACTTCACTGTCTCTAGATCCTGAGGAAGTGTCTAAAGAGCGGGGCGTTGTTCTGGGAGAAATGCGTTCTCGATTTCAAGCACATGGAAATCCAGATTTTGAAATTTACCAATTAATTGCAGAACAGTTATACGATGCCAAAGGGGATGTTATTGGCAACGAAGACAGTATTCAAAATATCTCAGAGCGCCGATTGAGAGATTTCTACCAAACTCACTACACACCAAATCGCAGTGAAATCTTTATTGCTGGTGATGTTGACTCTACTTCGGTGATTACCGAGGTGGATGCCATTTTTGGCCAGTGGTCTGCACCAGAAAAAGGGGCTCCTACCAAGAATATCTCACCACTTAAACGCTCAAATAGTACCGTTCTCGGCGGCAATGACGGTTCATTCCCATCAACGACCTTACTGTTGGATCTAGGTGCAAACCCAATGGTGTCGGCAGCTGATTTTGAAGACTTTGCAGCGGCGAGCATCTTGTCTAATGCCATCAGCACGCGCTTGAACGATCGGGCGCGTGATTTGAACGTACCCATTCAAAATACTCATGCAGTTCTGATTCAATGGTTTGAGCATATGGTGATGAAAATCCATATCTCCTATGAAGCGCAGGACCAACAAAAAGCAATGCAGTTTTTGGGTAAAGAGCTGGCAACGTTGAGAGACCATGGTTTAAGCACTTTGGAGCTGGATGCACAAGCTAGTGCTTTCCTAAAACTCGAATCAACCTTTGCGGACAACTACACGGCACGTAACTTTGCCGAGGATCATGTCTTCTTTCGTATGATAGGCAGACAAACCTTGTCTCCTGAGACTTACAAGTCGTTGTCTGAAGACTTGGTCAATCGTGCTGACAAAGCGTGGTTTAACAAGAGGCTAACAAGTTTGCTTGAAAGTGATGATATCCAAACTCTCGTTACCATCGATCGTCATAACTTTTTCACTGAAGCACGACAAGAACAATTGGCTTTCGTTTCTGATATGGAGAAAACGTTCAAGCAGAGCGGCAAAGCGCTAATATTACCGGAAGTACTATCAGACTTTCCCCAGCCAAGTAATAGCGGTGAAATCGTGTTAATTGAGAAGCTCGACCCCAGCACGACCAAGTGGCAACTTAGCAATGAGGTAACGGTTTACCTAAGGCATATGCCGAATGCTGGCGATGAAGTTCACGTTTATGCAGGCTCAAAAGGTGGACTGGCAGCCCTTTCGCCTTCACTTCGTCCCGCTGGCGATTTGATTGTAGGAGCTTATGCTGAGAGTGGTCTTGGAGGTTTTTCCTCCAATGATTACAATCGTTTGATGCTCAAAGAAAATGCTTATCTTGAACCAATCATTTGGGAACATTTGCACGGTTTCTATGGAGCATCAACCAAAGCCTCGTTGCCTTTGGTCCTTGCCTCCATTTATCAAGGCTTTCAGCACGCAACACTTGATGAAGAGATGTTTGCCCGTTACAAAACGCAATTTATAACAGGCAGTCGGCAATACCTCGAATCGGCGGATGGAAAGGCGTTTAAGGCAGTCTCAAATGCAATTTATGATTCTGACTCCGTTCGCCATACGAGAGCGTTAGATGAGTATGAAAAAGTGACGTCTAGTGACGTGAAACTTGCCTATGAGCACCTCATGAAAACCAATCGTGGAATGGTATACGTCATCGCGGGAGATATCGCAGTAGACGAATTAAAACCACTGGCAAGAAAGTATCTGGCGGCTATGACGTTCAATGAGTTATCCGCTAATGAGCTCTATCAAGTGAAGTTAGATCCTAATGATGAGGAACTCACAATCGCGTTTGGACCGGCAGGTAATAATGTGGAGTTATTTTCCATGTTCGCGCGTAATGCGAAGGAGAAAACCACTAAGGATTATTTCTTGGCTGACATAGCAGGGCGTATTGTAACTTCCCGTTTGACGGAACAAGTCAGGGAATTCGGGAGTCTGGATTACTCACCTCACTCTTTTGTAATTTGGCCTGAAGGTGCAGACACCCAGCAACTGTTTATTGTGATCAACTCTTCTCTCATCAAACGAAAAGAGGCACGAACAGCCCTGAACCAGATTGTTAACTCTATTGGTAATGGAGCCACCATAGAAGAGTTCAACAGTACAACAAAGCAGTTATCTCATGCCCTACAAGATGGTTTATCTCAACCAAAAGAGCAGGCAAGAATGATGTTCAACTATGTACATACCGATGCCGATCCTTTGGCTGTGGTTAATCCTGATAGTGTGATTGATTCATTGAGTCAAGAAGACATCAACCAGTATCTGAAGGCGTTTACGTCAAAAACAGCTACTCGGATAGATGTAACTAACTTGCCATCAGGAAACTAATGATTATGCCGGGCATTGCCCCGGCTTTCTAATGTTGGAATGGATGAGAAAACTGATCACTCGAACAGAGGTTTGACATACTCTTAATAATTCATCAAAAGCTAATTTAACAAAGGCAGTGACAAATAAGTGTCCACCTTCGAGTCAGCCTATTGTCGGCAAGCATGTACTTACAGGCCACCTTGGAACAGAACCTGATATCCTCAGAATGACTTACCAATGGCAAAAAATTAGTTAAACTGTTAAACAGAGTTACAAAAGAAACCGATCTAATTTTTTCTGTTTATGAGTAAGATAAATGCAAAAAGATAGATTTTAGAGTGAAAAGTTAGATATTTTTTGTGTAACCCTTGTGCGTAAAAGGATTCCTAACTTTTTTATCTAACTTTATGTTAAGGATATTTTTTTCATCCCACCACTTGAAATCGGTCGGAGATCAGACAAAAAACGTATTTGTAACGTAAGCGACTGTTTCGCGCCACATTTACCTAAACAAAACCAAATGATATGTAAGCGTCTAATTAGTATAAAGATGTTCAATAAATGCCCATAAGCTACTAAGGAAACCATCATGAAGAAAGTACTCATTATTGTAACTAACCATGCGAAGCTTGGTGAAACTGACAAAGCAAACGGAACTTACGCACCAGAGCTAACGCATGCGCTTAGCGAGCTACTCGATGCTGGCTTTGATTACGACATTGCTTCGATTAAAGGTGGTCAGGCACCATTATATGGTATTGATATCGAGAGTGATGCAGTAAATGCGAGAATCTTAGCTGATGATGATTTTCAAAACCGTATCAACAACACGATTCCAGTGTCACAGATTAACGGCGATAGCTATGACGCAATCTTCTATCCAGGTGGTTTCGGTCTTCTTTCCGACCTAGCGAGCAACGAAGACTTCGCAAAAATCTCGGCAAAACATTATGAAGATGGCGGTATTCTAGCAGCCGTGTGCCATGGCCCAGGTGCTCTTCTACCTATCACGCTCAGTAATGGCAACAAGTTGCTCGCGTCTAAGTCAGTGACAGGTTTCACTCGTGAAGAAGAGATCGATTTTGGCACTATCAATGATATCCCTTTCCTATTGGAAGAGTTTTTGGCACGTAGTGCAGCTCGTTATTCTAAAGTTCAACCTTGGCAAGAGCTTGTGATTGTGGATGGTCGTGTTATCACAGGCCAGAATCCAACAAGTGCTCATGCCGTTGGTAAAGCCATCGTGGATCTATTGGCCTAAGCGATAATTAGGACTTAAACCGCACCTCGATGTGGAAACTAGTTCGATTAGCATTTCACTCCCACCACCACAGTTGGCACTTTTTGGCTATGAAATGTCGCCATTCGAGTTAGCTAACCGAGCTAACTCGAAAATGTCTAAGAGTTTTCTGTAATACGCACAACACAAAACCTTGGAAAATCCGCCCATCACGTAGTGTGTACCGGCGTTTTTCAAGGTTGTTGTCATCATTCGCTTAGTTATTAAGCGGCTTCTTTTTCTGGATTTAGATGAACCTCACCAACGGGTTCACAGATTCCTAATCTTGCCTGACCAACGCTCTGATGAAGTATTACTATTTGGCACAGCGGATCCTGAACGTCTAAGTTGCTACCGCCAATGATACAAGGTTGCAGTGCTAATACCTTCCTCTTTTGCTACCTGGCTTACAGACATTGAATAAGGAGGTAGTAGCTTCTTCAATATCGCTTCTTTTGTTTCTGTTGGAATGCGATTCAAAACTCATTCATTACCACCCTAACCGGTTAAATTTTAACAGTGACAACAATCCTGTCAGATGGGGTTAGAGCACGTTTTTTAGGCTCTGGAACCGTCACTTGGGGATGATATAGAGCAAAGAATTTTTTCAAGATCGTGTATTTCGCACGCCTCGTTTCAAACTTCTCATGTTCCGTTCTTCTCCAGTACCCAATCAATTGCCGTTTCCCAATAGAATCAAGTCGCGCTATTCCCTCGTGCTGAAAAATATCGTTAATGATGGCGATAAACCGTTTCATCTGTTTTTTTTGTACGTCGATTTCTTCCCTTTCTTGGTATAGGGCAGCATACATTGATGAATAAGCGCATAAGTTTGATGGTGCATAACTTACCCCAGATAGTTGTTGGTAATGGAAATACGAGAATGTCCCAAGGCTTCTGCCACACATAAGCGCACCTGTTCGTCTCGAACTTTAGCTTCACTCTTTGAAATACTGAGCACACTAGCGAGATAAGCGTGATGTGATTGATGTGAAATGCCGCTTTGTACGGGACTTTTTACGCCCATGAGACGTTCGTACATAGCGTTAGCAAAGTGATGACGTTCTTGATGGCAATGCAAAGACTGAGATGTCAGCTCTCGATACACTTGAGATTGATACTGTGCCCAGGTTTGATGCTCAGGAATAAGGCTTGAATCTTTTCCTTGAACCATAACGGCACGTTGTAACGCTTCAATCTGTGAATAGGCATGAATTGGAACTTCTCTAGGTCGACCGCCTTTCGTTCCCTGTTCGATGCGAACATTCTGTTTTGTTAAGGCTTGGTTTAGAGCTTGTTTTGCATCCATCAAACAAGATTCTTTGAGGCGAAGCCCTAATTCTCTCTGTAAGTTGAGTTGAATCCCCAATCTTTCAGAAACGCTCTGTAACGCATTTTTGTGTGCATTTAGAGTAGCACTCTGGTCTTGGGTGGCTATCCCTGTTCTAGTTGGTAGTCCGGCCTCCCTGACGCCTTCTACGCGGCATTTGGTGTCTAATCTGGCGTTTTCCATCGCTACATTCACTGGAGATAGATAATTTTGAACGGTAGACGCTGATATTTCACCACGCTCGTAACGGTCATTAAGCTGCTCCGCAAACCCTTTTACATGGCATTGCTCCACTTTGCGTAAATCCTTAATGAGGTAGTTCTCTTTCAAGAATCGAGTAAAGGCACGTAGTGCGCTTTGCACCGTTGCATTGGACGCATAGCCATTACCTTTCATTTGGTAGGCGGTCATGAGCGCACGAGTCGCGTCACGGCTACGTAGCCCAAAATTTCGGACATTAAGATTTCTGTTCATCGATGTTCCTTGTTTCTTTTCCTTGTTTGCTTGTTGTCTCGCCATGCTCGTCTAGGACGTTAAGTTAAGTGATTACGCACATTTGATTGCGGGGATATCAGCTTGTTGTGCTTCAAGAATGGGCTTATTGCATCCCTCTGATACCGGCGAGTTTAGAAATATTGTCTTTGGTGAACATGCCTAGGGTTTGCATCGAACACGCTCTATTTCAAACGAGTTCGCCCTAGCGCCTATGCTCTGACTTTTTGGTTTTTAAGCTCCTTTCGGAGTGGTTTTGAGGTGGGTGAGAGTGGCTTTCGACCCTAAAACGACCAGAGATCCTTTTCTGAAGGCGCGAGCGAAAAAAGCTCGAAGTAAGAAGGCAAAAGGATTTTTGTTCGATCTAGAGGCGATAGTTAGCCTGTCGTCTAATTGCTTTTTTTCTAAAGCTATTAGACGAATCTCAGTGGAATTAACGAGCAAAGTCGTCGTGGTATTCGAGCGCGATGTTCTCGAATGGATTTCAAAAATGAACTTGTGCTCATGATTAAATGAGAAATCGTAGTTGGTTTAAAACTCGCTACGAAGCGTTGGATGTGAACATTGTTTGCTTCTCTTAGTAGAAGTAAACAAAAATGTAACGTACATGTCGAGTAAAGACGTGTTTTCAGACAACTGAAATGACAAAAAATAGGTGTAAGAAGCGCAGGCTATCATGGTTCATGATGTCCTAAGCTCTTTGATTTGAGCAAAAGTTGAAATGGCATAATGGACACTTATATCAATGATATTGACCATTATGATCCTCATCGAGGATAAATTTTATCTTAAAAGCAGAGGTGCGGTGTCGCTGCTTTCGCCGCCTAAGCGATCTCGACGATTCTCGTCCGACATACTACCGTTTCCGGCAACCACGTTGTAGCCTCTAAAAGAGGACTTTAGATGCTCCAAGTAGGAGCGTTTAGTGACAATCCAAATAGGGCTATCGGCTAAAACTTTCATACTTCACTCACGCTATCACGAAGTTAAAAATTTCCAAAACACTTGATTTAAAGAACGTGATTAAGGTGTTGAGTTTGGAAGTTTGAAAGTAGTGTTACTGTGGAGCAAAAAGGAATAACAACGCCATGCTTCATATTATTCAATTTATTAACGCCATTTTTGTCGTGTGTCTTTCGTTGGTAACGGTTAGTGACAATGCTCAGTTTTGGTTGAAGTGTATAATTGGTGGATATGCATTTATTCTTCTGGTATTCGATGTTTGCCTTTCAAAGTAAAAATGAAAAAGGATAACGACGTTAGGAGGTGTTTGTGAATGGTCTATTTGTGATTATTGGTGTCGCTCTGTTGATCAGTATTTTTGCTCTTTACTCGCCTCAGATAAGCGCATGGTGTGAGAGGCAGCTCGCTAAGAAAGATGACAAAAGTGCCCCTTAGAGGACGTTTTTTGTTTCAAACGAACGCTCTGTTTTTTGCCTTGTAAATCGCTCTGAGAGCGTCACAAACTTACAGTCCGATTTATGGGTAAGTAGGGCTTAGTGAGCGCTTCTAAACCGCATCTGATGCGATTAATGCGCTCTGAGGGGTGTTTTTGATAGCAAACTCGCCCGTTTAACATAAAAGGAATAATGAACACCTGGTTTGATTGCCACAAGAAAGTCTTTCTCAAATTATGCGCGTTCTTGCCATCTAATTTTTCTTTTCTCTGAGTAACTTATTGATATTTAATTGAGTCATTAGAGAAAAGGCGGCATTATAGGTGAATAAAAAATGGCATTTAGCCGTTTAATAAGCGTTAGCTGTATTCATTAAAGGCAGGCATACATGGAGAGTAAAATGTGGTTTAAAGACGTGGAGTTAGAAGCTGAAAATGTAAAACTTGTGCCCTTAACTATGGAGCATAAAGATGCATTAGTGGAAGCGGCAAGTGATGGTGAACTTTGGAAATTATGGTTCACATCTGTGCCAAGTGCAGAAAGTGTTGCTGATTATATTTCCACGGCGCTAAACCATAAAGCCAAAGGGTTATCTTTACCTTTTGTGGTTATCTCTAAATCAAGCGGTAAGGTTATCGGCTCAACTCGTTTTTGTAATGCAGACTCAATAAATCAGCGGGTAGAAATCGGTTACACTTGGTATAGCAAAAGCTATCAAAAAACATCATGTAACACAGAGTGTAAGTTACTTCTTCTAACTCACGCTTTTGAAAGTCTCGATGCCATTGCAGTTGAACTAAGAACAAGTTGGCATAATCAAGCTTCAAGAGCAGCTATTGCCCGTTTGGGAGCGAAGCAAGACGGAATACTTAGAAATCATCAGAAAATACTAAATGGTGGTTATCGAGATACTGTTGTGTTCTCAATCATCAATACTGAATGGCTCTCAGTCAAAGCGGGTTTAGAGTTTAAGCTGTCAGCACACAGCTAACAAACGACTATGGCGTCAATAGCTAATTTTTCGCTATGTTCTCATCCCACATGACGCCATCTCTTAACATAGAATTTAGTATCACAACCATCTTGCGAACGCAGGC
>NZ_LIXM01000042.1 GCF_002608565.1 Vibrio sp. PID17_43
GTCAACGATTTCAGGATCGTCGTTCGCTGGTGTCACGCCAATATTTACGGTGATCGTGTCCGTACCGCCTTGGCCGTCAGACACCTCAACGGTGAAACTGTCTGAGCCGCTGTAATCGTCGTTCGGGGTGTAGGTCCAGTTACCGTCGGTGTCCACCGTCACTGAACCGTTAGTCGGATCGCTACCTTTGTTGAAGGTCAGCTCGTCGCCATCAACGTCAGTTGCGTTCAGTTTGCCGCTGATTGGTGTATCTTCGTCAGTAGTGACCTCAAGGTCAGCACCAATAGGTTGGTTGTTTAAATCGACAAAGATTGGTTCAAAAATATTGAACTGTTCGAGCAGAGTAAGACTTTGCGTTTCTGATAAACCCAAAGATTGCAAACCACTTGTTTCAAAATTGGTGTCCGCGAGCAACTCTACGCCAGTTCGGTCGATTGTTCCGCTTGCTTGCAGACTAGAGCCATTATTTTGACCTGCGGCTGGTGCAAAGTCTTCATCTAGCAAGGTAGGATCTTGGCCCGCTTCTAATGCCCCGATGATCTGAGCAACATCATCAGAAACATCTCGAATTCCGTCTTCATTTACAACTTGTACCTGAAAACCATCTGACTTTGCCTCATTCTTAGCAATGATAACTTCCCCTATTAAGGGCTGCTGGTTCTCATTAAGGACTTTTAATTGCCCATCCAAACCTATTACAACGAGTTGCTCACCAAGTGATACCAAGGTTGTACGTTCCATCTAAACCCCTAACCGAAAGTTACGCCAATATTTTGACTAATAATAATGATTTGACATATTTTGCCTCATAATATAACGCAATAACAGTAATTTAACACCAATTTATAACGTTCAGGTCACATATTGTGTATGCTACTCACCAAGACAACAATGCGAAACCAATTGCATTTATTTAAAGAACGACATTCTCAAAAACGCTTTAAAAGAGTGATTCCCGTTCAGAATAACCAACGCTTGCACTTAATAATTAATAATTAATAATTTTTTACCGTCACTACGCTATGTGGATGAATTGTAAGGTTGATTATGCACTGCGTTGTGCGTTAAATTATTGACGCCCATGGAGACATCTCATTTATAAGAATTATTTTTGTCTCTGACATTACTTTATTTAGGAGAATCACAGTGAAGTGGACTCATGCCAACGCCTTTTGTTTAGGTGTACTCACCGCTAGCCCTGCTTTAGGGCAAACTTTAGAGCAAGCGGTTGAAAACACGCTTAAAACTAACCCTGACATCAAAAGCGCGTACAATGAATACGTGAGCAAGTTGTATGTGAATAACGCCTCGAGCGGTGCATACCTTCCATCTGTCGATCTCGACGCAGGGATCGGGTATGAGGGTATCGATCCCGCAGAACAAAGAGACTCAACCGATCTAACTCGCAAAGAAGCAACGATTACTTTGTCTCAATTAATTTGGGATGGTTCAGCAACGCTGAATGACATCGAACGCACAGCAGCCGATGCAGAATCTGTTCGCTATCAATTACTTGCTGACGCACAAGATACTGCACTAGAGGTCACGAACGTGTATTTAGATGCGGTAAAAGCATACGAAATTTTAGCGCTTTCAGAAAGCAACTTGAAAGTTCATAAAAAAATCTATCAAAATGTTAAAAAGCGCGTCGACTCCGGTATCGGCTCTACCGTAGACTTAACTCAGGTAGAAGCACGTTTAGCAAAAGCTCACGGTAACCTTGCCGCTGCGCAAAATAACCTGTTTGATAGCCATATAATGTTCACTCGTATTGTTGGTCAATCTCCCCAAGGACTCATTTTTCCAAGAGCAGATCAAAACTTCATCCCATATACGGTTGATGATGCGATCAACTTGGCATTTAATTCCCACCCAGTAATCAAAATATCTATCGCAGACGTCGACTCAGCAAAGTTTCAATACAAGCAATCAAAAGGGACTTACTACCCAACGATTTCGCTTGAAGCGGCTCAGACATGGCGTGATGACGCCGGTGGCTTTGAAGGCCAAAGCGATGAAACCACCGCAATGATTCGAATGCGCTACAATCTGTTTAACGGTGGTAGTGATGTAGCTAATGCTGAGAGTTTTGCATACCAGTTAAATAAAGCAAAAGATTTACGTGAACGCGCCTATCGTAATGTCGAAGAAGGACTACGGTTGTCGTGGAACGCATTGGCTCTGACGCTACAGCAAAAAGAATTCCTCTCTGATCACGTCGACTACACATCAGAAACAGTCATTGCCTATGAAAAACAGTATCGGATTGGCAAACGAACTCTCCTTGACTTGCTCAACACGGAAAATGAATTGTTCCAAGCAAGAAAAGATTACATAGATGCAAAATACGGTGAACAGTATGCGAAGTATCGAGTCATGAACGCGACGGGACAATTATTAAACGCCCTGCGTGTTGACGTACCAACAGAGTGGAATCAGAAGGTGGAGTACTAAGCATGGATGCAATTAAGATTCTATTAGCTTTAGGGGTTATGGCAACGGCATATCCGGCAATAGCGCAGGAGGAATACGACTACCAGCCAGCACCAACTGCGGAGCAAATTGCAGATTTGATGGATGATGATAGTGATGGTGTCATCAATACGCGTGACTTATGTCCAGGCACGCCAATCGGTTCAGAAATCGACAATGATGGTTGTGGTGAATACATTAAGTCTTCAGAAAAAATGCAGGTAAGGGTTCTCTTTGCCAACGATTCCGATCAAATCGAACCTGTATTCCAGCGCCAAATCCGCGAACTTTCCGACTTTCTTAAAGAGTACAAAACCACCACTATCGAACTTCGCGGCTATGCAAGTAAAACTGGGGGAACTGAGCACAACCAAACACTTTCAGAGCGTCGTGCCAAGAATGTTCGCCAAATGCTGTTAAATTATGGTATTGCAGCCGAGCGTGTGCGAATTATCGGTTTTGGAGATACACACCTTGCGACTGCAGGAACCGACGAAGTAAGCCATGCGCTAAATCGCCGTGTCACCGCTTCTGTCATCGGCTACAAAGGTGAGGTCAAGAAAGAGTGGTCAATATTTACCACTCTTCCAAAAAGTTAATGCAAGGAGCTTCGGCTCCTTTTCTTTTTCAAGCTCCGCAAACCGTATTATGCTTTAGGAATCGGCGCTTTAGTGCTAATCTAGCCACGTCATAACAATGAGAGTTTTGAAATGAGCAAACTTACATCAGATATCCAAGCAAACTTAGATCTTTTCGTTACTGAAACTAAACAAAACCAATTGGTTTGGGGTCTGCGTAATGAAGAAGGCTGGCTATCTTGCGATTCAACTGAATTCGAAAACAGCGAAGTCATGCCTTTCTGGTCGACTAAAGAAGATGCAGTAGCACATAATGTTGAAGAATGGGCCGACTTCAAAGTCCTAGAAATTCCACTTGATATCTTTGTAGAAGATTGGCTTCTAACTCTTGCTGAAGATGGTGTTCTTGTTGGTACTAACTGGAATGCGCAGCTAGAGGGTAAAGAAATGGAACCTCAAGATTTAGCGAAGCTTTACATCGACTAAACATCTAGGGCCTTTGCGATCACAGCGAAGGCCTACCTTTTCTTTATTTCGCTTCAAGATCGACAGAGCGGATCGTTTTTGTCAACCCCACCACAATTCCTCTCGACTTTTGTTATCTGGCACAACTTATCATTGGTATATAATACCGAACCAAACGTGATAATAAGAATATAAGGTTACATCACTATGCGTCCCCTACTCTCTTTGCTTGCTTCATTACTTTTATTCAGCCAAGCAAACGCAAGTGACTCACAAAGCTTCACCCAATGGCATTCCGTTTACCAATCCACCATTAAAACGAGTAGTGAATCTGCATTGGCCATGCTTCAAGACCGATACCACACTGCTAATACAAATCATGAAAAATTGTATGTGAGTGGGATGATTTATGAGTACATGTCGAACATCAATCAACCATACTACGGTAGCAGTCAAGCGCTTGGTAACCGCTTTGCAAAGCTGGAATCAAAGTACATCCTTGCGATCTCAGAATATAAAAAGGGTAATTACGATACCTCTGTAAATATTTTTACCTCATTACGGGAAAACACTAAACAGTATTCTGACGTTGAAAGTACCGCACTGATGAATTTTCATTTGTGTTACATACTCAATCGACAAGGGCAATATCACAAAGCAAACTTCTATTGCTCCTCACTTGCGAATCACTTAGAGGACAATCATTATGAAGGTTTTCCTGAAGATCTTGCAATGCGTGTCATCGCCAATAACTATGATTTTCGAGGCGAGTATGAGACAGCATTGCAGTTATATCGCCGCTTACTTAAAGAAATGCCATCACAGAGTGACCCAACTGGTGTCTATAATGATGTCGGTGTTTTGCTTATTGAATTAGGCCAGTTTGAACAATCTGAGCAATATCTCATTCAAGCGTTACTTGCTCGTCAACTGGATGGGACGCCAAGAGAGGTGGCGCAAGTTGAGCACAGCCTCGCTACGATGTATAGCAAGCAAAATGAACTAGACAAAGCGATCACCCACTATAAAAACGCAATGACGATCCTTGAAAAGCATAACCACCCATATGGACTTGGCTTAACCTACTTAGGTTTAGGTTCTGAGTATGTAGTATCTGGGGATTTTAAAAGTGGAGTACCTTACATAAAGAAAGCACTTGAGCTTGGAAAGCAGCATAATAACAAACGATTACAAATAGAAAGCCACCTAGCTGCTGGTGAAGCTTACCTGATGCACGGTATGGTGGACCTGGCAATCGAACACGGCAAGGCTGCTTTGACGTTAGCTCGCGAAAACTCAACAAATGCTCTACAAGCGAATGCGCAACTTCTACTGTTTCATGGCTACCGCCAGACAGAAGATCTTTCATCCGCCCTCTTTCACTTTGAGAATTACGTTACCCTTGAGTTAGCAACCCGAGATAGCAACAACATCAAAGCGATTGAAGCACTAGACCTAACAAAAAAGGAATATGAGTACGAACTTCAGCTCACCAAAATAGCGAATGAACGTAATCTAAAATTACTTGAGTTCAGTGAATTTAACGAACAGAAACGCGCCTATATCTTTGTGATATTTTGTTTGTTGACGCTGCTATTAGCTATCTTCTATGTACAACGAAAAACGCGTAACAAATCGCTCTTGGATAGCCTAACGGGTTCACTCAATCGCAGTGCGATAATCGATAAAATCAAGGCTCAATGCTATCAATGTACTGATGATATGCGCTACGTTTTAGTGTTATTGGATCTAGACAACTTTAAGCTGATCAATGATAACTTCGGTCACCCAACAGGGGATCTTGTATTAAAACAGGTTTGCAAAGCACTTCGATCTAAGCTCAATAAAGGTGAATACTTGGGTCGGTTAGGTGGTGAGGAATTTGTTCTACTATTGAAGAACGTTGACGATATTGATGTGCAATTTCGTGTACATAGTCTACACAAAACGATTTCAGAGAAGCCGATAAAAACGAAAACAAATCAATTACTCAACGTTACGGCAAGCTTGGCCTATATTTCGACATCTAAAGCTCTAACTAACTTTGATGAGCTTTATGCGATTTTAGACCAAGCTTTATATCAGGCGAAGAAGAATGGCCGTAATACCATTGTTGACGCCTATAACGAACCTATTGATCTGCCAATTACTGCTTTTTAAGCAACGACTGCATGACAACATTTTTATTGTTTAAATAATCATCTAAACCCGCTTTGCGTAAATCGCATGACGGACAGTCGCCACAACCGTCACCAATGATGCCGTTGTAACAAGTAAGCGTATTCTCACGCACCAGTTGCAAGGCATCATACTGATCAGCCAATGCCCAAGTTTCGGCTTTATTTAACCACATTAGTGGCGTTTTGATTTCAAATTGACGATCCATCCCCTTAACTAGCGCGCTGTTCATTGCTTTAACAAATTCATCACGGCAATCTGGGTAGCCACTAAAATCGGTCTCACACACACCTGTAATCACCGTTTCTGCACCAATTTGGTATGCGTAAATACCCGCTAAAGTTAGGAATAATATATTACGGCCAGGTACAAAAGAGTTTGGCAAACCGTTTTCTTGTAACTCATGAGAGACAGGAATATCATCACGCGTCAATGAACTGATTGCCAACTCATTGAGTAACCCAACATCCATCACTTTGTGTGCAGCGACACCCAAATCTTTCGCTAATCTTTCAGCAACTTCAATCTCTAGTTTATGACGTTGACCATAGTCGAATGTAATGGCGTGAACTTCATCAAACTCTTTCAACGCCTGAACTAAACATGTTGTAGAGTCCTGCCCACCACTGAAAACAACAACCGCTTTTTTCATTTTATTCTCCAAGCTTAAGCAATACTTAAGTATTTATGAGTTTGAATCGACAAACGCCAGTTGCGAGCAACACACGTATCGATACACAGTTGTGTTGCGCGAGACTTTTGGCTGATTGGTTGAAGCGCAATGATGGTTTTCATTGATACCTTCGCAGAGGTAAGCAACACATCCAATTGGTCAATGTCTTTTTGAGTGCCAACCGGATGCTTAATTTCATTTGCACGCTCTAACGCACTTTTCAGTACAGGAAGCTTACCCTTCATTGCTACTTTTGGTGACACCGTCACCCATGTGTTTTCAGAAGTCAAAACTTCCGATGTGCCACTTGTTTCAATTTGGCACTGACAACCCATGGCTTCAAACGCCGCCGTGAGTGAACGTAAGTCGTAAATGCACGGCTCACCACCAGTGATGACGATATGCTTCGCGTTAAAACCTTGTTTTTTATATTCTTCTACGATGTCATCGGCAGAGGCTAAACACCACGTTGGTGAATCTTCCATTTTCACTAAGATGTCACCTATCTGACGCTGATCTTCCGCTTCCGCATACCAAGTTTGTTTCGTATCACACCAAGAACACCCCACTGGGCACTCTTGCAAGCGCACAAAAACTGCAGGTACACCAGTGAAAACCCCTTCCCCTTGGATGGTTTCAAACATCTCATTTAGCTTATACAACGCAGCACTCACTCCACTCATTATACTTTGAGGCGAAGACATTAATAGAGAGGCGCACTCAGGTCAATTTAAACCAAAAATTAATTGTTAAAATGGGTCTTTTTGTAGTTTCATACGCAGGTTTCCCATTTTTAAAGGTAAGTAATGATGTACAAACTGATCGCCCTCGATATGGATGGCACGTTGCTAAACAGCGATAAAATAATTTCAGAAGAGAACAAACAAGCCATCGCTAAAGCACGCGCAGCGGGTGTTACTGTTGTTCTCGCTTCTGGTCGCCCACTTGAAGGGATGCAAGATAAGCTCGATGAACTGTGCATTGATTCAGATAAAGATTTTGTCTTGTACTACAACGGCTCAATGGTAAAGAACATTGGCACCAATGAAATTATTCATCAACAAATTATCGATGGTAAGGCGGCAAAGAAGATCGCACGCAACGCACAAGAGCTTGGCGCATTCGTGCATGCATTCAGTCAAGAGCATGGATTAATCACCACAGAAAACAACCCTTACACTGATATCGAAGCAAAAATCAATGGATTAGAAATTACTGAGATGAACTTCGAAGCATTGGAAGACGATCACCCAATCATTAAAGCAATGATGGTTGCCGAGCCTAATACGCTGAATGATGTGATTGCTGCGCTGCCTACTGAACTACGTGAAGAGTTTACCGTCGTACAGAGTGCCCCATTTTTCCTTGAGTTCCTTAACCCTTTAAGTAACAAAGGCATTGGGGTTGCTGCTATTGCTGAATACCTTGGTATTAAAGCCGAAGAGGTAATTTGTATGGGTGATGCTGAGAATGATCACCACATGCTGCAATACGCAGGTCTTGGTATAGCGATGGCAAATGCAATGGAAGAAACGAAGCAAATCGCAGATTACATTACTAAAAGTAATGATGATCACGGTGTTGCTAGGTCGATCGAAAAGTTTGTGTTAAATCCATAACGGACAGGGTTTTAAGCTCAATAAAAAGCCTCGCATTGACGAGGCTTTTTGGTTCGTTGATATTACTCAGTTCTATTGTCTCTCGTTAGTTTCTTCGCCAAAGTCATGAACAGTAACATCAGTATTGGGTAGTGTAACGTTTTAAACACGAGTGACCAAAAACCACTAAATGACACCATTGATACTGAATATAAATACAATTGATCAACCAATAACAATACCAATATCACGAACAGCATCTGACGGCGATCAAACCTTGCTGAGGTATTCTTAAAAGCCAAGACCAATGCAGATGTGGTAATAATGATGGCCAACCAACTAACAAACACAGGTAGAGGCCAAAGAATGGAGAGTACCGCTGTAATTATGGTCATGGTGAACCAAACGCCTTTTGAACTCAGCAATTGATCGACATTTATGTCAGGCTTGGCTTCCAATCGCAGCACATGCCAAGCGACTAAAACACCTAACACCGCGCCAATCATCATATCCAGAATAAATGCCGTACCCAAAAAGAACTTACATGCCATCACAAACAAAGTTACAACGCTGACACATAGTGTTTCTCGGTTAATACCAAAACGCTGCGTCTTTTGGAAGATGAAGGTCACCACACAGGACCAGATCGCGATTGGCAGACTTGGGAAACTAAAACCAAAACTGTGAGTAAGTTCTGCAATGGGCGTATAAACATGCGGCCTTGGCAAAGCAAAGCCTTGCTGTGCGACTAACACCATCAAAGAAGTAGCCGTCAGAGCAAAAAACAGGCGATAAACAAAGCCAATACCGAATCGCATCATGACAAAGGGAAATAAAAACAGTAAAAATGTGGGATTAGTTAATCCGGTCACTAACTTCGCTATCTCACATGCGGTAGCGCGACTGTTTTCTGAGAAAGAGCTAGCCCAAGTTTGTAAATCAACCATCCAAGTCAATTCTAACTGCCTAAATGAAGGTGCTGATTCAATCAACTGGTTGACGTACACCACGGATTGGTCCGTCGCATCATTGTAAAAGCGAAGAATGTCATTCCACTGTGATGGATAGCGGTACAGCGAAGCAATTAATTCATTAGGAGGTAATAACATCGCAGACGCAATTTCTACCCCATAATGTGGAGCAAACCACGTTGGGAGCTCATTGGCACCTAACGCATTTTCCATAGAAAACGCGATCACATCCGAATCAGATGCACAATCATAGAAAATTGCCGTGTCTGTTCGCCCAAGCTCTTCACCTACGGTGACAACCAGTCCCGTCTCTTCCCATGTCTCTCTTTGTGCCGCTAGTTGGGGGGATTCACCTTCTATAATGGTTCCGCCAGGTAATGAAATTCTGTCCGTTAATACTTCATGTACGAGTACAATTTTGTCGTCGACACGAACAATACAAAGGGCACCTTTCAAACTATCGGATGAAGGATTTGCTATCGCAAAAGGGGCGACCAGAAATGAAAGAGAATATAGGACAAGAAAAAATAGCGGTCTCAGCACAAAAAATACAACCTTAAAAAATGATCGCCAGTATGGTTCTGACAAAAAAAGACACAACCCGAAATATCGTGCGAGATTTTGCCAGTTATATTAATTTGCTGTCAAAAGTAATTACGTCGATCCCTTCCATTCTCATTGTTAATACAACGTTTGCTAAAGGACCTAGGTTTGGGATTGGATAGATAAACATGTTATAAGTAGCACCTATCACGTCACACTTATCACTTGTTGAGTGACTTTCTTAACCAGTGGATATGATGACCAAAACCATGTTTTTGATACAGTGCAATTGCCGTTTGGTTAAAATCCCATACTTCGACAAACATCTGTTTTACACCATAATCAAGAAACGTCGCTTCCATCTTATCTATCAAGGCTTTCGCGGCCCCCTGCTTACGATAATCGGGTAATACGTATAACTCATCAACACTACCCATCAAGACAGGTTTACTTACGGTAGAGATCAATTCACAGAAGTGACCTGAAATAAAGCCGATGATTTCATCTTCATCCTTTGCTACAAAGACCAAGCACTCCGGATTATCAAGATAACGAGCAATGCTTTTTTCTTGCTCAATCTCTTCTGCCGTTTTGAACAGCTCTGGAGATTGCAGGTGGTGTTCATCATGCAGTTCAAACATAAGGTCATTGAGAGACTCTAGATCGTTGAAACAGGCGGGTTTGATAACAAGTGTCGACATAGAAAGAATTCCTGAACAAGAACCCGCATAGTGTGTTATCAAATATGATTTATGGCAAGCAAGATTAAGAGAAAAGCCCCGAATACCAATACGATGCGGGGCGCGAACAAATATAATATTAACGGCCTAACTAACGCTTGAGTACCCTTTCGATTTCACTCAAACTACTTGGGTCATCAATCGTAGAAGGAATTGCGTACTTCTCACCATCAGCAATTTGACGAATGGTACGACGTAAAATCTTACCCGAGCGGGTTTTTGGCAATCGATCCACAACCAATGCATGTTTGAAGCAAGCCACCGCACCAATCTGACTACGAACCTTACCGACCAACTCTCCTTCCAGAGCTAACTCATCCACTTTAATGCCGTCTTTTAACACCACAAAACCAAGCGGCAATTGGCCTTTCAGCTCGTCATGGATACCGACAACCGCACACTCGGCAATCGCAGGGTGCCCACCGACAATTTCTTCCATTTCGCCCGTTGATAAGCGGTGCCCAGCTACGTTAATGACATCATCGATACGTCCCATAATAAATAGGTAACCATCTTCATCAAGGTAACCACCATCTCCGGAAACGTAGTAACCGGGAAACTGGCTTAAATATCCTGTTTCAAATCGGTCATGATTACGCCATATCGTCGGTAAACAGCTGGGTGGTAACGGCCGTTTCAAAGCGACGAAGCCTTGTTGATTTGCTGCAACAGGAAGCCCAAGTTCGTTAAGGATCTCTACCTGATACCCAGGGATAGGCTTCGTTGCCGAACCGGCTTTTACTGTCATCAGCTCAATACCTGTCGGGTTACCTGCGATAGCCCAGCCCGTTTCGGTTTGCCACCAATGATCGATGACAGGTTTATTTGTTTTGGACTCCACCCACTCCAATGTTGGAGGGTCTAAGCGCTCCCCAGCCATAAAGATGGTTTTCAGCTTTGATAAATCATACTGCTTGATGAACTCGCCATCTGGGTCCTCTTTCTTTATTGCTCGAAACGCTGTTGGCGCAGAGAACAACACATCAACGTTGTATTCATCGCATACTCGCCAGAAAGCACCTGGATCTGGCGTACGAACAGGTTTACCCTCAAATAGGACGGTTGTACAACCATGAATCAATGGTGCGTACACAATATACGAGTGTCCTACAACCCAACCAACGTCCGAAGCAGCCCAAAAAACACCATCCTGATGCACATCATAAATAGAGGTCATTGAGTACTTCATCGCAACCGCATGACCACCGTTATCACGTACAACTCCTTTCGGCTTACCTGTTGTTCCCGATGTATATAGGATGTACAGCGGATCGGTCGACAATACAGGTACGCAAGCGTGCGGCAACGCACTGTTGTATTCTTGCTGCCAATCTAAATCGCGTTCTAAATTCAGCTCTGCCTCACATTGAGGACGCTGCAACACAAACACTTTTTCGGGCTTCCATCGGCTATCCATAATGGCTTGATCAACGAGCGGCTTGTACGGAATGACTTTGTTAACTTCAACCCCACAAGAGGCCGTAAGAATGACTTTTGGCTCTGCATCTTCGATCCGAACCGCAAGTTCATTGGGCGCAAACCCGCCAAATACAACAGAGTGAATCGCGCCTAAACGTGCGCACGCCAACATTGCCATTGCTGCCTCTGGGATCATTGGCATATAAATGACCACTCGATCGCCTTTCCTCACTCCTTGGCTAGATAGCATCCCTGCCACTTTCGCAACTTGGTCACGCAACGCTTTGTAACTGTAGCTTTGCTTATTGCCTGTCACTGGTGAGTCATAAATCAGCGCGGTTTTGTCCCCTCTGCCTTGCTCGCAATGGTAATCCAGTGCGAGCCAAGAGGTATTAAGCACACCATCAGGAAACCAACGTTCAATTCCATGTTCATCAGCATTTAAGATGGTATTTGGCGCATCAAACCAGTCGATATTCTCTGCCTGGGATCGCCAAAAGGCTTCTGGCTCCGTCTGTGCCCAAAGGTATTCTTTCTGATATGCAGACATATTGCATCCTCCAGTATGTCCTGAGGTTGAATTTCAGCTATAAATTATCCAAAGACAGTGGAGGGTACACGTACAAAGCCCTCCATAAGTATTCTCGCACTGCGACTCATGGTGGCTTTCTCTACCACCCAGCCTTGATCGGTTTCTTTCGCTTTCGCACCGACTTTCAGCGTGCCCGATGGGTGGCCAAAGGTGACTGACTCTTTATCACCACCACCTGCTGCTAAGTTTACCAAGGTTCCCGGAACACAAGCTGCTGATGCAATGGCCACTGCCGCCGTCCCCATCATTGCGTGGTGTAATTTACCCATAGAGAGCGCACGCACCAGGACATCCACTTCTCCAGCGGCTACCGGCTTGCCACTCGAAGATAAATAATCTTTTGGTTTCGATACAAACGCGATTTTAGGCGTATGCTGGCGAGTTTGCGCTTCTTCTAATGACGTAATCAGCCCCATTTTGAGTGCCCCGTGAGCTCGGATTGACTCGAACATCGCCAATGCGACTTCATCGTTGTTGATGTCATCTTGCAATTCTGCACCCTGATAGCCTATCGAATCAGCATCAACAAATATCGTTGGTATACCCGCATTGATAAAGGTGGCATTGAAAGTACCGACATTCGGTACCATCAAATCGTCGACTAAATTCCCGGTTGGGAACATGCTGCCTTCACCATCCGCAGGGTCGACGAAATCCACTTGAATTTCTGCCGCAGGGAAAGTCACCCCATCTAGCTCGAATTCCCCAGTTTCTTGTACAAAACCGTTCACTACTGGCACATGAACCAAAATGGTTTTACTGATATTCGCTTGCCATACTTTCACTGTTACGATGCCATTTTCTGGTATGCGGTCTTGAGGGATAAGTCCCGAGTGAATCGCAAACGGCCCCACTGCTGCTGATAAATTTCCACAGTTGCCACTCCAATCAACGAATGGCTTATCGATGGATACTTGGCCAAACAAGTAGTCGATATCGTGGTCCTTCTGAGTGCTGCGGGAAACAATCACAGCTTTACTCGTACTTGACGTAGCGCCGCCCATTCCATCGATTTGCTTTGCATAAGGATCAGGGCTGCCAATCACGCGCAGCAATAGATTGTCTCGCTCTTTGCCTGCGACTTGTGCCTCCGATGGCAAATCCTCTAAGTTAAAAAATACGCCCTTGCTCGTCCCACCGCGCATATACGTTGCTGGCACTTTTATTTGGCTTTGTACTGCTTTTTCCATTTTGTTTATTCTCCTTATTGCGCCAAAAAGTCTTGTGCAAAGCGCTGTAGTACCCCGCCCGCTTGGTAGACATGCACTTCATCGGCCGTGTCTAAGCGGCAGGTGACCGGCACATCGAGTTTT
>NZ_LIXM01000043.1 GCF_002608565.1 Vibrio sp. PID17_43
CATCGTTGGGTGAACTAAAAAACAGGCCAAGCTTCAGGTTGGAAATCGATGGAAGGAGTCAAGGCGAGTCTTCATGGTCGAGAATTGTCGACGATGTTGAAAAGAGAACAGTTCAAGATCAAAGGCGACTCGGCTTGGGAACAATTCTATGCACTCGCAGAATAATTGTATCTACAGAATAGCGCTATCACGTCCCAATCAATATTTGCGACAGAACCGGCATTACTGATGCCGTGGAAATGTAAAGGAAGCAGAGAGCTGATTACATCATGGCGCGAGCACTAAAAGCTCATAGAGACGCCGGATATATGTCAGCGAACCGAACCTAATCAGTTGTTTGTAACCCTCCCTGGATTAGTGGCACTCTAACTTAGAGTTTTTCCTATTCTCACACCTTGCTAAATACTCCCAGGGAGTCAGATCATTCAGTGAGTCATGAGGCCGTTCATCGTTGTATTCCCTCATCCAATTATCTGTCAGCTCTCGGACTTCACTCAGTGCTTTAAACACGTACATGTCCAGTATTTCTGTCCGGTAAGTGCGGTTAAAACGTTCGATATACGAGTTCTCGGTGGGTTTACCCGGCCGAATGAATTCGAGCTCTACCTTATTCTCTTCTGCCCACTCAGCCAGAGCTGTTGAGACAAATTCAGGGCCATTATCCATGCGCAGCTTACTGGGTAACCCTCGCCAAGCAATGACTCGCTCTAATACCCTGATTACGCGTGGCGCTGGCAGGTTCAAGTCCACTTCAATCGCCAACACCTCTCGGTTAAAATCGTCCACGACATTAAAAGTACGAAAGCGTCTGTCGCAGACCAGTGAATCACTCATGAAGTCGATAGACCAACAACGGTTTATCCACTCAGGGCACATCAGTGGCGCTGGCTCTCGTTTAGGTAAACGTTTCTTGCCCTTACGCCGCAGATTTAACTTGAGCAAACAGTAAACACGATAAACTCGTTTGTGGTTCCATCGGTGTCCCCAACGCCTCAGTATTTTAAATAATTTGCCAAATCCGTAGGCAGGATAGCGCTCTGCGGCTTCCTGAAGCTTGGCAATCACCTCATCATCTCGATGAGGATCAGGTCTGTAGCGATAGACAGAGTCACTAATGCCAACTGCGCGGCAAGCCATACGTAAACTGGCCTGAAATTGTTGGCGAGCATAATCGACAAGCTCGCGTTTATCCGCTGGCCTTAGAGCTTTTTTTCTAAAATGTCTTTGACGATGCGGTGCTCAAGACTCAGGTCCGCAAACATCTGCTTGAGCCTACGGTTCTCTTCTTCAAGCTCTTTTAGCCGTTTTACATCTGAGGCCTCCATACCTCCGTACTTGGATTTCCAGTTGTAGTAGGTGGCATCAGAGATCCCATATTCTCGGCAGACTTCATTGACCTTTCGACCAGCTTCCACTTCCTTCAAGATCTTGACGATTTGTGTTTCTGTGTAGCGTGACTTTTTCATCATGCGTTCTCCGTTTGTTTCAGTGTAAACGGAAAACCTCTAATTGCGAGCGACCAGTTTTTCGGGGAGGGTTACAATATCAGTAAATTCATTCTGTAAACACCATTCAAAAAATGAAGAAACCTTCTGCACATAATCTTTGATGCTACTTTCTGATAAGCACGGATGCCTTAGCTGCTTGTTCAAAGCTAAGATCTCTGTGTTGTTAAGTGCTTTAAAATCCTTGTTCTTTTTTGAGTTTGAAGGGAAGAGCTGGAGTTGTTGCTGGATGACTTCAGCATCTCGGCGTCGAATACTCTTAATCGATCTATGACCAAGTAAATCGAGAACAATCTGGCATTTGGCTCTTTGTCCCTCTAACGTCTTTTCTGAAACATAACCAGCTTTGTATTCACAATACATATCAAGAAGTTTTGATGTGTTAGGGGAGGAGGAAGGTTTTGCAGATGTAGATACATTTGATTGAGTATGCTCGAGAGAAAAACCTTTCTCTCCAACCTTACTGTTATCGTTAAGTTGCCTAAGTATCGATAGCTCTAGTTCAAGCGCAGAGATTCGAGCTTGAGAAAGATCATTTGTACGCAAAGAGCGCTTTAGTTCTCGACGACCATCAAATAGTGCTCGTTTGGCTTCTGGTATTTGATAACGAAATTGCCAAGTTCCAGATTTATTTAGTGTTAGGTAGCGCATGTTTAGTACCGTGTTTTAGTACCAACAGCTAAATTCTTGAGAGGTAAAATAAAAAAAGCGATAACTCAAAGAGTTACCGCCCTTTCCAAACGTTTGGTGGAGCTGGCGGGAGTTGAACCCGCGTCCGAAAACCTTTCATCATTGGTACTACATGCTTAGTCGATCTTTGAATTCACCATCTACCTGCGAACCGACACGCTAGTAAATGACTATCCTGAATTATAATTCGCCGTTCATCTCTCAGGCGGGAGAATCCGGGCTAGCGCGTTTGGGTTTGATCTCTCGTTATTCCCCGTCTTACGTGCAGAAGCTAGGGCGAGAGAGCTCTGAGCAGGTTATTAAGCTGCTAGTGCGTAGTTTTCGTCGTTTGCGACTATTTTTTTGCGGCTTTTTACGTGGCCAACCGCCCCACGGCATGCACCTCAGACTTCTGAATTCCCGTCGAATCCTAAATCAGCCCCGAAGTGTTCCTTGCATACTACCAGAAAAGCGTTACTTGTCTAGCTTTGCAAGATTAAGTGCTCAAGATTAACGCAAGTTACTTTTCATGATACGAGCTTTATCTCGAGCCCAATCTTTTTCTTTCATATCAGTACGTTTATCGTGTAGCTTTTTACCTTTTGCTACGCCAATTTTGATCTTCACCCAAGAGCGAGACCAATACAGCGCTAAAGCGGCTAACGTCATACCTTCACGGTTGATGCGACCTAGAAGGTTGTCGAGTTCTCGACGACTCATTAACAGCTTACGTACTCGTGTCGGGTTGGCGACAACGTGAGTTGATGCTTGATTAAGGGGAGTGATCGTCATTCCGCTGACAAAGGCCTCTCCGTCACGCATGAACACATAGCTCTCTGCGATATTGGCTTTACCTTGGCGAAGGGCTTTCACTTCCCAGCCTTGTAGCTCCAACCCGGCTTCAATTTCATCATCAATGAAGTATTCGTGGCGAGCTTTTTTGTTCAGCGCGATAGTATTACTACCCGCTTTTTGTTTTGATTTTTTCTTTGCCATAATAGCCTCATTATACGGGTTGGATATCGGATAGGAAATCCTTTTATTTGCGCAATTGCCGAATAAAAGTAAAATTGGCTCATGCCTTTAACATTGTACGCGTATCGATAGGAGTGTATATGAAGCAAATCAGCCGTTCTGCCTTGGTGTCTTTTAGTGCAGAACAGATGTTCGCTCTGGTCAATGATGTTTCTAAGTACCCTGAGTTTTTGCCTGGTTGTTCGGGGTCTCGAATCATTGAGTCTTCGAGCAGTGGTATGGTGGCTTCTGTCGATGTGGCGAAAGCAGGGATCAGCAAAACCTTTACAACGTCGAATGAGCTTATTTCTGGTCAGGCGATCATGATGAATTTGGTCGACGGGCCATTTAAGACTCTGCGTGGTGGGTGGTTCTTTACGGCACTTGATGAGCAAGCATGCAAAGTTGAATTGAAACTTGAATTTGAGTTTTCAAGCAAGATGATTGAAATGGCTTTCGGTAAAGTTTTTAACGAGTTAACCCATAATATGGTGAATGCTTTTACCAAACGCGCGAAACAGGTATACGAGTGCTATGAGTATTGAGTCGGATATGATTCACGTTGAGGTGGTGTATGCACTGCCTCATGAGCAGCGTGTGTTCAATTTGGTGGTGAATAACCATACAACGGTTGAAGAGATCATTCGTCAGTCTGGTGTGCTTGAGCTCTACTCTGAGATTGATTTGAACAACAACAAGGTGGGTGTTTTTAGCCGTAATGTTCGCTTAGATGCGACAGTACGCGACAAAGACCGTATTGAAATTTATCGCCCACTGTTAGCCGATCCAAAAGAGATTCGTCGTAAGCGAGCGGAGCAGGCGAAAGCCGCCGGGAATGCGGACCATGTGACTGGCGGCAAGCCGAATGCACTGCGTAAGAGCGATTGAGGCTTGTAAGAGTCACTTAATAAAAAAACCTCCCATTGGGAGGTTTTTTGTATAAAAAGGTCGGTTACTGAATCTGCTCGTAAAACGCGTCGCTTTTCGGGTAGTCACCAGTAATGTCTGCCAGTGTCCCTTGCTCGTTAAATTGTACGATAAGGTCTTTTTGCACTGGGTCACCGTGGCCAGGGGTGTGGTGGTAAATGTAGTACCAAGTATTTGGGTAGCCATTTTCAATCAGCATTGGTGAGCCAAGAACGAAGCGAACCTGTGCTTTAGTCATCCCAAACTTTAATTTATCAACCGCACTTTGCTCTACATAGTTGCCTTGGTTGATATCAATACGATAAACCAGTTTTTCCAATACCGAACATCCTGTCAGCAATGTCATTGCTAATGGTACGGCAACTAACCACTTCTTTAATTGCATAATAATTTCTTAGTAACCTTTAAAATACTGCGCTGATAATAAACAAGCTCGACGCAGATGTAAAAAACTATGCGTCGTATGGTAGGGAGTCAGACAACGAATTTTGAGTTGAGTTGCATTTATTCACTGATTTTGAACGGTAATTGCCGGAATATGACGCATTAATGTGCAATAAACAATGAAAGTGCAGAATAGGTAACGTGGCCGAGGTATAGAGCCATTGAAAGGCATCAATGGCTCAAAGTAAGGGGGGTTAAGCGGCAATAAGGAGTTCTTTTGCGTTTGCTAGTGTGGAATCCGTAATGTGGCTTCCTCCAAGCAGACGGGCCAGTTCCGCTACGCGCTGCTGTTCATCTAAGGCTCGCATTTGTGTCTCTGTTTGGCCGCCTTTGGTGTGTTTTGCAACAAACATTTGTTGGTGGCCACAACCTGCGACTTGCGGTAAGTGAGTCACACACATGACCTGAGTAGACTCGCCTAATTTACGCAGCATTTTCCCCACGACCGCAGCGGTTGGTCCACTGATACCTACATCGACTTCATCAAAAATCAGACTTGGAGTATCGACTTTCTGTGCTGTGATCACTTGGATCGCTAGCGAGATACGTGATAACTCACCGCCAGAGGCCACTTTCGCAATTGGTTGAAGCGGTTGACCAGGGTTGGTTGAAACAAGAAAGCACACGCTGTCCATTCCTAGTGGTGACGGATGCGTGTTTTCGTTACTTACTTCGATGCTGAAGACAGCCTTTTCCATGCTCAGTTCATGCATGCTTTGTGTGATCAGCTTGTTTAACTCTTTCGCGTAGCGGCTGCGTGACTTATGTAATTTTTCTGCTTGGTTTAAGAAGCTTTGGTATTTTTGTTCGACTTCTTGTGCCAGCTCATCCAGTCTTTCATCTGAGCAGTCTAATGCTTCTATCTGAGCAAGAAGATCTTGATGATGTTGGTAGAGCTCGTCAGGTATAACATGATGTTTGCGCGCCATCGACATGACTTTAGAAAAACGCTCTTCGACATAAGCCATACGACCCGGATCGACGTCAATGCCATCAAGGTAGCTGCGGAGTTCATTTTTGGTCTCTTCCAACTGGATCATCGCTTCAGCGAGCATGTTTGGTAGCTCTGCGAGTTTTTCATCCAATTCTGCTAGTTGAATTAGGGAGTGATTGGCCGATTGCAAAATACCAAGCGCATTGACTTCTTCACCTTCGTAAATAAGTTCGATGGCTTGTTGGCAGGTAGTGGCGAGTTCACCGCTATTGGACAGTCGTTTGTGCTCTTGTTCGAGCTCTGAAAATTCTTCTTCACCTAGCGATAACTCATTTAGTTCTTTGATTTGATATTCAAGCAACTGCTTTTGGGCCTGGTTTTGCTGGCTGTTTTCTTTTAGCTGCTTGAGGTTGTTGTCTGCCTGACGCCAATGTTGGTAGGCACTACGAGTGCTTTTCAATAAATTTAGGTGCCCTGCATACTGATCGAGCATGACCATTTGATGTTCGCTCTTCATCAGTTGATGATGTGCATGTTGGCCGTGGATGTTGATCAACAGCTGTCCAAGAGATTTGAGTTGTGAAAGTGGGACTGGGCTGCCGTTAATAAAGGCTCTTGAACGGCCTTCTTTGGTGATGATACGGCGTAGAATGCACTCACTGCCATCAAGCAGGTCGTTATCTTCTAACCACCGAGATGCGTGTACATTATTGTCCAGTAAAAAGGCAGCGCTGACTTCGGTTTTTTCTTCACCTTGTCGAACCATTCCTGCGTCGGCTCGTCCGCCTAAGCATAGGCCTAATGCATCGATAGCAATAGATTTACCTGCGCCTGTTTCACCTGTAATGGTGGTCATGCCCTTAGAAAGCTCGAGCTGTAAAGACTTAACAATCGCAAAATTATTAACACTTAGATGAGCCAGCATTTTTATTTACCTGTATAACCGAACAATACTGTATAAGAAAACAGTATATACTGTTTCTTTATACAGTAAAGTAATAAGGTGAAATTTGTGAGCGATTTCATTAATCGCTTTATTGCTGATATTAAAAAGAAAAACCGATGCACATGCATCGGTTTAGAAGAGGTATCAAAACAGTTTGCTCGACCAGCCGAGTTTGTTTCGTAGTACGTGATAATAACTATAGTCTTTTGGGTGGATCAATTTGAGGACATTCGGGCTTTGGTAAATATGAATCTCGTCACCAGGAGAGACAGGCAAAGATACTTGGCCATCACAACTGACTTCTTGAGAGCCTCTGTTTTCAGGCGAGACGATCAATTTGATGCGCCGTTTACCGTCAACCACTAGTGGTCGGCTTGAAAGGGTATGCGGAAACATGGGTACCAGCGAAATGGCATTCAAGCTTGGAGATAGAATTGGACCGCCACCAGATAATGAATAAGCCGTTGAACCCGTAGGTGTTGAAACGATCAAGCCATCTGCGCGCAGTGAAAATGCAAAGCTGTCATCAATGTAGACTTCAAACTCAATCATATGCGCGACTTGGCCAGGGTGTAACACTGCTTCATTGAGGGCTGCATTGTGGCTCTTTATCTGGCCATGGCGATGGACTTCGGCTTCAAGTAAAAAGCGTTCTTCCTCTATATACTCGCCGTTGAGTACGGTTTTTAATGCAGACTGGAAGTCATCTGGATTCAAGTCGGTAAGAAAGCCAAGATTCCCTCGGTTCACACCAATGACAGCCACGTCAAATCGCGATAGGATACGAGCAGCCCCCAACATGTTGCCATCACCCCCAACGACAATGGCAAGATCGGCATTTTTGCCTAGTTCAACTAAGCTAGCAAATTGGCTTTGCGGGATTTCGTCTAAAATGGCAGCAAGGCGATCATCGATAAAGACTTGGTAACCTTCGGATGTAAGCCATTCGTATAACTCTCTATGAGTTTGAATTGCCTGCTGATCTCGTGGTTTTCCGATAATCGCGATCACGTTACATGGGTTTTTCATAGCATTTCCGCATTAAAGAGGCTTGAATCAGGAATCTTCATCCCCATAATAATGGCAAGTTACCTAAATATGCGAATTTTTATGTGGTTAAAGCCCACAAAACGTGAGTGGCTTTAAGGACATTAAGTTGAATTCTGGAGATATCATGAGCAACGAAGAAAACAAAGTTACAGAAGAAGAGCTTGATCAAATCATCGAAGAAGCTGAGAAAGTCGAAGCGGCAGCTCAAGAAGCTGAAACAGAACTTGAAGAAATTGGTGATGAGAAAGACGCTAAGATTGCTCAACTAGAAGCAGCACTACTGTCTAGCGAAACAAAAGTGAAAGACCAGCAAGATGCGGTTCTTCGCTCTAAAGCGGAAGTAGAAAACATGCGTCGTCGTACGGAGCAAGAAATCGATAAAGCTCGCAAGTACGCTCTGAACAAATTCGCTGAAGAACTGCTTCCAGTTATCGATAACCTAGAGCGTGCGATCCAAGCTGCAGATACTGAAAGCGAAGCGGTTAAGCCTCTTCTTGAAGGTGTTGAGCTTACGCACAAGACATTTGTCGATGTTGTCGCAAAATTTGGTTTGAAAGAGATCAACCCAGAAGGTGAAGCATTCAACCCAGAATTCCACCAAGCGATGTCTATTCAAGAGAGCCCAGATCACGAATCAAACACAGTGATGTTTGTGATGCAAAAAGGCTACGAGCTAAACGGCCGTGTTGTACGCCCAGCAATGGTAATGGTTGCTAAGTGATAAGATAAGTCATTGATGTATCTATATTAAAACGCCCGCTATTCAATAGCGGGCGTTTTTGTTTCAAACATACTCTCAAGCATATTCACTCCTCTGAATATGCGATGAATTTGAAATTTGATCCTCTTCAAAGTTTTTCTTATTGGGAAATATTTTTCTTATAGGATACATCCTTTCTTTATATTGCTTACTTATGGAATGCTGTGTGTATAAGTGGCTGTTCTGACCTTTCTTTGGGATTTAATTCTGTATATGAATGTTGAACTAGAGATTTACTTTTGATGTTGCTCATTTACATTTCTGTAAAGAAAGTCTTTATTTCGTAACTCTGGCGTGTATTATTCGTGAGTTCTGCCATAAAAATTGGCAGATGTAACTATAAAAACATAAATAGCAAACACAACATTTCGGAGATTTATGATGGATAAATCGCTTTCTAGTAAGATTTTTATTGGTTTGTTCGCCGGCCTTTTGCTGGGTACAGCTATTCAGTACTTATTTAGCGGTATTGCGATTTTTGATACCTATATCCTAGGTGCGGCAGAAGGGGCAGGCGGTATGTTCGTGTCGCTGATTAAGCTTCTGGTTGTTCCTCTGGTTTATGTATCAATTGTATGTGGCATTGTTGAGCTTAAAGACATTCGTTCTTTTGGTCGCTTAGGTGGTAAAACCTTTACTCTTTACATTTTGAATACCGTCGTTGCGATTATTGCTGCTCTTACTGTTGCTATGATTGTTCAGCCTGGTGCAGGCGCAAACCTTGCGGGTACGATTTCTGACTCTGTGGCACTTAAGTCAACAGAAACGCCAGACATCTTCTCTATGGTTGTGAACATCGTTCCAAGCAACCCAGTACAGGCATTTGCAAATGGCGACATGCTACAAATCATCTTTATGGCAATTCTGACAGGTCTTGCTATCCAAGCGCTTGATTCAAAGGGTGGCCCTGCGGTTCGTACTTTTAAGATGGCGAACGAAATTATGATGAAGCTGATTGGCCTTGTGATGAGTCTTGCGCCATACGGTGTATTCGCTCTGATGATTCAACTTGGCGCAACACTGGATGCGGGTACGCTTGCATCGGTAGCAGGTTATGTTGCTCTTGTGGTTTCAATGCTGGTGCTTTGGATCTTCGTGGTTTACCCATTGGCTGTTCAGATGTTTACAGGTATCTCTGCGCGTGAGTTCTCTCGTAAGACTCGTGAGCAAGTGTTGTTCTCGCTATCAACAGCAAGTTCAAACGCAACAATTCCTGTCACGATGCGCACTCTTACTGACAAGATTGGTGTATCTAAGTCGGTGGCTGGTTTCGGTGTTCCACTGGGCGCAACGATGAACATGGCGGGCGCTTCAATCTACATCGCAATTGCAGCTGTATTCTGTGCAAACGCATTTGGTCAGCCTATCGCGGTATCTGACTTGGTGACTCTAGGCTTCACGGTTCTGCTACTGTCTATCGGTGCTGGCGGTGTACCTGGCGGTGGTGTAGTCATGGTTGGTGTTATCCTTCACCAATTGGGTCTACCACCAGAAGGTCTAGCAATCGTTGCTGCAGTT
The DNA here is from genome assembly GCF_002608565.1 of Vibrio sp. PID17_43. Lineage (GTDB taxonomy): Bacteria > Pseudomonadota > Gammaproteobacteria > Enterobacterales > Vibrionaceae > Vibrio. The sequence goes on from NZ_LIXM01000043.1 coordinate 9,768, forward strand.
GACCGTATCAACGATATGTTCTGTACCTCATCTAACGTAGTGGGTGACACTGCAGTTAATACGATTGTCGCAAAATCTGAAGGTGAGATAGGTAAAGAAGAAGTCGTTGAGGCTGAGCCTGCACAAGCAAGTGCATAATTTGCAATTCATTCTCATTAAAAGCGAGGTCTAAGGCCTCGCTTTTTCTTTTCAGTGAAAAAAAAAAGCATTTTTTTTATTTTCTCCCTTGAAAAGCCATTTGCAGCCCTTATCTATTGGGCATAAGAGAAGCAAACAACATTATTTTAGTTTGTGAGTAAGGGTTGAAACCCGATTCTACGTCCCCACATAGGGGATATAGCAAAACGAAAATAGAATTTATTCGGAGATAGCCTGATGGGTAAAATCATTGGTATTGACTTAGGTACGACTAACTCATGTGTTGCTGTACTAGACGGCGACAAACCACGTGTCATTGAAAACGCAGAGGGTGAGCGCACCACTG
>NZ_LIXM01000044.1 GCF_002608565.1 Vibrio sp. PID17_43
TGTCTTGCCCATTAAACGAGAAGATCGGATATATCCGAGAGCAATAAAAGCAAAGGCAAAGAAATACCCCAATAAAAAGAAAGCCAGTCAGCTTAACTGACTGGCATTAACCTCTGTGCTCTTTTTTGTCTTCATCTCTATACATTAACCGCTTTCATAGGTCGCGTTGGGGTACTGCCATCATTGCGGTAAGGAATGATATAGGCGTTACCCTCTTCAGGATAAATAATCTGGTAGTACTGCGGCAAGTTAAAGTTTATACACTTCGACGCCACTCGACTATCGTCCTTCACTGAAGTATAGAAGCTGTTCACTGATGCAATCATCTCATCTTTTGAGCCGCTAAACTGGTGATAAACTTCAACTTGGTTCGACTCATCCAGAACATAAATGTTGAAGCCATCATCAGTATCTTCAAAGAAAAACTGCACCAAAGCCTCACTGGCAAATCCATCCACGACTTCTGGTAATTGATACTCTTGCTCACGATCCAGCATCAACAACGGAGAACCTTTCAGTTTGTTAGTTGAAATACTACGGTAAAAGTCGACGGAATTCTCTAACTTTTGAACCGATACACCACGACGCTCAAAGAATAAGCCGTATGTTTGATTGCCAAGGCGCATCGCTTTAAAACGACGGCGCTTCTCTTGCTCAACCGGCTTCAAACGTAAGTCAATGCACTCAGCCAGCAACTGGTAAACCATATTGCGCATCACACCGCGCATGTTTTTCGCATAGCAGAATACGTCCACCGACTCTGGAGGAATCGCATCTTGATGCATCTTGCCTAAAATGGTTTTAAGCGCATCCAACATCGCGGTACCGCCCTTGAAGTGCAATGTACGCACTTCGTGCCATGAGTTTCGGTAAACCAAATCGACACTGCCGACAAGGTTAATTTGCTCAGGACCAAAGCTGAAAATATCAGTATTCTTCACATCCACCTTAAGTGAGCGACCAGACAGCTCTGCGGTTGGATCATTTTCAAAGTTGATAAACATCGCCAGCTGGCTAATTTCACATGGGCTAGCCAATGCTTGCATCGTCGGACGACGTTTACGCAGCGAGAAAGTATTACGTAAGTCACTCACCATTTGGTAGAACTTATCGATATCGATCTGAGCTTCACGTACAACCGCATGTAGGCGGGTCGATTCGGTAATCAAACCATTGAAGAATGCCCATGAAACTAACTTACTGAGGTACTCGTGATGCTCAAGACTCGGCTGACCAAGGATGAAATGCGCAATTAGTGGTTGCTTGTACAAATACCAACCCGACTTATTCATCCCGCCTTCTTTCACTTCAATGAAACTTAAGTCTGGTTCGTGCAAGTCTGGTGAAATTTGTGGGTTCAGCAGAGTCACTTTGCCCGGCAACACTTCAAATGCAGCATACAACTTGCGAGCCAGAATGCTAATATCCTGCGGACTAATTGCGGAAGTAATGTTATTGCGGCGTGCAAACTGAATCAGATTGCGATAACTCTGCATCAGGGCATCGAGCAGCGCATGGTGCACTACCTTCACCTGTTCAACCTTCCAGTTACGGCGATCATCCAACTCAGCAATCACCGCTTCATCCCAGTTCCACTTGGTGATCATGTCGCTTAATGCCTCACGACGCCAAGCTACCGAGCCCACATCAGGTTCTCGGGAAAGCTTCTCATGAGTTTTAAGGTAAAAACAGCGACGAGCTAAGTCCAGACGAGAGTCATCTTGAACTCGCTCTAAATAACGCGTTACCTTCTCAAGCATCAAGTAATACGCGTCCATGCCGTACAAATCTGGCTCATGAGCAAAGAAACGACGCTTGGTATCAATACTTAGAAGTTGCGTATTCGGGTATTCCCACGAGTAAGCTTCAAGCAAAATGGCCTTCAGCACCGATTTGTAGGGTGAATCGATACTTTTGTACAGCTGCCATAAATTCGAGCCAAAATATTCTTCGGCTGGAATACGATTCAGCTGACCAAAGTTGATCCACTCATCACAGTTGATATAGCCATCATTACAAAGCTGTGCAACGTACTCGTCGTAACACTCTTCCATTTCAGGCGGCACAATTTGCCACAACAAACGCTGTCCCGCGAGGCGTACGGCTGAACGATAGAACTCATCTAGCAATAGTAAGTGCTGAGAAGATCCACAGTTATCACCGGTCATCTCTTCAGATTGATTACTACGAAAACGCTCTTCATCCATCAGGAAGAAGTTTGCTTCGACACCTTGGCTTTGCGCCCAATCGGTGATCAACAAGCACTTGTTGGTTAGCTGTTCCCGTTCACCGCTGTCCATCTCTGGCGAAACACATACCCAAATATCCAAATCACTTGATGTGCTTTGGCCAATTGATGAAGTACTGCCCATGGTATACAGCCCAAGAATCGCTGGGGTATCTGCGGTTTCCAACGCTTGGCCGATGGTCAGTTGAGTATCATCAAGGAATTGCTGTTGGAGTTCATTGAGCTCAAACCCATACACACCATAAGGTACGTCAACATCATAGTAACCAGGAATAACAGGATGGTTATAGTTCAACAAGGCAGGAATCAAGTGGAATACTTGCTGGCTTTGCGAATCCATAAGCGCCAGCGCACGTTCAATACGCTGCTGGTTCAAGTTATCTAATCGCTGAATAAGTTTTTGGGTGTAAGCCTGCAAGGGAAATTCCTTGGTTGAACAATCACGAAAATTTGCTGATGTTTTAAGCCAAAATGACCTAAAAGCGTGATCAATTTAACACTTTTGTCAGGATTGGTAAAGATTCCCTCTCGCAAATAGTTGTGGTCCGAAAACCCTACTCTGCTCGCAAAATTGATAGCGCAGTAGTGTCGCTTGTATTCCCCCTCAACGAATACTAGTCCTTAGCCTAAATGAGAATCCAATCACACAATTTCCATAACGTCATGTCATTCCAACCACGACGCCATGAGATATCTAACTAACATTAAGACTTTCACGCCGAGAATGGTAGGATAAACAAATACCAAAACAGCATTGAGAAGACCATGACACAATCTACGCCAATTCGCATTGCCACTCGAAAAAGCCCGCTTGCTCTATGGCAAGCTTACTACGTAAAAGATGCCCTTCAGGCCGCTCATCCAGGCCTTGAAGTTGAGCTAGTGACCATGGTGACCAAAGGCGACATCATTTTGGATACCCCACTAGCCAAAGTGGGCGGAAAAGGTCTCTTCGTAAAAGAACTGGAAGTCGCAATGTTAGAAGGCCGTGCTGACCTTGCCGTGCACTCAATGAAAGATGTGCCTGTTGATTTCCCGGAAGGACTTGGCTTAGTGACGATTTGCGAACGCGAAGACCCACGTGATGCTTTCGTGTCGAACACTTACAGCAATATTGATGAATTACCTCAAGGTGCGGTTGTCGGTACTTGTAGTCTACGCCGTCAATGTCAGTTGAAAGAATACCGCCCCGATCTTGTGATCAAAGAGCTGCGCGGCAACGTCGGTACGCGTCTAGGCAAACTGGATGCAGGCGAGTACGACGCAATTATTCTTGCAGCAGCGGGGCTAAAACGTCTGGAACTTGAAGAGCGCATCCGTAGCTTTATCGAGCCAGAACAGTCACTGCCAGCTGTAGGCCAAGGCGCGGTAGGCATTGAGTGCCGCGTTGATGATGAGCGCTTACTCAAACTGCTTGAGCCATTAAACCATCAAGACACCGCTGACCGTGTACGATGTGAACGCGCAATGAACCTAACGCTAGAAGGTGGCTGTCAGGTGCCAATCGGCAGTTACTCACTGCTAGACGGTGATCACATTTGGTTACGCGCCCTTGTAGGTGAACCCGATGGCAGCTTAATTGTTCGTGGTGAAGTACGTGGCCACCGAAAAGATGCAGAAACATTGGGGGTTCAGCTTGCCAACGAACTGTTAGACAATGGCGCACGTGACATTCTAACTAAACTGTACGCAGACCACGAATAGCCATGGCTGTATTGGTCACTCGGCCGGGAGAGCAAGGCAGCGCGCTTTGCTCTCTGCTCGAAAGGCACGGCATCTTGGCTCTTCATCACCCATTGATCGACATTATCGCCGATCTCAACGAACCATACCTCTCCAAGCACATCAAACAGGCCAAAATCATCATCGCAGTTAGCCAACATGCGGTGCAATGTGCAGAGCAAATCTTAGTAAACAGCAATAATTCATGGCCAAAGCAGGCTATATACCTTGCCGTTGGTCAAAAAACCGCACACTATTTAAGCAAATATACCCAACAGAAAGTACACTATCCACAAGTCAGCGATAGTGAGCACTTGTTGCAACTGCCAGCATTACACGATGTAGAGAAACAAACAGTATTGATTCTTCGTGGAAACGGTGGAAGAGAGCTGATAAAAGACGCATTGGTACAGCGCGGGGCAAAAGTTCACTATAGTGAGACCTATAAGAGAGAATTTATCCCATTCGATCCAGTAAGCTGTGTCTCGCTATGGAAAAAACAACAAATTGACCAGATCATCGTCACCAGTGGTGAACAACTGGATTACTTATGCAGTCAATTGACCTCAGAACAATTGGCTTGGCTTAATCAACAAGAGTTGTATATCCCCAGTCAGCGAATCGCTGATATCGCAATTCAAAGGGGCTTCACTCGGGTCAGGTGCACAGGAAGCGCATCCAACCAAAAATTACTGGCTGCTCTCCAGCCCTAGCTACACAGGATATAGGCATGACAAGTAAAAATAACGACCAAAAGAATAACGATAAAAACCTTTCCGCAGAAATCACATCGGCACCGCCAGCTGAAAAAGATACACCTAAACAGAAATCTGAACCGAAAAAGGCAGAATCGACGCCTGCTCAACCAAGCAAACCAACAGAGCCAAACAAAGCTGAATTTGAAGATAAGCAAGGCAAACGCGGCGTAAAACTGGGGACCGTTGCTATCATCTTATCGCTAATTTTTGGTGGTGGTCTCACCTACAAAATGCTTGAGCAGCAATCCGAATACCAAACTCAGATCGCTCAACTGCAAAGCCAACTAAAACAGGCTCAAACAACAATGAAACAAGAGCTAAGCCAGGTTAAGCAAGAGACCATCGAGAAAGCGACCACGGTTACCCACAAAGTAGAAGTGGTTCTAGGTCAACAACAAAAGAGCATTGAAAGCCTACAACTGGCAATAGCAGATGTGGAAGGTCGTCGTCCAAACGACTGGCTGCTAGCTGAAGCGGACTACCTAGTAAAACTGGCAGGTCGTAAGTTATTCTTAGAACACGACGTAGAAAGCGCAACCCAACTGATGGAAAGCGCAGACCAACGTATCGCAGCACTAAACGATCCAAGCTTAGTCGGTCTACGTAAAGCAATGGCAAACGACATAACAAAACTTCGTACAGTGCCACTAATTGACCGTGATGGTTTGGTCCTTCGCTTAACCGCACTTCAGCAGCAAGTAGATAAACTGCCTCTCGCCAACGCATTGCTTCCGGAAGCGGCAGCAATAGAGAAGAAGCAAGTATCAGATGACATTGCCAACTGGCAAAATAACCTGATGACGTCACTAAAAGACTTCTCAGATAACTTCATTACCTTCCGTACTCGCGATGGTAATGTGATTCCATTACTTTCTCCACAACAGCACTTCTACCTAAAAGAGAACATCAAGGCGAAGCTTGAGACGGCAATCAAAGCGGTTTACCAAGAGCAAGGTGAGATCTACATAACATCATTAGAAACAGCCGAAGAATGGACAAAAGCGTTCTTCAATCAAGATGATAAGTCGGTAAAAGAGTTCATCAATACACTTAATCAACTGAGCAAAATAGACATTCAAGTTGAATACCCTGCGAAACTAGAGAGCCAAAATCAGCTCTCTGATGTGATTCGTGAGCGTCTTCGTCGCGATGTAACTACCATGACAGGTAAGGAGGATAAGTAATGGTTCGTCTTATTTTCCTATTTGTTATTCTCGGTGTTGGCCTATTTGTCGGCACCCAGTTTTCTGGTCAACAAGGCTATGTACTAATTTCAATCGCGAACAAAACCATTGAAATGAGCGTGACTACACTGGTTATTTTCGTGATTGCTACGCTTGCTGCACTATTCTTCCTCGAATACTTGGTGAAAAAGCTTGTCTACGCCAGCTCTAACACGTGGAACTACTTCAGTGTACGTAAAATGCGTCGCTCTCGCCGCTACACCAATGAAGGTATTATCAAACTACTTGAAGGTGATTGGAAAGGCGCTGAGAAGAAAGTGACACGCTGGGCAAACCACCACGATATGCCTCTACTGTGCTATCTAGTTGCTTCAGAAGCAGCGCAAGGTCAAGGTGATAAAGTGAAGCGCGATCAGTACCTAGCACTCGCAAGCCAGCAAGAGAACGCACATTTGGCAGTAGAGTTGACTCGTGCAAAACAGTTCATTCGTGATAACGAGTTCGAATCTGCTTTCGATACGTTGCAAGCACTAAAAGATCAGTATGCAAATAACTTCATTGTACTTAACCTGCTAAAAAGTACTTACATACAACTAAAGCTATGGCAACCGCTGATCGATCTGATGCCTCAGCTAACCAAAGCCAAGTTGGTCACTGAAGAAGAACAAGCAGAACTGATTCAGAAAGCACAATGTGGCTTACTACACGAAGTGGCTCAGCAACAAGGCAGCGAAGGTCTTATTTCGCACTGGAACGGCCTGGCACGCAAAGTAAAACAAGATGTTCATCTTATCGCTTGTTTTACTCGTGAGCTTATTTCTCGTAAAGCCGACACTGAAGCTTTCACCGTTATCAAAGAAGCACTGAAGAAACATCCAACACCAGAACTGTATCAACTACTACCAGCGTTGAACTTACCAGATACTCACCCAGTCATGGTCTTCCTTGAAGGTGTACTAAAAAAAGAGTCGGACAATGCAGCGGCACACAGTGCACTGGCCCACCTCTTTTTCCGCCAAGAGAAGTGGCCAGAGGCACAACAGCACTTCGAAGTCGCGCTAAAGCTTCGCTCAAACGTTTCTGACTACGCTTTCCTAGCAGATACACTAGAGAAGCAGAACCTAACCAAAGCAGCACATGAAGTCTCTCGTAAAGCTCTAGCGCTAGTTCAAAGCAACTAAACGACTAAAAGGTTTAAAGCCGACAGAAAACTGTCGGCTTTTTTGTATCCTGCAATTCCCCAACATCCCTCCAACTTGTAGCTCTGCTAAGCATAGGTAATAGCGGTTACTCCTCTATTACCTACACATCACGAAGTAAGCTGTCTCAATAGAAGTAGCTTTCCAGTAATCGAGAGCAGCACAAAGCGCTTTAATCGCATTGTTCAAGGCGGTATTCCAACACCTATCTTGTTGAGAAGAACTCTGCCTGTGGAAGAGAGCTAGCTTGGCGCCAGGTAGAAAGAATAGTATGAGTACATCAGTATTCAGATATCTAATCAACTCAACCGAGCATCCTACCTCACTAAGCAGTGATAAGCTCTAAGAAGCGATGGTGTCTATTTAAATACAGTTGAAAGCAAGCAGCACAGTAATGAGAACTTCCGCAGACAAGAACAGTTGGAATGAACTTATATGAAAATTGAGATGATTGGATTCGAAGGCTTTCAATAACGGTCTAATCTGGAAGCTTCTGTCGCATAGGCGATTAGGGACTTGGACGCAAAACCACAGCCAGTTTATAAGCGTCAGAAACGACGAAAGCCCGTTGATTTCTCAACGGGCTTTCTATGTAGTGGCGGAGAGATAGGGATTTGAACCCTAGGTACGCTATTAACGTACGCCGGTTTTCAAGACCGGTGCTTTCAACCACTCAGCCATCTCTCCGCAAATTGTTACTAAAACTTAGTCTGACACTAACGATGCTAATTTTTAGTTTGCTTTTAGAATCCTCTAAAAGCGACATTAAAGCCTGGCGATGTCCTACTCTCACATGGGGAAGCCCCACACTACCATCGGCGCTATTTCGTTTCACTTCTGAGTTCGGCATGGAAATCAGGTGGGTCCAAAATGCTATGGTCGCCAAGCAAATTCTGTTTCGGTTTCACTTTCATTAAAAAGTGA
>NZ_LIXM01000045.1 GCF_002608565.1 Vibrio sp. PID17_43
AAAGTGAAACCGAAACAGAATTTGCTTGGCGACCATAGCATTTTGGACCCACCTGATTTCCATGCCGAACTCAGAAGTGAAACGAAATAGCGCCGATGGTAGTGTGGGGCTTCCCCATGTGAGAGTAGGACATCGCCAGGCTTTTAATTTAAGGTACTTGTTCTGAACGACAAGTATCGGATAAAACAAAAGTTTTATCTCCGTGTGGAGCGGTAGTTCAGTTGGTTAGAATACCGGCCTGTCACGCCGGGGGTCGCGGGTTCGAGTCCCGTCCGCTCCGCCATTTATTCAGACAGCCTTGCTTTTAGCAAGGTTTTGTCAAATCTACAGTTTGTAGATTTACAGGGGTGTAGCTCCAATTGGCAGAGCAGCGGATTCCAAATCCGCGTGTTGGGAGTTCGAATCTCTCCACCCCTGCCATATTTAAAGCCTCAGCAGAAATGCTGAGGCTTTTTTACATCTGTTGTTTTTCAATGTGATTATTGCGAGAGCTAGGCATCTCGTTGTGCAAAAACTCACTCGGCTCTCTGGAATGCCAGGCCACTCTTGCCATTTTCAAGGCTCTAGCAGAAATGCTGGAGCCTTTTTCGTTCATGCTACTTTTTAAACTGATGTTGGTGATGGAACGCCAGTTCAGTCGAATAAACAGTTGAACCTACCCTAGTTATCGTCAAATCTTATGGCTGTTTGTCATTCTTTACTAGGTTCAACGTGATAGTCACTTGAGATGCCGAAGTAATATTCTCAAGGTATTTTATTACCCTCTCAGAATGAATTTGTACAAAACCCTTGTTAAGAAGGCACAAAATAAAAAAGCCCAACAGAAGTTGGGCTTTGAATAAATAATGTGAACTATAGAATGCGTTTCAGTACACCATCTGCTTTTATTCGCGTAACTTTTCGAACTAACTTTTGTACACTGTGAGGGTAGTCTTCAATTTTCTCTAACTGTTTGTAAGTACAGATGAGCTGAGTGTGTTCGAGAATGTTGGCAACTTCTTGTTCAAACTTATCCGTTAGTTTTGCATAGATGTCTTGTACTAATAGGCCATTTTCCAAATCTAATGACCACGCTCTAGGGTTTAAATTATTACCTGTGAGCAGCATGTAGCGCTTATCAACCCAGATACCTTTTAAGTGGAAGCTGTTATTATCGTGCTTCCATAAGTGGATAGATAGCTTACGAGCGGCGATGTTGGCTTCGTTTGCTTTTGCGAAGCGGCGTAAGTTGACTTCATATAAATACGGTAGGCCACCAATGGTTTTGAACTCTTCCTCTGGAGATATATAGAAGTCGTTCGCTGTCTTATCTCCGACCACGATCGTGACTTTTACGCCTCGTTTCATTGCACGTTTTACTTCGCGATTAATGGCTTTTGGGAAATTAAAGTAAGGTGTGCAGATGAAAATTTCGTTTTGTGCCGTAGCAAGTAGCTTAACAATTTGTTGATTGAGTAAATTACGACGTTTGCCTAAGCCCACAAGAGGGGTGACTTTTACTTCCTCTTCAGAAATATTTTCAGAAGTAAACTCGTAGCTTGCTCGTGCAAGAGAAGAGCGGAATTGGCGGATAGCCGTTTTGATCTCTTTTGTTTCTGGTTTGTCGTTATCGGCCAGATTATTGACTGCTGGGTGGGCAATCATTTCATCTTGGACGAACTTAACCATTGAATCTGCAAGTGTTGCATGTTGGATCACGTGGTAGCGGTCGAAGCGGTAGCGATCATTATATTGCAGGTATACATTGTTCAGGCTTGCACCGCTGTAGATTACGGTATCGTCGACAATGAAGCCCTTCAGGTGTAGAACACCAAAGACTTCTCTTCCGCGCACAGGAATGCCGTATACAGGAATAGGATGCTGATATTTTTTGGCGAATGCTTTATAGAGTGCAGAGTTTCCTTCTGATGACTCTGCACCAATCAAACCACGCTGAGCTCGGTGCCAATCTACACAGATATTGATGTCCAACTGAGGATTACGCTGTTTTGCTTCATAAAGCGCGGTGAAAATTTCACGTCCAGCATCATCATCTTCCAGATATAGAGCGACTAGGTAGATTCGTGACGTTGCTTTGCTGATTGCATCGAGAAGACGAGTTCTGAAAGTTTCTGCTGCATGCAGAACTTCAAAGTCTTCAGGCTTAACAGCAAGACTTGGCAACTGTTCGAATGGATTCCTACTTACTATCATATCGGTGTGAGTACCTTAATTAAGTGCAATATTGCGAACCTGCTATTTTATCAAAGATATGATTTCTCTGGCTACAAAACCGTACCCTTTGAAGGGGAAGATGCCATGAATTGCATCGGAATGAGATCTTTACCGCTATCCACATAGCGAGAAAAGGCTATTTTCAATGAGTTTGGTAGAGTATTGCCGGAAATGCTTTTAAATCCATACTGTGAGTAATAGTTTTCTAAATGTTGAAATGCAAAGCAGTAATCGCCATGACGGAAAATATTTTCTTCGCAATAGCTTAAGAGAGCCTTTCCAACCCCAGTCCCTCTTGCCTCTGGAATAACCAGCATGCCCGTCAATAGCCGAGAGGTATCGACACTTTTCATTCGCAGTAAAGCGAGGATATTACTATCTACGCTAGCGGTAACGATTAATTCATCACGCTTTGCTCGTCCAGCGGGATAATGAGCCTTATACAGCCGTTTAATGAGAGGCAATTTGATAGGATTTAACACTTCTATGATTAATGAGTTTGGTATTGTCACTGCGGCTCAAAGATAACTATTGTAGAATGTTCACAGTTTACGGGAATCTCATCTGGCGTTGCAAACTCACTATGCAAATAAAGAAACATGCGAGCCTTAAGGCTTATCACACATTTGGTATCGAACAAACCTGCTCCTATTTAGCGATTGTTGATTCGATCGAAGACGTTATCCAATTACTTAAAGATGAGTCCTTGAAAGGTCTACCTAAACTCTTCTTAGGTAAAGGCAGTAATATGCTGTTCACGGAGCACTACGATGGTGTGGTCATCATTAACCGATTGAAGGGCAAATCCATAACCGAAACAGCAGAACATTATCTCCTTCACATCGAAGGGGGGGAAGATTGGCCTGAATTGGTGGCATGGAGTGTAGAGCAAGGAATGGGAGGAATAGAAAACCTCGCCTTGATCCCTGGATGTGCAGGTTCAGCACCAATCCAAAATATCGGCGCATATGGTCTAGAACTGCAAGATGTCTGTGAATATGTGGATGTGCTAGACCTTACCACGTTTGAGATTAAACGAATGACGGCGGATGAGTGTGAATTTGGCTATCGCGATTCGATATTCAAGCACGCTTTGTATGAAAAGTGCTTTATTGCTGCTATTGGACTCAAGTTAGCGAAAGCGTGGAAACCAATTAATCAATATGGCCCACTGCAGAGTATTGCGGAAGATCAACTCAGTCCCTTATCGATCTTTGAACGAGTTTGCCAAGTTCGCATGGAGAAATTACCCGATCCAGCGAAAGTAGGGAATGCGGGGAGTTTCTTTAAAAATCCAGTGATCTCGCAAGATCATTATGATCGACTGGTTGCAGAGCATAGCAATATGGTGGCTTACCCGGCACCAATCGGGATGAAAGTGGCAGCTGGCTGGCTTATCGATCAGTGTGGGTTGAAAGGTGTGTCTGTAAACGGTGCCCAGGTTAATCCACTTCAAGCGTTAGTTTTGACTAATGTCGATAACTGCAGCGCCAGTGATGTTGTGTCATTAGCATCGTTAGTGAAAAAGGCGGTCTGGGATAAGTATCAGATAGAGCTTGAGCACGAAGTGCGCTTTATGGATCGGTTCGGCGAGACCAACCTTGCTAAAATTGAGGCTGCACAATGAGAAGCGAACACTCTACCAAACTTCATATTTTAAAAACGCTTAGTGATGGTGAGTTCCACTCTGGTGAGGCGCTCGGGCAAAGTTTGGGGATTTCTAGAGCGGCGATCGCCAAGCATGTTAAAGGTTTAAATGACTGGGGCGTTGATCTTTATCGTATTCAAGGCCGGGGTTACCAACTTGTTCAGCCTCTTCAATTGTTAAATGAAGGTAAGTTGATAGAGAGCATTACGACACCAGTCGAGCTCATTTCGGTGATTGACTCTACTAATCAGTATTTGCTTGAACGTGTTAATGAATCTGAAAAAGGCCGTGTATGTTTGGCTGAGTATCAAGCAAGAGGAAGAGGGCGACGTGGACGTCAGTGGATATCGCCTTTTGGTACCAATTTGTATTTGTCGATGTATTGGCGTTTAGATGCTGGAATGGCCGCTGCAATGGGCTTGAGCTTAGTTGTTGGTATTGCGACAGTAGAAGCCATTGAAAGTATAGGCATTCAGGGTGTAAAACTTAAATGGCCTAATGATATTTACTACCATGATAAAAAACTGGCAGGCATTCTGGTCGAGATGTCCGGACAAGCAGGAGGTGCTGCGCATCTAGTGATAGGTATGGGCCTCAATATTGGTATGCCAGAACGACAGCCTGGAATTGACCAACCTTGGACAACCTTAAATCAAGTCAGTGGTGGCTTAGTGATTGACCGAACTCAGTTGGCGATTAAATTTATAGAGCACTGGAAGAGAGCGCTAGAGGAATATGAAATGACTGGGCTAACGGGTTTTGTTGTACGTTGGAATCGTCTTGATAATTTCTTAGGCCGTTCTGTGAAGTTACTGATGGGTCCTCGAGAAATTTATGGTGTCGTACAGGGTATTGATCATCAAGGAGGCGTGGTTCTCGAAACCGAAAACGGATTGGAGACCTACATTGGTGGTGAGATCTCCTTGAGAAAGAGTGACTGATCGCAGAGCTATTTTCGTAGAGAAACCTTGTCTACTAAGTGATTCTCTCCTTTATGTAAGATTAAATGGGCTCTTTCTCGGGTAGGAAGAATGTTATGTTCTAAGTTGAGCCCATTAATGTCTTGCCATATTTGCTTTGCTTTATTCTGCGCTTCTTCAACTGATAGTTGTGTGTAGTGGCTGAAGTAAGACCCTGGTTTAGTGAAGGCACCTCTACGGAACTTTAAAAACCTTTCGACATACCATTGCTCTATAATCTCACTGTCCGCATCAACATAGATAGAGAAATCCAAAAAGTCAGAAACAAAAACGCGATGCGGATCATGTGGATAGTCCATACCACTTTGCAGTACGTTTAGCCCTTCAATGATCAGTACATCTGGTCTATCTACACATTTTAACTTTTCCGTAATATCGTAGGTAATATGAGAGTAGACAGGGACTTCTAAATTGGGTTTACCTGCCTTCACATCAGATACAAACTCGACCAATCGCTTAATATCGTAAGATTCTGGGAAGCCCTTACGGTGCATAATACCCTTTTCTTCAAGCACGCGCTTAGGGTACAAGAAGCCATCAGTTGTGACCAATGCGACTTTAGGATGATTCTCCCAGCGAGATAGGAGGGCTTCTAGAATACGAGCGGTTGTGCTTTTTCCAACCGCGACACTGCCAGCAATGCCGATAACAAAAGGTGGAGCGTGTTCTTCTGTATTGAGAAATTGTTGCAGCACAGAGTTGCGACTTTGGCGTGCTTGTACATACAAATTCAGTAGGCGAGACAAAGGAAGATAGATTTCTACCGCTTCCTCCATTGTGAGGTTTTCATTTATGCCTTGAAGTGCGATCAAGTCATCTTCAGAAAGTGTCATTGGGACAGAGTTTCGCAGCTCTGCCCATTCAGCACGGTCGAATGACAAAAATGGACTCATGGGTCTCGTTTATCCTTGGTTTAATTGAGAGCAAAAACATACATCAAGCGTCGTTTAAAGCAAACGACAAAGCTCTAAAGTTTGTGGTAAAAAATAATGATTGTGTAAATTTTCAACAAATGAGTTCAAAAGAACGATATTTACGTTTTTTTTTTAAATTTCCTATTGCAACATAGAAAATCATTCAATAGAATGCGCACCACTTATGCCGACTTAGCTCAGTAGGTAGAGCAACTGACTTGTAATCAGTAGGTCACCAGTTCGATTCCGGTAGTCGGCACCATTCTCTCCTGTATCTATGAAATGTTGTAGTGAGAATGGATTGAAATTTTGGAGGGGTTCCCGAGTGGCCAAAGGGAGCAGACTGTAAATCTGCCGGCACTGCCTTCGATGGTTCGAATCCGTCCCCCTCCACCATATTCTTTAGGAAATAGCTCTCAGAGTTACGTGTGCGGGCATCGTATAATGGCTATTACCTCAGCCTTCCAAGCTGATGATGCGGGTTCGATTCCCGCTGCCCGCTCCAATCAAATTTGAGTGCTGATATAGCTCAGGTGGTAGAGCGCATCCTTGGTAAGGATGAGGTCGGCAGTTCGAGTCTGCCTATCAGCACCAGCTCTCAAGTTATTTCCTTTTGATATAAGATTTACCAATTATCTTTTTTGGTTGCGTGGTCATTTTTTGGGGCCACCTAAATCCGTACCTAGAGGGACTACTCATGTCTAAAGAAAAATTTGAACGTGTAAAACCGCACGTAAACGTTGGTACTATCGGCCACGTTGACCACGGTAAAACAACTCTAACTGCAGCTATCTGTACTACACTTGCAAAAGTATACGGCGGTGCTGCTC
>NZ_LIXM01000046.1 GCF_002608565.1 Vibrio sp. PID17_43
CTATTTGGTTGGGGAGCTTGCTGAGGTTAGATTCTTAGTCTCGCTTGAGCTCGCTAGAATGACGAACCTTCTCGGTTGAGAGCGCGTTAAAGTAACTGTCATTCTGAACAGTGAGGGACGAACGTGATTCAGAATCTACAGACCGAGTTTGATATCACTAAGGAGATATTCCGAAATTAAATAGTGCGCTGATAATAGATTCCGGATGCTCGCTTGAGCTCACCCGGAATGACGGCGTTAGTTCAGTGCGAGTGTTTCCGTAAGCGCAGCGCTCGGTATTCTTGCTTCTGGGGAAGGGAGATATTCGTCATTCTGAACCGTGAGGAACGAACGTGATGCAGGACCTACTATCCGATTTTGCGGTAGTGAGATGGCTCTATTTGGTTGGGGAACTTGCTGAGGTTAGATTCTTAGTCTCGCTTGAGCTCGCTAGAATGACGAACCTTCTCGTTGAGAGCGCGTTAAAGTAACTGTCATTCTGAACCGTGAGGGACGAACGTGATTCAGGATCTACAGACCGAGTTTGATATCACTAAGGAGATATACCGAAACCAAACAGTGCGCTGATAATAGATTCCGGATGCTCGCTTGAGCTCGTCCGGAATGACGCCGTTAGTTCAGTGAGTGTTTTTCTGTAAGCGCAGCGCTCCGTGTACTGTATTCCAACCACTTTCTCAAAAAGCAATGGTATGCACAAACTCACATAGCGCTCCACCTAGGTCCCTAGGACCGAAATAATTACGACCTAATATTTTTGAGCACCAAACCGCACAAATACTCCTCTCCAATCCGATACCCTTGCCGTTTTACGCCGATCCATGCATAATTTGCCAGTTTTTGAGTTGGCATTAAAAACGATGTTTTATTACGTTTAGCGCTCGAAAATTGCACGAAATAAAAATAAATCAATAAAAAATAGACTCTTGCGAACAGTGGCTTACGCGTAATGCCGCAGGGCGGTAGCGTAGAAACGCCCAATGAATTAACTAGAAATTTGGCGCTTATGCAGAAACGCGTGGTGGCAAGTTAATACCCAGGGACCTCTTAAGTGATTAACAAACGACCATGGTTAGGTGTGTTGAGTGCAGCCAGTTTGGGCTTGTGCTCATTTTCTGCGTCTGCTGATTTTTATGCAGGCGCATTAGTTAGTTACTCTAACGCGGAATACCACCAATCTTCCTCTTCTCAAGTAACGCAACCTCTTGTTACTGAAGGTAGTCCTTTCCTTCTGCAAGCGCAAGTCGGTTACTTCTTCAATGATTATCTCGCTCTAGAAGCCCGTTATGGTACTTCTGTTCAACGAGACAGTGGCCTTGCCGTTGATAGCCTGGCAAGTGGCTTTATTAAGCTAAATATGCCGGTTGCAGAGCGCATCGCGATTTATGGGTTAGCGGGTTATTCTCGCGTTGAGATCGACAAACAAGGTGTTGGCTCACAAAACGATAAAGGCGTAAGTTTCGGTCTGGGCATGCACTATGCGCTTGATAAACACAATGCCGTCGTGTTTGAGTTTGTGGACAACGCCTCAGAAGATCAAGTACGCCTAAATGCCATCACTCTTGGCTTTCAGCACCGATTCTAAATAAAGACCTAGGCCCTAGGACCGACGGACTAGGATTTTTAACCCGATTTTCATAGCGAACTACCATGCTTAAAGGAACTCTCTCCATTGCCGTGTGCGCATTGGCAAGCTTGTTTGCCTCGCATTCCTTGGCGCAAAACCCAACCCCAGAACAAATCCAAATGTTTAAAAGCTTACCTGCCGATCAGCAACAAGCGTTGGCAAGTCAGTATGGTTTCTCACTCCCTTCTGGTGCTGCTTCATCGAGCCATTACGAAAACCCACAAGTTATCGAGCCTCGACCACCGCAGAATACGACAGCACAAAACGACCCGTTTAACTTACAACCTCAGCAAGATGAAAAGCTGAAACGCTTTGGTTTGGATCTGTTTGCCGGCTCTCCTACCACCTTTGCACCAATCAGTGATGTACCTGTGCCTGCCGATTATTCCGTAGGCGCGGGTGACGAGATTGTGATCCAGCTGTTTGGTAAGGAAAACACCACTCACCGTTTACGTGTAAATCGTGCTGGCCTTATCAACTTCCCAGCACTTGGCCCAGTTCAAGTCGCAGGCATGAGCTTCTCAGAAGTGCGTGACTCGCTGAACCAACGTGTCAAAGAGCAAATGATCGGCGTTCGCAGTGATATTTCCCTAGGAGAAATGCGCACGATGCAAGTGTTCGTGATGGGCGATGCTTACAAGCCGGGTTCTTACACTGTGAGCGCATTAACCACGATTTCTCAAGCGATCTACTACAGCGGCGGCTTTGGTGAAAGTGGCGCACTGCGTAATGTACAGCTAAAGCGTAACGGCCAAGTGATTCGTAAGCTGGATATGTACAACCTGCTGCTAAAAGGCGATGCACGTAACGATGTGCGTCTATTGCCGGGCGATGTGGTGTTCATTGGCCCTGTGGGTGACACGATTGCCATCGATGGTGAAGTGAATCGTCCTGCTATTTATGAAATCAAAGCGGGAGAGACCTACAAGCAAGCGATTCAAATGGCGGGTGGTTTTACGGCTAACGCCTACCGAGATCAAGTGGAGATCAAACGTTATGCTGCGAAGGGGGCGCGTGATGCACTGACGCTCGATTTTTCTCAAACCAACGCCCGATACACCAAAGTCAAAGACGGCGATGCCGTTAAGGTATTAAAGAAGAGTGAAGAGCTCACCCGCTACGTGCAAATCGAAGGCGATGTTCGTCACCCGGGCTTTATGGAATGGAAAGCGGGCCTGCGTATCGCAGACTTGTTTAAATCGGTGGACTCCTCTTTTAACTCGACCGCCGATGTGAATTACGCCGTTGTGGTGCGTGAAATCAACGCCCAGCGCGATGTTGAAGTATTTCAGGTTAACTTAGCGAAGGCGATTTTAGCGCCGAGCAGTAAAGATAACTTGCAACTGCAATCTCGTGACCGAGTGTTGGTGTTTAACCGCTTTAATAACGAAGACTTAGACACACTAGCAGAGCAAGAGACGGTCACCAAAGCCAAAACCTTAGAGCAAGCGCAAGCGAAAGCGGAAATAGAGCAACAAAAAGAACAGCAAGTGATGAGCTCTTCTGTTGCTGTCACTTCGCCATTAAATGCTACTCCAGCGATCTCTAGCAGTGCTCAAGGTGTCTCTACCGGGGTAAACAATCCAGCGTTCGCTCTGGAGCAAGCGCAACAGCCTAAGATCATCTTCCGTGGTAAAGAGATCACTCAAGAAGATTTCGAAGCATTGAAGCAAAACACCCGTCGCACGCTATTAGCACCAGTACTGATGCAGTTGCAGCAACAGTCTCGACTAGGCTTAGCACCACAAATTGCAGAAGTCTTCGGTGAAGTAAAACACCCAGGTCGTTACCCGATTACCCCACGTATGACGGTATCAACACTGTTAGAAGCGGCTGGTGGCTTAACGTACAACGCGTTTACCCTCAATGCAGAACTTGCGCGCACGGTGATCAACAATGTAGACGAACGTGCCTTTATTGATGTTGAACGCATTGATCTACGCAAAGCCATTCAAGGTAGCGCTGTAGATGATGCGATCATTGTCGGCCGTGACCGTTTGAACATTCTTGAAAAGCCAAATGTGAAGCTGCAAAGTACGGTGACGCTACAAGGTGAAGTTGTTTTCCCGGGTACTTACACGGTACGTCAAGGTGAAACGTTAGGTGAGCTTCTTGAGCGCGCGGGTGGTTTGACCGAGTTTGCTCACCCACAAGGCGCGATCTTCACTCGTGAGGCGCTGCGCCTCCAAGAGCAAAAGCTACTAAACCAATACGCCGCAGACATGCGAGCAGAAACCGCAAAGAAGACCTTCCGTGCCGACAGCAATATTGGCTCGGTGATTTCTGATCCGGATAAAACCCTCGCGTTTGTGGAAGAAGCAAGCCGCAGCCAAGCACTTGGCCGCATGGTGGTGCAGCTTAACCGCATTTTGAAAGACGAACGTTCTGCCGACTTTATGTTAGAAGATGGCGACTTCCTGTTTGTTCCAACCTTCCGCAATACGGTATCCATCATGGGTGAGGTACAGGTACCGATCACATACTTGCTGGATAACAAGTTAGATGTGGATGATTACCTAAATAAAGCGGGCGGCGCGAAGAAGCAAGCAGATGAAGATCGCATCTTCGTTGTGCGCGCAGATGGCTCGGTTTACAAACCAACCTCTGGCTACTGGTTCGGTAACAACAATCAAGAACTGCAAGCAGGCGACACGATTGTAGTGCCAATCGACACCGATTACCGCGATGCATTAAGCACCTGGACAGCGGCGACGCAGATCCTGTACCAAACTGGTGTAGCGATTAACGCGTTGAAATAAAGGGAAAGAAGGTCCTAGGAATAAAAAATCCTAGGGCCTAGAATTTTGGGAATACAGATTACAGAGCGCTTCGCTTACGGAAACGCGTTCACTGAACCTAACAGCGTCATTCCGGACGAGCTCAGGCGAGCATCCGGAATCTATTATCAGCGCACTGTTTAATTTCAGTTTATCACCTTAGTGCTATCAAGCTCTGTTTGTAGATTCTGAATCACGTTCGTTCCTCACTGTTCAGAATGACGAATATCGCTCTTTCCCAGAAGCAAGAATGCCGAGCGCTTTGCTTACTGAATACGGGCACTTACACGTCATTCCAGCGAGTCGAAGCGAGACTAGGAATCTACTTGCAACGGGAACGTAGTTAAGTAGGGAATACCGAGCGCTTTGCTTACGGAAACGCGCTCACTGAACCTAACAGCGTCATTCCGGACGAGTTCAGGCGAGCATCCGAAATCTATTATCAGCGCACTGTTTAATTTCAGTTTATCACCTTAGTGCTATCAAGCTCGATCAGTAGATTCTGAATCACGTTCGTTCCTCACTGTTCAGAATGACGAATA
>NZ_LIXM01000047.1 GCF_002608565.1 Vibrio sp. PID17_43
AGAGAAAGAACAAGACTAGAAGGAAATTGTCATGAGCTTATCACCAGGGGCGAAATTCCGGCTCGCCGTTGAGCAAAACGATCCGCTACAAATTGTTGGCACCATCAACCCGTACACCGCGATGATGGCCAAAAATGTCGGCCACCAAGCGATTTACTTGTCGGGCGGGGGCATTGCTAATGCCTCTTACGGCCTGCCAGATTTAGGCATTACCACCCTCAATGATGTATTGGTCGACGTCGACCGCATCACCAATGCGTGTGATTTGCCGCTGTTGGTGGATATTGATACCGGATTTGGTGGCGCGTTTAACATTGCCCGCACCATCAAAGCGATGGAAAAAGCCGGCGCGGCGGCGGTGCAGATGGAAGACCAAGTGGCGCAAAAGCGTTGTGGTCACCGCCCGAACAAAGCGATTGTCAGCCAGCAAGAGATGGTGGATCGCGTCAAGGCGGCGGTGGATGCGCGCACGGATGAGAGCTTTGTCATCATGGCACGCACCGATGCGCTAGCGGTGGAAGGTATGGACAGCGCGATTGAGCGTGCGATTGCTTATGTGGAAGCGGGCGCGGACATGATTTTCCCAGAAGCGATGAACCAGCTAGAGCAGTACCAACAGTTCTCGGCGGCGCTCAAGCAAGCGACGGGCAAACACGTGCCTATCTTGGCCAACATCACTGAGTTTGGTCAAACGCCGCTGTTTGGCTGTGACGAGCTGGCTCAATCCAACGTCGACATGGTGCTCTACCCATTAAGTGCGTTCCGCGCGATGAACAAAGCGGCGGAGAATGTCTACAAGCATTTGTTAGAAGTGGGCAATCAAGAAGCGCTGCTTGACTCGATGCAAACGCGTAAAGAGTTGTATGCGCACCTCAATTATCACGACTACGAGGACAAGTTGGACCAACTGTTCTCACAAGAGTCATAACCCCTCGGGGGAAGCCCAAGAAATAGTTCGGAAAATTTCTAATCACGTGAAAGTCGTCGGGTGACGCACCGCTCCACAAGAGAGCCGCATCCGACCGAAAAGGAGTTCAAACCATGTCTGAAACGGTTGCAAAGAAAAAACAAATCGGAGGCGCAGGCCTTCGTGGTCAAAGTGCGGGCAGCACAGCGCTGTGTACGGTGGGCAAATCGGGCACCGGCCTGACCTATCGTGGCTATGACATCACCGACCTGGCCAACCATGCTCAATTCGAAGAAGTGGCGCATTTGCTGCTGCGGGGTCACTTGCCAAACCAACAAGAGCTGGATGCGTACAAAACGCATTTGCTGAGTTTACGTGGCTTGCCAACCGCGCTTAAGCAGGCGTTAGAGCTCATTCCGGCCGACGCGCACCCAATGGATGTGCTGCGCACCGGTTGTTCTATGCTGGGTAACTTGGAGCAAGAGACGGACTTTGACCAACAGCTGCACGCCACTGAACGTCTGTTGGCGTTGTTCCCAGCGATGATTTGTTACTGGTACCGCTTTAGCCATGATGGCGTGCGCATTGACACCGAAGACCAGAGCGAAGACAGCATTGGCGGTTACTTCCTGAAGTTGCTGACCGACAAAACGCCGAGTGACACGCATAAGCAAGTGATGCACTGCTCGCTGATTTTGTACGCGGAGCACGAGTTCAATGCGTCGACGTTTGCGGCGCGTGTGTGTGCCTCGACATTGTCGGATTTGCATTCTTGCATTACCGCAGCGATTGGTACCCTGCGTGGGCCTTTGCATGGTGGTGCGAACGAAGCGGCGATGGAAATGATTGAAAATTGGCAAACGCCGGATGAAGCGGAAGCGAACATCCTAAAAATGCTAGAAAACAAAGACAAAATCATGGGCTTTGGCCATGCGATTTACCGCGAGAGTGACCCACGTAACGCCTTAATTAAGCGTTGGTCAGCGGCACTGTCTAAAGAAGTGGGGGATACCCATCTTTACGCTGTGTCTGAGCGAGTGGAATCGGTGATGAAGCGCGAGAAAGGGTTGTTCTGTAATGCGGACTTCTTCCACGCCTCGGCGTACCACTTTATGGACATTCCTACCAAGCTGTTCACACCTATTTTTGTGATGAGCCGTTTAACGGGTTGGGCGGCGCACGTGTATGAGCAACGCGCCAATAACCGCATCATTCGTCCAAGTGCGGATTACACCGGTCCTGAGCACCAAGAATGGGTGCCAATCGAACAACGCTAACGCGTCATGCCTTTCCTTATACAGCTAAGTTGAGGGAAGGCGTGTCTTTTCGATGCCACAGTGCCAGGCAAGATGTACCGATGCAATGGAAGCAACCCCTATGAATATCAATACCCAATACCGAAAACCCCTCCCAGGGACAAAACTGGATTACTTTGATGCACGCGAAGCGGTCAATGCGATTGCTCCGGGTGCCTATGATACCCTCCCATACACCTCCCGCGTGCTGGCCGAGCAGTTGGTGCGCCGCTGCGAGCCAGCGACATTAACCGACAGTTTGAAGCAGTTGATTGAGCGCAAGCGTGACCTCGATTTCCCTTGGTATCCGGCGCGCGTGGTGTGCCACGACATTCTAGGCCAGACCGCACTGGTTGACTTGGCGGGCTTGCGTGATGCGATTGCCGAACAAGGTGGCGACCCATCTAAAGTGAACCCTGTGGTGGAGACCCAGCTGATTGTCGACCACTCTTTGGCGGTGGAGCACGCAGGTTTTGACCCGGAGGCGTTTGACAAAAACCGCGCCATTGAAGAGCGCCGTAACGAAGACCGTTTCCACTTTATCGAATGGTGTAAAACCGCGTTTGAAAATGTCAGCGTCATTCCCGCCGGCAACGGCATCATGCACCAAATCAACCTAGAAAAAATGTCGCCCGTGGTGCAAGCCAAACAGGGCATTGCTTATCCCGATACCTGTGTCGGGACTGACAGTCACACGCCGCACGTTGATGCACTGGGGGTGATTGCGATTGGCGTGGGTGGACTGGAAGCGGAAACCGTGATGCTGGGGCGTCCGTCGATGATGCGCCTGCCTGATATCGTGGGGGTCAAGTTAACTGGTCAACGCCAACCGGGCATTACCGCCACGGACATCGTGCTGGCGATTACCGAGTTCTTACGTAACGAACGTGTCGTCTCTTCGTATCTGGAATTCTTTGGCGAAGGCGCACGCGAGCTGACCATCGGTGACCGCGCGACCATCTCCAACATGACACCAGAATACGGCGCGACCGCAGGCATGTTCTACATTGATGAGCAGACCATCAACTACCTCAAATTGACCGGCCGTGATGATGAGCAAGTCAAATTGGTCGAGACTTACGCGAAGCAAACCGGGCTGTGGGCCGACGATTTAGACAGCGCCGTGTATGAGCGCGTGCTGGAGTTTGACCTCGCCACCGTGAGTCGCAACCTCGCCGGGCCTTCCAACCCGCATCGCCGTTTGCCAACCTCAGAACTGACCGAGCGCGGCATCGCGGGCAAGTGGCAAGAGAAAGAGGGCGAAATGCCCGATGGCGCGGTCATCATCGCCGCGATTACCTCGTGCACCAACACCAGTAACCCGCGTAACGTGGTGGCTGCGGGCCTAGTGGCGAAAAAAGCCAACGAACTGGGACTGGTGCGTAAGCCATGGGTGAAAACCTCCTTTGCACCGGGTTCGAAAGTGGCGCGCCTCTATCTAGAAGAAGCGGGTCTCCTGCCTGAGTTGGAAAAGCTTGGCTTTGGCATTGTCGGCTACGCGTGTACCACCTGTAATGGCATGAGTGGCGCCCTAGACCCACAAATCCAACAAGAAATCATCGACCGTGATTTGTACTCGACAGCAGTCTTATCTGGCAACCGTAACTTTGATGGGCGGATTCACCCGTACGCCAAGCAAGCGTTTTTAGCTTCGCCGCCATTGGTGGTGGCGTATGCGTTGGCGGGCACCATTCGTTTTGACATTGAACGTGATGCGCTCGGCATCGATGCCCAAGGCCAACCGATTTACCTCAACGACCTGTGGCCAAGCGACGAAGAAATCGACGCAGTAGTGGGTCAGCACGTGAAGCCCGAGCAGTTTAACCAAGTCTACATTCAGATGTTCAAACTGAACCAAGACGAACGTAATACCAACCCACTGTACGACTGGCGACCGATGAGCACCTACATCCGCCGTCCGCCTTATTGGCAACAAGAGGGCGAAGGGGCATTAGGCGGGGAACGCACGCTGTCGGGCATGCGCCCACTGGCGGTGCTGGGTGACAACATCACCACCGACCATCTATCGCCATCTAACGCCATCATGGCCAGCAGCGCGGCTGGGGAATACCTAGCGAAAATGGGCGTGCCGGAAGAGGACTTTAACTCCTACGCCACCCACCGTGGTGACCACTTAACCGCGCAGCGTGCCACCTTCGCGAACCCGAAACTGTTCAATGAAATGGTGAAAGAGAGCGGCGAAGTGGTGCAGGGCTCACTGGCGCGTATTGAGCCAGAAGGTCAAGTCACCCGCATGTGGGAAGCGATTGAAACCTACATGCAGCGTAAGCAACCGCTGATAGTGGTTGCGGGGGCTGATTATGGCCAAGGTTCATCTCGTGACTGGGCGGCCAAAGGCGTGCGTCTTGCTGGCGTAGAAGCAATTGTGGCAGAAGGCTTTGAGCGCATTCACCGCACCAACTTAGTTGGCATGGGCGTCCTGCCGTTGCAATTTAAACCGGGCACCACCCGTCAGACGCTCGAGCTTGATGGCAGTGAGTTGTATGACGTGGTCGGTGATATCACTCCGGGGGCTGAGCTGGCGTTAGTTATTACTCGCACCAATGGTGAAAAACTCGATGTGCCGGTCACCTGCCGCTTAGACACGGCCGATGAAGTGCATGTCTACCAAGCGGGCGGGGTACTACAGCGCTTTGCACAAGACTTTTTGGCGCAATAA
>NZ_LIXM01000048.1 GCF_002608565.1 Vibrio sp. PID17_43
GGAGCCAGCGTTTAAACGAACTACTACATGGAAAGCTTTAGTTGCAGCTAAAGCCTGGGTCTCACATTACCCGAAACTGGTCGATTTAGAGGGATAATTTCCCATACAAAGCGTTTAAGACGGATTCCCAACGCTCGGCATTTTCAGCTTACTTTAGGTTAAGTGTTTATGTCTCAATGGGTTGGGCTGGGTGGTCGGCGTTGCTTACCACTTAACGCGGCGTTATACGCTATGCGGTGTTTCAGTTCAGCTGACATGGTTCTGTTCTTCTTAGCTCATGCGCTAAGTTTAAAAGTTGATAATGCAGCTAACTTATAAGGATAGGTAAAGATAAATGAGTGGACATAATCATTACCCTGATTGTACTTGCGGTTGGTGCTGTAAATTCAGAGGCATGAGTGGTGTAGATAATCAACGAAATAAGACCGTAGACAGAAGTGTTGGGAGTATTAGCGAGCAAAGCAAAGTGTTTGTGAGCTATGTAAATCCTAGTGCTTACTGCCCAGTCTGTGGAGCATCGGTGTTTTTTTATCAATCCCCCAATGGTGGGAGAGTGTTTTTTGATTCATTGGGTAAACCTTGGGAGAAGCACCCTTGCACAGATAATAGCACTCTAAAGGTGAATATAATTCCATCGAAAAACTTCCCTAACCGGAACCGAGTAGGAAAGTTTGAAGCCAACAAGTTCAATCCATTTATCATCAAACTGATCGAGAAATTTCATATTACATCTCGTGTAAAAATATCAGGCTTTTTTGGTGAAGCAGGCATAGTCATAGCTATTTCTGGCATCACAAGGCAGGAATTTAATAACCTTGAAATTGATGTAAACAGTCCTTGTATGATGCGCAGAACAAACAACGGCTATCAGCTTTCTTTCGTAAATAAACGTGGGAAGGTTATTGATTTGGACGGTGTAAAAAGTAGTTAGGGAAACGCGTATAACAATCTGTTTAAGAGTGATTCGCAACGCGTGGCATTTTTACTATGCGGCGGTTTTAGTGTTTAAGGTGATATGCGGCGGCTTTTGTATTGCGTTGCTCACACCTTAACAGGGCGTTAGCAAAACCATCCAACCAGATATCGACTTTTATACCGATTGTGGTAATTTACAATCATCAATTTTACATAGTTTCAGCTATATATGATTTACATCGAAAGAATAATTAGAAAGATGAAACAAGGCCAAACGGGGCCTTACCTTTGTGTTGGCGATGACAATAATCAGTATATTGTAAAAGGGCCTAATACTACCTATCGAGGGCTAATTAACGAATGGGTATGTGGGAAGTTAGGAAAGGCTATTGGGCTACCAGTCCCCGATTTTGAAATTGCGTATGTTGACGGTTCTCTACTGGAGTTTGGACACTACGAGCTCAGTGAAGGTGATTGGTTTGCATCTAAGTATGAAGACAATATTCAAGATGTCCCTTACCAAAAACTATGTGAACTTGACTCAGATGGCCTGAAGCGGTTGTTTCTATTCGACTACTGGATCAAAAATGGCGACCGTAACCTTACACAAAGTGGCGGTAACCCTAATCTGTTCATCCGCTCGGATCTTAAGTCTTTTATTGTTCTAGACCACAACCTAGCCTTTGATGTTGACCACGATGAGACATTTAATGACTTGAAAGCACTTCATGTGGGTTCAAGTGCTTGGTTTTCTGAACAAATGTCGTTACTAGACCATGAGTCGTACGAAGAATTACTGGAAAATTGCTTCAGTGAACTAGACTCTATATTAGAGTCTATACCAGAAGAATGGCTCGAAAACTGCGGTGATGATGGTATTGTAGAAGAGATTCGAGTAACATTATCACGCTTTAGAACACCTGAATTTTGGGAGGGTATAAAATGAAAAATCTAGTACGTTATTCAGTAATACGTTTTATGCCTTTTACTGAAACTCAAGAGTTCGCTAACGTCGGTATTGTGATTCACGCACCTCAAACAGGTAGTGTGCTGTTTAGGTTGGCAAATAAAAGGTTTGGCCGAGTTTCTCAGTTTTTTGATGACCTTGATGGTCGGTTATACTCTAATGCTATCGAAATGTTTAATTTCGAGCTTAAGCGTATTCAAGATTTTGCTAAAGGAATGCGTGGAAAAGAGTTAGCCGGTTTCATGGATGAAGTTACAAGACAAAGAGAGGGGTTCCTTACTTTTAGTGAGACTGCTGCTCTTTTGACTAGTGATTCACTTGAACTTGTTTTAGAAAAACTGTTTGAGCAATATGTTGGTAGAAGCTTCAACACAAAAGAGCATCGAGAGACGCTTTTAGTTAAAAGCCTCAAAAAACAATTGGATGGTGTAACGAAATATAAGTTTACTAAAAGTAAACTTAATGCGGATTATGTGTCTTTCGAGTTACCATTGGTAGCCACGGATAGAGTTACAACGAAAGCTATTAAACCACTCAGCTTTTACCAAGATAAGCCTCTAAAGCTGATCGATCATGGTGAGTTTTGGATTTCAAGAGTTAAGCATTTATTAAACTCAAATACTCTTGACGCTAGCGATTTTCTTTTTGCAATTGATCGCCCTGAGTATAAAGATAAAAATCTCGAGGCTGCATTTAAGTCTTTAGAAGATGAAATGAACTCATTAGGTGTTAATGTTTATGACGTTCGTGACCTTCGAAATATTGAAAATTTTGCAAGGTTTGAGTCAGAAAAAGCAGAGAACTTTAAACTAGCTCACTGATAAACAGGTTTTGCTAACAAAGCATTTAAGAGTGATTCCCAACGCTTGGCATTTTCAGCTTCGCGTTGGGTTTTGTGTTTATGGTGCAGTAGTTTTGTTTCGTGGTAGCGTTGCTCACACCTTAATGCGGCGTTAGGTCAATCTACTTAAAGTACGGAGTGTAAAATGGAATTTATTCCCGTAAAAATTGAAATGGATGATACTCTCGATTTATGCATGCAATTTCGACGAGATGCACATGCAGTAAGCTTTGGGAATGATGCCGGTTTTAGTGTTGATGAAACTAAAGCGTGGTTTACAAAGCTAAGTACATTTGATAATTCTGGCTTTTATCATGTTCTCAAAAACAATGAGGTCATCGGTCAAATAGAATTTCGAAATGGCTTGATGGATGAGCAAGGTATAAAGTTTGGCTATATTAACTTGCTGTATTTGTTACCTGAATTTCGTAACAACGGTTTAGGTAAAAAACTAGTGGATTTCATATGTACTCAGCTCAAAAACGAGCAATGTGCATATGTTCAGCTACGCTATATTCCTGCAAATTTGCAAGCCGTTAGTTTCTATCGCAAACATGGTTGGTTTGATGTCGGAGAGCTTGGTGAACGTGGGCAATTGGCAGAAAAACGATTAACCTAACAAACGCTTCAAGACGGATTCGCAACGCGTGGCATTTTTACCATGCGTTGATTTTAGTGATTAAGGTGGTGTGCGGAAACATCGTATTGCGTTGCTCACTACTTAAGCGGGCGTTATACCCTTAGAGGAAAATAGATGTTTTCGCAGTCAGTAAAAGAGCAATTAAAGTTCTATGTTTATTTCCTACGAGATCCAAGAAATGGTCGGGTTTTCTATGTAGGTAAAGGGCAGGGTAATCGGATTTTTAACCATGTAGAATGTGCTCTGGATACCGAATATATAAGCGACAAGATAGATGTAATTAAGTCGATATACTCCGACGGCTTCCAAGTCGAACATTTTATTCTTCGTCATGGTCTAGAAGAATCGTCAGCATTTGAGGTTGAAGCAGCACTGATCGACTTTGTTGGCATATCAAACTTGTCTAATTTACAAGGCGGACATTACTCAAGTGACTTTGGTATTAAATCTACTGAAGAAATTATAGCTATGTATAGCTCATCTGAACTTGAGACGGACGAGCCATTGTTATTGATTAACATCAATAAGCTTTATCACCGAGATATGACTGAATCTGAACTATATGACGCTACGAGAAAAGCTTGGGTTATTGGCAGTCGTCGTAGTAACGCGAAGTTTGCTATAGCAACTTATCGAGGTTTAACTCGAGAAATCTATGGGATTGACTCTTGGTACCCGATAGAGGTTAATGGAAAAACTCGTTGGGGCTTTCATGGTCGCTTGGCATCAGATGAAGTTCGTAGTCGTTTAAGGTATAAATCGATTTCGAGTTATTTCTTAAAAGGCGCTGCAAATCCAATTAAATACGTAAACTGCTAGACGGGTATAACAAACGACTATGGCGTCAATAGCTAATTTTTCGCTATGTTCTCATCCCACATGACGCCATCTCTTAACATAGAATTTAGTATCACAACCATCTTGCGAACGCAGG
>NZ_LIXM01000049.1 GCF_002608565.1 Vibrio sp. PID17_43
AGTGTTACGAGGAGTTACTACTTGAGGTGTTGATGAGATAGACGCAGTAATACCATCGGACAGCTTTTTAATGAGATTGTCATTGTTACCATAAAATAGAGTAAGCAAACCGAATGAAAATATAACAACGATAATTTGGGCAACGATTCCGGAGAAACCGCCTAATAACCACTCCCCAAACTTCCGAATTCCCGATCTTTTAGGTGTGTCATTTACTGTTATTTTAAACTGCTCCAATAGATCATTCTTAATTTTGGTTTTTTCTCTATTAAGGCTTTTTTGAAGTTCTTTCTTGTTTTTCTCTAACTCTGCTTGCTCTTTTTTTAGAAGAGCTTGCTTTTTTTCTAGTTCATCGGTTTGATTTTTAACAAGAGTTTCACCAGCTTTTTGACCAAGTAATTCAATAATGGTAACAGCTTTAGTTCTGAACTGTTCCAATGAACTACTAGAACGGAGCGTGTCATCGTGGAAGTTAGCAAGACGTTCTGATATTTCTGTCTCACTTTTTCCTTCTGCACGAAGTGACTGACCTATTTCATCTTTTTGGAATTTATAGAGTGCATATGCTAGCAAGCCTATGGGGTCATTTTCTGATTTCACTAGAGCGTTAAAAACCCATTTTTTAGCCATACTGTATAAAAACCCTAAAAAAATAGCACCGAAAGGTGCTATTTTAGAGAAAACAGTAATTAATTCAAAGCTATTTATTAGCTTGTAGCCGTTGTCATAAACACGGTTTGAAAAACTTTCTTAGCATTAAATCCACTGAAGCGATTTTCATATGATGATTTTAGTTTTTCATCACGCAACAAGTCTGAAATATTGATAGAGCTTAAGCTGTCTACAAGTTCTAACATTTCTTTCTCGGAAAGTTGTACTGAAGGAGGGGTAACGATTTTTGCATTAGATTTGCTCATATTGACCGCCTTTTG
This sequence comes from Vibrio sp. PID17_43, assembly GCF_002608565.1. Lineage (GTDB taxonomy): Bacteria > Pseudomonadota > Gammaproteobacteria > Enterobacterales > Vibrionaceae > Vibrio. The sequence continues at coordinate 933 of NZ_LIXM01000049.1, forward strand.
TACATGTGTGGATTTGAGGGCGCGGATTGTAGCCTAACGTTGATGTACTTGCAACTCCGCTATCGATATAACATCAATATATATTCCATATATACACCTGTCCAGCAGAAAAATGTTATTTTTTGAAATGTAAAGTATGAACCTACAAAAATAAGTTTGTTTTAAGTTTTTGATTTTTAAACTTATTTTCATTAAAATTTCAAGACTTGAAGTTGATTCTTTTTTCTAAGCTAAACCTGCATTGACATAGGGGTTAGTTAAGCTCGGTGTTTTACGCAAACAAAGTAGTAAGCACAGATGGCCTACTACTTTGTAGTTTAGAAGTATGTTACGTCCTCGACCAACTCAGCCACATTTGCACTGACCTCTCTCAATCTAGAACTAGCCAAATGAGCATAACGAGTTGAAGTTTGAGGGCTCTGATGCCCTAACAAGTGTTGAACGTCATAGAGTGTGGCATTGCCTGAATTGATCAAAATCGATGCAAAGCTGTGTCTCAAGTCATGGATACGAAAGCTATCTTTAATACCTGACGCTTTCCTTATTCGAGCAAATGCTTTCTTCGGATGAGCGATAGGCCGCCCCTCGGCATCACCTGCGAAGATATAAGGGTTCTTTAATTTCTGGAATCTGCGCTGATCTTTCATTACCTCCTTAGCTAGCTCATTCAGCAGTACCGTCCTAGATAACCCCGACTTGGTATGTGGCAAAAACAGGCTCCAATTGCCGTCGTCGTCGACGGTAAGACATTCCCATTTCGAACTTGTGATTTCCCCTATACGCATTCCCGTAAGCAGAGCGAATTTCAATGCATTAGCCTGAGTGCGATTAGGCTCCTCATTACATGCTCGGATGAAGTTAGCGACCTCCTGACGATTAAGGAAGAACTGACGAACATTGTTCTCCTTGAGTTTGCGTATGTACTGTCCCGGATGCTTGTCCACGAATCCCCATTCCATTGCAAGCCTGAACATACGGAGGATTAGTGAGCGCAATCTATTTACCGTAGCTGGTTTGCGTCCCTCAAGTAACCCATCTAGCAATTTCTGAATGTCTTGTTGACCAATATCAGTGAGAGGCTTCTTGCCCCACTTCGGGTAGAAATGTAGCTTGAGACTACCTGCATCACTCATAGCTGTGAGCTTGTTCATCATGGCATAGGGAAGATAGTGCAACTCAGCGAACTCTTGGAATGTTAGTACGTTGCGCTTTTCGTCCCTCATTGCCTTGGGATCATTACCTAATGCAATTTCTCGCTTATGGTCATTAGCAATTTGCCTAGCCGTGTTGATGTCTATCGCAGGATATTCGCCAAGCTGAACAGATTTCTTGGTCCCATGCAGGGTGTATCTGAACAGGAATCGCTTTCTACCTTGTCGGTTAACGATCAGCTTCAAACCGCTACATAACTCATCTGTGTACTCAGTTTCTTTGCTGCGACTCGTCGACGGCGTCGGCGGTAGTGAGTCAAGTTGACGCTTGTTGAACTTAAATTTTTTCGATTTCATAACAATCACCTCACTCATTACCTGAGAAATGTTGGCGCAATTCGGTTAGCAATGTCTCAGGCATCAATAGATAGATACCTTTACCAGAGTCCTCGACAATGCTCAGGGTAAGCACCATATCTTGCTCTAATTCATCCTCGAATTCGGTGTAGGTTAATGCTCGTTCCAGTATCTCAATATCAGTGTCGTCGACGACGTCAACAGATAGGTCTGAAATTGAGGTTAAGAACCAGAGTTCGCATTTCAGTTTATCCCATGCTCGTTGAGTTTCGGCTTCATCATGGAATGGTTCGGTGAGTATGGATAGGATTTGTTCTTGTAGTGTTGTGGTGATTGGTAGAGATGTGATTTGTTGAAAGTTAGTAAGCTTTAACATAATTAAACCCTTTATTATCAATATCATAAATTTAATATGAGTCTGACTTTCAAGAAGATTCGGGTGCAGCCAAAACATTTTATTGGACAAATCATCAATCAAATATTGAAATCATAAACCAATCATATATGATTGGTTTTCTTCCTTTTATGATTTGGTGGCAATTTATGAAGATAGATATTTCCCAAAAAACATACGAACGTTTGTCCGAGCTAGCGAAAGGCTTTGACACCCCAGATACTGTTATTAATCGTTTACTGGATTCAGTGTCCAAAACACCTGAACGTAAACCTAGCATTACCTTTAACCCAAACAATGAGTCGGCTTTTAAAACTGCTCTACTGGATACTCGACTGGCTGAAGTTTGTATCACTTACAGTGATAAACCATCTCGCTTTTTGGTATGGAACGCTGATAAGTTCAAGGAATCATCAAATCTGAAGGCTAATCTGTGGTCAGGATTTCTTAGAGGCTGGAAAGAGAAAGACATTACCGGAATCACCCTAACTGTTTTGGATTCTAATTCTGATAAAACCGTTTTAGAAATAGGGCATGCATTGGGACTTAGTTATTCAGACGCGTTAATTGTTCAGCCACGGGCGCATAGAGAGAATGAGGATACTTATCTGATTTGGTTCGAAAATGAAGATTTTTCTATCATCGATAAAGTGCAGCACAAAGTTAACAATGACATCAATGTGTATTTACCATCTTTCATGCTCGATCTGTA
>NZ_LIXM01000005.1 GCF_002608565.1 Vibrio sp. PID17_43
TGTGGTTAATTGCAAAATAAAAGGCTCTAAGTTTTGGGAACTTAGAGCCTTTATAAGCCATCTGTAGGATCGTTCAACCGATCATTTATCTCTTAACTGATCGGCATTAGCCACAGGAGCCTCCATTTTGCTCTGTGAGGTCTAAAACACTGACTGTGACATGGATACACTGTCATTATCATTAGGTCCCTTGACCTTGACGGTTTGATAGTTTTGAAAATGGCATAATCGCTATAAAATTGATCTACTTCAAAATCTCACACAGCGAAGGCGCTATAGTACATCTTGTCATCTCGTTAGTCTTTGACGGCTAACATGTTGAGCAAGATGACACTTCCTTTTGAAGGCTGACTTTACTTTCTCCTAATCAGGAAACTGATTAATTTTACAATTGGCGTAGGTTAATTGTTTTATAGATATTCCGACCACACAACTTTGTGTGGTTTTTTTTTGCCTCAATTTCACGATTGTCCTCCCTCCTAGCCATCGCTTATCTATTTCAAATACGGAGGTGTTGGTGGTCATGCCCAAGCCACATCGCCCTTTGAGCGTTGGTATATACAAATAACGTCAAGTCGCAGAAGAATAGAACTACTTGCTTCACGTTTATTTAAACGTACGTTTGATAATTTTAACAACTTGATTACAATGATTCAGGTCAGACCTCTTGTATTTAAGGAGAAACAATGGGCAAGCAGGAAGTGAAAACACGCCATGGTGAACGTGTTGCTATTGTCGCAGGGCTTCGAACCCCTTTTGCTCGTCAAAGCACGGATTTTGGCCAGGTACCAGCGGTCGATCTAGGCAAAATGGTAGTGAGCGAAATGCTTGCTCGAACCGATATCGATTCAAAGCTAATTGAACAAGTTGTATTTGGCCAGGTGGTTCAAATGCCTGAAGCACCAAACATTGCACGTGAAATCGTTTTAGGGACTGGTATGCATGTCCATACCGATGCGTACAGTGTGACCCGCGCGTGCGCGACCAGTTTCCAAGCAGCGGTAAACGTTGCAGAAAGCATTATGGCTGGCAGCATTGATGTTGGTATTGCTGGTGGTGCGGACTCTTCTTCTGTTCTACCCATTGGCGTCTCAAAGAAACTTGCCGCTAACTTACTTGCGTTAAGTAAAACAAAAACGCTGGGTCAAAAATTCAACATTCTTAAAACGCTGAGTTTGAAAGATTTAATGCCGGTTCCTCCTGCGGTTGCGGAATACTCGACTGGTTTGTCGATGGGGCAAACCGCAGAGCAAATGGCCAAATCGCACGGCATCACACGTGCAGAACAAGATGCATTGGCACACCGTTCTCACTCATTAGCGTCTCAAGCATGGAAAGAAGGCAAGATTCAAGATGAGGTGATGACCGCTTTCCCAGAACCGTACAAAAAGTGGATCTCTGAAGATAACAATATTCGCCATGACTCTACTCTCGAAGGTTACGCGAAACTGCGTCCGGCTTTCGATCGCCAATATGGTAGCGTAACCGCAGCAAACAGTACGCCTCTAACCGATGGCGGTGCCGCTGTGATGCTCATGCGTGAAGGCAAAGCAAAAGAGCTTGGTATGGAGATTCTTGGCTATATTCGAGGTTATGCGTTTTCTGCTATCGGGGTCGAGATGGATATGCTGATGGGGCCATCTTATGCGACCGCTAAAGTGCTCGAAAACACGGGATTAGAACTTTCTGACCTCACACTCATTGATATGCATGAAGCATTTGCCGCTCAAGCGTTGGCCAACGTAAAAATGTTTGCTTCCGATAAGTTTGCTCAAGAAAACCTCGGACGTTCAAAAGCGATTGGTGAAATCGATATGGATAAGTTCAATGTGCTTGGTGGATCGATTGCGTATGGTCACCCATTTGCCGCAACAGGAGCGCGCATGATGACTCAAACTCTGCGTGAATTGAAACGTCGCGGTGGTGGGTTAGCATTGAATACGGCTTGTGCTGCTGGTGGTCTTGGCGCAGCAATGATTTTGGAGGTTGAGTAATGAGCGAGCAAAAAGCATTTAGTCTAAAGATTGATGAGCAGAACGTTGCTTGGTTAGCCATCGATGTTCCAAATGAAAAAATGAATACGCTTCAAGCCGCTTTCGCTGATGAAATGAAGGAAATCTTTGCCGAGTTAAAAGATACTAGCGGCATTAAAGGGATGATTGTTCATTCTCTTAAACCAGATAACTTCGTTGCGGGTGCAGATGTACGTATGCTGGAAGCATGTACCACCGCAGGAGAAGCGGAAGCGTTAGCAAAACAAGGTCAAGACTTATTCCAACAGCTGTCTGATTTGCCTTATCCTGTCGTTGCTGCGATACATGGCCCTTGTTTAGGTGGCGGATTGGAACTGGCACTGGCGTGTGATTATCGAGTTTGTACTGATTCAAATGTAACCAAATTAGGTCTGCCAGAAGTTCAGTTAGGTTTATTGCCTGGCTCCGGTGGTACTCAGCGTCTTCCTCGCCTTATTGGTTTGTTGCCATCACTGGATTTGATTCTTACGGGTAAACAGCTACGTGCCAAGAAAGCGAAAAAACTGGGTGTGGTCGATGCATGTGTGCCGGAGACGATTTTGCTTGATGTAGCGAAGCAATTGCTCGAAAAAGGCAAAGTTAAGGGCAATAAAAAACAGTCAATCAAAGAGAAATTGGTGTCTGGCAGTGGATTAGGCCGTAAGTTTGTCTTTGAACAAGCCGCTAAGAAGGCCAACGAAAAAACGCGTGGTAACTACCCTGCGATGACCGCGATCCTTGAGGTCATTCAACATGGTTTAGAAAAAGACTTTGCTCAAGGTCAAGAGCTGGAAGCGAAGCGTTTTGGTGAGCTTGTGATGAGCTCCGAGTCTAAAGCCTTACGTTCGATCTTCTTCGCAACGACGGAGATGAAGAAAGAAAATGGCACCGATGCCGAGCCAGCGCAGGTGAAAAAAGTTGGCGTTCTCGGTGGCGGCCTAATGGGGGCAGGTATTAGCCATGTCACGGTGACAAAAGCAAAAACGCCAGTGCGTATCAAAGATGTTAGCAATGATGGCGTACTGAATGCTTTGAACTACAACTACAAATTGTTTGAAAAGCAGCGAAAACGCCGCATTCTAAGCAAAGCGGGTCTGCAAGCGAAAATGCTGCAACTTTCAGGCGGTATCGATTTTACGAGTTACAACCGTATTGACGTGGTCATTGAGGCGGTATTTGAAGATCTCGACTTGAAGCAAAAAATGGTGGCGGATATTGAAACCAACGCCAAACCAAGCACCATTTTTGCTACCAATACCTCGTCTCTGCCAATTCATAAAATTGCAGAAAAAGCACAGCGTCCAGAAAACATTGTTGGCTTGCATTACTTCAGTCCAGTTGAAAAAATGCCTTTAGTGGAAGTCATTCCGCATGAAACCACGTCAGATGAAACGATTTCAACGGTGGTAGCGCTGGCTAAGAAGCAAGGAAAAACGCCAATCGTGGTCAAAGACAAAGCGGGCTTTTATGTAAACCGCATTCTTGCACCTTACATGAATGAAGCGGCACACATCCTGTTGGAAAATGAACCCATTGAGCAGTTAGACGGTGCTTTGCTTAATTTCGGTTTCCCTGTGGGTCCAATCACGCTGCTTGATGAAGTAGGCGTAGACATTGGCGCGAAGATCATGCCGATCTTGGTTAATGAGTTAGGTGAGCGATTCAAAGGTCCAGACGTATTCGACACATTACTGAACGACGGCCGCAAAGGTCGTAAGAGTGGTAAAGGCTTTTATACCTATAAAGATAAGAAGAAAGAAGTCGATAAGTCGGTTTACAAGCTACTTAAGCTAACCCCAGAATCGAAACTGAGCGATAAAGACATTGCTTTGCGTTGTTTATTGCCAATGCTCAATGAAGCGGTACGTTGTCTTGATGAAGGCATCATTCGTTCGCCGCGCGACGGTGATATTGGGGCACTCTTCGGCATTGGTTTCCCTCCATTCTTGGGTGGGCCATTCCGTTACATGGATCAATTTGGTTTGAAGGAACTGGTTGAGAAGATGAACGAATTTGCAGCGAAATATGGCGATCGTTACGCACCTTGTGATGGTCTTCTGACTCGCGCTGGTGAAGGAAAAACGTTTTACTAGCAAAGATTGCCACCATTAATAAAAAGGCTTGCGTGATGCAAGCCTTTCTTTTTTCTTTCTCTTTTAAATGCGCCTTTCGGCAAACTAGCGTTTATTTCTTTTTGTCTTTCTTGCTTTTGTCATGGCCTTTGCCTGGATTGTCATCGCCATGAATGCTTGAGTTGCCTTTGTCACCCTTATTGCCTTTATTATTCTTGCCTGATGAACAGTCGTCTGACTTAATCGATACATTGTCACCATTAAGGCGCAAGCAATCTTCGCTTAATTCAAAATCATCGCCTTTGATGGTGATGTTTGCGTAAGCTGGGGCAAGTGGCATTAAAACAGCAGTAAGTAATAGTAGCTTTGTCATATTGTCCTCATGTATGAGTATGTATTTTTGAACAAGGTAATTGCAACATAAACGTCATTGCGATATTTACCGTTTTGCACTACTTGGGCTATCCGAGACCACAATCCTTAGGGCGTAGCTGAAACTCTTCAATGGAACCAATTTCTTTTCCAAGATGAATATGTGGCGCATCAGCATGAGCTTTGCCCTGAGAATGCATCACTAATCGGTTTGCTGTGCGCGGCTTCAACTCATTGATAACAAAACGAATCATGTCGGTTCGCGTTAAGCCTTTTAATTCTTGTAACACTTTTTCACGCTGGTTGAACTCAGCGTCTTTATTGCCTATGGCAACCCATAGACGCTGCGCACGACCACGTAACGTGGTATCCGGTGCTGCTATCTGATTCCATAGCCCCCGCTTACTGCTGTGCCATTGATACTCGTTAAGCTCTAACAGCACCATATAAAAGGCATTCAAAAACTCATCTATTGAAGTGACAAGCTCTGCAGGCGCGGCGTGCGGAGATTGCACATACAGCACAATCCCCGGATGACGATTGAGTGGCATGTTACCCGTTCCAACCATATAGCCAAGTTGTTGCTTAGTGCGAATTTCATGGAAGAACGTCGCTGACATCAGATGGTTGGCCAAAGAATAGAGTGCGATACTACGAGCTGTGGTATCTGTACATTGGTGGTATATCACGACCGCTGAATCTTGCTGATTACAGTACACTTCACGCTGAAAACTACCGCGGCCTCCCAACATGACCAACGGACGAAGTGCCTCTTCGTAGCGTTGTTCCTTCACACGTAACGCATTTTTTAGGGTGGTTGCCATGTCATGAGCTTGTTGACGTTGCCAATCGCCGTAAACGAACATTTCAACGTGCAATTCGGAAAGAATCGATTCAACGAATACTGAAAGCTCGTCGACCTCAATCTCTTCTAATGCTTCGACCAAGGTGGCATAAGGGGGATTGTTTGGCTGAAGCAAACCAGTTAATGCATTGAAGAGCTGTGAAATTGGACGATCTTGAGACGAATTTCGCCAATTACGTAATAGTTGTTGTTTAATGGTTTCGAAGCGAATCGGATTGAAATCTCGTGCGGCGAAACGGAGTAGGATCATCTCTAACAGTTGTGGCAGTTTTTGGCTAAAGCCCGATAGCGTAAGTGTCACGCCGCCTTGGTGTGCATACATGTTGTAGCCCATGCCAGCGATCTCAGCTTGATAGGTTTCTTGAGCCAGAGAGTCGAGGAACATTTCCACACATAAACGGGTTTTGACAATATTTTTGGGAGATGCAACCGCATGAGAGCTATCTATCGCAACATAGACTACTCCCTTGGGAACTCGAAACTCATCATCTTGAAGATGCCAAAGTCGGAAACCCTCTAAATCTTCAACCAATTCTGGCAACGATCCGCCATTTTCAAATGGGCGAGGATCCAACTCATAACCAATGTATGGGTTCTTTTCGGGTAAGACGAATTGCCAGCTTGGATCGATTTGATGGTAGAAGCGACGCTGCTCATCACGGAATTTTGTGACAGAGTAAGGGGTAAAATACCATTCGGCCGTGCGGTTGTACTCTAACCCTTTTGCGATCAATGTGATACGGACATTATCTATAACGAGATATTGTAGTAGAGATAGTTGTAACTGCTCATCATAGCCAGACATTTTATAATCACCATAGATGATATCTTCTGGCTGATAGTGCTGCATGTTGATGACGAGATGGCTGACGAGATCGAGTGGACGAGATGGCTCTTGAAAACGGAAAGCCGACTCTAGTACGGCTTGTTTCTCAAGGTAGCGCCATTCGTCCATGCCATCTTGTTTGATCATTGATAAGTACTGGAATACCGCTTGAACGATGTTATCAATATGGTTCACCCCGTCAGGAGTCAGTGTGCAACTTACGGTGAAGTCTCGGTAGTTACTGCCACTTGCTCCTCCGCCTGCAGAAAGAGAGGTTATCCAACCTCGGCTTTTGAGTTCCAGCATTAAGCTTCCTTCACCTTCATAACCCAGCAAGTGGGCAAAGTAGGAGAGGGGTTTCACGGTGTAGTATTGATCCATGCCGGGCATTGGGAAGGTGAGTATCAACTTGCGAAATTCTTTAATAGGTTCTACCTGAACCAAAATACCCGTGCTGTCTTCACCGCTAATTGGTACATCAATAGACTTGCCGACCAGTTGGTGATTTGGGATATCGGCAAACATGGTTTCGACCCATGCCTGTTGCTCGTCAAGCGATTGCGGACCAAACAAGGTTAATGTCATTAGATCTGCGGAGTATTCGGAGTGGTGGAAGAGGACGATTTCATCACGAATCGACTTTCCGTTTCTGTCGCCTAACGTTTCTAAGTTACCGACTGAGAATTTTGAAAAAGGATGCTCGGGATTAATGATCTCTTTATTCACTTGATACAGACGACGTGAATCATCATTGAGTTTGAGCTTATACTCTGATTCGACCGCTTGACGTTCTTTATCTAGTGCTTCTTCATTAAACAATGGCGCAGTAAAAAATTGACTGAATCGGTCGAGTGCGGTTTCGAATGCATTCGGGTTCACATCAAAGAAGAAACACGAGTGTTCGGTTCCGGTCCATGCGTTATTCGTTCCGCCATGTTGACTAATATAGCTTTGAAATTCGCCTACTTTAGGGTATTTTTCTGTACCCAAAAAAAGCATGTGCTCCAAGTAGTGCGCGAGACCTTGACGATCGTCAGGATCATCAAAGTGTCCAACGTTCACTGCCAGTGCTGCTGCTGACTGTTGAGCCGTGTCAGAATGAATCAGCAACACGCGCAGTGCATTACCTAATGTAATGTAGCGGTATTGATTTGAATCGTTTGGACTTAAGTGCACGATGCGTCTCCAGATTTCGCATGACAGTCATTGGGAGCCCTAGGATGGGGCTGCGCAAACCTTGCGCGTCGACAAATGCTGTTTGCTGCGTTTTGTCTTTGGTTAGAATACTGCATAAGCCCAATAGCCAATGCTATCGAGTTCGAGCTATTTGAACCAATGTACTGAGTTCATGGCATCCTCGTATAATGTGATGAACTGAGTATATTCTTTTTAATAGATTGTTAAGAAAGTCGCTATCTTTAGCAAGCGAATTGATATAATGAACCAACAATTATATCAGTGTTTTTGTTTTGATATGACTAAAGTTAGCCCGATATCCTTATTAAAGATAGCAGTCAACCTTTTGGTAGCGATAGCTATCCCTAGGAAATAACATGAAAATTTTTATCTTGCGTCATGGTGAAGCTGAACACTTCGCGGATTCTGACGCCGAAAGACAACTGACCCAAAGAGGCAGATCAGAGTCGGAAGCCGTAGCCCGAGCTTGTAAAGACCAAGGTTTCGCCCAATTTGATAAAGTTTTGGTGAGCCCGTACATTCGAGCCCAACAGACTTGGCAAGAAATCAGCACGCATTTCTCTGCAGCGAGCATTGATACGTGTGAGGATATTACGCCTTATGGTCAGTCTGAGCAGGTCTTTGATTTCGCCAATGCACTGATCGAAGTGGAGAAGTTGGAATCGCTATTGTTTGTGTCTCACTTACCTTTGGTTGGTTATCTGACTTCTGAGTTTGTGAAAGACATGTCGCCGCCGATGTTTCCGACATCTGGATTGGTGTGTGTTGAATATGATCCACAAACACATTCAGGCGAATTGTTATGGCATATCACCCCATAGGTTAGGTGCATAACGAAAGTGAAATAAAAAGGCAGGGGTATCCTGCCTTTGTTTTCCTTACAGAGAAGGTGTTTATTTCTCTGGAATAGAGAGAAGAACGAGTAGCGCACCATCGCCACCGAACTCAAGAGGTGCTTGGTGGAATGCCATCACGTCAGGATGTTGAGCCAACCAAAGTGGCGCTTTCTGTTTTAATATGTGCTTACCGATGCCGTGTTGCACACACGCACAGTGGATCTCGTTTTTCACGCAGTAAGCGATCATCGCACCGAGCTCACGCTTGGCCTCTTGCTGTGTCATGCCATGCATGTCCAAGAAGACGTCAGGGACGTATACACCACGACGAAGACGTTTCACTTCATAAGTGGACACATCGTCGCGCGCATAACGAGTGGGACCTTCTTCATTAAGAAGCGGAACAAACTCATCAGAAAAGTAAAATTCAGCGTCACTCGCTTCACGGTTTGAGCGCTTGATTTCTTTTTGCTTAGTATTTTTTTTTGGTTGCTGGATTATGGTATCCTGTCGCAACTTTTTTACGCCCTGTACTGCATCCTTAAACAAGGCGAAATCGTCATCATGTTCGGTGTCTTTTTTGCTCATTAGGTAAACAATTTCATTTTTACAATTTATGGCAGTATTGTAGCGCTTTTCGGAGGCAATTTTGGATAAGATTTTTGTAGAAGAGGCGGTATCGGAACTGCATACCCTTCAAGATATGATTCGTTGGACGGTAAGCCGCTTTAATGCCGCTAACTTGTTTTACGGTCATGGCACTGATAATGCGTGGGATGAAGCGGTTCAGCTTATCCTGCCAACATTATACTTGCCAATTGACGTGCCTCCACATGTATTGAACTCTCGCCTTACGACAAGCGAGCGTCTGCGTATTGTTGAGCGCGTAGTAAAACGCATCAACGAGCGTACACCAACGGCATACCTAACCAACAAAGCATGGTTCTGCGGTCTTGAATTCTTCGTTGACGAGCGTGTACTTGTGCCACGTTCTCCAATCGGTGAATTGATTCAAGCGGAATTCCAACCTTGGTTGGTGGAAGAGCCAACGCGCATTATGGATCTATGTACTGGTTCTGGTTGTATCGCGATTGCTTGTGCTCACGCATTCCCTGATGCAGAAGTTGACGCGATTGATATCTCTACTGATGCGCTGCAAGTGGCTGAGCAAAACGTGCAAGACCACGGCATGGAGCAACAAGTGTTCCCAATCCGTTCTGATTTGTTCCGCGACCTACCAAAAGAGAAATACAACCTGATCGTGTCTAACCCACCGTATGTGGACGAAGAAGACATGAACAGCTTACCGGAAGAGTTCACGCACGAGCCTGAGCTAGGCTTAGCAGCGGGTACTGACGGTTTGAAATTGGTTCGCCGCATTCTTGCCAACGCACCTGATTACCTAACAGACAACGGTATTCTTATTTGTGAAGTGGGTAACTCAATGGTTCACATGATGGAACAGTACCCACAGATCCCATTCACTTGGATTGAATTTGAAAACGGCGGTCACGGCGTGTTCATGCTAACGCGTGAGCAGCTAGTTGAGTGTGCAGAAGAGTTTAAACTGTACATCGATTAATTGATCGTGAAATGATGATACGAAATGCCGAGCTCTGTGCTCGGCATTTTTTTATCCGCTTTGCACCGGATCGGGAAAATTAAGGCTGTGTTGTTTTTCCACTAAATCGGGCTTTACATCAAAACGTAATAACGCCACTATGATTTCACGAAGAATTGAAAGGATAGCTGCGACGAACTGAAATGTTGGCGTGGCTGACAATAATTTGAGGAAGCAATGGCAGGAAATAGCATCGGACAACATTTCCGAGTGATGACATTCGGGGAAAGTCACGGTATCGCACTAGGATGTATCGTAGACGGATGTCCTCCAGGTCTAGAAATCACGGAAGCAGATCTGCAAACGGATCTCGATCGTCGCCGCCCTGGCACATCACGCTACACCACACAACGTCGTGAACCGGACGAAGTAAAAATTCTTTCTGGCGTATTTGAAGGTAAAACCACAGGTACTTCAATTGGCCTGTTGATCGAAAACACCGATCAACGTTCTAAAGATTATTCAGATATCAAAGATAAGTTCCGACCAGGACACGCAGACTACACATACCATCAAAAATATGGTATCCGCGATTATCGTGGCGGCGGCCGTTCTTCTGCTCGTGAAACGGCAATGCGTGTGGCAGCAGGTGCGATAGCGAAAAAATATCTAAAAGATGAATTTGGCGTAGAAATTCGAGCTTACTTGTCACAAATGGGTGACGTTTCAATCGATAAAGTGGATTGGAATGAAATTGAAAATAATGCGTTCTTCTGCCCAGATGCAGACAAAATAGACGCGTTTGACCAACTTATCCGTGATCTGAAAAAAGAAGGTGACTCAATAGGCGCTAAAATTCAGGTTGTAGCAACCAATGTACCAGTAGGTCTTGGTGAACCTGTATTCGACCGCTTAGATGCAGATATTGCCCACGCGCTAATGAGCATCAACGCAGTGAAAGGAGTGGAGATTGGTGACGGTTTTGATGTAGTTAATCAAAAAGGCAGCGAGCATCGCGATACGCTTTCTCCAGGCGGATTTGGTAGCAACCACGCGGGCGGTATTCTTGGTGGCATTTCAACTGGTCAAGACATCGTCGCGAACATTGCACTTAAGCCAACCTCAAGTATCACAGTCCCAGGTGAGACTATTACAAAAGAAGGTGAGCCAACTCAGTTGATCACTAAAGGTCGTCACGATCCATGTGTGGGTATTCGTGCCGTGCCTATCGCAGAAGCGATGCTGGCGATTGTCGTGATGGATCATTTGTTGCGTCATCGTGGTCAAAACTATGGCGTGACTACGGAAACGCCAAAGATTTAAGGTTGAATCTTATCTCGATAGACAAACAAAAGGCTGCTTAATGAGCAGCCTTGTTTAATTTTGATACAGTTAGATTCGAATGCGACTTTGGTGCCGATGATGCTAAATACGATAAGCCCTAGCGCATCCAAACGACTGACCAGGCCTTTAAGTTTGATCACCCATTTTGACAAACCAGTAGTCAGTACACCTGCGACACAGGTAATCGCTAAGAATTCAGGGGGGGAGTTACCCATCCGAGTGGGTAGTGACCGAGTAGGATATCGTGTGCGGTTCCACCGCCAATAGTCGTTGCACTGGCTACCAACATCACGCCAAACCAATCCATTTTTCTTCAACCGGCACTCAATGCACCAGTCATGGCTTCAGCTGTTATACCAATGATATACAACACACTTAGCAGCATAGAGGACATCCAACAAAAAAGTCACTTTCAGATAAATTCAGCTAATATCCAAACTTGTTGTGTGGCTTTACGCGCTAGATAAAAACGGCGACAATACGCTCTGCATATCAATTTGAAGTACAGAATCGATGATGAACCACGAATATCAAGACCTTATCGCTATCTTCAACGACACGTTTCTTGAATCATTTAACACCAAGTTAGAGCTCGGTGGTGATGAGCCAATTTACTTACCGGCAGACCAAGAGCATCCGCATCATCGGATTATTTTTGCTCGTGGCTTTTACGCGTCTGCGCTGCACGAGATTGCTCATTGGTGTGTGGCAGGACCAGAGCGTCGTTTGCTGGAAGATTTTGGCTATTGGTACGAGCCAGATGGTCGCACAGCAGAGGTTCAAGCCGAGTTCGAAAAAGTGGAAATTCGCCCTCAAGCGTATGAGTGGATTTTAGCAAAAAGTGCTGACTTCCCTTTTAACGTCAGTTGTGACAATCTACACGGCGATTTTGAACCAGATCGTCTTGGTTTTATGCACAAAGTGCATCGCGAAGTCATGGGGATCTTCGAAATGGGTCTTCCTCCTCGCGTAAAAATGCTATCGGATGCGATGCGTGCTTTTTATGACGTCCAACCTTTGGAAAAGTCAGATTTTATTGTTAAATAACCCAGAGAAACGCCATGATTATTGAATTTGAAGAAAACCTACTAGAGCTGATCGATGCTCGAATTGAGACAGCATCGGATGATGAGTTATTTGCTGGTGGTTATTTACGTGGTCACATTTCTCTGTCGGCAGCATCTTGTGAAGATGAAGGCATTAACGACGTGACAGAGCTTAAGTCTCGTATCGAAAACAGCCTAGAAGAAGCACGCTCAGAGTTGACGCCAGCGGATCGCATTATCGTTAACGATCTATGGCAAGAGCTTCAAGCGCAAGCTTAAGCCTCGGCTCGTTCTGTAAGCTTCTCGTTAAAACAAAAAGAGTTGGAATAAACTCTTTCGAAAATTTCGAACCTCTCCTTAAAATTTTTGTGGTTGTTGACCTCAGGTTTCGGTTTATTCTTATTAGATAATAATGTAAACAAGGAACAGCAGCCATGAAAATTATCGCTTTCGGTGCTTCTACCAGCTCTACCTCCATCAATAAAACCCTAGCGACCTATGCAGCAAACTTAGTCGAAGGTGCACAAGTGCGAGTGTTGGATCTCAATAGTTACGAAGTCCCGCTGTTTAGTGAAGATAAAGAGAAAGAAATCGGTCAGGCTGAAGGTGCAAAGGCGTTTCTGAATGATATTGCAGCTGCTGACGCGATTGTGGTTTCATTCGCGGAACATAACGGCTCTTACGCAGCGGCATATAAAAACTTGTTTGATTGGTCGACTCGTATCGAGCGTAACGTATTCCAAAATAAACCGGCAGTTTATCTTGCAACCTCACCTGGCCCTAGTGGCGCACAAACGGTTTTGGCAGCAGCAACGGGGTCGGCGCCGTATTTTGGTGCGGAAGTAAAAGCTGCTCTTTCTGTACCAAGCTTTTATGACAATTTTGATTTAGAGACCGGTGAGTTTCGTAATGAAGAGATCGCCGCGCAAGTGAAATCTGCGGTGGCGACATTGGGCTAAGTATTGGCTCCTCCCCCCTATCGAAAAGAGGGGGGAGGGCAAGACGGATTACAATTCTGTAATTGCCTTACCTTTACGCAGTTTTCTTACCCACATTCGACTTGGGTGCAGTTCAGTCAGCACATCAACAGGCAGTGGCAGTGGATCGCCACAGATTTGCGACGCTAATACTTCTGCCATCAATGGTGCTGAGCTCAAACCGCGAGAACCTAAACCTAAGAAACAGAATAGGTTAGGGAACTGGTGAATGGCTTCCACTTCCTCTTCTTTTTGAAGTTGTAGATCAGCGTATTGCGTTTTGATGGTTTCAAAGTCACCTACATTACCCACAAACGGCAGGTGATCGCGGCTAACACAACGAATGCCTTGGCGTGACATATTACCTGAGGTATCAACCTCTTTCGTCCAAGTTTGATTCGGTAGGCACTTCACCAATTTCTCCGCGTTATCCTTTTGTGCGTCTTCGTCAAACTCGTAATCTAGGTGACTGCGGTCATAGCTTGCGCCGATGCACAAGTGTTGATTATTCGGGTTAACAGGCGTCATGTAACCGTCGTAGCACAGTATCGTTTTCAGCTTAGATAGCGTTTTTGTTGCAGGTGCATGGCTGACTTGACCTTTGACTTGGCCCAATGGCAGATTAGCCGTTTGGGTTAGCGTTTGGAATTCACTGCCGTTGGCAACAACAACAGTCGAGTGCTCGAAGGTTTGACCGTTGGCCGTCAACGTCCAAAGTTGGCGTGTTTCATCCCATTCTAGCGATTCCACTTGGTGTTCGAACTTCGTTTCAAAAAGCGCTGTTTTTTCTAGTTGAGCAATCAAACCTCGGGTTAGTTCAGCAGGGCATAGCCAACCACCCAGAGGGTAGTGAACGGATGCCATGTCGATCGGTAAGCCAATTTTCTCTGCCGTCTCTTCGGCTGAAAGCTTGTGAATCAACTCTGGAGTGAAGTGACCAGCGAGCATCTTTTCCAACTTGTCTGCGGATTTGTCATCCCACATTAGTTGAGTGACACCACACCAATCGTGATCAAACTGAATGTCTTGCGCTGCTTGGTCGACAAACTGACGCGCGAACAAAAAGCCCGGGGCGAACACGCGAGACACGCCTGTGTGTGGACCATTTAGTAGCGGGTACACTGCACCTTGACGATTACCCGAAGCGCCTTCTGCTGGTTGAGCATCTTTACAGTAAAGCGTGACATTCATACCGCGACGAATGAGCGTTTTAGCCAGTGCAGCACTGGCAATGCCGCCACCAATAATGGCAATTGAATCATGCTTTGTTGCAGCGGTACGGTTGAACCAAGGCTTGTAGTTTGAATGTGCTTCGCGTTGCACCATAGAGCCTGCGATCATCTCTCGCTTAGTGCCAAAACCTTTGACTTTTTTCATCACAAAACCAGCTTCGTTTAAACCACGACGCACAAAACCCGCTGCCGTAAAGGTAGCGACACTACAGTCTTGCTTCGCTAATTTTGCCATGTTGTTGAACAGGTTTTGGTTCCACATCTCAGGGTTTTTGCTTGGTGCAAAACCGTCTAAGAACCAAGCGTCCACTAAGCCTTGTTCACTATATGGGACTTGCGGCATGCAGTCTTTAATATCACCGAACCAAAGGTCGAGCGTGATCGCGCCATCTTCTAAAACTATGCGGTGACACTCAGGGACGGCTGCTGGGTAGTGTTGTTGTAGCTTCTCAGCAAATTCTGCCAATTCAGGCCAAGATTGATGTGCTTTTTCTAAGTCAGCTTTGCTCAGTGGGTACTTCTCAAAGCTAACAAAATGCAGCTCTTTTAGTGCAGCCTCTGGATAGGCGCGACGAAATTCAGTAAACCATTGCCACACGGCTAAGAAGTTCAACCCTGTGCCAAATCCGGTTTCACCAATAACAAAACGCCTTTGGTCAAATTCCTGCCATCTTTCTGGTAGATGATTTTGTTTGAGGAACACGTAGCGTGTCTCTTCGAGACCGTTTACGTTGGAGAAATAAACATCATCAAATTGGTCAGAAACTGGAGTACCAGCTTCGTTCCAACCAAGTTCTGCGTTTTTAATCGAAGTCATAATGGTGCAAATATGTGATTTGGCGCGGTTAGAATACAGTGATTGTACGAATTTATGGGAAAGCTGACCACTTTTGTTGACTATCTTAGTTATCATCTAGCGGATTTTTGAATTATAGGAATGTCATAATGAAACGAGTCGTAATCACCGGTATGGGTATTGTTTCAAGTATCGGTAACAACGTCGAAGAAGTTCTAGCGTCTCTTAAAGCGGGTAAATCTGGCATCACTGCGTCTGAGCAGTTTAAAGAACACGGTCTGCGCTCGCAGGTTTGGGGTGATCTGAAAATCAACCCAGCAGAGCACATTGATCGTAAACAGATGCGCTTTATGGGTGATGCGGCTGCTTATGCATACCTATCAATGCAGCAGGCAATTGAAGACGCTGGTCTATCTGAAGAGCAAGTATCAAACGATCGCACAGGTATCGTTGCTGGTTCTGGTGGTGCTTCTGCATTCAACCAAACAGTTGCAACAGATACGATGCGTGCAAAAGGCGTAAAACGCGTTGGCCCTTATATGGTTCCACGTACAATGTCTTCAACCGTTTCTGCGTGTCTGGCAACACCATTTAAGATTCGTGGTGTGAACTACTCCATTAGCTCAGCATGTGCAACCTCAGCACACTGTATCGGCCATGCGATGGAGCTTATCCAACTAGGCAAACAAGACATCGTATTTGCTGGTGGTGGTGAAGAGCTAGATTGGTCACAAACCATGATGTTTGATGCGATGGGCGCACTATCAACTAAGTACAACGAGACGCCTGAAAAAGCTTCTCGTACTTACGATGCTGACCGTGATGGTTTTGTTATCTCTGGCGGTGGTGGCATGCTCGTTATCGAAGAGCTTGAACACGCTCTAGCCCGTGGTGCGAAAATCTACGGTGAGATTGTAGGTTACGGCGCGACGTCTGATGGCTACGACATGGTAGCACCATCAGGTGAAGGCGCAGTTCGTTGTATGAAGATGGCAATGCAAGACGTAGATGGCATCGATTACATCAACACGCACGGCACTTCTACTCCGGTAGGTGACGTGAAAGAACTGGGTGCTATCCAAGAGCTATTTGGTGACAACAGCCCAGCAATTTCTGCAACAAAGGCGATGACTGGTCACGCACTAGGTGCTGCTGGTGTTCACGAAGCAATTTACTCAACGCTAATGCTAGACAACAATTTCATTGCGCCAAGTGTGAATATCTCTCACTTGGATGAAGCGGCACAAGGTCTAGACATCGTAACAGAAGCTCGCGAAGCTGAGTTGACGACCGTAATGTCAAATAGCTTTGGTTTTGGTGGTACAAACGCGACATTGGTAATCAAAAAGTACCAAGCGTAAGCGACCCAAAGCTAACTGAATTGGTTGGGTTTTTATTCTCAGTAATGTAAACCCTGACAAACCAGTTTCCAGACCTGACCAGCTTATCTGGTCGAACAGACGCAGACTCTGTCCCAAGGAGAGCGGGATAGGATCCTTTTGTTCTGGAACGTTGCCCGGCGATATGCCGGGCTTTTTCTTTTTTTTAATTTTGGGGCTGAACGTGCTATTTCTTGAGATTTTTTGGGAAAAGGGCACAATCACTATACTCAAGTGACCTCAAATCCTGATGTCGTTTGGGGATACCACTCTTAAAAATGGATCTTAAACGCTAGCGCTATGAAAATTCTTGTTGATGAAAACATGCCGTACGCTGAAGAGCTTTTCAGCCAACTCGGTGAAGTGATTTTAAAACCCGGTCGTACACTGACAGCCGATGATTTAGTGGATGTAGATGCACTGATGATTCGCTCGGTTACCAAAGTAAATGCGGCGCTGATCAGTAAAGCAAACAAGCTGAAGTTCGTGGGTACAGCGACGGCTGGCATGGATCATGTCGACCAAGCACTATTGCAAGAAAAAGGTATTTTCTTCACCGCTGCGCCAGGTTGCAACAAAGTTGGCGTTGCTGAGTACGCATTCAGCGTCATGATGGTGCTAGCGCAGCAGCAAGGTTTCTCTGTTTTCGACAAAACCGTTGGTATCATTGGTGCAGGTCAAGTCGGTAGTTATCTAGAGAAATGTTTGAACGGCATGGGCATTAAAGTGCTCCTCAATGATCCACTCAAGCAAGCTGAGGGGGATCCTCGCAATTTCACCCCATTAGAAGAACTGATTGAAACGTCAGACATCATCACGCTACACACACCAATCACCAAAGATGGCCCGTATCCGACGCACCACTTGATTGATGAAATCGTTTTGAATGGTCTACGTGCGGATCAAATTTTGATAAATGCAGCACGCGGCCCTGTGGTAGATAATCGAGCATTAAAGCAACGTTTGCTGAAAAATGATGGCTTCACTGCTGCATTAGATGTATTTGAGTTTGAACCAGAGGTTGATATGGAGCTTCTGCCTCTGCTAGCATTCGCCACCCCTCACGTTGCAGGCTATGGTCTGGAAGGGAAGGCTCGCGGTACGACAATGATTTTTAATAGCTACTGTGAGTTTCTAAATAACGAATTACGTGCGCATGCCAGCGATTTACTGCCAACCGCGCCTGTTCCGACTGTGGTTTTGGACAGAGCGTGGGATGAAGCAACGCTGCACAACATCACGCAGTTAATCTATGATGTGCGTAAAGATGACGCGCTTTTCCGTCGTGAAATCAGTAAGCCAGGTTCTTTTGATCTGATGCGTAAAAACTACTGGGATCGCCGTGAATACAGCGCTGTCACGCTAATGGGTAACGAAACATGCAATCTTGCTCCATTAGCAGAACTAGGTTTTCAGGTTGAGGTAAGTCAATGAGCCAGCAATACAATGTTGCCGTTTTAGGTGCGACCGGTGCGGTCGGTGAAACAATTTTGGAAGTGCTTCAAGAGCGCAAATTCCCAGTAGGCGAAATCTTCCTGCTAGCGAGTGAGCGCAGCGAAGGCAAGACTTACCGCTTCAATGGTAAAACAATTCGCGTACAAAACGTGGAAGAGTTTGATTGGTCTCAAGCGCACATCGCGCTGTTCTCAGCTGGCGGTGAACTGTCTGCTAAATGGGCGCCAATTGCCGCTGACGAAGGCGTTATCGTGATCGACAACACCTCTCACTTCCGCTACGAGTTAGACATCCCACTTGTTGTTCCTGAAGTTAACCCAGAAGCGATTGCAGAGTTCCGTAACCGTAACATCATTGCGAACCCTAACTGCTCCACCATCCAAATGTTGGTGGCATTGAAGCCTATCCACGATGCTGTGGGTATTGAACGTATCAATGTATCCACTTACCAATCCGTCTCTGGCGCAGGTAAAGCAGGTATCGATGAATTAGCTGGTCAAACGGCGAAGCTACTCAACGGCCTCCCAGCGGATAAGAAGCAATTCTCTCAGCAGATTGCGTTTAACTGTATTCCACAAATCGACCAGATGATGGAAAACGGCTACACCAAAGAAGAAATGAAAATGGTGTGGGAAACGCAAAAAATCTTTAACGATCCATCAATCACAGTAAACCCAACTTGTGTGCGCGTTCCAGTCTTCTATGGCCATGCAGAAGCGGTTCACGTTGAGACTCGTTCGCCGATTGATGCACAAGAAGTGATTAACCTTCTTGAGCAAACCGAAGGTGTAGAAGTATTCCACGGTGAAGACTTCCCGACACAAGTTCGTGATGCGGGTGGCAAAGACCACGTAATGGTAGGCCGTATTCGTAACGATATTAGCCATCACAGCGGTGTAAATCTTTGGGTTGTTGCGGATAACGTACGTAAAGGCGCAGCGACAAACGCAGTACAAATCGCGGAAGTTTTGATTCGCGATTACTACTAATTACGCTCACAATTGATTTCAAAGCCTCGCACACAGCGAGGCTTTTTTGTTCGAACGAAGTAAATTAGTGTGAGATTAGTACGAATATGGTGAGAGCCACACATTTTTTTCCTTTAAAGCTATAGTTTTGCGTGTGTTATCCGATATATTTAACCGATCACCATTTCAAATCTTTACTAGCACCAAACTGAGCCTTCTATGCGTCAAAATTATAAGTGTTTGTTAGCCGCCCTTGTGTTGATGAGCACGACTCAGACATCGTCAGTGGTTCAAGCCGAAGGAATTCGTCTTGTGGGTCCTTCTGGCGAAGTGCAAGCCTCTCCGAGTTACGCTGGGGAGATTGAACGAGCGTTACCCGCTAATACTCAACCTTCGCGCTTTTTTGGCCCCACCGGTCAAAATGAAACGCTATGGTCGATTGCTTCTCAATTGCGACCTTCTCGTAATGTTTCTGTCCAACAGACGCTGCTTGCCATTTACCGAATCAACCCTCAAGCGTTTGACAATCAGAATATACATGAGTTGATCCCTGGTAGTCGTCTTCGTATTCCTTCATTAGAGCAAGTCCAAAGTGCAACCACAGCACAAGCTGTGGCGATTATGAAAGCCCATGAAGCGAGATCGAATCAGCCTAAACCACCTAAACCTGCACCGGCTAAATCTATCGTCGAGCAGCCAAAGCCAGTAGCAGAAACCACCAAGCCTAAAGTTACGTCGGAAACGGTTAAACCAGAAATGGCCAAACCTAAGCCGGTTAAATCGGTTGAGCTAACCCCATTGGTTCCTACCCTAACCACTTCTCCAGAAGGTGAGAAGCAGGTAAGTGCGCTTAAAGATAAACTTCAGATTTCTCAAGGTGAGCTTGAGTCGCTTGAAGAAAAGAATCATCGTCTTCGCTTAATGCTTTCTGATGTGCAAAACGAAGTAGAAACGCTAAAAACGGAGCTTAATGACGAAGCGCGTATCCGCACGGAAGTAGAAAAGTTACTGGCAGAAGAACGCAAGCGTCTTGATGAGCAGCAACGCATGCAACCAAGTACAATGGATAAGATTCTATCCAATGGCTGGTTAGTGGGACTTGCTGCGCTAATTCCAGGCGCATTGATCGCTTTACTTGTGGTCACGTTGTTGGGTCGCCGTGCGAAATCGGAAGAGGAACAGGCTGCGGCACAGGAGCCCCAAAGTATCGATCCATTAGCGGCGCCACTTGGATTAGCGGCCGCGGAGGAGTTAGAAGAAGAGTTAAGCTTGGATGATGACCTATTTGGTGATGATGAGAGCGCAAACCTATTCGATCAAGAAGAGAAACCAGAAGAGGATGATGTCTTTGGCAATCTTGATGACGATGATCTCGACTTCAACCTAGAAGGTGATGACGAAGAAGACCCATTTGCAAGCATTGGTGACGATGGTGACTTAGATGTTGGTTTCTATGAGTTTGATTCTTCCAACAATGGCATCAAAGTAAACGGTGAAGAGAAGGCCCTTGGGCTGGAAGAGATGGAGCGTGCACTTGATGAGGCTTCTCCAGAGCTAGAGATCGCAGATGATGAGCAAGTAGACTTTGATCTCTCAGATGAAGAAAGTGCCAATGACCCATTTGCAGACTTACTAGCGGGTGATGAGCCGACAGAAGATCTACAAAGTGACAGCATTGATCAGGCACTGCTGGATGATTTATTTGCTGATTTTGGTAGTGATGATCTTAACCTTGATGTAGAAGACGATAAGTCATCCTCTGCGGTTTCAGAGCTGGGCTTTTCTGTCGGTGAAGCCACTGAGGATGAAATCGACAAGTTACTGGCACAATACGATCAGCCAACAACAAATAGTGTCGAAGATCTAAGCAAAGAAAGTGATGAAGCGACACCGGATGAACTTGACCCGTTGGATGAGTTAGAAAATATTGCCGGATTGAGTGATGATCCGTCGATCGAAGAAGATAGTACTGAGCTTCTGGATGAGTTGATTGGTCTTGATGATGAAGACGCTTCAGATGACTTTGACCCGCTAAATGAGCTTGAAAAATTATCGGGCTTTGACGGCATAGAAGATCTTGACGAAGATAGCGTAGATCTACTGGATGAGTTACTTGATGATAACAATACGGATGAAGAGCTAGATGAAGACAGTAAAGAGCTTGACCCATTTGATGACTTGATTCGTGAAGATGATGAGCCAACGAATTCTGATTCCTTAAGTGATGATGATTTATTAGCATCACTCGGTTTTGGTCGTTTAGAGCCAGAGGTGACAGAGGGCATTCAATCACAGCCTCAGTCAATCGTTGAATCAAGTGAAAAGTTAGATGATGAACAGGTACTTGGTCTTGAATCTGGGCTCGATATTGATGCGTTATTGAGTGACAACCAGCCAGAAAGGGAAGTTGAATCCGAGCTTCAAACCGAACCGCTGCGCCAAGAAACCGATCTGGAGCCAGCGCGAGAGGAACCTGTTAATACCTTTGAAGGTAATGACACTTCTGATGACCTAGATTCAATACTTAATGACGAACCACAAGTCTCTAATGAACAAGATGTGCCTTTTGAGGCTGAAACAGCCCTTGATACGCAACATGAATTGGCTGAGGAACGTACTCATTCAGAGTCAGGTGAAGATGCATCAGAGCTTCTCAATAACTATGCTAACGCTTTAGCACAACAGTCTGAAAGCGAAGTAGACGAAGCTCCTGTATTTACACCAACACCCGATACCGTTGAGAACGAATTTGGCATTCCGCAAGAGGAAGATTGGTTAGTTGATGATATTGAGTCAGAAACGAAGCTAGAACAGGAGCCTATAGCTGCACGTTCGACAGAGACGGATATTGAAGATGAAGAATCCAACTTCGATGCTCTAGAGCTACCAGAATTCAACGAAGACGATGCGCTTGCTTCTATGGCGGATGAACCTGCGCAGCCTGAATCAGAAAAGGTTGCACCAGAAGCGGTGGTAACGGAGGCGGTAGAGGAAGAAGCGTTCAACCTTGACGACTTCGATCTTCCAGAATTCAACGAAGATGATGCGCTTGCATCTATGGCAGATGAACCAACCTTGCCAGAATCTGAAACGGCGGAGCTAAGCTCATCTGCGGAAATGGCAGAAGACAATGCAATGAGTTTCGATGATTTGGATCTGCCTGAGTTCGATGAAGAAGATGCATTAATGTCAATGACGGATAATGCAGAAGCTCATCAGCCAGTATTGCAGTCAGATAACGATCATGACGCACTATTTGAAGTATTCGCGCAACCAGGTGCTTTCATTGCTGATTTTGAATCAGAGAAGAATGAGGTTGAAACTGAGCTAAATGACTTCGAAGAAGCCGCAATGGCAAATTTGCTTGCGGAAAACGTTGATTCACAAGTATTTGATGGCAACTTAGACAGCGATACCGTTGCTAGCGCAGGCATGGACTTTGAAACCATGTTGGGCGTGGGTGATGATTGGAATGGTTTTAAGCTTTCCACCGAATGTACCTCTACGACAGCAGAGGTGCCAGAAGATCAGCGTGAAGTATGGGGCTCAGCAGCCGCATTGGCACAACCTGAAATCGCACCGGAGAATTGGGCGGAGCAGGATGACCTCGCAGACTTTGATCCTAAGAAGCATCAATTCATGACCATTGATGAATTAATGGCTCAAGTGGATAAAGACGGCGGTGAGTTTGAAGAGCAAGAACTAAAGCTGGATGTTGGCTTAAATGAATTCCCTGATGTAATTGGTGATATTGGCGACGTTGACGTTGATAGTAATGCAGAAGCTGCAG
The DNA here is from genome assembly GCF_002608565.1 of Vibrio sp. PID17_43. Classification (GTDB taxonomy): domain Bacteria; phylum Pseudomonadota; class Gammaproteobacteria; order Enterobacterales; family Vibrionaceae; genus Vibrio. The sequence continues at coordinate 22,729 of NZ_LIXM01000005.1, forward strand.
GTAAACTTGATTTAGCAAAAATCTATTTGGAAATGAATGATCCTCAAGGCGCGGTTAAGTTATTGGAAGAGGCCATCGTCTACGGTGAAGACGATATTCGCCGAGAGGCCAAGCATCTTATCGACGATATTCATGGTCGATAAATAAAAAGAGGCAGCAAGCGCTGCCTCTTTTTGTATCTGGAAGGCGTTGAGTATATACTTCCCGCCCCATTTTAGAGTTCGAAGGTTAAAATGAGAATCGCATTAGGTATCGAGTATAACGGTACAAACTACTTTGGTTGGCAACGCCAAAGAGAAGTGAAAAGTGTCCAAGAAGAGCTAGAAAAGTCACTATCGATTGTTGCGAATCACCCTGTGGAAGTGCAGTGCGCTGGTCGTACTGATGCCGGCGTGCATGGTACTGGTCAGGTGGTTCACTTCGACACCAACGTAAGCCGTAAAATGGTTGCTTGGACCATGGGGGCGAACGCAAACATGCCTAGTGATATTGCTGTCCGTTGGGCGGCAGAAGTTTCTGATGACTTCCATGCGCGATTCTCAGCAACAGCGCGTCGTTACCGCTATATCATCTTTAATCATGCATTGCGTCCAGGTATCTTGAGCTCAGGTGTGAGTCATTACCACGGTGATTTGGATGAAAAGAAAATGCATGAAGCGGGGCAGTACCTGTTGGGAGAAAATGATTTTACGTCATTCCGTGCAACGCACTGCCAGTCTCGCAGTCCGTTTCGTAACTTAATGCACCTGAACGTGACGCGCCATGGTGATTACGTTGTGATTGACATTAAAGCGAATGCCTTTGTTCACCACATGGTGCGGAACATCACTGGCAGCCTGATAAAAGTGGGACGTGGTGAAGAAAAACCAGAATGGATCAAGTGGTTGTTAGAAGCAAAAGATCGCAAATTAGCCGGGGCAACTGCGAAAGCGGAAGGCTTGTATTTGGTGGATGTGGATTATCCTGAAGAGTTTGGATTACCACAAGTGCCGATCGGCCCGCTATTTTTGCCAGATAATTTGAACTAAACTGCGAACTTGTTTCAAAAAATCGGTATTTTAGGCTGGATAAACACGAAAATTGTGCGCTATTAATGATAGCAAAAATAGGTACAACCAGTTTTTTATCTACAGTCGCGGTAAGATATGTTTTAATCCATCTGTAATATTTCGAATTTATATCTTTCGCAATGACGCGGAAGAATTGAGAGAAAAGGTCTTCCATGAGTTGGCTTGAAAAGATTTTAGAAAAAAGCAACCTTGTAAGTTCACGCAAAGCTTCTATCCCAGAAGGTGTGTGGACGAAATGTACCTCTTGTGAGCAGGTTCTATACCATGCAGAGCTTGAGCGTAATTTAGAAGTTTGTCCTAAGTGTAACCACCATATGCGCATGAGAGCGCGTCGTCGTTTGGAATCGTTCTTAGACGAAGGCATCCGTGTTGAGCTTGGCACCGAGCTAGAGCCACAAGACAAACTGAAATTTAAAGATTCTAAACGTTACAAAGAGCGTATCTCTGCTGCACAAAAGAGCAGTGGTGAGAAAGACGCCTTGGTGGTTATGCAGGGTGAACTGCTAGGCATGCCACTGGTAGCGTGTGCATTTGAATTCTCCTTTATGGGGGGATCAATGGGTTCTGTGGTAGGTGCTCGCTTTGTAAAAGCGGTCGACGCTGCGATTGAAAACAACTGTGCACTTATTTGCTTTTCTGCAAGTGGCGGTGCGCGTATGCAAGAGGCATTGATGTCTCTAATGCAAATGGCGAAAACCAGTGCCGCGCTTGAGCGTCTATCTGAAAAAGGCCTGCCATTCATTTCAGTGCTGACTGACCCAACAATGGGCGGAGTATCGGCGAGCTTGGCGATGCTAGGGGACATTAACATTGGTGAGCCTAAAGCACTGATTGGTTTTGCTGGTCGTCGCGTCATCGAGCAGACCGTACGTGAAGATCTCCCTGAAGGTTTCCAGCGTAGTGAGTTCCTGCTAGAACACGGTGCAATTGATATGATTGTTGACCGCCGTGAAATGCGTCAACGTGTGGGTGGGTTGATTGCTAAGCTGACTAACCACAAGTCTCCTTTGGTGGTTTCGGTTAACGAATCTCCAAATGAAGAGCCATATTCTGTACCAGAAGCGGACGAAAAAGGGTAAAGTATCACTAACACAAAAACCAAAGAAATTAATGGTTAAAGTTAGATGACCCAAAACTCTATTCCTCAAGCCACATCCTCCCTGACGGTGTGGCTTGATTATTTAACAAAACTCCATACATCAGCAATCGACCTTGGCTTAGACCGCGTTCAAGCGGTAGCGCAAAAAGCCAACCTCATTAAACCAGCTCCTACTGTGATCACCGTTGCCGGCACCAATGGCAAAGGCTCGACGTGTGCATTGATGGAAGCGATTCTACTGGACGCAGGCTACTCGGTGGGCGTTTACAGCTCTCCGCACCTGATCCGTTATAATGAACGCGTTCGTATCAACGGCGTAGATGCATCAGACAGAAAACACGGTGAAGCGTTTGACTATATTGAGAAGCAGCGCGGCGAGATCAGTCTAAGCTTGTTCGAATTCGGCACGTTAGCCGCACTTCGTATTTTCCAAGTTGAGAAAGTCGACGTTGTTCTGTTAGAAGTTGGTCTTGGCGGCCGTTTAGATGCAACCAACGTGGTTGACCACGATGTCTCGGTTATTACCAGTTTAGCAATTGACCATGTGGATTGGTTAGGTGATGACATCAATGTCATTGGCTTTGAAAAAGCAGGTATTTACCGTTCCGGAAAGCCTGCTATTTGCGGCCAACCAACCCCACCGGCTACTGTCGCGGCTCATGCTGACGATATCGGTGCAGAATTTTTCCAAGTGGGCATTCAATTCGACTACCAACTAACAGCTAAGGGCTGGAAGTGGAGTAGCGGTGCTTTTGCGCTTGAAGACCTTCCTGTTCCATCTTTACCTCTCCCTAATGCTGCGACTGCGTTAATGGCGCTTGGCGCGTCAGAATTGCAAATCACTGACATTAATATTGTTAATGGCTTGAATAATGCTCGGCTTGCTGGTCGCATGCAGGTTCTACAAACAGAGCCAGAAGTTGTTCTTGATGTGGCACATAACCCTCACTCAGCAGAGTATTTGGTTGAGAAGGTAAAAAGCCGATACAAAGGTAAGAATATCCACGTCGTTATCGCAATGCTGCATGATAAAGACATCAAAGCGACAATTGAAGCGCTAACGGTAATTGCAACACAATGGTATCCAGCATCGTTGACTGGGCCTCGTGCGGCGACAGCAGATGAATTGTGCCAATACTTGCCTGAGGGGCAGGCCCAGTTCCAAACCCCAGTAGACGCGTTTGAGAGTGCGAAAAGCAGCGTCGCAGACGATGATGTGATTCTGGTTGTTGGATCATTCCATACGGTGGGCGAAGTATTGGAACATTGGCAATCAAATAATGGGTAATCAAAGGTAATTTGATGGCAAGTAAATTCCAAAGTCGTTTAGTCGGCACCATTGTTTTAGTCGCGGTTGGGGTCATTGTGCTCCCTGACGTGTTAGATGGTAAGAAACTGCACTACAAAGAAGAATTTGCCAGTATCCCTATCAAACCTGAACTTGATAGTGATGTGGAAAACTTCGAAATTTTAGAGCCAGTAGAGGATGTTATCTCTCTGCCAGAATCGCCTGTTACTGCGACAATCAGTCAGTCAGAGGGATCCCAAGGCAGCGTTTCTGAGTCTGACGTTGTTCCTCAACCAGAAGTCGAAAAACAACCTGAGTCGGTTGAAGTGGTAGTTCGTCCAGTTGAAGAAAAAAATCAATATCAAGACTCGGCTTGGATCATTCAGTTGATGGCACTGAAGAATCATGACAATGCCGTCGCGCTTGTCGATGATTTACAGAAGCGAGGTTATCAAGCTCATGTGAAGAAAGAAAATAACTTTACCAGAGTGATTGTTGGTCCTGACGTGTCAAAAAGTAAACTTGAACGACAGGTCAAGGAATTACAAAAAATAACAGGCTCAAAAGGTCAATTGCTTAAATTTAAGCCATTAAATCCATAAGAAAACGTTTGCGTCAGCATTTTTTCTGTTAAAATGCGCGCCAACTTAAGATGAAGAAAACATGAATTGGTTAGATTTTGTCATTTTAGGTGTGATCGGATTTTCAGCTCTGATCAGTTTAGTTCGCGGTTTTGCTAAAGAAGCTTTGTCTTTGGTGATTTGGTTCGGAGCGTTTTTTATCTCCAGTAACTATTACACTAAATTAGCGGTGTACTTCACCAATATTGAAGATGAAATGTTTCGAAACGGAGCCGCAATTGCGGCGCTATTTGTCGCGACTTTAGTTGTTGGTGCGGTGGTGAATTACGTCATTGGCCAACTGGTACAAAAAACAGGACTGTCAGGTACTGACCGACTTCTCGGTGTGGTGTTTGGTGGTTTACGTGGAGTATTGATTGTTTCTGCGGTGCTGTTTTTTATGGATGCGTTTACAGCATTCCCAAGCTCGGATTGGTGGAAAGAGTCACAGTTGGTCCCAGAGTTCAGCCGTATCATCGCCCCATTTTTCGAGCACTTACAAGCAACATCAAGTTTTTTGTCTGGCACTATCTAGTAGTGCCAGCTACTGTCGCAAATCGAGGATTAGGACATGTGTGGTATTGTTGGAATCGTGGGCACAACGCCTGTAAACCAGTCTATTTATGACGCGTTAACGGTGTTACAGCATCGTGGCCAAGATGCCGCTGGTATTTGTACCATAGAAAGCAATCGTTTTCGTCTGCGCAAGGCGAACGGTTTAGTGAAGGATGTGTTTGAAGCAAAACACATGCAACGCTTGCAGGGTAATGTTGGAATCGGTCACGTACGTTACCCAACCGCTGGCAGTTCAAGTGCCTCAGAAGCGCAGCCTTTCTATGTAAACTCTCCTTTTGGTATTACACTCGCTCATAACGGCAATTTGACTAACGCTCATGAAGTTCGTCAAAAGCTGTTTGAAAAAGATCGTCGCCATATCAACACCACATCAGACTCAGAAGTGCTGCTTAACGTTCTCGCTCACGAAATTGATACCGTGAAGGGCAATATAACGGCAGATGACGTGTTCCGAGCGGTGACGAATGTACACCGAACGATTCGTGGTGCATACGCGGTTGCAGCCATGATCATCGGCCACGGTATGATTGCATTTCGTGACCCCCATGGTATTCGTCCGCTTTGTCTTGGTAAGCGCGAAGAAAATGGGAAAATGGAATACATGGTAGCATCGGAGTCTGTTGCACTTGATGCTGTTGGTTTTGACTTTGTACGTGATGTCGCACCGGGTGAGGCGATTTACGCAACGTTTGATGGTGAGCTATTCACTAAGCAGTGCGGAGATAATCCAAAACTTAATCCATGTATTTTTGAGTTCGTTTACTTTGCTCGTCCAGATTCATTTATCGATAAGATTTCTGTGTACAGTGCCCGTGTAGAAATGGGCAAGAAGTTAGGTGACCGTATTCGTGAAGATTACGCAGATCTCGATATCGATGTGGTTATCCCAATACCAGAAACCTCCTGCGACATTGCACTGCAAATTGCTCAAGCGATTGATAAGCCATATCGCCAGGGCTTTGTGAAAAACCGTTACGTTGGTCGCACGTTTATTATGCCAGGTCAGCAGCAACGTAAGAAATCGGTACGGCGTAAGTTGAATGCCATCCGCTCTGAGTTTAAAGACAAGAATGTACTGCTTGTGGATGATTCTATCGTTCGGGGCACAACGTCTGAACAGATCATTGAGATGGCCCGCGATTCAGGCGCAAACAAGGTGTTCATGGTTTCAGCTGCGCCGGAAGTTCGTTTCCCGAATGTTTACGGTATCGATATGCCAAGTGCGACGGAGTTAATTGCTCATGGTCGTGATAATGACAGCATTTGTCAGCAGATCGGTGCTGATGCGCTGATTTATCAGCGATTGGAAGACTTGGTTGAAGCTGTTGCTTTAGGTAATCAAGACATCGCCCAGTTTGATACTTCAGTATTCAACGGTGAATACGTGACGGGTGACATTGACCAGCAGTATTTGGATTTCCTAGATGGTTTACGTAATGATGATGCGAAGGCCGAGCGCGAAATTCAGCAGGATATTGCAAATCTAGAGTTGTATAACGAAGGCGCATAATGCTGTCTTTTTAATATAAAAAAACCAGAGTCTAGGCTCTGGTTTTTGTATCAGATTTCTGCGGCTATTAGTGAATGTGGTAAGCAATCACATAATCGATGAAAAGGCGTACTTTTTCTGGCAGGTGATCTTTGTGGTTATAAAGCATGTAGATGTCACGAGGGTTTGCGCTCCAGTTTGGCAGAACGCGTACTAGATCACCGCTAGCAATAAACTCTTTGATCATCACGTCTGGCATTAGCGTAATGCGAGCCCTTCCGAACAAGAGCTGCGTACCACATTTAGCGCATCTCTTCAGCTGTTGATGTGAGTCGCCGTAATAAAGGAGAGCACTCATGATAAAAACGCTCGCCTGCTTCAGTAAGAGAAAGTTTACGCGCGTGGCGATTTAGAAGCCTCAGGTTAACAGAATCTTCAAGTGCTTGAATGCGACAGGTGATAGTAGCTACCGGAATCATGGTTTTTCGTGACGTTGCAGTGTAGCTCCCATTTTCGACAACCAATCGAAACAGGTTTAGATCATCTAGTTTTATACTTCCCAGGCACGCTACATTACAATTTAGGGTTAATTTATAAATAACTTAGAGATCAAAGTTTGCGTTAAGTCAATATTTTGCACAATTTGCACACACCAGACCTTAACGAATAAAGACCGGTTTGGCATAGAATATTTGTGCAAATGGGGTTTACAAGCTACCTTTTAATCAAGGTGGAAGGGCCTGATATCTTGCTGCATGGTGTTCTGGACGGTCTTAATATAAAGATAATAATGTATAATTTGTTTTTTGACTAAGCTTTGTGAGGTAAAAGGTATGTTTAAGACTCACAGTCAAACGGCAAAGGTCTCAGCGCAGGAAGTGGTTAATCACAAACTGATTATGTTGGTTGACGATGATCCTATATTTCGTGGAGTCACTAGTGCCTATTTGGATTGCCAAGGTTATAGGGTGATAGAAGCCGGGAATGGCTTAGAAGCGCTCAAAATGTTGAGACAGTGCCAGCCAGATCTTGTTTTGTGCGATTTGTCTATGCCTGTTCTAGATGGCATAGAGTTTGTAGAAGAAGTAAGTCTTGAATATCCTTCTATGCCAATGATCGTCGTTTCTGCTACCGATGAAATGTCCGATGTTGCCAAGGCATTGCGCTTTGGAATAAAGGATTTCTTATCAAAACCGATCGCAAATTATCGATATTTATCTCAAGCAATTGATAATACGCTTGAAGATTGTGATCGCCACTTTTCCGAGCAGCGCGATTTTGCGAGTCAATGGTTTAGGGTCGATGATGGTGGCGAAATATCAGAAGAGCAAGAGCTACACTGGCATTTAGAATATTTACAGCAAAACCCCAACGCTGCACGAAACTTACTCCATGCGCTGTTGCCAGAAAAAGATACATCTCAGGGAGATTGGAAGTGTTCATATCGGTTGTTGCAATCGACGGATGTTATGCCTCTCGTTTTTGACTACCGTTGGTTGATAAATGGGCAGTTTGCTTTCTATCTTGTGGATTCAGCATCATCTGAAGATGGCGGCGTTGCGACGACATTGTTGGTTCGAGCTCTTTTTGATGATTATGTACGTAACTTAAGTAGCTTTAGCGCTGACCTTAAGGATATCGCAGAGGTTATTGAGAAAGGCATTCTCTGCTCTGAAGGGACAGGGGTTGTTAACGCAGTATTCGGAATTGCTGATCTTGCGTCTGCAACGGTATCTATTTTGCCTGCTGGCTTGGATAGCCAATGGTCAGATGGGGTCGCCAATCAACACATCGCTGCAAGTAATCGCTTGGGGGATGGCTGCATGAAAAACTTTATTACAAGTGACTTGCCAATTGACAGTAACGGGCAGTTATCGATTGGGTGTCTAGGCACTTCGAGCTTTGGTTTAAATATTACTAGACTTAATCAACGGGTTTGATTCGCTTATGAATGAATAGCAGCACGTTTGTATTGCTTTTTACTATAAGCCCGTTCGGTTTCATCTTTTGTTGCGCATATAACCTTACTCTTTGTCGGTGTTTAACGTTGGTTTATTAGGGTATATTTAACTAATGAAACAATAAGCGCTCACTTGTGTAACGTTTACTTAACGGTGTGCAATGAGAGAAGTAAACATAACTAATGAGAAGATACATCATGGCAGACAACGACGTTAAAGAGCCTTACAATATTTTTTACTTTTTAGGTTTTGTTGCAGTTCTTTTAATCCCAACGCTACCAGCAACGCTGACCTGGATTCGCGTAATGAACGGTTACGCTACTTTTTGATCGAGTAATTGTTTATTGGAGTTCACCATTCGTATTAAGCGCTATCTTTTAAATATAGTTGGTGGACTCTCTGTTTTGCTTGGCATTGCTGGAGTTGCCCTTCCTCTTTTACCTACTACGCCTTTTATGCTCCTCGCTAGTGCTTGCTTCTTACGTAGCAGTCCGCTATTTCATCAGTGGTTACACAAACACAAAACGTTCGGCCCTCTATTGACGAACTGGGATAAAAATAGAGCCGTAACCCGAGAAGTCAAAGCTCGAGGCGTAATTTTTATAGTGTTGAGTTTTGCTATTTCTATCGTTGTAGTGCCTTACATTTGGCTAAAGTTTGTACTTTTAGTGATGCTAATCGTTTTACTAGGCTGGTTTATACGACTCCCTGTGATTGAGTTGGTTGCTGACAGAGAAGAAAATCACTAAGATTGTAGGGAATAGTGTGCCCGCTCTTCGAGTGGGCGTTTGTATTTTCAACACCTGTGACTTTGTGAATATAAGCACATAGTGGTGAAAGCCTATTGTTTATTGCCCTCGTAATATTGCGATAAGAACGGCGGGTAATGAGCCAATCTAAGTAAATCGGTATTATGACTACAGAAACAATTTCTCTGATCAAATCTAGCATTAAAAGCATCGAAGATTACCCTAAGCCAGGCATCCTTTTTCGCGATGTAACGAGCCTTCTTGAAGATGCACAAGCATACCAAGCGACGATTCATCTAATGGTAGAACGTTACAAAGATATGGGCTTTACCAAAGTAGTTGGTACGGAAGCGCGCGGATTCTTATTTGGGGCACCGCTGGCGCTTGAGTTGGGTGTTGGTTTTGTTCCAGTGCGTAAGCCAGGTAAGCTACCTCGTCCTACTATTGCTCAGTCTTACGAACTGGAATATGGCGTAGATACACTAGAAATCCATGTTGACGCAATTGTAGAAGGCGACAAAGTATTGGTTGTCGATGATCTGCTTGCGACAGGTGGCACGATTGAAGCGACAACAAAACTTATCCGTCAGCTAGGCGGTGAAGTGAACCACGCTGCATTTGTTATCAATCTACCAGAAATTGGTGGTGATAAGCGCCTAGAAGGACTGGGCCTTGACGTATACAGCATTTGCGATTTTGAAGGGCACTGATACATTCAATGAGTTATTTAGCTTTAGCGCGAAAATGGCGTCCTAATAAGTTTGATCAAGTGGTAGGACAGAGTCATGTTCTTACTGCTTTAGAAAACGCATTGGCGCAAAATCGCTTACACCATGCGTACTTGTTTAGTGGTACTCGAGGCGTTGGTAAAACGTCGATTGGCCGACTGTTTGCTAAGGGCTTGAACTGTGAAACAGGTATTACTGCTAACCCATGCGGTCAGTGTGATACTTGTCGTGAGATCGATGAAGGCCGCTTTGTTGATTTATTGGAGATCGACGCCGCTTCTCGTACTAAAGTTGAAGACACTCGTGAGCTATTAGACAACGTTCAATATAAGCCTGCTCGCGGACGCTTTAAAGTGTACCTTATTGATGAGGTACACATGCTCTCGCGTCACTCTTTCAATGCGTTGCTAAAAACGTTGGAAGAGCCGCCTGAGTATGTGAAGTTCCTATTGGCAACGACGGATCCTCAGAAGCTGCCAGTGACGATTTTATCACGTTGCTTGCAGTTCCATCTAAAGCCAATTAGCGTTGATGACATTCATCAGCAACTTGATCACATTTTAGAAAAAGAGCAAGTTTCAGCAGAGGCAAGGGCTCTTGGTATGATTTCCCATGCTGCAGACGGCAGTATGCGAGATGCACTGAGCTTAACGGATCAAGCCATTGCGCTAGGAAACGGCGTTATTCAAACTGAAATCGTGAGCCATATGCTTGGTACGATTGATGCCGACCAAGCCATTCATTTACTGGAATCAATCAGTAGTAAACAACCCCAGCAAGCAATGGATAAAATCCAACAACTTGCATCAAACGGTGTAGAGTGGGATGGCTTGTTACAACAATTGGCATCGCAGTTACATCGTGTCGCTATGTATCAAGCATTGCCATCGACGTTGGATCTGGCACAACCTGATGCAGAGAAAATTGATTTATTGAGTAAAGCGCTGACGCCACAAGACGTACAGTTATACTATCAAATTGCCTTAAAAGGTCGTGAAGACCTGTCGTTGTCACCAAACGGCCGTGTGGGCATGGAAATGATAGTATTGCGCATGATGGCGTTTCGCCCATCAATAAGCAGCGGTGCTAATGTCATTACAACGACGGTACAAGCTCAAGCGGTTCCGGTACAAGCGGTGAGTCAGTCGAGAGTAGATGAAACACTGCAAGCGCCAATGAATACTCCGGTACAACCAGCACCGCAAGAGTCACCGCAGTCTGAAGCTCAGGCAGTCGCACATACGGGTGATGCTCCTGAATATCCGCCAGAGCATCAAACCGGTGGATATGGCATGCCACCACCACAATATGATATCGCGCCACGAATGGATGAGTCTTCTGCATCACAACAACAGGCGCAAAAAGCAACTCAACCAGCACAGGAGAGCGCACCTGCACGCCCAGGCTTGGGTGGTTTACGTCATCAGCTACGTTCACAGCGCCAAGGTCAGCAACAGGCAGCCTCTAATAACGGTGGCTCAAAAAAGCCTAAGGCGACATCTGCACAAAAAGAGTCGGTCATTGACCGTCTAGCGCAATTGCATGGCAATTCCGCGCAGGTGTCGCCCGCATCTTCACCGCAAGCGGAATCGTCTACAGTTGAAGATGAAGCGTATCGCTGGCGCCCAACCAAACAGGTTGAGAAAAAAGTGAATACGCAGTTGACACCGACGCAGCTTAAGCAGGCGCTTGAGCATGAAAAAACACCAGAGATGGTGCAAAAGCTGGTTGATGAATCGTTAGAGAAAAATGAGTGGGCGAAGTTAATCAGCCTAATGAATACGCCAAAATTGGTGGAACAATTGGCATTAAATTCGAACTATTACAAAGAAGGCTCAACGGTTTCGCTACAATTAAGAGGCAGTCAAGCACATCTAAATACTGACAGAGCGCAAAGCGAGCTATTAAATGCGCTGAATGCTGTGTTGGGGGAGGAGTGTCATCTAAGCATCGTTATTGGCGAAAGTGGTGAGACTCCTCTAGAGCTGCGAGACCGGCTCTATCAGGAAAAATTACAGCAAGCTCTGAACAGTTTGGAAAACGATCCGTATGTTCAGTTCATCGAGCGTCGATTTGCCGCAGAGCTTGATAGAGATAGTGTTCGCCCTATCTAAAAATTGAACACAGTGGGGTTGAAATCGTAAACTGACAGCCCCATTTACTGATGCAACACCTAATTAAACCAGAGAGATAAACATGTTTGGTAAAGGCGGTATGGGCAACCTAATGAAGCAAGCCCAGCAAATGCAAGAGCGCATGCAAAAGCTTCAAGAAGAAATCGCGAATATGGAAGTAACCGGCGAGTCTGGTGCTGGTCTAGTTAAAGTGACAATCACTGGCAGTCACAGTGTACGTCGTGTTGACATCGATGAAAGTCTGATGGAAGACGATAAAGAGATGCTAGAAGATTTGATCGCTGCCGCGTTTAACGACGCAGCGCGCCGCGTTGAAGAAACTCAAAAAGAGAAAATGGCTTCTGTAACTGGTGGTATGCAACTACCACCAGGTATGAAAATGCCATTCTAATCTGCTGACATTTAATTAAGCGGATTTTCAATGCGTACCAGCCATATGCTGGAGCAATTGATGGAGGCCTTACGTTGTCTACCTGGGGTTGGCCCCAAGTCGGCGCAGCGTATGGCCTTTCATTTGTTACAGCGTGATAGAAAAGGCGGTCTGCAGCTCGCAGATGCGCTAAGTCAGTCAATGACAGAAATCGGTCATTGCACCGAGTGCCGAACGTTCACTGAAGAAGATATTTGCCACATTTGTACCAATCCCAAGCGCCAGGAAAACGGTCAGCTTTGTGTAGTAGAAAGCCCGGCAGACATCGCTGCAGTAGAAGCCACTGGCCAATACTCGGGTCGATACTTTGTACTGATGGGGCATTTATCACCGCTCGATGGTATTGGTCCAAGTGATATCGGTCTTGATGTGTTGGACTATCGTCTGCGCCGAGGTGATATCTCTGAGGTGATTCTTGCCACCAACCCAACGGTTGAAGGGGAAGCAACAGCACATTACATCGCTGAACTGTGTAAAGAACACCAAGTGGATGCAAGTCGAATCGCGCATGGTGTCCCAGTGGGTGGTGAGCTTGAGCTTGTTGACGGAACGACCTTGTCCCATTCGTTACTGGGTCGACACAAGATTTAATAAATAAAAAGCCGCTGAACTCAGCGGCTTTTTTATAAATCGAGGGCGAATCAGTCGTTTGACTCAGTGCCCAGAATATTTTTGTAGATAAGTGCGCCCAGAATACCACCGACAATAGGTGCGACCCAGAATAGCCATAGTTGAGATACCGCCCAGTCACCAAAAAATACCGCTACACCAGTACTGCGAGCTGGATTTACAGAAGTGTTTGTTACAGGGATACTGATTAGGTGGATCAGCGTCAAACATAGGCCAATAGCGATAGGCGCAAAACCTTGAGGGGCACGTTTGTCTGTTGCGCCCATGATCACGATTAGAAACATCATGGTCATCACAACTTCAGTGACGAGCGCAGCCATAAGAGAGTATTGACCTGGAGAGTGTTCGCCATAACCATTTGCTGCAAAGCCGGAACTGACAATGTCAAAGCCTGCTTGGCCCGTAGCGATGATATAGAGTATGCCACCGGCGATCACACCACCAATTACCTGTGCAATGATGTATGGCACAACGTCTTTAGTCTCAAAACGACCACCCGCCCACAAACTGACAGTTATCGCGGGGTTTAAGTGGCAACCTGAAATATGGCCAATCGCGAACGCCATGGTAAGAACAGTCAAGCCAAATGCCAGTGCAACACCGACAAACCCAATGCCTAGCTCAGGGTAGCCTGCGGCTAAAACTGCACTACCACAGCCACCAAGCACTAACCAAAACGTGCCAAATAACTCTGCCATATACTTATTCATGTTGTTTCCTATTTCGGATTTAAATTACTCGTAGAACATAGTAGACACTAGTCAGTAACTGTGAGCAGCATCTGAAAAATTGGCCTAACAGGCAGCTAAAGATAAAGATGTCTCAACTTTGAAACGGAATGTTCAGTGATCGAATTAAATGATCGCTAGGAAAGTACGTGACATAAAGGCGATGGTTCAATTAGGGAGACTTGGTTGGTGATTAAGTCAGTTGTTCTAGTTCCGTAATATTTTTGATCGCGTCTTGATTGGTATTACCACACACGACAGGACACGGCTTAAAGTCATGGCAAACTTTAGGGCGCTCAGGTTTGCCAAAAAGCTTACATAGGTTGTCTTCATTCAATTGAATACAACGTTCTCCTGCTGCTTTGCCCTTTGGCATGCCAGGAATAGGGGAAGAGATACTTGGTGCGATACAGCACGCTCCACAACCCAATCGACAATCCATCTTAACGCCCTCATAAAAATCAGGGGGCAATTATGGACATTTTCAGTCAGATTGGAAGGGGAGGATGGAAATTCACTAGCCTAAATGAGAAACCGTTCGTTCGGTAAACTTGAACTTTTATTGCCAGAGGGGTATAAAACGCATCCTATCCCAATTCGTAATAAGTAGTAAGCGTAATGAACACACCATTTTGGCAAAGCAAATCGTTAGAACACATGACAGAAGAGGAATGGGAATCTCTCTGTGACGGTTGCGGTAAATGCTGTCTACATAAGCTGATGGATGAAGATACGGATGAAATTTACTACACCAACGTGGCGTGTAGCTGGTTGAACAGCAAAACGTGCTCGTGTAAAGATTATCCGAACCGTTTTACTTCAGGTGAAGAGTGCACCAAGTTGACACGTGAAGATATCGATGATTTCACTTGGCTACCACATACCTGTGCATATCGTCTACTTGCAGAGGAGCAGCCACTACCAGAGTGGCATCCGCTTATTACGGGGTCTAAATCAGCAATGCATGCTGCAGGTGAAAGCGTGCGAAATAAAGTGGTGTATGAAATTGAAGTGGTGAACTGGGAAGACCACATCTTAAATCACCCAAACCGACAATAATTGAATAAAAAAGCCTTTCACTATTGAGTGCAAGGCTTTTTTATTTTAACAGCATAATTTTTCTTGCAACCATGAAGGTGCTATGTCGAGCGTCACCCTCTTATAAAACGGTGGTATACAAACAAAAGCACAAAAGCGCCTACAGTGGCGGTAATGATGCTGCCGATATTAATACCATCTGCACCGCCTAATCCGAAGAAACTGCCAAGAAAGCCGCCAACAAAAGCCCCCGCAATACCAAGTACCATAGTGGCAATCCAACCCCCACCATCGTTACCAGGCATCAACCACTTTGCGAGAGCACCAGCAATCAGGCCAAGAATGATCCAAGATAGAATACCCATAAATTCTCCTTAATCGTTATTTCAATCGATATTACTACGCTTAAATCATAGTTCATCTTTTATAACTCGCATTAAACGAGTTACTGTATGAATCCACCACTTTCAATTTGTGCTCAACATACTTCGAGTATTTGTCATAGGAGAGCAAGAATATAAAAATGATTTTCTATCAGTTACATATGGGAATCGTCTTAAAATGTCACAACTAAAAACTAACAGGAATATTGGTGTAAAATTGTCGGGCACTTACTAAATTATGCCCAGCCTCTTACTTAGTGTAGTAAGCTTAAGGTGTTTGATTTCAAAGTATTATACTGTAGTTTTTAGTCGCTCTTATCCAATATCGTCTCTTGCGAGGTAAACATGACGTTTCGATTTCCTTTTGAAGTGCGCTTTCGCTTAAACGCAGTATTCGTTCTGCTTTTTGCGTTATTCTTGTTAATGGGATCCTTTCTTGTTAATGCGACAGAAAGTAGTGAGGTGAAGGAAATTTCGGCCGCAGAAACGTCTATTGATAATATCAATCAAGACATCCGTGATTTATCAGTGAGCTTAAAACAAGCCAGTGGCGATGAACGAGATGCGTTGCAACTTCAGCTGTTTCAAAAAAATGAAGAGCTCAGAAAGCGTCTAGCAAGTGCAATCAATAATCAGTCTATCCCGAACGACAAATTGATTGAGTTAGTTAAAACTCAAGAAAAATACGCGAAAGGGACTTTTGCTTACTTGGCTGATAAAGTTCACGCGCTCAATGAAGAGATCAATACAGCGAAAGATCAAGATAAGCTTCCTTTGATTAATACTTATCGTGAATTACAGCATTATTTGGATGTAAGTTTTGATGCCCGTTGGCAGAATCTAGCATGGCTTGCGCAACTTGGTGTACCAGACGAGCGTGCTGAAACGTTGTTTAAAGACAGCGTGGATAACCGAATGCGGTTATTGTCGGCATCGGTTGAATATTTGAATCAGCAAAAACAGTTTATAGGCGCGCAAATTTCATCTAGCCCAGAATCTGAAAAAGCGACCTTGCAACTAAGCCAGCTGATCATTAAGCAAAGGTTGGATATCGCTACGGACAGTTTGCGTTCACTACTTTCCATTGGAGACAAAGTCGGTTTAGAAACATCAGAATACAAACGCCAGGTACTTGAAGTCACGGGTAGCGTCACCCATGATTTGCTCAATGTAAAAGTGCTGTTATCGATTCTTAGTCATTGGACTAGTTCTGCAGGCGACTGGTTTGTAGATAACGCACCGCAACATCTTTTTCAGCTGTTTGTCTTTGCGCTGATCTTAGTCATTGCTCGCTCACTAGCTAAACTTACGCGTAAGGTTGTGAGTAAAGCCGTTGCTTCGCAGAACCTGAAACTTTCCCAATTAATGCAGGACTTTTTTATTTCGATGTCCGGTAAAGCAGTATGGCTCATCGGTATCATGGTCGGGTTGTCGCAGATTGGCTTAAATTTAGCCCCAATTCTTACCGGTTTCGGTATTGCTGGTGTGATCATTGGTTTTGCGCTGCAAGATACTCTATCTAATTTTGCAGCAGGTATGATGCTGTTGATTTATCGCCCATTCGATGTGGGTGATTTTGTGTACGCTGGGGGCGTAGACGGTAAAGTGAGTCACATGAGTTTAGTCAATACCACCATTCGTACCTTTGATAACCAGATTATTATTGTGCCAAACAGCAAGATATGGGGAGATGTGATAAAGAACGTTACCCATGAGCGTATTCGCCGTGTCGACATGGTTTTTGGTATTGGTTACGCCGATGATTTACTCAAAGCAGAATCTGTACTGGCCGACATTGTGACCTCTCACCCTGCAGTGCTACGTACTCCTGAGCCAATGATTAAAGTGCATACCTTGAATACGTCTTCTGTCGACTTCATTGTTCGCCCATGGGTAAAAACAGATGACTACTGGGATGTGTATTGGGATGTGACCAAAGAAGTGAAATTGCGTTTTGATCGTGAAGGTATTTCGATTCCTTTTCCTCAACAAGATGTGCACTTACATATGGTGAAGGAAAATAGAAAAGAAGCATAAACTTAGAATGACGGTGTTCAGGCTCTGCAAATCGCTGTAGTGCTGCGAAACCAATTCATTCTCACTCAACCCAACATGTTGATGTTTTTTACAATATAAATAAAAAGGAAAGTAAAGTGGCCGAGTTTAAATATAAAAATCTAAGCCAAGAAGAGCAAGACAAGTTAGATGCAGCGACGTTCCGTCGTCTTCTGGCTCATTTAGATGCAAACAAAGATGTGCAAAATATCGATCTTATGATCCTTGCGGGTTTCTGTCGTAACTGTTTCAGTAAATGGTACAAAGCAGAGGCAGAGGCGTTAGGTGCTGACATCAATATCGATGACGCTCGCGAGCGTGTTTACGGGATGACCTACGACGAGTGGAAACAAAACCACCAGCCAAAAGCGACACCAGAACAGATGGCTGCTTTTGAAGCTCGCCAGAAGAAGTAATTGGCGAGTACGTTAAGCCGATATAAAACAGCCCGCTGACTCAGCGGGCTTTTTTTCTATTGGCAATATGATTCTTACTCAGTGATTGGGCCGCAACATGCTGGCTCAACACAGCCTTTTGCTTGGATGATTTCAAGCTGCGCTAGGTAAGGTTGAATATCACCGATGTGCTCTTTTACCCACTCCATATTGTAGTAAGTATCTAGATAACGTTCACCAGAATCACAAAGTAGTGTCACTATCGAACCATTCTCACCACGTTGTTTCATCTCGCAAGCTAATTGTAATACACCGTATAGGTTGGTACCGGTTGATGCACCCACTTTTCGGCCTATTAAGCCTGATAGCCAATGTGCGGTTGCCACGCTTGCTGCATCTGGGATTTTGCGCATTTCGTCAACAACACCAGCAATGAAGCTTGGCTCAACGCGTGGTCGGCCAATGCCTTCGATCTTACTGCCGTTTTCGCCTCGGATGTCCGTATTGCCTGATTGGAAGTAGTCAAAGAATACTGAATTCTCCGGGTCAACCACGCATAGTTTAGTGTCGTATTTTTGGTAACGAATAAAGCGTCCGATGGTTGCTGATGTGCCACCAGTACCAGGACTCATTACTACCCAGCTTGGGATAGGATGATCTTCTAGCTTCATTTGGCTGAAGATAGAGTTGGCGATGTTGTTGTTGCCGCGCCAGTCTGTTGCACGCTCTGCATAGGTAAATTGGTCCATGTAGTGACCGTTTAGTTCTTCCGCTAGACGGCGAGATTCATCATAAATCTGGTCTGAACGGTCAACAAGATGTGCTTTACCGCCGTAGAATTCGATTTGTTCAATTTTCTTGCGCGCAGTGGTCTTTGGCATCACAGCAATAAATGGCAAGCCTAGCAGACGGGCGAAGTAGGCTTCAGAGACCGCTGTACTGCCTGACGATGCTTCAATAACCGTCGTTTCTGGACCGACCCAGCCGTTGCATATTGCATATAGGAATAGCGAACGAGCTAAACGATGCTTCAGTGAGCCTGTTGGGTGCGTACTTTCATCTTTCAAGTAAATGTCGATACCATCTAGAAAGGGTAGGTCAAGTTTGAATAGGTGAGTATCCGCAGAGCGTTGGAAGTCTGCTTCAATTTTTCGAACGGCATTGTTGATCCAGTTGTGGTCAGTATACATAACGTGTCTCCTCGAAAATTTGTAGGGTTTTTGTTTTTATCTGTAGGGATAATCTACCTATTAATAAAGAGAAAAACTTTGCTATTATTGTTTGTATAATCACCATGGATAGAAAAAATTTCTCTTTATTGAGGCTTTTGTAGAAATGAGTTTAGATAGAATTGATAGGCAGTTGCTTTCTTTACTGCAAAGCGATGGCACGTTGTCATTGAATGACTTGGCAGAGCGAGTCAGCCTGACGAGCACACCATGCTGGAAGCGGCTCAAAAAGCTTGAAGATGAAGGATATATTGAAAAGCGAGTGGCACTTTTGAGCGCAGAGAAACTTGATCTCTCTTTTATCGCTTTTGTACAACTAAAAACCAGCGACCACTCCGAAGCTTGGTATCATCATTTTGTGACCACAGTGAGTGACTTTCCAGAAGTGATGGAGTTTTATCGTATGGCTGGGGAGTACGATTATATGATGAAGGTATTGGTAAAAGACATGAAGCGTTTTGATGAATTTTACAAGCGCTTAGTAAACAGCGTGAAAGGATTATCGAACGTCACCTCGACCTTTGCAATGGAACCGATTAAGTATAAGACGGAATTGCCGATTAGTGGCATATAACGAGTAGGGATTAGCAGTTTAGAATGATAAAAAGGAGTGTTTGAGCACTCCTTTTGTTCCACAGAACTAAAGATTAACACTGACTTGAGTTAAGGTTACTTAGTAAAACGCATGACGCCTTCTTGAACAGCAGTTGCCACTAGGTGACCTTGTTGGTTGTATATCTCGCCACGCACTAATCCTCGAGTGTTGCTTGCGGTTGGACTTTCAATCGCGTACAACAACCATTCATCCATCTTAAACGGGCGGTGGAACCAGATAGAATGGTCGATGGTCGCAACCTGTAAATTTGGCGTCATTAAAGACACTTCGTGTGGGAAAAGTGCCGTGACCAAGAACCCCCAGTCAGAAGCATAACCTAATAAGTACTGATGGATAAGTTGATTCTCTGGCATTTCTCCATTTGCGCGGATCCATAGATATTGCTTCGCTTCTGCTTTTTTAGGGTTTAGAGGGTTTATGATATTGACAGGGCGCGTTTCGATCGGCTTTTCACCGCAGACGGTTTTTCGTAATTTTTCAGGTAGAAACTCAGCAATGTGGCTCGCGAGTTCTGTTTCTGAAGGGAAGTGCTCTGGTCCGGGGATATTTGGCATGGTGTTTTGGTGATCAAAGCCAGGAGCTTCGCCATGATAAGACGCGGTGAGGTAGAAGATCGGACGACCATTTTGAATCGCTTTAACACGGCGTGTACTGAAACTACGGCCATCGCGCAGATTTTCTACATCATAAATGATGGGTTTTTCTGGATCGCCAGGATATAGGAAGTAACTGTGGAATGAATGCACGGTACGAGCCTCGTCGACGGTGTAACGTGCCGCTGATAGCGCTTGTCCAATTACCTGACCGCCGTAAACCTGAGGTAAACCTAAGTTCTCGCTTTGGCCGCGGAACAAGCCTTCTTCTAGCTTTTCGAGTTGCAGTAGGCTAAGCAATTCTCGTAGTGGTTTACTCATGATGTCTCCTCACCGTTATTTTTGTTGTTGCTTCAATTATGAAACAAAATCAATTATTTGATAATTTCTAACTTAGTTAAACTATTGTCAAATGACAGAATTAAACGCAGACAGTGTAATAATCTCCCTTTATACTTAGCGCGAATTGATACACACGCAGAGGCATGTATGAAAAAAACACTACTACTTGTTACTTCTTTACTATTCGGTGCTGCACTAGTGGGTTGCCAATCTTCTCAAACAACACTAACGGAATCAGCCGAGGCATCTATGAAGATCATTACAGGTACAGTGGCTTACCGTGAGCGTATTGCATTACCTCCACACGCGGTGGTGACCGTCGCGCTTGAAGACGTATCTCTTGCGGATGCACCGGCAAAAGTTCTTGCAAAACAAACGTTCGAGACAGAAGGAAAACAAGTCCCATTTGCTTTTGAACTAAGCTATGACAGCAATGATATCAAACCAAATCACCGTTACAGCCTACGTGCTCGTATTGAAGTAGACGGCAAACTTCGCTTCATTAACGACACGAGCATTCCAGTGATTACGGATGCAGAGCAAACTCATCAAGCTAACATCCGTCTGGTGGGTACACGCTAATTTTTGCATTAAAGACTCATTAATGGCAGCTTATGGCTGCCATTTGTATTTTTTCAGTGACACTCTTCCAATTTCAGACACCTCAATCCCTTCTGATTCCAGTTTTTCTTTCTGTCTATCGAGATCTCGACCTTTCAATGATATTTTTCCTTGACTGTTAATTACACGAAACCAAGGAAGTTTACTGCCTTCAGGTAAATTCCCAAGCGCTTTTCCGACATGTCTTGCATAGCCGGGATAACCAGCCATTTTTGCTATATCACCGTAAGTTGAAACATTTCCTTTTGGAATTTGGTGAATTACAGCAAAGATTTGGATTAAAAATTGGTCCATACTTATAGTGTCCGCTGTTGTTTGCCAAGGAATGGTAATATACAAGACTTGTATTTCGCTATTCGTTCTTGCTCCTTAACATCATTTGCTGCTCTTCGTTTCTTAGTGTCCGTTGCTATCTCTTTTTTGAGCAGTGTCTTGATTCCAAAGAGTAAGTTTAAAATACAAACAAGGAATTCAAGCTTAGCTTGAACCAAGATTCACTCAACGACCTTTATCCCATTTTGATATGCCGTTGAGTAACCAACTCCGTTGGGGAAGCTAGGAGGCGCTATGATTTTTTCGACACTTCAATTTCTCATTACGACTTTACTTGCTGTGGTATGCACTCGTGCAATCAGTTTAAGTGAAGGCGATATTCCTTTTATTGCTTTGATGATCCCTGCCTTATGGATGTTGCCGCAAGGTGGTCTTGCTGGTCTCGTTCTGTTAGGTGCGATGACGGTTTATGGTGTTACTTTGTCCATGCAGCCAATCGCGTTGTCCGTTGGTGTGCTTGTTCTTTTTCCTCTGCTTATGGTGGTGTTCTCTCGTCGTAGTTCTTTAGGCGTGCTGCTTACAGCGGGCTTGATTGTTGTCACGTTACAAGTTGGCATTATGGTGACACAACAGTCTGACAAGCTCGGCGGTTCGGCATGGCTTACTGTCGTACAAACGCTCGCCGTGATCGTGATGTGGTGGTCGGCAAGGCACTGGAAGCCTTCGGAAAAACACAGCTGGTGGGCGCTATTGTTATTATTGCCGTTATGGCTTGCTGATTTACCTTATGCAGTACTTGTTGCTCTTAGTATCACGGGCATTCTGGCCTCGATGGAAGCTCTGACTAAGATCAAAAACTCTATGCGTTGGGGTAAACTACTTTGTTGGACTTTACCAACAGTGGGCTTTGCGGTGTTGGTGGTGAGCCCAAACATTGAAGTGCCGAACTCTGTCTTTGTTGTTTGGATGTGTTTACTTGGTACGGCGTGGATGACTGACTACATTTTACGCAGTAATGATGAGCAAACGGAGTTATAGAACGAGGGTATTGTTTTAATTAAATAGTGACCCGTACGACAAACTGTTGATATGTTTATGAAATCATTGGCAAAGTGTTATATGTTTTTGCTTTCATAATTTTTGCGTTTATAAAAATAAGAATTTAAACCTAACTATATGATAAATAGTTAATTATTAGAAACGTTGGTCATGGTAAAAGTTGTTCAAAGGTTGCTGTTTTTGGCTTGTTGTTTATTGAGCTTGAGTCTTAAATCCGAGCCCATTAATCCTTCTCATTATCAAGTGGCGACAAAAGCAGATGATGTCGTCACTCGGGTACTGTTTGATGCAATAGCTGCAAAGTTTAATGTGTCGATTCAGTATGTTAATTATTCTAGTTTCGGTGCTGCTCTTGATTCTGTTGCTCACGGAGAGAGTGACTTCGCCGCCAATATTACTTATACCGAAGCTCGAGCACAGCACTTTAGTTACTCGCGTCCGACCAATATCGAATATACTTACCTTTACGCTTTGCACGATGCCACGTTAGATGAAGTTGCGATTGTTGGGGTGCCCCAAGGCACTATTTATGCGGAGCTGATCAAGCAAAATTACCCAGAGTTACGACAAGTGCCCTACCAGGGCCATGAAGAAGCGGTGGAATTACTCCGATCTGGGCGCGTAGATGGCGTTGTTGATGCCATCAATCAACTTAAACCTATGTTGATTGAAGGGTTCGCTGCCAAAATGCTTAATGATTATATTTCGATTAAGCCTGTCTCTATCGTTAGCAAAAGGGGCACCTACCTAGAAGAACTCGATAAATTTGCTCGTTTTATTCATAGCGAAGAGGTGCAAAAGTTATTACGTGAACAAATTGCCCTATACCAATTTGAGTTGCGCCAAGCCGCACTGAGAAAGTCAATAAAACAGCTTCCAATCGACTTAAACCAACCTATTCGAATTAAATTTGAGTCTCTTTTTCCTTATGTCATCTATCAAGATGATGGTTCGGTAAAGGGGTTGACGGCAGATGCGGTCCTGCAAAGTTGTCGTATTTTGGCATTGAACTGTGAGGTTGTTAGTCAGCCGAATGAGAGCTGGGGAACCATGTATCAACAGTTCATTCAAGGTGAGTTTGATATATTGGCACCTTTGATTATCAGTCGAGAACGACGTGAGTTTAGTCATTTCCCACAACCACACTATTGGCCAACATCAGTGATGGTGAAACGCCTTGGTTATAAGACCAACGTTTACTCTGATGTCTCACAGCTTATTTCTGAACGTATTGGAGTCGTTAAAGATGACTTCTTCGATATAATGCTGACGCAAAGGCTACCACTTAAAGATCTGATACGCTATCAAACCCAAGAGGACCTTGTAGAGGCATTGCTTGCCCACGAGGTTGATTATATCGCCATGGATACCGCGATGTTGAATCACTTTTTGCGCCAGAGTGAGCTGATTCCCATTGAGAAAGACAACGCGATTGGAGAGTTTTACCAATCTCAGCTTTCAATTGGTCTTGCGAAAAATGAGCGTGGAGAGCTACTTACACCATTTTTCAGTCTGGCGATTTCGTTGTTGGATTTGGGAAAAATCGTTGCAACCTATGACCTTAGACCGGATTGGCGTACCGCGTTAGAGTATGAGGTTCGCTTAGCAACACAAACTCGATTTCTGTTTTTCTTGCTGCTTATCGTGGCGATGGGGGTCTCATTGTACCTATATAGGCAGTCTAATACCGATAACCTAACAGGCCTTAGAAACCGTCGCTCGCTGCAAGTGACGTATCGTAAAGGTGTCCAAAAGGATTTAACGATTCTTTATTTAGATATCAACAAATTCAAGCAAATTAACGATACTCATGGTCACCGAGCTGGCGATGAGGTTCTAAAATTGTTGTCGTTAAAAATACGTCGAGTGTGGGAAGGGCGCGCTTACCGTATAGGGGGTGATGAATTTATTCTTATCGGTTATCCCCCTAAGGAGCAGTTGGCGAGAGTTATACACGAGCTTAGCTTGCTTAATTTAGAATATGCACAGTTTGGTGAGCTTAGCCAAGTGACTATCTCTGTTGGGGTCTCCGAAAAACGCAGCCGGGTTGTCAGTTTGGAGCAAGCGCTACATTTAGCCGACGAAGATATGTATTTCAGTAAACAAGCATCACGCGATTATTCACTATCACATGAGTTAGCAGCACAAGCTTAACACCTTGAATTGTTCGAGTTTTGTTCAAACGGGTGTGAAAAAAGTAAATTCATCACATTAGCTCTTGCAATCTGAGAGGTGATACTGAATAATCCTCACATCATTTGAGACCAGCTCTCAAAACAGAATTATGGGGCTCTGGTCCTCTCGCAACAATAGCTCGTGAACTCGGTCAGGTCCGGAAGGAAGCAGCCGCAGCGTGTGACTTGTGTGCCGGGATGTGGCTGGGGTCCCACCCTTTATGAAGCCTGCAATATATGTTGTTGCAAGCATCACCTTTAAAAGCCTCGCTTATACAGCGAGGCTTTTTTCGTTTTCGACGTCTCTTTTGGTTCATTTTACTTTATTCTATAATTTGGCTCTCAAGTACATACCATTTTCTCCTGGGATATTTCATGATTTCAAAAAACCAACTAAAACTGCTTCGTGCTTTGGGTCAAAAGAAGCAGCGTAAAGCGCACAGCTTATTTCTGGTTCAAGGTGAAAAAAACGTGCTGGAATTAGCAAACAGTGCACTAAACGTAAAGCATATCTTTGCGACGGCAGAATTTCTTGAACAACATCGTCAAGAGCTAAATGGTTTTGATTGCATCGAAGCATCGCTAGATGATCTTACTAAAGCAAGTACACTAGTGAGTAACAATTCGGCAATCGCTGTGGTGGAAATTCCAAATGTAAAAATACCTCCGGCGAAAGGTTTGATGATTGCACTGGATGGTGTCTCTGATCCGGGCAACTTAGGTACGATCATTCGCGTAGCAGATTGGTATGGCATTAAGCATATTATTGCGAGCACAGATTGTGCGGACCCTTATAATCCGAAAACCATCAGCGCGACCATGGGCAGTTTCGGCCGCGTACAAGTGAGCCTTGTGGACTTACCAAACTACTTAGAAGACGCAAACTTGCCAGTGTATGGCGCTTTCCTTGAAGGCGACAGCGTGCATAAGACGGAATTCTCAGCAGAAGGTATTTTGTTGATGGGCAGTGAGTCTCACGGTGTACGTGAAGCCGCATCTAAGTACGTGACGGACAAAATTACCATTCCGGCGTTTGGTGGTGCCGAGTCACTGAACGTCGCTATGGCAACGGGTATCATTTTAGACAACATGCGTCGTCAACACAGCTAATTGAGTTAACGAACCAGATACAAAAAAAGCGTAACGATTTCGGTCATTACGCTTTTTTCGCTTTAATGCGCTTACTTTTCTAGCATGTCCAACTTGTTTGGTACACCGTTCCACTTTTCCGCGTCATCCATCGCAGGCTTCACTTCCGTTTGTACCGGCCAGATTTCTGCGAGCTCAGCGTTCAGCTCTTTATAGATTTCTTGACCGTCCGGCAGTTCATCTTCTTGGAAGATGGCCGCTGCTGCACACTCGTCAACACATAAGCCACAGTCGATACATTCAATCGGGTTGATTACCATAAAGTTTGGACCTTCGTGGAAGGCATCTGCAGGGCATACCGCGACACAGTCAGTGTACTTACATTGGATACAGTTATCGGTTACGACAAACGCCATGATAATCCGCTCTTAAGTTAGTCAAAATTGAAGAATGGGGATGATACTCATCCCAAGGCAAAATTCAACATTCACTATGTTAAATCCGACTCTCCACTTGGATTTAGTATGACAGACAAACCAATTTCTCGTAAAATGCGCGCCATTGTGAGCTGACCACTATTACGTTCCTCAAATTTAACGAGGGAAATGGGGGTTGGCTAAGACACCGACAACAACGAGACATCAGTATGATTCGTATTAATGAAATTAAACTTCCTCTGGATCATGAAGAAGGCGCGCTACTCGACGCGATTACTAACAAACTTGGCATTGATGCTGAGAAAGTTATCTCTTTTAACGTCTTTAGACGCGGCTATGATGCTCGTAAGAAAACCAATATTCATCTTATTTACACGCTAGACATCATCATTGAAGGTGATGAATCTACACTGTTAGCTAAGTTCGAAAAAGATCCACACGTTCGTCAAACGCCAGATATGGAATACAAGTTCGTGGCGAAAGCACCTGAGAACCTAACAGAGCGCCCAGTGGTGATTGGTTTTGGTCCCTGTGGTCTGTTTGCGGGTTTGGTTCTCGCGCAAATGGGCTTCAACCCAATCATTGTTGAACGTGGTAAAGAAGTACGTGAACGTACAAAAGACACGTTCGGCTTCTGGCGCAAGCGCACACTAAACCCTGAATCAAACGTACAGTTTGGTGAAGGCGGTGCTGGTACGTTCTCGGACGGTAAGCTATACAGCCAAGTAAAAGATCCAAACTTCTACGGTCGTAAAGTGATCACAGAGTTTGTGGCAGCAGGCGCGCCAGAAGAAATCCTATACGTAAGTAAGCCACATATCGGTACCTTTAAACTGGTTACGATGATCGAGAAGATGCGTGCGAAAATCATCGAACTAGGTGGTGAAATCCGTTTTAGTACGCGTGTAGATGATCTGCATATGGAAGATGGTCAAATCACTGGTGTGGCATTATCAAACGGTGAGGTGATTAAATCTCGTCACGTTGTGTTAGCGGTTGGTCACAGTGCACGTGATACGTTTGAAATGTTGTACGATCGCGGTGTTTACATGGAAGCAAAGCCGTTTTCGGTGGGCTTTCGTATCGAGCACAAACAAGCGATGATCGATGAAGCACGTTTTGGTAAAAATGCGGGGCACCCTATTCTTGGAGCAGCAGACTACAAACTGGTTCACCATTGTAAGAACGGCCGTACGGTTTACAGTTTCTGTATGTGTCCGGGTGGTACAGTAGTTGCGGCAACCTCTGAAGAAGGTCGTGTGGTAACGAACGGTATGAGCCAATACTCACGTGCAGAGCGCAACGCAAACAGTGCAATCGTTGTTGGTATCTCACCAGAAGTGGATTACCCAGGTGATCCGCTAGCTGGTATCCGTTTTCAGCGTGAACTCGAATCAGGAGCTTACAAACTTGGTGGTGAGAACTACGACGCACCAGCACAGAAAATCGGTGATTTCCTAAAAGGTCGCGATCCAAGTGCACTAGGTGATGTCGAACCGTCATTCACTCCGGGTATCAAGTTGACTGATCTCTCAAAAGCACTACCTGCGTTTGCAATCGAAGCTATTCGTGAAGCCATTCCAGCATTCGATCGTAAGATCAAAGGATTTGCGTCTGAAGATGGTCTCCTAACTGGCGTGGAGACACGTACGTCATCTCCAGTTTGTATCAAACGTGGTAAGGATTTCCAAAGCGTGAACGTAAAAGGATTCTTCCCAGCAGGTGAAGGTGCAGGTTACGCCGGTGGTATTCTATCTGCAGGTATCGATGGTATTAAAGTGGCCGAAGCGGTTGCTCGTGATATCGTAGAAGCGATGCAAAACGCATAATTTAATCGCCTGTTAAGACGTCTAAAGCCAGCCTAATTTGAGACTGGCTTTTTTATTTCATTCTGCATAGCTAATTGTTTATGGTGCGCATTTTTATTCTGATGCAGCTCTGACTCGACTTGCGCTCAAGCTTTATACACTCTTCGATTTCCCCCTAACTTGGTTTGCCTTTTACATTATATAAATATTCAGCGGTGTATTAATTGCTCCGTCTTATGTATCAATTCAGATAAAGAACAATAGACTAAGCCTATAAATAAAATTGCTAATTTCCATTTAGTAAAATCAAGAAATTAGACGACACTTATCTTAAGGCAGCAATAACGTGCCGATAAGGAGATTAAGAATGCACTCACTAAAAGTAAAAGATTACATGACGTTACAAGCAGTGTCCTTCACCGCAGGTATGTCGCTTACGGCGGCGCTTAATAAGGTGATGCAAAGTGTTACTCTTGGTGGTCCTGTTATCGACGAGCATGAAAAAGTCATTGGATTCCTCTCAGAGCAGGATCTTTTGGATGAACTGATTAAAACCAGTTACCACTGTCAGGATACGCATACGGTTCAAGAATGCATGCACAAAGATGTGTTGTCCGTCTCTCCAGAAATGTCGATCATTGAGTTGGCCGATATGATGAAGGTGGGGAAACCTAAAATGTATCCAGTGGTGGATGATACAGAGAAGCTTGTTGGCATGATCACTCGACGTGATGTGTTGAGGGCCATCGGAAAGTCGCTAGATGAATGCTTCCAACATCCCGTTTAGAAGCAAAACAATGTAGAGATAAGATAGAAAGGCGCCTCGGCGTCTTTTTGTCGTAAAGGAAGGATATGTCCACACAAGATGCCAAGTTTGTTCAAGGCTCTACCATGCGCCATATCTTGGTGATGTCCGGCGCTGGCTCGGTGGGGTTGATGGCACTGTTTGTTGTTGATTTACTCGATATGCTGTTCATCAGTATGCTAGGACAAGTGGAACTTGCTGCTGCGGTTGGTTTTGCTGGAACGTTAATTTTTTTCTCTACCTCAGCCTCTATTGGCACTTCTATTGCGATGGGGGCACTCGTTTCTAAAGCCATTGGTGCGAGAGATCTTGACCGTGCGAGGTTAATGAGCGGTAGTATCATGCTGACCGCTTTTATGATCAGCGTGGTCATCACCATTGGCATGTTTATTCACATTCCAGAGTTATTAGCCGCTATCGGTGCAAAGGGAGTGACTGCTGAGCGTGCACAAGCTTACCTCCACATTCTTTTGCCAAGCGCACCAATACTCGCACTCGGTATGTCTGCGGGTGCGGGACTTCGTGCTGCTGGCGATGCAAAGCGATCCATGTGGGCGACGTTATCGGGTGGCATCATCAATGCGATTCTTGATCCGTTATTTATCTTTGTTTTTAAATGGAACGTCGAAGGTGCTGCTGCTGCGTCGGTGATTGCACGCTTTACCGTATTCGCCGTTTCCTTCTACCCTTTGGTGAAAGTGCATCAATTGGTTGCTTTTCCTCGTTTTAATTTTGTTAGAAGTCACCTCAAAACTATCTTGGCGATCGCTATCCCTGCCATTATCACTAACACCGCCACACCGATTGGCAACGCGATAGTAACCACCTACATCGCTCAATTTGGTGAAGGCTTTGTTGCAGGATTTGCGGTGATAGGTCGTCTAACCCCCGTCTGTTTTGCTGTAATTTTTGCGTTGTCAGGTGCCGTTGGGCCCATCATTGGTCAGAATTTTGGTGCAGACCGCATAGATAGGGTTAAGAAAACGCTCACCGATTCGTTGTTTGTCACAACGGTGTACACTCTGGCGGTATGTCTCTTGCTTTATCTGTTGCAAGATTACATTGTTACGATGTTCAGCCTTACTGGTGATGCAGCGATCATCGTCGCCGCTTTCTGTACTTACGTAGCGATTAGTTTTGTTTTCAACGGAACCTTATTTGTGGCGAATACCTCGTTTAACAATTTGGGTCGGCCGTTGTACTCAACCGCATTGAATTTGGGGAAAGCAACGCTTGGCACGCTGCCTTTTGTTTACTTCGGCGCACAGTGGTATGGCGCACTTGGCGTGCTTTATGGACAAGCTGTGGGTACCGTTATATTCGGTGTTTTGGCTTTGGTTGTGTTGAACAAGCACATTAAAGATTTGATGCAGAATTTTGGCGAAGAGTTGGTGGAAGATGATCCGGCGATGACCTGCGTAATTACTTCTCCATTCTGTTCCCATGATGCGATGTTGATTGAAGAAATTGCAGCGGCGGTTGAAGAAAAAAACGATAATTAGTTTGCTATATTCATGTAATTGATGCTTGACCTTAGACCTAACTCTAAGGTTTATCCTTATCTGTAGGTAAAGTGTTATTACTAATAAGGAAAGCGAACTATGTGTACTAAACATCAAGGTTGCCAATCAGGCAAAATCAAAACAGCGGTGCCAATTAGTGCAGCTGACTCTTGCTGCTCACCTGCAAAACCTACGTTGACAATTTCTCAAGCAAGCGTGACTGCCTCTGGGGATTCTTGTTGCAGCGGTGGCGGCAGTTGCAGTCCCGATCCCGCTGATGAAGAAGGCTCTGCCGAACCCGTCAAATCGTCAGTTCGCAATAGTTGGCTAGTCTCTGGTATGGACTGCCCATCGTGCGCACGAAAACTTGAAAAAGCGGTCGCTTCTGTCGAAGGTGTCGTCCATGTCAAAGTACTATTTGCTACGGAAAAGCTGGTTGTTGATTTTGACAATCATGCTCTTGCATCGGCGATAGAACAGACTGCCCTACAAACTGGTTTTCCCCTGAGTTCGACTGATGCCCCTAAACAAAAAATGGAAAATAAAGGTTGGTTTGGCATCATTAAAGACAATATTCAGATTCTCTCTATAGCAGGTGCAATGGCATTTGCAGGCATTATTTCAGATTTTGAACCGCAGTTAAGTACATGGATCTTTACGTTGACCTGTTTACTTGGGTTGTATCCCGTTGCGCTGAAGGCGGTTAAACTGGCTCGTAGCGGAACCCCGTTTACCATTGAGACGTTAATGAGTGTTGCTGCACTTGGTGCGCTGTATCTTGGTGAAACCGCAGAAGCGGCGATGGTGTTATTGCTTTTCCTTATTGGTGAAAAGTTAGAAGCGTACGCATCCTCTCGCGCTCGAAGTGGTGTACAGGCTCTGATGGATCTGGTGCCAGAAAACACCACGCTAATGGTCGGAGGACAGCGCAAAGAAGTGCCAGCCTCACAACTTCAACCCGGTGACGTGATTGAAGTGGCCCCCGGTGGTCGTATGCCTGCTGATGCCCTACTGCTGACTCTTGCTGCAAGTTTTGATGAAAGTGCGCTAACCGGAGAATCGGTTCCTGTTGAACATGGTGCTGGCGGTAAAATCATGGCTGGCGCTGTGGTCGTTGACAAAGTGGTTCAAGTTCAAGTCACTTCACGCCACGGCGAAAATGCCATTGATCGTATCTTACATCTGATTGAAGAAGCGGAATCGCGTAAAGCACCTCTTGAACGTTTTTTAGACAAATTTAGCCACTGGTATACGCCTTTAATGATGCTGGTATCACTGCTCGTCATCATCACTCCTCCTTTGCTGTTTGCGCAGCCATGGGAAACCTGGGTATATCGAGGATTAGCATTGTTATTGATTGCATGTCCATGTGCTTTGGTGATCTCAACGCCAGCGGCGATCACCTCTGGTTTGGCGGCTGCCGCAAAGCGTGGCGCATTGATCAAAGGCGGGGCTGCACTCGAATTACTTGGTCGAGTTGAGTCGGTAGCATTCGATAAAACCGGAACGTTGACACAAGGTAAACCACAAGTCACGGATGTCGTCGCATTGGGTGTGAGTGAAGATCATCTATTAAGTCTCACGGCTGCAATTGAAATCGGTTCTAGTCACCCATTGGCGGTCGTGTTGGTGAACAAAGCGCAAGAGCAAGGTATTACTATCCCTGAAGCAACAGACAAAACCGCACAGGTGGGCTCTGGTGTTACCGGTATGGTAGGAGGCAAACTGGTGCAAGTGATCTCACCTTCAAAGGCGGATTTTCCATTATCGCAGGAGATCGAGCAGCGAGTGGCCAAACTGGAAGAACAGGGTAAAACCGTCGTTATTGCACGTTATGATCATGATGTGTTGGGTGTGATTGCTTGGCAAGATACATTACGCGAAGATGCGGAGCAAGCCGTCGCAGCGCTGAAGAAACTGGGTATCTCTTCCATCATGCTAACGGGTGACAATCCTCGAAGTGCCGAGTCTATTGCGGATCAAATAGGTCTGGATTACAAAGCAAGTTTGCTGCCTGCTGATAAAGTCCATTATGTCGAGCAGCTCTCTGGTCGCCACACCGTTGCAATGGTCGGTGATGGTATCAACGATGCTCCAGCGATGAAGGCCTCGAGTATTGGTATTGCAATGGGCGGTGGTACTGACGTTGCGTTAGAAACCGCAGACGCAGCGCTCACCCACAACCGCTTGGTCGAACTTCCGGTAATGATCGAACTTTCACGAGCTACTTTAAACAACATTCATCAGAACGTCGCATTAGCGCTTGGTCTGAAAGGCGTGTTCTTGGTGACTAGTTTGTTAGGTATCACAGGGTTGTGGGTAGCGGTATTGGCTGATAGTGGCGCAACTGCGCTAGTTACATTGAATGCATTAAGACTGCTTCGCTTTAAATCTAAGCAAGTTCAATAACTTAAATATTAGCCCGAGGTGCTCATTGTCTTGGTTTTTTATTGGTTACGAAACACACTGGACTCTTGGATGATTGAATTTAAAGGGCGTCATTTTCTATGCAACAAATTGGGTGCAACAAAATGACGTCCCTGCTCACAAAGTGTGACTTGATCCGATTTTATTTGAAAGTTTAAGTTTATTACATTGTTTCATTGTGACTGTGATCACTCAATATTAACAAAAGGTTCGCTACAGTGCTTCTGTACCCAACAACTTATTAATGAGCTTATTGTTTACAAAATAAGCCAAAAAGGAGCGACTTATGTCTCAAGCTGTCTTCCACTTAGGTGTTACTGAAGCCGATCTTAATGGTGCGACTCTTGCTATCATCCCTGGTGATCCGGCACGCGTTCAAAAAATCGCAGAACAAATGGACAACCCAGTATTCCTAGCAAGTCAACGAGAATACACACTATACCGTGCAGAGTTAGATGGTAAGCCTGTGGTGGTTTGTTCTACAGGTATTGGTGGCCCATCGACTTCTATCGCGGTTGAAGAGTTAGCGCAGCTTGGCGTTCGCACTTTCCTACGAGTTGGCACGACAGGTGCTATTCAACCAAACGTAAATGTAGGCGATATGATTGTAACGACCGGATCCGTTCGTCTAGATGGCGCGAGCCTACATTTTGCTCCAATGGAGTTCCCAGCAGTAGCAGACTTCGAAATTGCAGCAGCGATGAAAGCAGCAGTTGAAGAGTCTGGTGCTACCGTTCATATGGGGGTGACAGCTTCAAGTGATACTTTTTACCCAGGCCAAGAGCGTTACGACACTTTCTCTGGTCGTGTGGTTAAGCGCTTCCAAGGCTCTATGCAAGAGTGGCAAGACATGGGCGTTTTGAACTTCGAAATGGAGTCTGCAACGTTGCTAACTATGTGTGCAAGCTCAGGTTTGAAAGCAGGTTGTGTGGCGGGGGTCATTATCAACCGTACACAAAAAGAGATTCCAGATCATTCAACGCTGAAAGAAACGGAAGCTCGCTCAATTAAAGTTGTAGTAGAAGCGGCTCGTAAGATGCTTTAAGTACAACTTAATTGGCATTTAATCAAACGGGAAAAAACCAGAGGCTCGCCTCTGGTTTTTTCTATCTGCAGAATCTTATTTTGCCTGATTACGTGCAATAAAAAAGCAGCGAGAACGCTGCTTTTTTATTTGAACTCAAATGGTTAGATTTCGTCAGAGCCGCCTGCGGCTTTGAACCACGCACTCAGATGCGTTTTGAGATCTTTCAGTTCATCCGGGCCAATCAATGCTAAGCCCAAATCTTCTGCACGTGTAATATCATTATGACGTAACGGGCGGAAGCTCACGAGCATTGCTCGAGCTTGTAGGCCGCCTAATAGATCACGCAGTGATTCTAGCTTGTACAACGTATCATCGCCGTCGTCACGCATGCCTTTGGTTTTACATTCAATGATGTGCAGTTTGTTGTTAACGACGGTCGCAACATCAAGTTCATTACGAACTTCGCTTTCTCCGAGTTTGCGATAAACCTGCACATTCAAAGAACGGTCTTGAATCGTTGGCATGGTGTCTTGAATTTGCTTAACCGTGCTGTGAACTAGCGTCTCTAACCATTCACCATTCGAGAAACGGCGTGCATCTTCATCAGAAAAGGTGAGTACCCCGTTTTCGTAGGTCGCTATTTGCGCTTCGACCAAATCGGTCAGCAGCATGTTCAACTCGCGGTAGCCTTGTTGCTTCTCAGAAAGTTCAACATCCAACTTTTGCTCTTTGCGACAAGTGGTTGCTAGATAGTTCAGCGTCGCAAGGCCTGGGCCAAGCTCTAACGCGTTCGATGCCCAACGCTCCCCAAGCTCGTACAGTTTTTGGTCTAGCTGAGGAGGAAGGTCGATGTGGTGGAATTCGCCACTCGCACCAAAAATAGTCAGGTAATCGGAGATGGTAATGTGATCTTCTACTTGCGTATCGTCTTTGCCATCAGGGTATAGCCAGCAAAGTTTGTCGCTATTTGGTTCCACAACAAAGATTGGCCAATGGTAAGTACGGAACACCTCGTACACAGAAAGAAGTCGATGTCGCAGACCGCAGCTTGCGTTGAGTTTGACTTCTAACCCTCGGTTATGTAAATCCTGTGCCAGTGCTTGAATGGACTGTTTAATAAGAGAGGTATTGACCACAGAAGGAATCTCAAAAAACTCAGAGGTGATTTCTCGCTGTTCTAGTACCGTACTCAGTCGGTGATATACGCCTTCTTGGCTTTTGTCGCCAATAAACACGATATGGGTACTGATAGTACGATTATCTAATAGAGGAGTGATCAATCTCACGGGATCTTGATCAATAATACCAACATGAACAGCCATAGGTTTTCCTTCTTATTTGGCTTGCTCCAACAGAGTAAGTTAATGGATGAGCAGGCCATAATTACCATATGTAGACAAGGCCGTAAAAAAACAAGGGTGACTCTATAAAAAGTCACCCTTCAACAGTCGGTTGGCAGAAATAGCCTAATTAACCATAGTTATACTAAAGCTTAAATTGATGGACCAATTCATTTTGTTGATGTGCAAGCTGAGTCAGTGACTCGTTGGTTTGTGCGATGCTCGTCATGGCTTGGTAGCTTTCATCTGCGATGTGATTGATATCTTCAATATTACGAGCGATATCGGCAGATGTGGCACTTTGTTCAGCAGCCGCATGGGTAATGTGGGTACTCATTTGACTGATTTCCATAATCAGTGCTTGGATATCTTCCATTGAACTATTGGCTTTTGATGCTTGCTCGACAGACATCTCCATGTCATTCATACAACTCTGAATCACTTGATTTGCAGATAACGACCTTGCTTGTAGGTTGCTAATCATCGACTCAATCTCAGTCGTGGATTGGGTGGTCTTGGATGCAAGTACGCGAACCTCATCTGCCACAACAGCAAACCCACGTCCTTGTTCTCCAGCACGCGCGGCTTCAATCGCAGCATTGAGGGCAAGCAAGTTGGTTTGCTCCGCGATATTTCGGATTACATCGAGAATTGACCCAATTTGACCGCTCATTTTTTGGAGTTCAGAAACGGCGGAGACGGATTCATTCAGGCGGGCTTCAAGCTGGTTAATGGTAGAGATATTGCTGCTCATGACATTTCTGCCTTGGTCAGAAGCGGATTCTACACGTTGAACCATCTCTAATGAGCCTTGCGCACTTTGAGCAACTTCTTGGACCGAGTTGGACATTTCTGTCATTGCTGCAGCAACACTTGCTGTCTGAGCTCGCTGCGCATTAAGCTTGGACTGCGCTTGAGATGAAGTTGATTCATTGCTAGTGGCTGTCGAGGCGAGATTCTCAGACGCATCATTAAGCTTCACTAGAATATTATGCAGATTGTCGGCAAGCGTGTTGATGTGACCACTGACGCGGCTGAATTCGTTGTTGTAACGAATGTCGATACGCTGTGTCATGTCACCTTTAGCAAGACTTTCGAGCACTGTTAGAATGCGTGTAAGTGGTTCTCGAACACTGTGAGCGATATGGTAACCAATTGCGGTAGCAAGCAGTACCACCACCACGCCAATCACGATGGCTTTCGTCACACCTTGTGAGTAAATATTTCCTGCATCTGCGAGTGATTCATTCAATTGCTCTGTTGCTGTAGTAGTAAAATGCTCCAGTATTGACATACTAGAGTCGACTTTAGCGGCGAGGTTGGCAATGTTATTGTAAAGTGCTGCTCGTGCAGATAGGTAGTTGTTGTGTTGGTCTAACACACCACCACGCATACCCACGTCACGGGTAAATTGGTCGACAGACTCACCGAACACATCTTTAAGTTCAGGCAACTGAGCCACCAAGCCGTTGAATGCGTAATTCAGATGAGTTACCGCCTTACGGTTTTTTGCTACGGCTTGCGTTACAAACTCTGGATTTGAGCTCGCTAACGCATCTGACGTAATGACTTCTGCATCTTTTAGCTTAATAAAATAGCTTTTTGCCATCACTTTAACAGAGATTCTGGATTGATCGGCCACGAACTCTTTCAGACCAACCGAAAGCTCTGTGTTCAGTTGTTGGAAGCGACGAGAAGACTTTTGCACTTCTTCTTGTGCAACAAACATCGCTTCGTAGTTGTCCATGGCTTCCTTGGCTTCGGAAAAGTAGCTTTGCTCAAGTTCTTTAAGCTGAGAAAAAGGTTCGGCTAGGGAAGGATAGGTTTGGCTAGCAACCTCGAGTTGACTCAGAGTGGCTTTAAATTGTTGTTCAGATTTGACAAAACCCTGACGCATTTCATCCATACGTTGTTTATTTTCGGTCGTTAGAAAGTCCTTAAATGACTTGTCGGCAGAAAGAAGCTCGACGCTGGTTTGGTTAGATAAAGAGACTAGCGGCAGGGATGATGTGGAGACATTCTCAAATTTTCCATGAATATCGTTCATGCCTCCCATCATAATAGCAATCGTAATAGCAAATAGGATGATGATCAGCGTGAAGCCTGCATACATCCGTTTAATAACTGAACCTCGCATAAATGAGCGTCCTCTCCCAAAAAATGGCAAAATAAATAAGAATTTTCTTAAAAGTAACAAAAGTCTTTGGATTTTATGGAATTGTAGGCGCACGTTTTATGACGCACTCGACAAAAAAAGCTTCTCCATAAGTATATATATTGATAACGTTATGTGAACACTGTTTTTTATTGAGCTCATTTTGGGCTTAACGCATACTAAATAAGTTACACACCTTATGAAATGGAGTACCCATGGCGGAAGAAACCATCTTTAGCAAAATTATCCGTAAAGAAATTCCAGCAGAATTACTGTATCAAGACGATCTTGTTACCGCGTTTCGTGATATCAACCCACGTGCGCCAAGCCATATTCTTATCATTCCTAACAAGCTGATTCCAACAGCAAATGATGTGGAAGCAGAAGATGAAGCGATGATGGGACGCTTGTTTACCGTTGCAAGAAAACTGGCGAAAGAAGAGGGCATTGATGAGGATGGCTACCGCTTGATCGTTAATTGTAACTCCCATGGTGGGCAGGAGGTTTATCATATTCATATGCATTTATTGGGCGGCCGCCCTTTAGGCCCAATGGTATTAAGTTAATTATTAAGAGGTGGATGAAGCCTCTTCATCCACTTTTTCATTCCGGTCAGATTACACATTTGTGGAGATAAATGTGAAATATGGTGTGAAGCTATTTGGATTGATTAGCTGGTCCCTACTTACTACTGGGTGCGCGAATTTTTCCGCAGGCAACTTGTTCAGTCATTACAGCGATCAAAATAAAGAAATCTATCAGGCTGTCGTTGCTGGCGAATATGCCAAAGCTGAGCAACTTCAATCGAGTGATGCCGGAGGCGACATACTTGGCAACTTTGAGCACGGCAGAGTCTCTTTTCTTGCTCAAGATTACCCCACCAGCTTAAGCGCATTAGAAGTCAGTGAACGTGCCGTGCGTAAGCAACAAGAACGCGCCACTATTTCAGCAACCGAAACGGTCACCAGTATTGGTTCGCTTGCCGTTAACGACAATTTAAATGAATATCAACCCGCCGATTATGAACTCGGCTTTTTGCATTTATACCTCGGTCTAAATTATTTACAGAAGAATGATCTTGAAGGGGCTTTAGTCGAAGTGCGTCGTGCCAACCTAGTTCAGGAAGAGGCGAGAAAAGCACGTGAGAAGCAACTTAAACAGGCAGAAAAAGACCTTAAAAACCAAGGTGTTTTGACTGACTTAGGGAGCGTGCTTGCCAACTACCCGGATGCAGGCAAAACGCTGAGTGCGGTACAAAACGGCTACTTATTCTATCTTTCAGGTTTACTCTACGAAGCATCACGAGATTTGAATAGTGCGTATGTTGACTATCGACGAGCTTTAGCGGTTATGCCCGATAACAAGCAGGTCATTGAAAGTACGATGTATGCAGCAAAGAAATTGGGTATGCGACAAGACCTGCGTTTGCTGGAAAAACGCTACGGTAGGGCACCATCCACTTTGAGCAAATCTCAAGGCAGAGTGATCATTATTGATGAACAAGGTGTGGTAGAGGCATTGCAGGGATGGCGAATTGACTTGCCGATTTACGATAGTCGCGGTGATGGGGCGATTTACTCTTTAGCGTTACCTTATTACCCCAAAAGTGGATTGCAAACTTTTACAGATATGACGCTTAACGGAAAGCCTTTGCCTGCAAGCACGCTGGTGGATGTTAATGCGATGGCACAGAATGATTTGCAAGAGCGCTTAGCCAGTATCGTCATTCGTCAAGCGATACGTGTTTGGACCAAAGACCGCATCAGGAAAGAGGCAGCACAGGGAGATGACGTTGGCAATCTGCTGTTTAACGTTTGGAATACATTAACAGAGCAGCCAGATACGAGAAGTTGGCAGACGCTACCTGCGCAGGTAAAAACTGCCTCTCAAGTCGTTAAGCCAGGAAAGCAGCGCCTAGATATTGGCGATAAGGTATATCAGTTTGAAGTGCCAATGCAGCAAACAACCTTGGTTTGGGTTTCTCGTCAGGGAACGCATTCGACGGTGTGGCACAAGCAATTAGGGAGATTGTAATGAAAGCGTGGTTTATTAGCTTGGCAGTGATTATCGGTTTAATCGGATGTGCAGATAATACGGCCGGTATTCGAATCGACGGGCAAACACAAAATGTATTTTTTAATAACAATGTGTTGGGCAGCCGTTTGTTGGTCGACAACATAATCACAACCTATGTGGATGACCGTCCAAGAGGTATAGTGCAGTTGAGTAGCAACTACAAAGCGGACCAACATATTCTTTATCGCTTCTATTGGTACGACAACAATGGTCTGGAAGTAAACACCAACTCTGGCCCTTGGCGCAAGATGATCGTACGTGGATATGAACAAGTGACACTTTCTGAGGTGACGGTGAATCCAAACGGCACTCAATTCCGAGTTCAAATCAGAGAAGCTCAAGATAATTAAAATTTCGGCGGCGATGCTGCGAAAATACAACTAAGGAACTTTCATGAAAAAAAGTATTATTGCTCTTTTGGGTCTCGCCGTAATTTTGGGAGGGTGTTCAAACAAAGTCTCTTACGGCGATGCGCAGGCGACAGAAACCACCACCATCGATTTTGGTTCGACGGATCTACAAAAAATTGCTGGAGATATGGTCGACAGCATGATGATGTCAGGTTCTGTCGCGGCTATTACTCGTGACCAGCGTCCTATTGTTTTTGTTGAACGTATAAAGAACAAGACAAGTGAGCATATTGATACCGAATCGATTACCGATACGATTTCTACCAAAATGCTTAACTCTGGTAAGTTCCGTTTTGTTGATATGGCTCGCGTCGAGTCCGTTCGTGAGCAGCTTAACTTTCAAAACAATGATGAACTCGTAAATCAAAGTACGGCCATTCAGTTTGGTAAAATGGTTGGCGCGCAGTACATGCTTTACGGTAATTTGTCGAGTATCGTGAAAAACGCGGGTAGTAATAAAGACGTTTACTACAAGATGACTATGCGCTTGATGGATCTAGAAACAGGTTTAATTGAGTGGGCAGACGAAACTGAAATTAGAAAAGAACAGTCTAAAAGTTTATTTGGCCTCTAATTAGGTCGTATGGCGCAACGTGGAGGAGTGGTTGATGGCGTGGTTTTCTTGGCAACAAGCGAAACAGTTGGATCCGAGCCTTAATGCGCTCGATGGCTTCTTCACGGTACCTCCAGTGAAAGTACAGATTGTCACTGGAGGGTTAACCAATCGTTGTTGGCGATTGGAGTGCTCACAAGGTTTTGCTTATGTTTGGCGGCCAACCAGTCATGTGTGCAAAGCCTTTGCTATTTCTCGTCATAATGAACATCAAGTTCTTAATGCTATCTCACCATTAAATCTTGGCCCTAAGCCAGCATTTTTGCATGAACAAGGCTTGTTGGTTGAATGGCTTGATGGAGAGACGATCACTAAGCCAGGCATTGAGTTGGATGAGTTACTGCCGATCGCAGTAGCCATTCATCAATATCCGTGTCAGACAATCCCTCTCGTCCCTTTCTCTTACCTATCTCGGGTTGATCATTATTGGCTTGAGCTTTGTGGGAGGTATACGGGGACAGTGTTTGAAGCGCTGTATCACAAATGGCGAACCGAGCCGAGTATAGAGCCCATTCCATTGGCACTTTGTCATTTTGATCTTGGTTGTTACAACCTTGTCCGAGGCGATAATGGTGTTAAGGTCATTGATTGGGAATACGCAGGGCTTGCCGACCCAAGACTTGACCTTGCGCTTATTTTGCAATTAGCAGAGGTGCCTATCGAGCAAGGTGTGGCACAGTATTGTCAAACT
This sequence comes from Vibrio sp. PID17_43, assembly GCF_002608565.1. Lineage (GTDB taxonomy): Bacteria > Pseudomonadota > Gammaproteobacteria > Enterobacterales > Vibrionaceae > Vibrio. The sequence goes on from NZ_LIXM01000005.1 coordinate 63,390, forward strand.
CGCCAATTAAAAAATGTTTCTATTTGGTTGAAAGGTGTTCAAGCATGGCGTCCTAGAACGATGGTCATGGCAATGTTATGGTATTTACTCGCCTACAAATTGTGGAATGATGAACAATACTTGAACAGTGCACATGAGTTTAAAGACTTATTATGTTTGGAAGATCACTGTTTTGAGAACTGATGGCGTTTTCTCCTTTAACCATGAGGAAATAGTGGTAGTTTAACGTTAAGTGCCAGCATACAGGGAGAGGTACACATGATTATTTACTTGCACGGCTTTGATAGCACAAGCCCAGGTAACCACGAAAAAGTGCTTCAATTGCAATTTATTGATGATGACGTTCGTTTCATTAACTACAGTACACTTCACCCGAAGCACGACATGCAGCACTTATTGAAAGAAGTGTCGAAAGTGATTGAGCAGTCAGATGACCCAAATCCACTCATTTGTGGCGTAGGCCTAGGTGGCTATTGGTCTGAACGAGTTGGGTTTCTATGCGGTATTAAGCAGGTGATTTTTAACCCCAATTTACACCCAGAGAACAATATGGCTAGCCGCATTGACCGTCCTGAAGAATATGAAGACATTGCAACTAAGTGTGTTGAGCAGTTCCGTACGAAGAACAAAGAGCGTTGTTTAGTGATACTGTCAAAAGAGGACGAAGTCCACGATAATTCACAAACAGCGGCGGAGTTGGAGGCGTATTACCGGATCATTTGGGATGATACTCAGACACATAAGTTTAAGAAAATTTCTCACCACCTTCAAACGATGAAGGCATTTAAAGACGCATAACGCCTTCAAGCGACATAGCGGCAATCTTCTAACAGCACTTTTCGAGGTGCTGTTTTTGTATCTGCGTTTCTCCTCCAGTTATGTATGTGCCTATCAAACGCATTACATTTGTTACAAATGATAACTCTGAATTATGATTTATTGCTTTTGTAGCACGGCAACACTACATCAAAGTAGACGAAAATTGGTCAATCCGCATCAAGAGTAAGGATTTTTTGTTGCCATGAAGGGATTGCTCTATATAATGAAGATGGTAAAAATAATTTGATAAATATCAAAAAAAATTGAGAGCAAGTAATAAACTTGCCTATTTGTTGTCTGAGGTCGTGTTTTTCAGGCACGCAAGTCGATGCTAATCATACAATTAACAAGAATAAGTCAATATAAGATGGTATCGGTGTTAATCCAAAGTGAACTTGCCTCTAAACAGAATTCATCGGTTGGGTGCGTTGCGGCAGCATGTCTGTCAGCAAGCATCGGACTGAACCCATATATTCATTTTTTGTAGAGGATAATCATTGTGACACGCATTATCGTTGTAGGCGGCGGTGCTGGTGGTCTTGAGTTGGCGACCAAACTGGGTCGCACTCTTGGTCGTAAAAACCGAGCGCAAATTACATTAGTAGACCGTAAAGCCAGTCATTTGTGGAAACCGTTGTTGCATGAAGTTGCAACGGGTTCATTGGACGAAGGTGTGGACGCATTGAGTTACCGTGCTCACGCGAAGAACCATCACTTCGATTTCCAGATGGGCAGTCTTCAAGATATTGACCGTGAGCGTAAGGTGATCATTTTAAGTGAACTTACAGACGGCCATGGCGAACTTTTGATGCCAAGTCGCGAGCTAGAGTATGACATTTTGGTAATGGCAATCGGCTCAACATCCAACGACTTCAATACACCAGGCGTTCGTGAGCACTGTATTTTCCTCGACAGCCCCGAACAAGCGCATCGTTTCCGCAGTGAGATGAACAACGAGTTCTTAAAACTGCATGCAAAAAGTGGCAACGGCACGGTGGATATCGCTATCGTGGGCGCGGGTGCAACAGGAGTCGAGCTTTCAGCAGAACTTCACAATGCAGTGAAAGAGCTGCGTACTTACGGTTTTGGTGATTTAGACTCTAGCAAGTTAAATGTAAGTCTGGTTGAAGCGGGTGAGCGTATTCTTCCTGCACTTCCACCGCGTATTTCTTCTGCCGCACATCAAGAGTTGGTTAAACTTGGCGTTAACGTACGTACTGCGACAATGGTAACGCAAGCCGAGAAGGGCGGTTTGACGACGAAAGATGGGGAGAAAATTCCAGCACAAATCATGGTATGGGCTGCTGGTATCAAAGCGCCTGATTTCATCAAAGATATCGCTGGGCTAGAGACCAACCGCATCAATCAACTGGTAGTCAAAGGTACGCTGCAAACGACTCGTGACGATGATATTTTTGTCATTGGTGACTTGGCGCAATGCACTCAGCCTGATGGTTCATTTGTACCGCCTCGTGCCCAGGCAGCACACCAGATGTCGAGCCAAGCGTTCAGCAATATCGTGGCGAAGTTAAATGGACGCGAGATGAAGGATTATGTTTACAAAGATCATGGTTCTTTGGTTTCTCTAAGTCGTTTCTCGACGGTTGGTAGCCTGATGGGTAATTTAACAAAAGGCTCAATGATGGTTGAAGGTCGTATCGCTCGTGTAGTGTACATCTCACTCTACCGAATGCATCAAATGGCATTGCATGGTGTGATCAAGACGGGGTTGATGATGCTGGTTGGTCGCATCAATCGTGTCCTTCGTCCAAATCTGAAGCTGCACTAATAGGTAACCCCGGCTAGAGCCAATGCAGATTCCAAGTATAAGCCATCGTATGTCGGTGGCTTTTTTATTTTAAATCACTTGGTAACAGTGAATACACCACACCATCTCTCGGTTTTCCATGAAAGATAAAGCGGTCTCTCGCGATAGTTTCTTTCACTGCGCCAACGGATTCGATCAAAGATTGGCTCGCAGTATTATCTGGATCGCAGACGATTTCGATTCTGGTTAAACTCAGAGTGTCGAAACAGAATTCTGCCAGTGCACTGACCGCTTCTTGAGCGTAACCATTACGTTGGTAGCGATCCGCCACCCAGTAACCAATACTTGCCATATTGAACGTATGATAAAGCTCGTTCACCGCCGCCATTCCAAGTAAATTATTGTGCTCGCGATTGTAGATTCCAAACCCAAGAGCGTCAGTTTTAACCCAGTTCAAGCGGGTGGCTAATAGAAAGTCTTGTGCTTCTTTTAGAGTGATGTGTTTATCAGTCCAATCTAGCCATTTATGTAGGGAAGGGGAATTGGCCAATAAGCTTTGCAGTGAGTGCTCATCTTCTGAAGGGATAAGTCGCAGGGTCAAGCGAGGAGTAATGATTTCGAAATCTGGACTCATGAATGGATATTGCTCCTAGATACAATAAAGCGCAGCAAGCGCTGCGCTTTACTTTAATGTCGGTCGTTATTGAACGCGACGAACTTGGATGATCATCCCCACTAGTGGGTTGTCTAGGTAATGCGTTTCACCACTGCGCATGCGACGTTTTTGATCCAGTCGGTAGCTCTTAAGAAATGTTTCTTGTGTGACGGTTGGCGATATCTCTACTAGGTTACCGACTTGCACATTACCTTCTACTTCACCAAACTCGTCAGAGATTTGCTCTGCGGGTTGTGCTTCTACTCGGACTTCACGAACACTCGGTTCACGCAGGTCCAATGTGGTTTCGGCAAACAAATAGTGCTGAACATAGATTTGAATCTTACCGTCTAACTCGTAAAGTGGGCCGCTGATAACTTCTTCGCTGTAGCCATCGGTCATCAATGTTTGAGCATCGCCAGTGATTGGACTGCCATCCGCATAGTAAGAACCTGAGAAATCGCGACCACCAACGATTCGAAAAATTGGCGCGCTTGCTTTACCGCTGTCTCCTTGTCGCCATGCCACGTGCTTCAGTACTTTAAAGCCGGCATGATTGTTTAGCGCCGCTGCTTGAGCATTGAGTTGGAAAGATGAACGCGGCAACAGTGTTACACCTTTTGAGCTTCGGTAAGAGTCATTATCGAGGCTGCCGACATTACTCATTTCGATGGTTGGCAGTTGGTTTGGCCATGACTCACTGGTGCTTTCAGTGTCGATTGCTCGCTTGAAAATAATCACTTCAATATCAAATTGACGTTGCGCCCAGGATGGCATGGAGACACAAAGAAGCAATAACGGGATCAGTATTCTCATTCGACTATTAGCTCGTTGGTAATAAATTTTGTTTAAAATCATTCAGCAAGTCTTGTACGAACTGAATGCGTTTTCGTCGGTCTGTTAATGGTACGCTAAACTTGAACTTAGTTGGACCTTCCATTGCAAATTTTTGCGGCTGTGATTGCAGCAGTGTAACTAAATACGCTGGATTAATGTCAGCATCCGGGTAAAACTCAATAAATCCCCCCTTATCATGGGCTTCCAGCTTTTTAGCTTTGATCGTTCCCGCTCCAATTTTCAGCTCAGAGACTGTTAGGAGGTTCTTAGTTGCGTCAGGTAATAAACCAAAGCGATCAATCAGTTCGACTTTAAGCTCGGAAAGACCTTCACCGTCCGTTACGCTCGCAATACGCTTGTACATTGACAGGCGAGTGTTTACGTCAGGGATGTAATCGTCCGGCAGTAACGCAGGAATGCGTATCTCGACTTCTGTTTGTTCGCGAAGCAGTTCATCTAGCGATGGCTCTTTACCTTCTTTCAATGCTTCAACTGCTTGCTCAAGCATTTCCATATACAGTGTAAAGCCAACTGATTGAATTTGACCACTTTGCTCATCACCTAATAATTCACCCGCGCCACGAATTTCTAAATCATGAGTCGCCAGTGTGAAGCCTGCACCAAGATCTTCGAGTGAGGCGATGGCATCTAAGCGTTTAATCGCATCCTTAGTCATGGCTTTTGGATGCGGTGTCAGTAGGTATGCGTAGGCTTGGTGATGAGAGCGACCTACACGGCCACGTAGTTGATGAAGCTGCGCTAAACCAAGGTTGTCAGCACGATCCATAATAATCGTGTTTGCGGTTGGCACGTCAATACCCGTTTCAATAATGGTGGTACACACGAGCAAGTTGAATCTTTGATGGTAAAAGTCGTTCATGATGCGTTCGAGTTCTCGTTCCCGCATCTGACCATGGGCTACAGTGACACGAGCCTCTGGAACGAGTTTCTGCAAATCTTCAGCAGCTTTCTCAATGGTCTCTACTTGATTGTGTAGGAAATATACCTGACCGCCACGCATGATCTCACGCAGCACCGCTTCACGAACGACAGACTCTTCACGTTGACGAACAAACGTTTTGATCGCCAGGCGTCGAGCAGGAGGCGTGGCAATGATCGACAAGTCACGCATTCCACTCATCGCCATATTTAAAGTTCGTGGTATTGGCGTTGCAGTGAGTGTTAGGATGTCGACATCCGCACGCATCGCTTTTACTTTCTCTTTTTGGCGTACACCAAAACGGTGTTCTTCATCGACAATCAGAAGACCAAGATCTTGGAATTTTATATCACTCGACAGCAACTTGTGTGTACCTACAACAATATCGACTTTGCCATCGGCGACATCTTGAAGAATGACTTTTTGCTCTTTGGCTGATTTAAAGCGCGATAATACTTCTACCCGGATCGGTAGGTTAGCAAAACGATCACGGAAGTTTTCAAAGTGCTGCTGTGCCAAAAGGGTGGTTGGTACCAGTACCGCGACCTGTTTATTGTTATCGGTAGCGACGAATGCCGCACGCATTGCGACTTCTGTTTTACCAAAGCCAACGTCACCACAAACAAGACGATCCATGGCTTTTGCTTGGCACATGTCGGATAGTACGGCATTGATTGCCATTGCTTGGTCGTCGGTTTCTTCAAACGGGAACGTTGCTTTGAACGTGGCGTACTGGCCGCGATCCAGCTGGAATTTGTAGCCAGGTTTAAGCTCACGTTTTGCGTAAACGTCCAGCAGCTCTGCCGCAACGTCACGCACTTTTTCTGCCGCTTTACGACGCGCTTTTACCCAGGCTTCACCCCCAAGCTTGTGCAGTGGTGCACTTTCTTCTGCGCCACCCGAGTAACGGCTGATGAGATTGAGCGATGACACTGGTACGTATAACTTGGCATCATTTTGATATTCCAGCGTTACGTACTCGGTTTTCATGCCGCCCGCTTCAAGGGTTTGTAGACCAATGTACCGGCCGATACCATGGTCGATGTGTACGACAGGTTGTCCCGGCTTTAGCTCTGCCAAATGGCGGATTACGGTATCGCTGTTGACCGCTTTTTTGTCTTTTCGGCGACGCTGAATGACGCGATCGCCAAGCAAATCACTTTCACAAATCAGAGCGAAATTGAGCTCATTATGAATAAAGCCGTGTTCCGCCGCCCCTAGCGTCAGGCTGAATCGGTCATCAGAGTCGAGAGCTTGGTATAGCGAACCATGAACAACAGGTCGCACTTTAATACCTTGTAGTAGTTCTGTGAGTGCTTCGCGACGGCCTTCTGATTCGACCGAGAAGACGATCTTGCCAGTGAACTGTTCACTGAATTGACGTAGACGCGCAAGGGGTTCTTTGTTTTGTTGCTGTACACCAAGTTCGACAAGTGATTGTACCGCAAGATTCTGGCGACCACCGCGGCTTGCCACTTTATCAAGGCTTAATTGAGCCTGTGGCAACAGTTTTAAGTGGCTAAATAGTTCTTCTTTCTTTAACCACAACTCGTGTGGAGCAAGCAGTGGGCGTAACGGATCAATTTTCTTTTGGTCGTAGCGATACGCGACATCATTTAAGAAGGTGTCTACTGCCGCTTCTATATCACCAAAAATGATCAGTTGAGAATCTTGTGGCAAATAGTCGAACAGTGTTTCGGTATGATCGAAAAATAGTGGTTGCCAATACTCAATGCCTGCCGGCCAAGTGCCTTTGGTGACCTGCATGTAAATCGACTCTGGTTCGCGTCGCGCCTCAAACTGAGTACGCCAACGGGTGCGGAAATCTTCAATCGCAATTTTGGTCGTCGGAAATTCATGTGCAGGCAGCAGTTGGATCTGCTGGATGTCCTCGATGGAACGTTGATTCTCGGGATCGAAGGTTCGGATGGTATCGATTTCGTCATCAAAAAAGTCAATGCGGTATGGATCTGAACTTCCCATTGGAAATAGGTCGATGATCGACCCACGGCTTGCATATTCACCCGGCCCGAATACTTGATCGACATGACGGTAACCAGAATTTTCCAGTTGAACACGCAGTTTGTCTAGTGAGAACTGATCGCCAGTTTTGACCATTAGGGTATGTTTCAGCAAGAAGTCTCGAGGGGACTGACGCTGCAAAACGGTGCTGACAGGGACAATCGTTACCCCGCCACGTTGATGTGGCAGTTGGTATAGACGGGCGATGCGGTCAGAGATGATCTCCTGGTGTGGAGAAAAGTTATCATAAGGCAGTGTTTCCCAATCAGGAAAGAGACTCACTGGTTGGTCAGTAAATTGTTCGATTTCTGCTTGTAGTTTTAGCGCGATTTGTGGATCGGGCACCACAAGTAGCGAGTGACTTGAATGTTGTTTCGCTAGCTCCGCAATCGCCATCGGCAATGCTGCTCCGGGTAGATTACCGAGCTGTTTTTTGTCGCCACGTTCGGAAGGATTGGTGACGGAGAGAATCGTTGCTTTTGTCATGGTAATTATTTGTTATCTCGCTCTAATGAACGCTGACGTAGTAGTTTTTGTTGTTGGTATAGCGCGGCTTTGATCAGTAAATCTTGGTCGGTTTCTCTGAGCAACTTGTATCTAAGCGTGATGACAAAGCCTTGTTCTGAAGGTTCGCACTCTACTACCTGAGCGTAGCAGTAAATGGCTGCTGCCGGATGGTCTAAAAAGAGTTTTACGCGCACGACTTGTTCTACATCTATCTCAATATCCGATCGATAACTCAGTTGACTCGCTCCAAACTGAGTGGTTTGGAATCGCACCATTGCCTCATCTTGCTGCGAGAGCATAAAACTGAGCAGTAGGTTGAGTTTAGCATTTTGTGTGTCAAGCAGGTTGATGACGTGTTTTAGCTCTTTGTTTTGTAGTTCAAGACGCGCCTTGTCTGCCAGCATATCTAATTGGCTGAACTCGCTTGCCACGATAAAAGGGGCAGGGATTTCTGAGACAAACGTGTTTTCGTCTGGCAGAGCAAAGTCAGACCCTAACGCTTCCACGTTGATCGTCAGGTTATGATGTACGGTGAAGTATTCTTGCTCTGTCATAAATCGGTCCTTTTCTGCCAACGAGCACGCTAACTTAGAGATAGGGCTCTGATTATCGCTAATCAGGATAAGTTATCAAGCTTACCTGTTTTTCTGCTGGAACTTTTTGTTCTAAATGCAGACTTATTGCATGTCGTTGACAAATTTAGCGATTATCTTGTCATCTTCATAGATAGAGTAAGGTAAGATACTCGCTAGTGTACTATCTAAACAATCGGTTGATTTGTCCTATATGTATCATCCTATCTCACTGTTTATTGGTTTAAGGTATCTTCGGGGCCGCTCCGGAGATCGGTTTAGCCGTTTTGTTTCTTATATGTCGACTGCGGGCATCACGATTGGTGTGATGGCGTTAGTAACGGTGCTTTCGGTGATGAATGGCTTCGAAGCGCAATTAAAAGATCGCATTCTAGGTGTGCTTCCTCATGCTGTTATCTCGCAGCAGGATGGCAAAACATCACTGACTGATACCTCACCGGAGTTTATCCAACAAATGTCCTCCATTGCTGAGCCTGAACCTATCGTCCGAGGGGAAGCGATAATACAAAGCGCTGCGCAACTAACGGCGGGTTATTTGATTGGCATTGAGCCAAAGCGAGGCGATCCGATTTCGTATCATCTTATTGCCGGTCGGTTATCTTCACTGCAAGCGGGCGAATACAATGTATTTTTAGGTCATAGCTTGGCTCGCGCGCTAAAAGTATCTATGGGCGATAAAGTACGATTGATGGTCACCGACGCAACGCAATTTACCCCTTTCGGCCGAATCCCCAGTCAACGTAACTTCACGGTTGCTGGTATTTTCAATACAGGCTCAGACGTTGATGGCCAACTTATGATCGTTAACATGACCGATGCGGCTAAGTTGATGCGTTTTCCCCAAGATACGGTTTCCGGCTGGCGCGTATTTTTCTCTGACCCATTTATGGTGACTGACTTTGCCGATACACCAATGCCGGAAGGTTGGCAATGGAGTGATTGGCGAGCACAGCGCGGTGAGCTTTTCCAAGCGGTGAAAATGGAAAAGAACATGATGGGCTTAATGCTGGGGCTAATTGTTGGTGTCGCGGCGTTTAACATCATTTCTGCGTTGATTATGGTGGTGATGGAGAAGCAATCCGAAGTCGCGATTTTAAAAACACAAGGGATGACACAATCTCAAGTGATGGCAATTTTCATGGTACAGGGCGCGAGTAGTGGTGTGATTGGTGCGATTGTTGGCGGTGCTGTCGGCGTTGCTTTATCGCTCAACCTAAATGCGATTCTGGAAGCGGCAGGCGTTGCCTTGTTTAGCTTTGGTGGCCATTTGCCAATCGTGATTGATTCATTCCAAATTTTATTAGTGGTAGTGCTAGCGATTGCTCTGAGCTTAGCTGCCACTATTTACCCGTCTTACCGAGCATCTTCTGTTAAACCTGCTGAGGCACTTCGCTATGAATAAGCTATTAGAATGTCGTGATATTCGCAAAATCTACCGAGAGGGTTCGCTAGATACTGAAGTGCTGAAAGGGGTCAGTTTTGATATCGAGAAAGGCGAATTGGTTTCAATTGTTGGTTCATCTGGTTCGGGTAAAAGTACGTTGCTTCATATTCTTGGTGCTTTGGACGATGCGACACAAGGCGAAGTGGACTTTTTAGGGCAGAACCTTTCAACACTGAGTTCGAACAAACAAGCGGCAGTGCGTAATAAGCATCTAGGCTTTGTTTATCAATTTCATCACTTGCTGGCGGACTTTACCGCAGTTGAGAACGTGGCAATGCCGCTTCTAATTGGTGGTACTAAGGTCGATAAAGCGAAAGAAGCAGCCCAAGCTTTGCTAGAGAAAGTGGGGTTGGGACATCGCATGGACCATCGCCCGTCGGAGCTGTCTGGCGGTGAGCGTCAGCGTGTAGCTATTGCGCGTGCATTGGTGAATAAGCCGGATCTTGTCTTAGCCGATGAGCCAACGGGAAATTTGGATCATACTACTGCGCTAGCGATTTATGACTTAATGCGTGAATTAAACCAAGAATCAAATATTGCTTTTCTCGTGGTCACGCATGACAACGAGCTAGCAGCAAAGATGGACCGTCAAATGCATATGCAAGATGGTCTTTTGGTGGATCGTTTTACCACCGAACCTGCGTCTGTGGAGGGGTAGTTTTGTTTTCATCTTTAGCCTTGATGATTGGCGGTCGATTTAGTCGCGCGAAAAAGCGTAACAAGATGGTGTCGTTTATCTCTCTATCTTCAACGATTGGTATCGCCGTTGGTGTGGCGGTGATCATCATTGGTTTGTCAGCGATGAATGGCTTTGAGCGTGAACTGCAATCACGAGTGCTGTCTGTCATTCCACATGGTGAATTGGAGGGGGTCAATGGTCCACTGCACAATTACACTAGAACAATGAACCAAGCCATGACCCATGAGCATGTCGTGGCCGCCGCCCCTTACGTTCGATTCACGGGGTTAGCAGAAAAGGGCAGCAAGCTAAAAGCGATTGAAGTGCGTGGTGTGGATCCTGCTTTTGAACAAGCGGTTTCAAGTATGTCGGATTTTATTGATCCAAAAGCATGGCAAAATTTCTATGCGGGCCAGCAGCTAGTGATTTTGGGCCGTGGTGTTGCGAATGAGCTAAAGGTTGATGTGGGTGACTATGTCACTTTGATGGTCCCTCAGACTGGCAGCACCAATAAAGTCCAAGCGCCAAAACGTGTGCGGGTTAAAGTCGCGGGTTTTCTAACGTTGAATGGGCAAATCGACCACTCATTAGCGCTGGTCCCATTGGCTGATGCACAGCAATACGCGCGTTTGGGGGATGGGGTAACGGGCATTTCACTTAAGACCGATGATGTACTTAATGCGCCATCTATTGTCCGAGAAGTGGGTAACTTAATTGACGTATACGTGTATCTAAAGAGTTGGCAGCAGCAGTTTGGTTTCTTATATCGTGATATTCAATTAGTTCGCACCATCATGTACTTGGTAATGGTATTGGTGATAGGTGTTGCGTGCTTCAACATTGTATCGACCCTCATGATGGCGGTAAAAGACCGTGCGGCTGAAATTGCGATTTTACGTACGATGGGGGCGAAAGATGGCCTGATTAAGCGCATCTTTGTTTGGCAAGGTGTGTTTTCTGGTGTGTTTGGCAGTCTTGTAGGCAGTATTACTGGTGTCTTGGTTGCGTTGAACCTTACCCCATTTATTAAAGGGATAGAAAGCTTGATTGGTCATCAATTCTTGTCGGGGGATATTTACTTTGTGGACTTCTTGCCATCACAGTTGCATTGGCCTGATGTCGCGCTAGTGGCGATGACTGCAATGTTGCTCAGCTTGTTGGCAACGTGGTATCCGGCTTCTCGTGCGGCTAAGCTCAATCCAGCGGCGGTGCTAAGTTCAAAATAAGTAGGCGAGGCTCATTCAAGCTTGAACAGCCGTTAAAGGTTATAAAGCAAAAAGGACCGATATTCGGTCCTTTTCTCTATTATTCAGTTTGCTCAGTGTATTTCATACTCGAGTGACATCAAATTTCATTTCGGACGTTAATCGTCTCTCACTTCGAGCTCTGTAACCTGCGATTTGTATTATAACGTCTTATCTTATTTTACGTTTTTGCCAACTGCGAACGACGGAATAGCGCCATAGGCCTCGAATACCAAAGTAACCGACAATTGCAGAGGTAACCCCACAAATTGCACAGCCCAGTAGGAATGGAGGACCAATAGTGTTCATCTGCTGCATGATGAATTCCCACGATAGTTCGAAATTAAACGGTTGTGGCGGCACATGCATGACGAGCGCCCCAAGCTTGTAAGCGAAATAAAATAGCACGGGCATAGTGATTGGATTGCTGATCCAAACCAAAGCAACGGAAAGAGGCAAATTTACACCTAGCACAATGGCAAGACCTGCCGCCATGATCATTTGGCTCGGCAGCGGTACAAACGCCATAAACAGGCCAACAGCAAAAGCACCGGACGCGGAGCGACGGTTTAAACACCATAGATTCGGGTTGTACAGCACGTTGCCGAAGACCTTTAGTGCTTTTTGGCGTTTGATCAGTTCATGATCTGGCATGAAGCGTTTTATCAGCTTTCTAGGCATAGGACGACATGACTCTCTCAGAAAAAAGTTGGACCTTGGCGTTATTTGTAGCGAGCGTAATTTCGTCTAGCTGGTGGCCGACGATGCCAGATTGGCGTTGGTTGCTGCCGGGAATCATTGCCACTGGCTTAATAATCAAATTACATCGCGGCATTATTAGCATAGGCGTAATTTGGGGTATTTTGGTTGTCGTTGTCCATGGCAATATTATGGAGTATCAAAGACAAGCCCTGTTTCAAGCAGAGGGGAATATTACCATAATTGGTCGAGTTGGCAGCCCTTTTAAGCAAATAAGTCACGGATACGAAGGAATTGCGGAGATAAGTCGGGTGAACTCTCAAAGCCTGTTACCTTTTTTTAAACCGAAAATCCGTTTGATAACCCCTTTCCCACTCCCAGTTAACAGCCGCTTTACGACTCAAGCAACCTTAAAGCCAGTATTTGGGTTAAGAAATGAAGCGGGATTTGATGCCGAAAAACATGCAATGAGTCAGGGCATTATTGCTAGATCAACGGTGTCATCTCAAGCCAAATGGATTGTCCGTACCACACCTTCACTTCGTCAACATGTCATCAAATCAGTTACGGATGATATTTCCCAGCTTCAACATCTCGCCTGGATTCAGGCTTTGGCATTTAGTGAACGCTCACAGCTTACTGAGCAAGATTGGCGTCAGTTGCGCGACAGTGGTCTGCTGCACTTGGTATCAATATCGGGTTTGCATATCGGAATGGCGTTTAGCTTAGGTATGGGATTAGGTTTCGTCGTTCGTTACGGCTTTCCTAACCATATTTTGTTGCCTGCCTTTTTTGGTGTGGCCGTTGCGGTGGGCTATGCATGGTTGGCTGACTTTTCACTGCCTACAATTCGAGCGACCGCTGTTTGCGTGGTTTACGTGATGTTAAAGCTTTTCTTAGTGCATTGGAGCCCTTGGCGAGTTCTATTACTTGCCGTAGCATTACAGTTATTTTGGGAGCCTTTTGCGACGCTCAGCATAAGCTTTTGGTTGTCTTATTTATCGGTGGTGGCGGTACTGTTTGCGGTCAATGTGATTGAACAGAAAAGAGGAAGTTTGTTTTCCAAGCTCAAAGTGCTATTTAGCGTTCAGTTAGTACTTACTTTTTTGATAGTGCCTATTAGTGGTTATTTCTTTTCGGGGACGAGTCTATCAGCGATTATCTATAACCTCATTTTTATTCCTTGGTTTGGCTTTATTGTCGTGCCTTTAATGTTTTTAGCTCTTGCCTGCTCTTTACTGTCTCAGTCTTTATCTGCTTTCTTGTGGCAGTTACTAGACTGGGCGCTTTGGCCGCTGAGTTGGTCAATACAGTTTGCTGTGGGAAGTTGGCAGTTTCTAAGCGCTGAGGCGACGTGGTTGATGGTGGCTTTATGCCTGTTTGTGCTGTTTAACCGTTTTCTCGTAAAGCAAGCTTTGTTTGTTGTCGTTTTGGTCGTGATGAGTGTGGCAGTGTTTGATGAAAGAGAAAACGGTCGTTGGAGAATTGACGTACTAGATGTTGGCCATGGCTTAGCGGTAATTATAGAAAAGGATGGCGAAGTTATTCTATATGACACAGGTAAATCTTGGCATTCAGGAAGCATTGCAGAGCAGGTCATCGTGCCCATATTACATCGAAGGGGATATGATTCGATTGATACTTTCGTCATCAGCCATGCAGACTCAGACCATGCTGGTGGACGCTTAGTGATTGAAACACAGTTTTCTCCGATCCATAAGTTGAGTAGTCAGAATTACACTAACTTTCAGCCTTGCGTTGCTGGTGAGAATTGGCAATGGCAGGGGTTAGAGGTTGAGGTGCTTTGGCCTCCCAAAAGGGTGACGCGGGCTTACAACCCTCATTCATGCGTTATTCGTTTTACTGATCCGCGAACTCACTTTCGACTGTTGTTGACGGGCGACATAGAAGCCATTAGTGAATGGATCTTAATTCGGCAGCCTGAACTGGTCGCTAGTGATGTCGTACTTGTGCCACATCACGGCAGTAAGAGTTCATCCACTTCTGAGTTCGTTAACGCCGTTAAGCCCAAATTGGCAATTGCCTCATTAGCGAAAAACAATCAGTGGGGAATGCCAGCAAAAAGTGTGAAAGCGGCGTATCAGGAAGCCAACGCTCATTGGCTTGATACGGGAGATAAAGGGCAAGTGAGCGTGTTTATTAGTCAAAACAATTGGTATTTTGAAACCAAACGTGGTGATACATTTGAGCCTTGGTATAGGCAGATGCTGCGTAAGGGGGTAGAATAAGAGTCTTAATGTAAGAAAATAAAGCACTTCTATGTCGATAAATACTGATGAAACGACCTGGGCGACGTTTAAGCGTCTTTGGCAATTTATTCGCCTTTACAAATCAGGTCTGATCGTTGCCATCATAGCATTAGTGATTAATGCTATTTCAGATACCTATATGATTTCACTTCTAAAACCGCTTCTTGATGAAGGTTTTGGTAATGCGGAATCAGACTTTTTGCGTACGCTTCCTCTGATCGTTTTCGCCATGATGTTTATTCGTGGTGTGAGTGGTTTTGTCTCTACCTACTGTTTGAGTTGGGTATCCGGCAATGTGGTTATGCTGGTTCGTCGAATGGTGTTTAACCATTTCATGCACATGCCAGTTTCCTACTTTGATAAGGAAAAAACAGGTAATTTGCTGTCCCGTATTACTTATGACTCTGAGCAAGTGTCTGCAGCGACCAGCCAGGCGCTAGTGAGCATTGTCCGCGAAGGTGCAAGTATTATCGGTCTATTGGTACTGATGTTTTATAATAGCTGGCAATTATCGTTAGTTCTATTTGCAGTCGCGCCTTTGGTCGCTTGGGGGATTGGTGTTGTTTCGAAGCGATTCAGAAAGATCTCCAAGAATATGCAAACCATGATGGGTAATGTGACGGCATCGGCAGAGCAAATGCTGAAAGGTCACAAAGTTGTATTGAGTTACGGTGGTCAGGATATCGAAGGCAAACGTTTCGAGAAAGTGAGCAACCAAATGCGTCAGCAAAGCATGAAGTTGGTGACCGCTCAGGCTGCAGCTAACCCTATCATTCAGATGATTGCATCTATCGCGATTGTGGTTGTTTTGTACCTAGCAAGCATCGATTCGATTAAAGAACAATTGACGCCAGGTACTTTCACGGTGGTGTTCTCGGCAATGTTTGGCTTGATGCGCCCGCTTAAAGCACTAACTAGCGTCACGTCACAATTCCAACGTGGTATGGCCGCGAGCCAAACTTTATTTGCGTTAGTCGATCTAGAGCCAGAGAAGAACGAAGGCAAATTTACCGTTGAGCGCGCGAAAGGTGACGTATCGGTAAAAAACGTAAGCTTTACCTATGTGGGTGCGGAAAAACCTGCGCTTGAGAACATCAGCTTTGATATTCCTCGTGGAAAAACCGTCGCGTTAGTTGGTCGTTCAGGCTCAGGTAAGAGTACCATTGCGAACCTGTTCAACCGATTCTACGATGTGAGTGATGGATCTATTACTCTTGATGGTCATGATATTCGGGATTACGAGCTGAAGAACCTGCGTGAGCAATTTGCATTGGTTTCTCAGAATGTTCATTTGTTTAACGATACGATTGCCAATAACATCGCTTACGCAACAGAAGCTAAGTATACAACTGAAGACATTGAAAGGGCGGCTACCTTAGCCCACTCAATGGAATTTATCAGTAAAATGGAAAAGGGTCTCGACACCATGATTGGTGAAAATGGTGCCAGTCTTTCTGGTGGTCAGCGCCAACG
This sequence comes from Vibrio sp. PID17_43, assembly GCF_002608565.1. Classification (GTDB taxonomy): domain Bacteria; phylum Pseudomonadota; class Gammaproteobacteria; order Enterobacterales; family Vibrionaceae; genus Vibrio. The sequence continues at coordinate 79,340 of NZ_LIXM01000005.1, forward strand.
TGTGGCGATCGCTCGAGCGCTGTTGCGTGATGCACCAGTTCTCATCCTTGATGAGGCCACTTCGGCACTGGATACGGAATCTGAACGTGCAATTCAATCCGCATTAGATGAGCTGCAAAAAGATAAGACGGTTCTCGTTATTGCCCACCGTCTGTCGACCATTGAAAAAGCAGATGAAATTTTGGTTGTGGATGAGGGTGCTATTGTTGAGCGCGGTACACACGCTGATTTGATTGCAAAAGATGGTGCCTATGCGCAGCTTCACCGCATTCAGTTTGGTGGTTAAGCACTGTGATTGAGAAAATCTGGTTTGAAAACCACCCTTTCAAATACCTTTTTTGGCCACTTTTGTGGCCACTAAGTCTGTTGTTTGGCGCGATCAGCAAATTCAAACGCCGGCAATATCAATCAGGTAAAAAACAAGCTTATAAAGCGCCAGTACCTATTGTGGTGGTGGGTAACATTACAGCAGGTGGTAATGGTAAAACACCAGTTGTAGTATGGCTGGTGGAACAACTGAAAAGACTTGGCTACAAGCCAGGCGTGGTGTCTCGTGGTTATGGCGCAAAAGCTTTGCAATACCCACTCATTTTAGATGCGAATACGCCAGCCCAGCATTGTGGTGATGAACCAAAGCTTATTTATCGCAGAACGGGGGCGCAAGTGGCTGTTGACCCCGTACGTGCGAATGCCGTAAAGGCTTTGCTTGATACCGGGGTTGATATCATCATCACAGATGACGGTCTTCAGCATTATGCGCTAGAGCGTGACATTGAGCTTGTGATTGTCGATGGCAACCGACGCTTTGGAAATGAAAGTTTGATTCCGCTAGGCCCGTTGCGAGAAGGGGTGGAGCGGCTTGAAAGCGTGGATTTCATCATTACGAATGGTGGTCATGCGCAGCAAGGTGAAATTGCGATGTCTCTTGCGCCATCGAACGCCATCAATCTAAAGACCAAACAGCAAGTGGATGTTACAAAGTTGAAAGATATAGTGGCGTTTGCCGGCATTGGGCACCCACCACGATTTTTTCATACACTTAACGTTATGAATGCGGATGTCAAAGTCACCAAGGGGTTTGCTGATCACCAGGACTTTGATCAACAAGAATTAGAAACATTGGCCCAACAAGGGGCGAATGTGATTATGACAGAAAAAGATGCCGTTAAATGCGAGAGTTATGCGCAAGACAATTGGTGGTATCTGCCTGTTTCTGCTCAGTTCGAACCAACGGATGCAGAGCGAATTTTAAAACGAATAAAAGAGGTTAAAGCGACTTATGGATCACCGTCTGCTTGAGATTGTAGCTTGCCCTGTGTGCAAAGGTAAGCTGACGTACGATAAAGATAATCAAGAGTTGATCTGCAAATTGGATCGCCTTGCTTACCCAATCAAAGAGGGTATTCCTGTTCTGCTTGAGCCTGAAGCAAGAACCATGAGCATGGACGAGGGACGTTAATGTCTTTTACGGTTGTTATTCCAGCGCGTTACTCATCTAGCCGTTTACCTGGCAAACCATTGGCAGACATTGGTGGTAAGCCAATGATTCAGTGGGTTTACGAGCAATCATTGCAAGCAGGTGCAGCTGATGTGATTATCGCCACTGACGATGAGCGTGTATCTGCAGCGGCAGAACAGTTTGGTGGCAAGGTTTGCATGACATCACCAAACCACGAGTCTGGCACGGAACGTTTAGCGGAAGTGGTAGAAAAGATGTCGATCCCTGAGGATCACATCATAGTTAACGTTCAGGGTGATGAGCCATTAATCCCGCCATCTATTATTCGTCAAGTGGCGGATAATTTAGCAGGCTGTGATGCTCCGATGGCTACATTAGCGGTTGAAATTGAGTCAGAAGATGAAGTTTTCAATCCAAACGCCGTTAAAGTGGTGGCTGATGAACGTGGCTACGCGATGTACTTCAGTCGTGCGACCATCCCTTGGGATCGCGATAACTTCGCCAAGCAAGAGAAGACGATTGCTAATCCTCTGATGCGTCATATCGGCATCTATGCGTATCGAGCAGGTTTTATTAATACCTACGTAAATTGGGCGCCAAGTGCCATTGAACAAATCGAGTGTTTAGAGCAACTTCGAGTGCTTTGGTATGGTCAGAAAATTCACGTTGCGGTAGCAAAAGATGCGCCAGCAGCCGGTGTAGATACTCAAGAAGATCTCGACACCGTAAGGGCCATCGTGGCTAAGCAAGCGCAATAGCTATTGATAAAATGCTAACGATAAAAGGCTCCTATGTTATTAGGAGCCTTTTGTTTTTTAGTGTCATCTTCTAAGTTGGTTTTAGGATCAAGCGTATCGGTTTGTGCGAAAGCCCTTTAGATATTTGTTTCGTACTGATTTCGTTTAGGACAGGTAGAAAGGATTTCTCTATGTCCTGTATCCTTGATCTCCTCTAAAATAACGTCAAAGCCCCACAATCGATAAACGTGCTTCAATACCTCTTCATAGCTTTTCGCTAGAGGGATGCGGTTATGGGGTACATATTGAAGAGTCAATGAACGGTCACCACGGACGTCGACATTAAATACCTGAATGTTTGGCTCTAAGTTTGCCAAATTGTACTGCGCAGCCAGTGTTTCTCTGATGCGTTTGTAACCCATTTCATCATGAATGGCAGCAACTTCAATGTAGTTCTTACGGTCATCGTCGTTGATAGCAAACAGTTTGAAATCGCGCATCAATTTTGGCGATAGGTACTGACTGATGAAGCTTTCATCTTTGAAGTTGTGCATTGCAAAGTGCAGGGCGTCTAACCAGTCAGAACCTGCGAGGTCGGGGAACCACTCTTTATCCTCGTCCGTCGGCTCTTCACAAATGCGTTTAATGTCTCGGAACATCGCAAAACCGAGCGCATAAGGGTTGATGCCGTTGAAATAAGGGCTGTTGTATGGTGGTTGTGCTACCACGCTCGTGTGGCTATGCAGAAACTCCAAAATGAACTTTTCTGAAACGATGCCTTCATCATAGAGGTGATTCAGAATGGTGTAGTGCCAGAATGTTGCCCAGCCTTCATTCATCACTTGAGTCTGTTTCTGAGGGTAGAAGTACTGACTCACTTTTCTAACGATACGGACGATCTCTCGTTGCCAAGGTTCAAGTAGGGGCGCATGCTTTTCGAAGAAATAGAGCAAATTCTCCTGAGGCTCAGTAGGAAAGCGAACCTTAATATCTTCGTCTTTTGTTTTTGCTTGCGGTACCGTTCGCCACAAATCGTTAACTTGAGACTGTAGATAGGCTTCACGTTCTTCCTGGCGTGCTTTTTCTTCGTTAATAGAAATCTTTTCCGGGCGTTTATAACGGTCTACACCAAAGTTCATTAACGCATGACAGGAATCAAGCAGCTGCTCTACTTCTTTGACGCCATAACGCTCTTCACACTCTGCAATATACTTCTTCGCAAACAGCAAATAATCGATAATTGAGCTTGCATCCGTCCAAGTTTGGAACAAGTAGTTGCCCTTGAAAAAAGAGTTATGTCCATAACAAGCGTGAGCAATAACCAAGGCTTGCATAGTGATGGTATTCTCTTCCATCAGATAGGCGATACATGGGTTGGAATTGATCACGATTTCATACGCTAGCCCCATTTGCCCATGCTTATAGTTCTGTTCTGTTTGAATGAATTTTTTACCAAATGACCAGTGGTTATAGTTAATAGGCATACCGATACTGGAATAGGCATCCATCATCTGTTCTGAAGTGATGACCTCAATTTGGTTAGGGTAAGTGTCGAGACGGTAAAACTCAGCAACACGTTTGATTTCTTTGTGGTAACGCTCCAGAAGGGCGAACGTCCAATCTGGCCCATCTGGTAGCATGTTGTCTCTTCGCTTATTTGCGGCCTCCCTCGAGAGGTTGTTCGTTGCGGTATTCATCGCTAGCCTCCTTACGCCGTTTCTTTTTGGAATAGTTCACGGAAGACTGGGAAGATATCCTCCACAGAGCGAATGTTTTTCATGGCGAAGTTTGGAAATGCTTCTGTCAGCTTTTCATATTCATGCCATAGTGTTTGGTGTGATCGTCGAGTGATTTCGATATACGAATAATATTGGCAATTGGGTAATAAGCGATTGACCAATAAATCACGACACCTTGGGGAATCGTCAGCCCAGTTATCGCCATCGGATGCTTGCGCGGCATAGATATTCCACTGACCAACTGGGTAGCGGTCTTTGACAATTTCATCCATCAGTTTGAGTGCGCTAGATACAATGGTACCCCCGGTTTCTTGTGAGTAAAAAAACTCATGCTCATCGACTTCTTTCGCTTGAGTATGGTGGCGAATATACACCACCTCAACGTTCTCATAAGTTCTGGTTAAGAATAGGTATAGAAGTACATAAAAACGCTTAGCGATGTCTTTCGTCGCTTGATCCATGGAGCCTGAAACGTCCATTAAACAGAACATCACGGCCTGACTTGATGGAACCGGGCGTTTTTCGTAGTTCTTAAAACGTAAGTCGAATGTATCGATGAATGGCACATTATCTATTTTTTTACGAAGCTCTGCGATTTCTTTTCTTAACCGATTCTCTTCGAGCTTTTGAGCTGGCTCGATATGTTCGATACGAGTGAGCTCCACTTCAAGCTCATGCAAAAGGCGTTTTTTGCCCGCAGTCATTGCGGTTCGTCGCGCCAGTGATTGCTGTAGTGAACGGATAATGGCGATATTCGATGGAATCCCCGCAGTTTGGAAGCCTGCTCGATGTGTTTTCCATTCGGTAATTTTGGCAATCTGATTTTTCTCTAAGTTTGGCAGTTCAAGATCCTCAAACAAGATGTCGAGATATTCATCTTTCGATATTTGGAATACGAACTCGTCTTGGCCTTCACCGTCAGGACTAGCATTGCCTTCACCAGCCCCGCCGCCCTGACCACCGCCTTTCGGACGCTCGATCTTGTCACCAGTGGTAAATTGGTCGTTGCCCGGATGCACACGCTCACGCATCCCACCTTTACCCTGATGGAACATGGGTTCGTTAATGTCTTTGTGTGGTATTGAGACGTCTTCGCCCGTTTCCGTATTCGTAATCGAGCGTCGATTCACTGCGTCTGCTACCGACTCTTTGATCTGCTCTTTATGGCGTTTCAAGAAGCGCTGTCGATTAACAGCGCTCTTATTCTTACCATTGAGCCTGCGGTCTATAAATTGCGCCATGAAATAGCCCTCTTCATGTTTCACAAGCGACCTAACTCATTCGCTGGGTTAGGATGACTTACGTACTCGTAGGTACCACTCAGAAAGTAGGCGAACCTGTTTCTCGGTATAGCCTTTTTCCATCATGCGAGCGACAAAGTCGTCGTGTTTCTTCTGATCTTCAGAAGAGGTTTTCGCATTAAATGAGATAACCGGAAGTAGTTCTTCTGTATTGGAGAACATTTTCTTCTCAATCACTGTGCGCAGTTTTTCGTAGCTGGTCCAAACAGGATTTTGACCATTGTTATTCGCTTTCGCACGAAGCACAAAGTTGACGATTTCGTTTCGGAAATCTTTTGGATTTGAAATGCCAGCGGTCTTTTCGATTTTTTCTAACTCGGAATTAAGAGATCCGCGGTCAAACAGTTGGCCAGTTTCTGGATCTCGATACTCTTGGTCTTGAATCCAAAAATCTGCGTAACTTACATAGCGGTCAAAGATGTTTTGACCATATTCAGAGTACGACTCTAAATAAGCCGTTTGAATTTCTTTGCCAATAAATTCTACATAGCGAGGTACTAGGTAACCTTTCAAGAATTCGAGGTACTTTTCTGCGAGTTCAGATGGGAATTGTTCACGCTCTACCTGTTGTTCAATAACGTAGAAGAGGTGAACCGGGTTCGCCGCGACTTCTGTTTGATCGAAGTTAAACACGCGAGATAATATCTTAAACGCGAAACGCGTTGATAGACCCTTCATGCCTTCGTCGACACCTGCGTAGTCGCGGTACTCTTGGTAGCTCTTCGCTTTTGGATCGGTATCTTTTAGTGTTTCCCCATCATAGACCCGCATTTTTGAGAAAATCGAAGAGTTTTCAGGCTCTTTAAGTCGTGAAAGAATACTGAACTGAGCTAAAGTCTCGAGTGTGCTTGGTGAACAAGGTGCTTTAGAAAGCTCACTGTTTTCAAGCAGTTTTTGATAGATCTTCACTTCTTCAGATACGCGTAGACAGTAAGGTACTTTTACAATGTAGACCCGGTCGAGGAACGCTTCATTGTTTTTGTTGTTGCGGAACGTTTGCCACTCAGACTCGTTTGAGTGAGCCAGAATCATACCGTCGAATGGAATCGCGGATAGCCCTTCAGTGCCATTGAAGTTACCTTCCTGCGTTGCCGTCAAAAGAGGATGAAGCACTTTGATTGGGGCTTTAAACATCTCCACGAATTCCATCAAGCCCTGGTTCGCCTTACAAAGCGCGCCAGAGTAGCTGTACGCGTCTGGATCATCTTGGGAGAAATGTTCTAGCTGGCGGATGTCAACTTTACCAACCAATGATGAGATGTCCTGATTGTTCTCATCACCTGGCTCAGTTTTGGCGATACCAACTTGATCTAGGATGGATGGGCGTACTTTCAATACTTTGAACTTAGTGATATCTCCACCAAATTCATGTAAGCGTTTCGCTGCCCATGGTGACATGATCGAGCGTAGGTAACGCTTTTCGATGCCATATTCTTTTTTAAGAATTTCACCGTCTTCTATTGCATTGAATAGGCAGAATGGATGGTCATTAACGGGACTACGCTCGCCATTTGCACTTAGTACATAGATCGGCATCTTTTCCATTAAAGCCTTGAGTTTTTCAGCTAACGACGACTTACCACCGCCCACTGGACCAAGGAGGTATAGAATCTGTTTACGTTCTTCTAAGCCTTGTGCAGCATGTTTTAAATAAGAGACGATTTGTTCTATGGCATCTTCCATACCATAGAAATCTTTAAATGTTTCATAACGTGATATGACTCGATTCGAGAAAATGCGACTCAGCCTAGGATCGAGAGCTGTATCAATGACTTTGGGCTCCCCAATTGCCATCAGCAATCGTTCTGCCGCGTTGGCATATGCGCTTTTGTCGTCTTTACACAGGGATAAGAAATCCTGCAACGACATCTCTTCATCTTTTGAAGCTTCATATCTTGATTGATAGTGGTCGAAAATACTCATGTCGCTTTCCCCTTTAATAGTCAGTCTACCGACGAACGTTGAAGCAGGTTTCTCTGCCATTACATTTGGCCTTCGTTGTACACAGTAATACACCCGGTTATCTCGTTTAGTTTGTGCTAACAGCATGATAGACAACATCAAAGATTTTGCTTTATGGGTAATTATCACTGCAACGAAGTGTGATGAATAGAGACCTTTCAATCACTCCCTTTCTATCTCTAAGCCTAGTCGGGGATTTGCAATTTTGCTTAACAATTATGAATTTATTGCTGAAGTGGGTTGTGAGTCAGGCTGTGATAGCAGGAGGAATTTATCCTGTGAATGAGTTGCAGCCAAATCAATAATTTGCCGTGAGAGTTCGACTTAGGTTGATTGTGAGTCGATGGCAGTATGGGGAAAGAGGAATATGGGGGAGGGGGGAGACGCTTAGCAAATAAAAGGAGAGCTAATGCTCCCCTTATCCGTTGCTTGGGCAATTATGCGCTAAAAATTTGCGCCATTTCATTTGCACAAAGGTGATATTGGCGAGGGCAGTTGCGCCATGTTCTCAGCATTCGGCGGTATTTTTCTAACATCGGCATCTGGCTATTGAAGTGGTGGTCTGCTTTATCAAATTGAGGGTACAGACCTTCTGAATCGACAAGGAAGCGTGTGTAATGCACTTGTTGAGCTTCGGTTGCAATGTCAAAACCTAAGAACTGTAAGCGACGCTGATCAACCTTGCCTTGCTCTTCATCATCAAGCATCTTATTTGATTCTTGCATTGCATGATACATTTCCATGATGTCGATGATTTCACGACATTCTGTTTCTGTAATACAGCCAAAATTTTTGTTCAACTCACGCATTTGTAGCTCATAACCTCGCTCGACGATAGTCTGTAGGCGCTTGTATTTAGGAGCGTTATGTGGATCCAGTTGAGACATTAGGTTGTACTGGTTTGATAGGATCAAACGTTGAGCGTTTGACATTTCCATGGTGACCTCACTAAATAATCTAATACATTTTTAATGTGCTTAGGTTAACGCTTCATACATTGATGAAACATGATCTCAATACATATTTAATATGAAAAAAGGCAATAATTGTCGAATTTGATTCATTTAAAGTAACTTGTTAACAGGTTTGATGAGGTCACACTCAGATGGGGAAGCTTTGACATTGCGTCGGGTAACAAGTGATTTACTTGTGGTAGTGATTGTAAATATAGTCTCTGTCGGAGAAAGCCCTTAACCATTCAGGTTTGAAAACGCTCAGTACCGCTAATGCCATGCCGTTAAGCATCCCTTCAGGGAAGGCAAGTAGAGGAACAAAAGCAAAGTAGTTATCTAAGATAGTTTGCCAGTCGTAGTGGCCGATATAGAGGTGGTAAAAGGCGTTGCCTAGCAAATGTAAGCTACCTGTGATTGCCCCATTGAAGAAGCCAGCGACAAAAATGAAAACGAATATATTTCTTGGTAGGAATTGATAGCTGAGAATGAAAACAAGCTGGCTAATCAATATGGGAATGAGGGCAGACAATACAAGCGAAGTTGGCAGCATAAGCAATGGAGTATCATGCAGCAGATGATTAGCAAGCATTGCTAGAATACACAGCAAGAAAGCCATGCGCCAACCATACATCATGGTCAGCGTTGTGATTGCGAGAAAGTGAATTTGCAAACCTTCTTTTACGCTAGCTTGCGCAGACCACAGAACAATTAACAAGAATAAGGTAGTAAAGACTAAGTGCTGAAAAGGCTTCTCTTGTACCATTTTGGGCCAAACGACTTTGCGAAAATCGGACACACAAAACGCCGTAACGACCCAAATGACAACGATAGTTGAAACTAAATTAAACCAATCCATGTCTCATTTTCCCTACTTAAGATACTAGAGCGCTCTGCTTACCATAGAAAAATACCAGCGACTGCGCTGGTATTGATGCTTTTATTTGCCTAATTTGAATTAGTACTTCACGTTCGAGTGATATTGAGAAAGAATCGATTGAATTTCATCCATCGTCTCTTTTGGCGGTGGATTTACCCCTTCTAACGGGTATTCAAGCCCCAGAGCTTCCCATTTGTGTGCGCCTAACTTGTGGTAAGGCAACAGCTCAACCTTCTCGATGTTATCCATGTCTTTGATAAACTCACCAAGCATGTGCGCCGCTTCAGGCTCATCAGTGTAACCAGGAACAACGACGTAACGAATCCAAGTCTTTTGGCCGCGCTTATGTAGATAGCGAGCAAAATCCAAAACACGACGGTTAGACACACCTATAAAGTCCTGATGAATCTCATCTTTCATGTGCTTTAGGTCAAGCATAACCAGATCGGTCGCATCCAGAACTTCATCCACAACGTCAGTGTGCTTGCGGATATAGCCGTTTGTGTCTAGGCAAGTGTGAATGCCTTCGGCTTGTGCCGCGCGGAAGAAATCTCGAACAAATTCAGGTTGAAGCATCGCTTCACCGCCAGAACAAGTGATGCCGCCACCGGACGCATTCATGAAGTGACGGTAGGTTTTTGCTTCGGCAATAATTTCTTCAACCGTGACATCTTTTCCGTCATGTGTATCCCAAGTATCACGATTGTGGCAGTACTTACAACGCATTAAACAACCTTGCAAGAAGACGATAAAGCGAATACCAGGTCCATCTACGGTACCACATGACTCAAATGAGTGAATACGACCAGTTGTTGACATCTTTTGCTCTCATTTCTAATAGATTATGCCTGTCATTTTATTACAAATTGCAGGGTTAAAACAGTCTTAGAGAGTTTTGGTTGCTTAGATCGTGAGTCCAGAAAGCGGCGAATGAGAGCTCACACACCGGGCTATCTGGATAGATAGGTACTCAACTAAAAGAAAGCGAATAATGAGAAAGAACCAGTGCCATAAACATCCGTTTGCGCTTGTTTATAATCAGGTGTTTTGATAGTGAAAGTTAAGCTTGCACCAAAGTGTTGGTTGTACCAAGCGGCGCCCGTAACGGCACTGGCTTGCCAGTTTTGCAGTGTGACGTCATAAGGCTCGGTTGGCTCAGGGATACCTGAACGGTCACCCTCGATAGTGATGTCGTTGAATCGATAGCGTCCTTCAAAGCCCGTATACAGAAACCAGCTCGACGTGCTTTTGGCTAACATACTGGCTGAAAATGGGCTTTCAACACTGATGTTGGCAGCCCCTAGGCTATTGGCTAAGTTGCTCCCCCAACGGAACATGACACCTTGCGAGATGTCGCTACGAAAGTTACCGACATTGAAGTCATTCACATTGGTGATTTCCCACTGAATATCTTTGCCTTCACTGCGCATTAATTTGTTAAATGCACGGTAGCCAACACTAAACGCGATTTCGTCATCAATTTGATACTCCCAACCTTGCGGGTCGGTTGAGCCTGTTATTCCATGGACAATATCTTGGGCTTTGCCGGAAAGAGAGCTTTCACCTGTTGCACCAATGGTGAAGTTATAACGAACGGCTTGATCTGCTGTGAGGGAAATATAGTTGATTTCTGTATGGAGATAGCCGGCGTAGGGGCGATCATCAGCAAGAGGGTAGTCGGCTTCAATATCACTAGGGGTCCACATTTTGTGGCCTAATACCAATTCTACTTTGTCAACGTTAGGCTGGCTATTAAGGGTGAACCACTTCCATTCGCTATCTTGCGCGAGTTGTGCGGTGGTATAAGAAAGAAAAACACCGTTAGTGTAGTCCTGATCAACACCAAAGATGCCATCGTTATCTAAAACAAAAGAGACTGTGGATTTCGTAGAGGCAATCGCAGTTGGTGAAAGCAAGGCGAGGGCAATTAATTTATTGAGCTTCATATACTTCATTTGCTAGCTTTTTTCGCATAATACGGAAGATTGCGAACAAAATCCTAAGCAATGTCACAACTCGAGAGGTGTATACAAAAAAAGGCCGATGCTTTCCAGCATCGGCCTTTGTTGTATTAATTAACGTGTTAATTCAACCGGTCTTATAGAGACTCAGTGAATGTACGTGCGATTACGTCAGCTTGTTGCTCTGCAGTTAGAGAGTTAAAGCGAACAGCGTAACCAGATACACGGATTGTTAGCTGAGGGTATTTCTCAGGGTGCTTAACTGCGTCTTCTAGCGTTGCGCGGTTAAGAACGTTCACGTTAAGGTGTTGACCACCTTCGATACCCGCTTCGTGGTGGAAGTAACCATCCATTAGACCAGCAAGGTTAGAACGTTGTGCATTTTCATCCTTACCTAGTGCGTTTGGCACGATAGAGAAGGTGTAAGAGATACCATCTTGAGCGTCAGCAAACGGTAGTTTACCTACAGAAGTTAGTGATGCTACGGCACCTTTCTCATCACGACCGTGCATTGGGTTTGCACCAGGAGCGAAAGGAGCACCAGCACGACGACCGTCTGGAGTGTTACCTGTTTTCTTACCGTACACAACGTTTGAAGTGATAGTAAGGATAGACTGAGTTGGGATTGCATCACGGTACATCTTAAGTTTACGGATTTTGCCCATAAACGTAGAAACAAGTTCACATGCGATGTCATCAACGCGTGCGTCGTTGTTACCGAATTTAGGGTAATCGCCTTCGATTTCGAAGTCGATTGCAATGCCATCTTCGTCGCGGATTGGTTTAACTGTTGCGAATTTGATTGCTGATAGTGAGTCAGCTGCAACAGATAGACCTGCGATACCACATGCCATAGTACGACGAACGTCACGGTCATGAAGAGCCATTAGAGACGCTTCGTAGCTGTATTTGTCGTGCATGTAGTGGATGCTGTTTAGCGCAGTCACGTATTGCTTCGCTAGCCAATCCATGAATGTGTCTAGGCGAGCCATCACGTCGTCGTAGTTTAGAACTTCGTCAGTGATTGCTTCAGACTTAGGACCAACCTGCATTTTTAGCTTCTCATCAACGCCGCCGTTGATTGCGTAAAGCATCGTTTTAGCAAGGTTAGCACGCGCACCAAAGAACTGCATTTGCTTACCAACGATCATTGGAGATACACAACATGCAATTGCGTAGTCGTCAGATTGTAGGTCAGGACGCATTAGATCATCGTTTTCGTACTGGATAGAAGAAGTATCGATAGACACTTTCGCACAGAAACGTTTGAAGCCTTCAGGTAGCTGCTCAGACCAAAGTACAGTGATGTTTGGCTCTGGAGAAGGACCCATAGTGTATAGAGAGTTTAGGAAACGGAAGTTTGTACGTGTCACTAGTGTACGACCGTCGATACCCATACCACCCATTGATTCTGTAGCCCAGATTGGGTCGCCAGAGAATAGCTCATCGTACTCAGGAGTACGTAGGAAACGAACCATACGTAGCTTCATTACGAAGTGGTCGATCATTTCTTGAGCTTGTTCTTCAGTGATCTTGCCAGCAGCGATATCACGCTCGATGAAGATGTCTAGGAAAGTCGAAGTACGACCTAGAGACATTGCAGCACCGTTTTGTGATTTAACAGCAGCTAGGTAGCCGAAGTAAGTCCACTGGATAGCTTCTTGAGCAGTTTGAGCTGGCTCAGAAATATCAAAGCCGTACTTAGCAGCCATTTGCTTGATTTGACCTAGAGCACGGTGTTGCTCTGCAATTTCTTCACGAAGTTGCATCGTTGCAGTTAGATCTTCGCCGTTCTCAAAACGCTCTTGAAGAGATTTGAATTGAGCTAGCTTGTCCTTCATTAGGAAGTCGATACCGTATAGTGCAACACGACGGTAGTCACCGATGATACGACCACGACCGTACGCATCTGGAAGACCAGTCAGTACACCAGATTTACGACAAGCTAGGATATCAGGAGTGTAGATATCGAAAACACCAGCGTTGTGAGTTTTACGGTATTCTGAGTAGATTTTTGAAATCATAGGGTCAAGAGTTTCACCGTATGCTTTGCAAGAACCTTCAACCATGCGTACACCACCGTTAGGGATGATTGCACGCTTAAGTGGTTTTTCTGTTTGTAGACCAACGATAATTTCTAGATCTTTTTCGATGTAGCCTGCATCGTGAGCAGTGATGGTAGAGATAACGTCAGTATCGAAATCAAGTGGTGCTTTAGTCGCGTTCTCAATTTTGATGCCTTCCATTACTTTAGCCCAAAGCGTGTTGGTTGCTTCAGTACCTTCAGAAACTAGGAAAGATTCGTCGCCTTCATATGGGGCGTAGTTCTTTTGGATGAAATCACGAACGTTAACTTCGTTTTGCCACTCACCCGCAACAAAACCTTCCCAAGCTTTAGCAAATTGCTCTGCCATGACATACCTACCTTTTTAGTAGAAAAAACACGTACTGGTTTCGCCGTTGAGCCAGCTATCTCCAACGTTACCTGGAGAACAGTACACTCTTAATGAATAACAATATTTATAGTCTTAAATAAGATAGTTTGGGTCATAAAACTATAAATATTGTCACTGCATTTAATGTGGGTTCTATCATACAACAATTTCAGACTATACTAAACTTTTTTTGCAAACCTTAAACTAAATCAATAAACACTAAAAATAATCGATAAAAATTGGGTAGCGACAAGCGCTACCCATATCAAAGTTGAGCAATAAGCTTACAATAGAGCAGGAATGCCGAACTGAGCTTCCAGCATGCCAACCGCAAGCATCGCGACCAAACAGATAGCTAGAACGCCAACAGGGATAACAATCTTATCGACAAACGATAGACGTGAAGCACGCTCTTTGTCACCAATTAGACCGTTGTTATCAAGAAGCATCGTTAGTGCCCAAGCCAGTACAGGGTTAACAACCGCTGAACCGAAGATACAGATGCCCGCTGCTTGTGAATCTTTCGAATCTTTAACCATCTGCATACCCGCTTCAAGAAGAGGTAGAGATACACCGACTAGCAGAGCGACGCGCATTACCGGTGGCCATACCGCAACGTCCATTGGGAAGCCAAGGATAGCAACAACCATAACGATCAAGCCTAGTAGGATTGAACCTGCAGGGATTGGGCGTTTAGCAATAGCTGCAGGGATCATGTACGTCCCCCAAGATGAGGTGATATTACCGCCACCTACCGCAGTACCAACCATTTGACGGATAGAACACATCGTCATCGTGTCATCTACGTCCATCAGTACTTTTTCAGTCTTTTTAGGGTAGTTAAGTTCTTGGAAGATACGGTGACCTAGGAAGTCTGGTGACCACATTGCTACCGCAAGGATTGCAAATGGTAGCGACGCGATGAAGTGTTCGACGTTAGGCAAACCTAGCATCCAACCTTCTTCAGTGCTGCCCCACCAGTAAACTGGGTTTAGGTTAGGTAGACCGGTTTCAGTGACGAATTTAATGTCAAAACCGGCACCTAGAACGAGCGCAATTGATAGACCGGTGAACGCACACACAGGGATTGCAAGCCAACGCTTGTTTACTTTTGCAAGGTAAGCGTACAGTACGATCGTTACCGCAAGAACGATAAGACCAACGTAACCCATGCTACCTGCAGCTACCGTGTCAGATTGAAGGCCAACAGCCCACTCCTGAATTGAGGTGATTTGGCTCATCGTACCCGTTAAGCCTAAGAAGATAAGCAAGCCACCGGCGGTACCTTCAGAGGTGAGGTTCACCAGTTTGGAACCACCTTTTAGGAAACTCAGTAGAAGACCGAATACACCGATCAAGATTGCCAATGCAAGAGGGTGAGCACCCGCGAGAGCGATGGTACCAATTAGAGGGATCATTGGACCGTGGTTACCGGCAAGGTTGGCTTTAGGGTTAATAAAACCAGAAGCAAGTACACAGAAAAGGAATGCAGGGATAAGCATTTCTACACGTGCAACTTCGATAGCAAACTCTTTGCCTAAGCTAACGTGATCCCATGCAGCTGTAAGACCTTCAGCCCAAGACATCATTACCGCAGAATACATCGCGATAATACCGATAGTACCAGCAAGTGCAGGAACAAGGTCTTCAAGCTCAAAACGGAAATCACGACCTGGCAAGTTCAATGCGTAGCGGCGTGGTTTCATGATTTGCAGTTCGTGATCTAGGTAGTCTGAACGGCTTGCGAACTCAGAAGATGGACGATGAAGCTCTTGATAGCTTTTCGTCTCAATATCTGAATCAGAGTGCGCTTTATTTACTGCGTCTGACATAGATTCCTCATATATTTTGAAAAATTATTAATTCTGAATTGAATATTAAAACCCGCGTCCTGCGGTACTTCCTATGCTAGCTATATATTAGTTTTTTTGTTGCACATATACCACGTGCCTAAGCATAGCTAATAACCTGTTGTGTTAAGGCACAAAAAATTCCTCATCATTAGGGCGGAGTTTAGCAAGATAGCCCTTTGGGGTGATTGATTTAGATCACTTTAAGAAAGGATGTGAAAGAAAACTACAGAAAGTGTCTGGCATGCGAACAACTTGGTGGTTTAGTGTGTAATTCGATTACACAAATTGCATAAAATTAGACTTTGTTTTGCGGAAATAATGCTCAATTGAACTTATTGATGCCATTCATAGATGGTGCGAAAAGCTGGCTTCATTCTTGCTTGATTTCGAGCAAAGACGATTTTTTGGCTAATCATTGCCGCTCAGTTTAGGAAGAATACATGAAACAGCTTAATGTGCTGCCGTTAGTGGCAATCATTTCAGGACTTATGGTCGGTTGCGGTGGTGGCAGTGGCGGTGGTGGCGGCGGCGGTGCTACCCCAAGTGATGTTGTGACGTTGACGTTTATTCAGAAAGTAACTACTGAACTTAAACCAAATGATAGTTGTACTCTATTTGGACAGGTGACAGAAAATGGTGTTACCACGTATACATATGCTAGAAAGGCGGCTGACGTAACGGTTTATATTCACGATGCAGTGGGTAACGTTGTTGAAACTAAAAAACCGGATGCTAACGGTATTCTGCGACTGGATAAGTACCCTTTGGAGCAAGGAAGTTATATTACAGTAATCGACTCACCGAGTGGGTATGATCCATTTTATAAAGCTCTTTCAATTCAGAAAAAATACTTAGAGTCGCAATTAATACAGGTGAACAGACCTCAGGTAGATAATTGCTATACAGCAGACTCATCCCCTAAACATAATACTGGGTTTGTATTAGCGACGACGCAAAATGTACAAGCAGATAGTTACGAGTTTTTATCCTCGAGACATAATCGCGGGGTTGTATCGTCTAACTTAAGCGAAGTAGAAAAAAACACAGATGAAGAAGTTCTAATAAAAGGTTATTCCAACAACACTCTGTCCGGTTATACCTTTGCTAGTAAATTTGGTTCGGCTTCCGAACCGTTTATTGTTGCTCTCGAACAACTCGATACAGATATGAACTGGTCGAATCAACTGTCATCAGATTTGGAATCTTTAAAAATTAGTGTATCAAAGGGGAAATACTCATATTCTTGGTATGAACCGAATGTCACGATTGAAGAAGAGTTTTCAATTTCTAGTTTAGAGAAAGGGTTTCATTATCAAGCTGAAGGCATATTGAGTACGGGATGGAAGTTTAAAACGGTCGGTCAAGTAGATGGAACTCTAGATGTTAATCTACCAGACTCTTTGGTCACTCATGATGTCGCACCATCGATTGTCAAATCGGGACTAAATGGTATCGTTGATGTTAAAGGCGTAAATTCATCTAATGAGCTAGTAGTTCGTGCGAAATACACGCAAAGCGTCAGCACCCCGACAATTATGACATTAGAACATGTTATTGTGGCTAGTCCAGATAATGGCGTTATTATAATCCCGGACTTGACAGGAACAGGACTAGCGTCAGAAAACCCACAGTCGTTGACGGTAGATACTTATGAATTTGTAAACTTGTCAGAGGGAGAAATTCAAAGTTTGCTCTCTCAATATGAGAGTACAGACGCTGTTGCTTTTGTAATTAAACCTAGTCAGAAAGCACAGCATGACACTGACCTTCGAACTCTCAAATATACACAGCTGTCACGGTAATTGTTAAAACTACAGAAATCTTTAACCCCTCTCATGAGGGGTTTTTTAATTTATTAAGCGCGTAAATAAGAATACATTGCTAATTATTGAATAATAATCTGCAATATGTGTTTTTTTATCTAGAGTGTACAGGTTAATAATTTGTTGCAACTTTAGTTTGGTGGTGATAATTTGTTCTCATTCAAAGAGGGCGGAGTCCCTTATTGCAGTGACAAAAAACACAGGGAGTAAGGCGCATGAATGATGTACCAGCGCTAGATATTAAAAACCTGCACAAAACATTTGGGCAAAATGAAGTCCTAAAGGGTATTTCTCTTTCCGCTCATAAAGGGGATGTTATCTCCATCATTGGCTCTTCTGGTTCTGGTAAGAGTACCTTCCTTAGATGTATCAACTTATTAGAAACACCGACCGCGGGTGAAATTTGGGTGAATGGTGAACTTATCCAAATGAAGAACAATCGCGCGGGTGAGTCTGTGCCTGCAAACGAAAAGCAGGTGCAACGTATTCGTTCTCGCTTGGCGATGGTGTTTCAAGGCTTTAATTTATGGTCACACCTCACGGTGTTAGAGAATGTGATAGAAGCACCGGTCCATGTTCTTGGTGTTCCTAAAGCACAGGCAATTGAAAACGCAGAGGTCCTACTGAAGAAAGTGGGGCTATACGAGCGCAAAGACTACTACCCAGGGCATCTATCTGGCGGTCAGCAGCAGCGCGCCGCTATTGCTCGTGCTTTGGCGGTTGATCCTGAAGTTATGCTTTTTGATGAACCCACTTCGGCACTTGACCCAGAACTCGTTGGGGAAGTCTTAGGGGTAATGAGAGATTTGGCAGAAGAAGGGCGAACCATGTTGGTTGTGACCCATGAAATGGCGTTCGCGCGTGACGTATCGAATCATGTTATGTTTCTACATCAAGGTTTGGTTGAGGAGCAGGGAGACCCAGCGAAACTTTTTACTAACCCGGATTCACAACGATTACAGCAATTTATTTCATCCATTTATTAGGTAAACAGCCCCTAATTTTTGTGGGCGGCATTCACTTGCCTCCCAAGCACGCACAACAAACAAAACCAAATAAAATAGCAATCACAGGAGTATGGAAATGAAAAAGTGGCTATTAGCAGCAACGCTTGCTGCAACGGCAGTGTCTGGTGTAGCTCAAGCGAAAGAATGGAAAACTGTTCGCTTTGGTATTGAAGGCGCTTACCCTCCATTTAGCTGGACCGAGACCGATGGTTCAATCAAAGGCTTCGACGTAGATATGGCGAACGCTCTTTGTGAAGAAATGAAGGTTAAGTGTCAAATCGTTGCTCAAGACTGGGATGGTATTATTCCTTCTCTGCTAGCACGTAAGTATGACGCGATCATTGCGGCAATGTCGATCACTGAAGAGCGCAAGAAGAAAGTGGATTTCACAGGTAAATACGCACAAATTCCAAACAAATTCATCGCTAAGAAAGGCGTAGGTTTAGACTTTGATAACCTGAAAGATGTCAAAATTGGTGTTCAACGTGCGACTACACACGACAAGTATTTGACTGACAATTACGGCGACGACGTAGAAATCGTTCGCTACGGTTCATTTGATGAAGCTTACCTAGATCTTGCGAATGGTCGTATCGCTGCGGTACTGGGTGATGCATCAGCGCTAGAAGAAGGTGTTATCAACAAAGCTGGTGGCGAAGCGTATGAATTTGTTGGTCCGTCTTTGACTGATCCTAAATGGTTTGGTGAAGGTATGGGTATTGCGGTTCGTAAACAAGACAAAGACCTAACGAAGAAACTGGATGCAGCTATCGTTGCACTACGTGAAAAAGGTGTTTATCAAGAAATCGCAGGTAAATACTTCAACTACGATGTATACGGCGACTAAGCCGTAATTAAGCGGCCGTTGGCTTGTTCCTAGAAGTCGCTAACGGCCGATTTTGAGTTTTAGGGATTAGGAACTCACCTATGCTGGATTTACAAGGATATGAAGCCTCGATCTTAAAAGGGGCGTTAGTAACCATCGAAGTCGCTGTACTTTCTCTGATTTTGGCTGTCGTTCTTGGCATGCTTGGCGCATTAGCAAAGCTTGCTCCTTACAAGTGGGCGAGAGCAATGGCGACGCTATACACCACCATTATTCGTGGCATCCCAGACTTGGTTCTGATGATGTTGATCTTCTTCGGTGGTCAAATTCTATTAAACAACAGTCTTTATTCTATCAATGAAACACTCAATGATTGGTTCACAGCAAGTGATCCTAATCATGAGTGGACCTCTTATTTACCTGATTATATTGATGTCAGCCCATTTATTGCGGGTGTACTAACCATCGGTTTTATCTTTGGTGCTTATATGGCAGAGACATTTCGCGGTGCGATTATGGCGGTAGATAAAGGCGAGTTAGAAGCGGCAAAAGCGTATGGAATGAGCTCGATCATGTCATTCAGAAGAATCCTCTTACCTCAAATGATCCGACATGCACTTCCTGGTTTTGGCAATAACTGGTTGGTATTACTAAAAACGACTGCACTCGTGTCGATCATTGGTCTTGAAGATATGGTGCGTATCAGCTCATTAGCCGCTGGTACAACAAAGATGCCATTTACCTTTTATATGGCAGTTGCAATTATCTTCTTGTTCTTTACTAGTGTCTCTACGGGCTTGCTTAAGCTTGTGGAACGTAAATTCAGCATTCACGCGAGGTAAACCATGGATTTTTCATTGATTGTTGAAAGCTTCCCGGTCTACCTAGATGGATTGTGGACGACAGTATGGTTGGTTTCTTTAGCACTTGTGATTGGTTTGGGCGTGTCGATTCCACTTGCGGTAGCACGTAACAGTACCAATTACGCATTAAGTCTTCCATCTTGGACGTTTATTTACTTTTTCCGTGGGACTCCTCTATTAGTGCAGCTGTACCTCATTTACTACGGTATGGACCAATTCTTCCCAGTAAAAGACACTCTTTGGGAGAATGCATGGTTTTGTGCGCTAGTGGCTTTCGTTCTTAATACTTCAGCTTACACAGCGGAAATTATTCGTGGTGCGATCAATGGCTTACCAAAAGGGGAAGTGGAAGCCGCGAAAGCTTATGGCATGAGCCCGTTTATGACTTATCGTCGTATCATCTTACCAAGCGCATTACGCCGTGCTTTACCTGCGTATTCGAATGAGGTGATCTTCATGCTACACGGTAGTGCGGTTGCCGGCATCATCACCATTATGGATTTGACTGGCGCTGCTCGCTTAGTAAACTCAAGATATTATGCGCCATTTGAGTCATTCTTGACGGCAGGTCTGTTCTACATGGCGTTGACGTTTATTATTCTGTGGTGCTTTAAAATGGCAGAGAAACGTTTCTTGGCGTATCTAAGACCATTAAGCTAAAAGTTTATCACTAGGTTGATACTAACGATAAAAAGAGCGCCAATGTGCGCTCTTTTTATCGTTGGTGAAAGGTCAGGGGCTATTTGAAGGTCGACCAGATAGGAGCATGGTCAGACGGCTTTTCGATTCCTCGTAGTTCGTAATCAACGTCTGACTCGATACATTTGTTAGCAAGAGATGGCGTTGCCAAAATCACGTCAATACGAAGACCACGGTTGTCATCAAAACCTCGAGAGCGGTAATCGAACCATGAGAAGCGGTCATTGACTTCTGGGTGTAAAGTACGGAAAGTATCTTCAAAGCCCCAATCCAGAAGTGTTTGTAACCACTCGCGTTCTTCTGGCTGGAATGAACATTTGCCCGTTTTCAACCAACGTTTCCGGTTTGGTTCTCCGATACCGATATCGGCATCAATAGGGCTGATGTTGATGTCTCCCATTACGATCAGTTGTTCATCATTGGAGTGGTGACCGTTTAGGTAGCTCATTAGATCTTTGTAGAACTGGCGCTTGTATGGATATTTGGTTTCGTGAGCGATATTGTCACCTTGCGGGAAGTAACCGTTGAGTACTGTCACCTTCTCGCCGTTTTCATCTGCAAACGTTGCCATGATCATGCGTTTTTGATGTTCTTCATTGTCAGTAGGAAAGCCCTTCTGCACGCTGATTGGCTCTTGTTTACATAGCATCGCCACACCGTAGTGCGCTTTCTGGCCATGAAAGTAAACGTTGTACCCCATTGCTTCGACATCTTCGATAGGGAAGGCTTCGTCATGAACTTTGATTTCCTGCAGACCGATAACGTCAGGTTGATGCTTATCGATAATGGCTTGAAGCTGGTGAAGACGCGCGCGGAGTCCATTAATGTTAAAGCTGATTACTTTCATTATTTATCCTTCTCAAGGGGATGGTTTGGTCAGAGATTACCATTGAAAATTGGCCTAAGAATAAGAGCGCTGTTAGGTTGTCACTCTAAATAGTCAGTTCTACTTGTTTGAAACAAGCTTGTTTTCTAAGTCATTTTTTACGATTTCGAGCGCTTTAAGTGCGGTTGCAGGATCAATTTTGTTTGTTTCCAATAAATAGATAAGATCAACGGCCAGTTTGACTTCTTCAGGCGCACTATCAAGTGGTGATATTGGTTGGTCAGACATTACTGATGTTTTTCCCTATGAGTAATTTGATTTTCGAGTTTCAGCAGCGCTGCTTGACAGCGCTCTAATCGCTGTTCTGTGGCAATGAGGGCCTTCTGCGCCTCTGAACGCATAAAGCTTGGTGCTATTTCTACCGCACGTTCCTTTTCCAACACCATTTCTCTTAAGCGGCGAGCCCATTCTTGGTGTTGAGCGAGCTCTTGATAAAGCACATTGATAGGCTTGCGGAAGTGACTACTATGCTTAATTTCGTTCTTACGAATTTTAGTGGTGGATATTTCACGTTGGATAGCACTAATTTGCGCAACTAATCGCTCAGTAAGGTACTCGGCACGCAACGTTGTCAATTTGCCTTCGTTCTGCTCCCGGATGATCGCATCCAGTGTCGAGTTTGCTTCTTTTACGCAAGGCACGAGTAAGCGAGAGCGGCAGTGGAACAAGCGCTCGTCAAAAAGTGGAACATGATGTTCACCTCGCTGGCGGTCAAGCGTTGCGGCTTGTTTGGACATCTGTTCTAGTTTTTCTGAAAGTTGATTAATGTTCATGTCAGACCTACAAACCATGCGTCATATGCCAATTTTATAGCAAGTGCGCTAACCACAGTAACAAATACTGGGCGAATAAACTTAGAGCCGAATCGAATCGCAGAGTGCGCACCAACAAAGGCCCCTGCCATTAAACACACGCCCATGGTTAAGCCTAGCACCCAGTTAATATGACCTAAAACCGCAAAAGTGATAAGAGAAGTGAAGTTACTGGTGAAGTTCATCGCTTTAGCCAAGCCTGACGCAAGCAAAATATTCAACCGATATAACGCCATAGAACTGACTGTCCAGAATGCACCGGTGCCCGGCCCAGCAAGACCATCATAAAACCCAATGGTTAGACCTTGCATGTACTGCTTTTTGTTTAGCAATGGACACGGTTCTGGTGTAGGGCTTTGGTGTGTGGAGTTGGGGGCTTTGTGGAATACGGTATACATAGCGGCACCCAGTATAATGAGCGGTAATACTTTTTCTAACCACTCTGTGCTAATCGCATCCACAAAAAGTGTACCGAGTGTTGCACCAATTAATGTGGCAATAAATGCACGGCCCCAGCATTGTGGCTTAAAGAGGCGCTTTTTGTAATAAGTAAAAGCAGCAGTAGAAGAAGCAAATGAAGCGGCCAACTTATTTGTCCCTAAAGCAACATGTGGAGGAAGCCCCAAAGAAAGTAGGGCAGGCACAGTAAGCATCCCCCCTCCACCTGCCACAGCATCGATAAACCCTGCAACAAAAGCGACAAGCGCCAACACCAACAGCATGGTTGGCTCAATCATTTCCATAAATGGTTTTTCTTCTAATATTCTATTTTGCGTTTAAACGGTGGCAGCGAGTCAATGAGTGCTTGTCCGTAGCGTTTGGTTACTAAGCGTCTGTCAAGAATGGTCACTCTACCAGAATCACGCTCTTTACGCAGTAAACGACCAACACTCTGAATCAGCTTTTTACTTGCATCGGGGACGGTGATCTGCATAAATGGGTTACCGCCTTTTTTCTCGATATATTCAGAATGCGCCTGCTCTACCGGTGAAGTAGGCACACCGAAAGGAATTTTGGTGATGATCAAGTTCTCTAACAACTCCCCAGGTAAATCGAGCCCTTCAGAGAAGCTTCCAGTACCAAATAGGATGCTGGTCTTTTGTTTATCAATGAGCTTTTTATGTTTTTTTAGAATCTCTGCACGAGAACTCTCTCCCTGAACTTGTAGCGCCCACCCGCGTTTGATGAAGTCCGCATTTAATGCGTCTGCGACTTGGTTCATCTGCCAATATGAGGAGAATAATACTAAGTTTGCTTTGTTGTCTTCTAAATACTTAGGCAAAATCTCAATAAGATATTCAGTAAACTGAGGTGCTTGCGGTTCGTACTGCATTGCTGGGATAAGCAACTCTGCTTGGTTTTGGTAATCAAACGGAGAGGCCAGCGCCAAAAATTGTGTGCCAGACTCCGGTTTCGCATCCACCCCAACTTGGTGACAGAAATACTGAAAAGAGTTTAGTGCGCGCATTGTGGCAGAAACCAAAACGGCACCAATACAGCGACTCCAAATTTGTTGATCCAACTGCCACCCAATCTCAAGTGGAGACACACTCACTATATAATCGCCTTCACGATCGGGGTGTTTCTCTAACCAACGAGCCAAAGGTGCGCCTTTGTCGCGAGTGGGCTCAGCCATTAAGCGCCAAACTTGAGCGAGGTTCTCTAAACGCTGAATATAGAAGCCCAATTCAGTCAAAGCAGGCTCTGCTAATTTTGATGACAGTTCGCCATCTTTTACGCGTTCGGCAATTAAGTCGGCAATTTTGGCTACGCTTTGGTTCGCTTTCTTACTGAGTTGTTTCAACTCTTTGGATTGGTTTTCCAACCAGGTCGGCAGTTCACCATGCTCAAAGCGATAGATACCTTCTTCAAAATGTGCGGGGTCAAACTGCTTGGTTAATTGGCTTAACGCGGGGATCAGTTCCTGTACGGACTCTTGTAAATCATTTCGAAATCGACCCACGCGCTTTTCATCCGCCAGTGAAGAAAACTTACTGGTGGATTGATTCAGTTTCTCTAACCACGCTGCCGCGCCTTTTAAGCTAGCGGATGCAGACGCATGATCGCGAGCAACGTGAGGCAAGTGATGCGCCTCATCGAACACATAAATGGTGTTTTCCGGTTCAGGCAAGATCACGCCACCACCGAGATCCGCATCTGCCATTACAAGAGAATGGTTGGCGATGATCACGTCGTTTTTGTCTAGTTCCGCACGTGCTTTTTGGAAAGGGCACCCACGGTGAGTCGGCAAGCTATTATTGCAGCTGTGCTTATCACTCACGATCAGCTGCCAGAGTTGGTCATCGATGGATTTTGGCCAGGAATCACGGTCGCCATCCCACTTACCTTGCGCAAGGGACCGATACATGGTTTCCAACAACTCGATGTCTTTCTTCTTCGGTTTAGTTTCAAACATGGCAAGTTGGCCACCATCGACGCCACATGCTGCAGCCAGTTTTTCAGCGCAGCAGTAACGTTGGCGACCTTTAGCGAGAATAAATGAGAACTCTCGATCAGTGATGCGACGAAATAGCGGCAAATCTTTGTTTACTAGTTGTTCTTGCAACGCCACTGTCGCTGTTGAAATGACCACTTTTCGGTTGTTATAAACCGCAACAGGGATGGCGGCCATCAAGTATGACAGTGATTTGCCGATCCCGGTTCCGGCTTCAGCCACCAGAAGACGATTGGACTTATGGTATTGCCCGCATAGCGTTTTCGCTATTTCCGCAACTAAGTAGTTTTGAGCTCTTCTCGGGACAAAGTTGTCGAGTTGTGCTTGCAGATTCTGGTAGCTAGTTCGAATCGATTTCTGAATGTTACTGGTTAGCATACGGGCCTCAAATGCGTTGGAGCCGAATAGTAGCACACATCACTAGTTGTACAGTAGTTCGCGAAATGGAATGCTTTTGTCAAGAATAGAGATCTTGTTCACAAAAAATATGAACTGCAACTAAATGAGACTGATTGTCAATCAAATGCAACATAAACCCAAGGTATTCATCTATTGTATGGTTTATTTGTCTTGTTTTTGTTTTATATTTAGCCTCTCAAAGGGGTATTGTACTGTATTGAGGTTTGTCTTTAGATGTATAAAAGTCAAGATGGTTGTTTGGATGTTAGTCGGATAAAGGAATTGTAATGATGTAAGTGTCTGTTATTATGTTGTTTTTATTTTTTTTGATGATGTGATTTAGAAAGTTTGACAGGCAGAGTAATCTTTTGCACTCTAACGCCCAGATTTTGAAGGCAAAGCATTGTTACGTTTCGATAACAAGCCGCCTCAAAAATATAAAAAAAGGGAATCGGACAAGGATATCCCGAACTAAGAAAAGGCAGTGGATTAATTATGAAAAAGACTCTATTAGCGCTAGCTATCGCAACTACAGCAACTTCTGTTAATGCAGCAGAAATTTACTCTAACGACGATATTAAAGTGGGCCTAAAAGGTGAGGTAGATATCTACCTAACTCAATCTGAAGTTGACAATATCAATGGCGTTGGTTCTGAGAAGAAAGACGCAGACGTATCTACTTGGGCTAAAATCCAATTAGACGCTGAGCAAAAGCTAAACGATCAGTTTACAGCATTCGCATCTTTCGAAATCGAATCTGACGGCAGCAACGCTAAGTTCGATGACGTTTTAGTTGGCTTCAAAACTGACACTTGGGGTATGGCTTTCGGTGAGACTGGCGACCTAGCAGAATCTGCAGACGCTATCCAAAAAGACGATATCACAAACGAAGGTAACTACATGGGCTCAACAGGTGGCCACCACCGTGAGTCTAAAGGTCACGGCGTTGTATTCAAAGGTCAACTCGTTGAAGGTTTCACTGTTGTAGCTGACATCAACACAGTAGCTGAAGATGGTGTTGATAACACTTACGGTATCTCTGCGGATTATGCATTCAACAACTTCTCTATCGGTGCGGCATACATCACTGGTGATGCAGCTAAAAACGTCGACTACTTACTAACAGGTGTATCTGCATCTGCTGAGTTTGGTGGCCTATACCTAGCTGCAACTTACGCACAGTTTGAAGGCAACAAAGGTTACGGTTACTGGGAGGCTTCTGAATACGGTAATGGTGAGACTATGGGTGTAGCAGCTTCTTACCAAATCGACGCTGTTCGTCTATACACTACTTACGCGGTAGCAACGACTGACGAACGTGTAAGCGACACTGGTGTTGTAACTAAAATCTCTGATGTTGATTCATATAACCTAGTAGTTGGTGTTGACTACGCATTCCGTGACAACATCCTATTCCTAGCTGAATACCAAACTGCTGACTTCGAGACAAGTACAAAAACTCTTGACGCTGACGGCGTAACTGCTGGTGTTTACTACACATTCTAATTCGTAGTTAACTATGCTATACAAAAGCCAGCTCTTAGCTGGCTTTTTTACATTTATTGATTAAGGAATCGTCCATGAACAAGTGGTATTTGAGTTTTGCTATTCTATTCTCTGCACCATACGCAACGGCTGCTCTTGATTTAGCTTCTGGTATTTCGCTAAATACTTTGAACGGAGAGGTTGTTGAAAGCGTGGAAGACGCTGTATTTACCGCTGGTGAGAACCAACTCGTTTTAGGTTACACGGGGTATTTGAGCGATAAAGGCAAACGCGAATTTATCAGTACAGTTCCTTACATTATGGTTGTTGATGTTCCTGAAAATGCGGAAATTGATGTTGATCTTGTAAGCCGAAAGTACGAGAAAATCTCAAAAAACGTAGACAGAGAACTTCCTATATTTAATATCTCTGTAAATGGTGATGAAGTCGAATTCGATCAAGAAGTTTTACCTCCTGCTAAAGGCGCATTGCCTTACAGCAATATTCCTCAGCTAGTTAAAGACTACAACCAAAAAAGAGGCTTAGTTTTTGATTCTGGAAAGATTCGTTCACTGAAAGAAGAACTCGCGGCAGTACAAACTGGCGCTGTGGTTGGTGTGACTGTTGCTGCTGATAGCACTGTCCAAGAGTCTGAAAATACACTTCAACTCAAGCTTTGGTATTCAAGAGCTAGTGAAGAAGAGCGTAAAGCATTTCAAAAATGGTTGATTGACCAAAAATAAGAGCAAAAGTTATTAGGGCGAAGTGTTCTCATATAACAGACACCTCGCTTTTTCATTTAGATCTATT
Source organism: Vibrio sp. PID17_43 (assembly GCF_002608565.1). Taxonomy (GTDB): domain Bacteria; phylum Pseudomonadota; class Gammaproteobacteria; order Enterobacterales; family Vibrionaceae; genus Vibrio. The sequence goes on from NZ_LIXM01000005.1 coordinate 106,682, forward strand.
CGATTCTTAAATCTCTCTCCACTCACCAGGTTGTAGATCATCCAACACAATCCCGCCCATGGAATAGCGTACCAAACGTAATGTAGGGAAGCCAATATGTGCAGTCATACGTCTTACCTGGCGATTTCGTCCTTCGATAATGGTAATGGCTAACCACGTGGTTGGGATGTTAGCGCGAAAACGCACGGGTGGATTTCTGTCCCAGATGTCCGGCGTTGACATCACCTCTACTTTGGCGGGCAGCGTCATACCATCTTTAAGCTCCACGCCTTTACGTAATTTCTCTAAGTCTTCTTCTTGAGGAGCCCCATCCACTTGCACCCAATAGGTCTTTGGTGATTTTGATGTCGGTTGCGTCAGTTTGGCTTGTAAGATGCCATCATTAGTGAGCACCATTAGCCCCTCACTGTCACGATCGAGCCGACCAGCAGCGTAAACATCTTTCACTGGTATGTAATCGGCAAGCGTTTTACGGCCCTCACCATCGGTAAACTGGCTCAATGTGTCATAAGGTTTATTGAAAATGATCACTTTACGATCTTCTGGGGCAATTCTAGGTTTTGCTATTGATGACGAGCGGCTTAGGCGATTTTGTCTTTTTTGACCTTGTCCTGTGGCGTTGCTTGGCTTTGCCGAGCGTTTAAAATGCCCCGGTTTAGATGGGTGACTACGACGACCTTTTTCATGGCCCGTGCGAGATGACATGTTAACTACCTTGCAAAATTGTAAATGAACTGTGTTTGAAAGTTTTATGTTTTCCTGATATCCGCTATCATTTTCGCGCCTAAAACTAACAAAAGCGCACAGAATAATAGACTATTTCGTGTTATTTGTTTAATGATATAGCTAAGTCGCTTTCAGTGATGGATTTCTGTTAGAAATACAGCTGAAAGTGCGCTTGGCACAAAGTGCACTCATGGATATAGAGTCAAATATAAGAAAGAGTGCGAACCGCATTTTGCGTTGGTGAGGAGAAATGCACTACTAACGTTAAGCAATGCGTCAATTCAACAAACTCAGTGGCTGAGTTATCAGCTTAGTTGAGTGAAAAATAGGGAAATTTCATGCCTACAGAAAAACCTACCATTATCTACACAATCACTGATGAAGCCCCAGCGCTAGCAACCTATTCATTACTGCCAATCATTCAATCGTTTACCGCTTCGTCTGGCATCAACGTAGATACTCGTGATATTTCATTAGCGGGTCGTATTATTGCGAACTTCCCAGAGCATTTAAAACAAGAGCAACGTATTGGTGATGCACTAGCAGAGCTTGGTGAGATGGCTAAGACTCCTGAAGCAAATATTATCAAGCTTCCTAACATCTCTGCTTCTATTCCTCAGCTAAAAGCGGCGATTAAAGAACTCCAGGTAAAAGGTTACGATTTACCGAACTATCCAGAAGAGCCAAATACTTACGAAGAAGAAGCCATCAAAGCGACTTACGACAAAATTAAAGGCAGTGCGGTAAACCCAGTACTCCGTGAAGGTAACTCAGATCGTCGTGCGCCACTTTCCGTGAAGAATTACGCGAAGAAAAATCCACACTCAATGGGTGCATGGTCAGCAGATTCTCAATCTCACGTATCAAGCATGACTGACCAAGACTTCTTTGGCAGTGAAAAGTCGACAACCGTTTCTGGTGCAACTGACGTTAAAATTGAGTTCGTCGCTGCAGATGGTTCAGTAAAACAACTAAAAGCTGCGTTCCCTCTACAAGATAAAGAAGTGATTGATTGTTCAGTGATGAACAAGGAAGCACTGGTTGCATTCTTTGAAAAAGAAATCGAAGAAGCGAAACAGCAAGACGTTCTGCTTTCTCTACACATGAAAGCGACCATGATGAAGGTTTCTGATCCAGTGATCTTCGGTCATGCTGTTAAGGTTTACTATAAAGATGTTTTTGCTACGTACGGCAAACTATTTGAAGAACTCGGTGTGGATGTAAACAACGGTATCGGCGATGTTTACGCAAAAATTGAATCACTACCGACAGAGCAAAAATCTGAAATCGAAGCCGCTATTTTAGCGGTATACGAGACGCAGCCAGAGCTAGCGATGGTGGATTCAGATCGCGGGATTACCAACCTTCATGTACCAAGTGACATCATCGTTGACGCATCGATGCCAGCCATGCTTCGCTCATCTGGCCAAATGTGGGGGCCGGATGGTAAGCAGAAAGACACCAAAGCGATGATTCCGGATCGTAGCTACGCTGGTATTTACCAAGCGGTAATCGACTTCTGTAAAGAGCACGGTGCATTTGACCCAACAACAATGGGAAGCGTACCAAACGTTGGTCTAATGGCTCAAAAAGCAGAAGAGTACGGTTCACATGACAAGACATTCATTCTAGATGCCGCAGGCACCGTACGTGTGGTTGATGCTTCTGGTACCGTACTACTTGAGCAGTCGGTAGAAGAGGGTGACATCTTCCGTATGTGCCAGGTGAAAGATGCGCCAATTCAAGACTGGGTGAAACTAGCGGTAACGCGTGCACGCGCAACAGGTGCTCCGGCCGTATTCTGGCTCGATGAAAATCGTGCGCACGATGCGGAGCTTATCAAGAAAGTTCATGCATACCTACCTGAGCATGATACGGCGGGTTTAGAGATCAAAATCCTTGCACCAGTTGATGCATGTAAGTTCTCATTAGAGCGTATTAAAGAAGGTCTAGATACTATTTCGGTAACGGGTAACGTATTGCGTGACTATCTAACTGACTTGTTCCCAATCCTAGAGTTAGGTACATCTGCGAAGATGCTGTCTATCGTTCCGCTAATGAACGGCGGTGGTTTGTTTGAAACGGGCGCAGGTGGTTCTGCACCTAAACACGTCCAACAAGTTGAGAAAGAAAATCACCTTCGTTGGGATTCTTTAGGTGAGTTTTTAGCGTTAGCGGCTTCGTTAGAACACCTAAGCGCTGTGACGGGGAATGTAAAGGCGCAGGTTCTCGCTGATGCACTGGATAAAGCAACGGGTGAATTCTTGGATAATAACAAATCGCCTTCACGCAAGGTAGGTGAGTTAGATAACCGTGGTAGTCACTATTACCTTGCTTCTTATTGGGCTAAAGCACTTGCAGAGCAATCTGTTGATTCAGAACTTGCTGCTGAGTTTGCACCAGTTGCAAAAGCGCTTGAAGAGCAAGAAGACGCAATCATTTCTGAGTTGAACTCTGCTCAAGGGGTGAAAGGTGAACTAGGTGGTTACTACTCACTCGATGATGAAGTGACAGCGGCACTAATGCGCCCAAGTGCAACTCTGAACGCTATCATCAAATAATCTAGGTTTACGCCACTTCGGTGGCGTATTTTAGTGCTGATAAACTATAAACCCGCTCTTTAGCGGGTTTATTTTCCTCTTCATAAAGTCAGTGCTATAACTAGCCTAAATTAATGAGAGCGAAGGGTTTGTCTGATTGAGCGCTCTAATACCAATCTAGATCAATAACAGGTCACTTTATTGCGCCGGAAAAATAGCTTAGAGCAAGACATAGATTGCAGTAACTCGTTATTCTAATTACTTACAAAATCTATACCGAAACTATCAGCGATTTTAACTAGCAAGAATGATCAATTACTTATTTAGATTGATATAGTTATTTGGCTTGGCTCTCTATTGGCACAACGCTACTCGCGTGTGAACCTTTTGGGCCTTTTTCAATCTCGTATGAGACTTGTTGGCCTGCTTTCAGTGTACGATAACCGTCCATTTGGATAGTCGAGTAGTGGGCAAAGATATCTCCTTCCTCTTCATCTGAACAGATAAACCCAAATCCTTTGGCATTGTTAAACCACTTTACTGTACCTGTAGCCATGCTTTTACATCCCTCATGCATTTTACTGATGTTTTTACTACTCCAAGCCATACCTTTAGCTTGGTATCATTATTAGTTCTCACTAATACACGTCGAGTTGAGCGTTCCATCTAAGACTTTGTCCCAAAGAAAGGCAGTCTTAAATGACGATTTATGCATCAACACTTTCCACTTTAGTCAATGAATCTCAGCAGTCAATAGTGAAATGCAACAATCAAAGTCATATTTTAAAACAAATCTCACTTAAGATTAACAACTTTGCAAACGGTTTGTCGGTCAGAGGCGTGGGGTTAGTTAAAAAGACTGTATGATTTGAATATGCTGAAGGCGCATACTGATCAAGCTGCACAACTTAGTGGAATCTACTAAATGAATAAAAAGTGAAATTTCGGTGATAGAAAGCATAAATTTAATTGATAACTGTGATCTCTTACTTTGCATTAACGTAGTGATAGGGTAAATGCATTGCATGCAACAATACCATTATTAGGGGATGCCTCTGACGGTTTGAAGACCAAAATCTTTATTTGCACCAGTGTAAGAGGTGCATTAATCTCTATATGAGGGCGCAACTTTTTATCTATCAAAGTCCATTTAGGTGCCTTATCTCACTACACCACTCGGCATGCTTATGGTAGATTGTTTTTATAGGTCGAAAACATCAACCCTTTGATAAGATATCTTTGAATTGCCATGAGTAAAAATTTTGAATGGGTGACTCCAGACTCTGATCTTCTGGAGCGAGAAAGTACAAAAGTTCAGCCGCCGAAGCTATACAACGTTGTACTCAATAATGATGACTACACACCTATGGATTTCGTCATAGAGGTACTTGAGCGATTCTTTTCTCATGATCTTGATAAAGCAACGCAAATCATGCTTAAGGTTCACTATGAAGGAAAGGCAATTTGTGGGACATACAGCGCAGAAATTGCTGAAACTAAAGTAGCGCAAGTGACGATGTACTCAAGGGAAAATGAACATCCGCTACTATGTACGATGGAGCAAGCGTAACAAGAAGACTTGCTCGAGCAACCAAGTTGTTCTTTCGGGAGGTACTTATGCTAAATAAAGAACTAGAGTCAAGCCTTAACGGTGCATTCGCTCGTGCACGAGATAAACGTCACGAGTTCATGACTGTCGAACACCTCCTACTCGCATTGTTGGAAAATGATGCAGCCAAGGAAGCCTTATTAGCCTGCAAAGCGGACCTTGATGCTTTGCGTAACGAACTCGATATTTTCATTGATCAAACAACGCCGTTGATCCCGCAAAGTGATGAGACACGAGAAACCCAACCTACCTTGAGTTTTCAGCGTGTGCTTCAGCGTGCGGTATTCCATGTTCAGTCTTCTGGGCGCAATGAAGTGACTGGTGCAAACGTCTTAGTCGCGATATTTAGCGAACAAGAGTCTCATGCCGCCTACCTGCTTAAGAAGAATGACATTTCGCGCTTGGATATCGTGAATTTTATCTCTCATGGTATTACGAAAGCTTCAGGCTCAAGTGAAGATCCATCTTCATCGGACTCGTTCGGTTCTGACAGCCCGGAAGAGACGAATTCAGATGAGCGCTTAGAGAGCTTTGCTACCAACCTTAACCAAGTGGCGAAAGCCGGTAATATTGACCCTCTGATAGGCCGAGATAAAGAGCTTGAGCGTACCATTCAAGTACTTTGCCGTCGCCGTAAGAATAACCCGTTGCTCGTCGGTGAAGCGGGTGTGGGTAAAACGGCCATTGCGGAAGGTCTGGCTTGGCGAATCGTAGAAGGCCAAGTACCAGAAGTCATTCAAGATAGTGTGATTTACTCACTTGATATTGGTTCGTTATTGGCGGGCACCAAATATCGTGGTGACTTCGAGAAACGTTTCAAGACAATTTTGAAACAGTTAGAAAAAGAAGAGGATGCGATCCTATTCATCGATGAAATTCACACCATCATTGGTGCAGGTGCTGCTTCTGGTGGTCAGGTCGATGCCGCTAACCTAATTAAGCCACTACTAAGTAGCGGTAAGTTACGTTGCATCGGCTCAACAACATACCAAGAGTACAGCAACATTTTTGAAAAAGAGCGCGCATTGTCTCGCCGTTTCCAAAAAATTGACGTTGTTGAGCCTTCATTGGATGACACTACAAAGATTCTGATGGGTTTAAAGCCGAAGTACGAAGCCCACCATGAAGTGCGTTACACCAATAAAGCGCTACGTGCTGCGGTTGAACTGTCGGCGAAGTACATCAACGAGCGTCATTTACCAGATAAAGCGATTGATGTCATTGATGAGGCTGGCGCTCGCAGTCGTCTGGCTCCAGCGAGTCGTCGTAAGAAAACGGTTGGCGTAGCAGACATCGAAGCGATGGTTGCTAGGATGGCTCGTATCCCAGAGAAATCAGTGTCATCGTCGGACAAAGACATCTTGAGAAACTTAGATGACAAGATGAAGATGCTGGTGTTTGGTCAAGACAATGCTATTGATGCACTGTCAGAAGCTATCAAGTTGTCACGTGCAGGTCTGGGTGTTGATAATAAACCTGTCGGATCATTCTTATTTGCCGGCCCTACGGGGGTAGGTAAAACAGAAGTCACGGTTCAGTTGTCCAAACTACTTGGTATCGAGCTTCTTCGTTTTGATATGTCTGAGTATGGTGAACGTCACTCTGTGAGTCGCTTGATTGGTGCGCCTCCAGGTTACGTTGGTTACGATCAAGGCGGTTTACTCACTGATGCGGTTCTCAAACACCCTCATTCGGTTGTTCTACTTGATGAGATTGAAAAAGCGCATCCAGATATTTTCAACTTACTACTGCAAGTGATGGATAATGGTACGCTAACGGACAATAATGGCCGTAAAGCGGATTTCCGTAACGTCATCCTTGTCATGACCACTAATGCGGGTGTCGCTGAAACAGAGAAGAAATCAATTGGTTTGATTCAGCAAGATAATAGTCACGATGCCATGGCGGAAATCAAAAAAGTATTTACGCCAGAGTTTCGTAATCGTCTCGACAATATCATTTGGTTTAATAGCCTAGATGAAAGCGTTATTCATCAAGTGGTTGATAAGTTCATTGTCGAGCTTCAGGTTCAACTTGATGCTCGAGGTGTGTCGATGGAAGTATCACAAGATGCACGCCATTGGTTAGCTCATAAAGGATACGATAAGGCAATGGGCGCTCGTCCTATGGGCCGCGTTATTCAAGAGCAGCTTAAGAAGCCACTTGCGAATGAACTGTTGTTCGGCTCGTTGGTTGATGGCGGCACTGTGAAAGTGACGTTGGTGAAAGATAAACTTGAGTTTGAGTACTTAAGTGAGAAAGAAGCGGCGCTTCACTGAAGCAACTGCTTTAAATAGCTGAAAAAGCGTGCGCTTAGTCGCACGCTTTTTTTGTTTATTTAATCTTCCTGCTGAACCCTTTAGTCGTCATTTATTCTTACTCCATAGGGAGTTTGCGAAAGTTCGATTCTTTCTTGGAGAGCGAATGCATGATCTTTTTATTGGCGCACTGAGTGTGCTTTTACTTGGATGTAAGCAAAATGCTCTCGAGTTAGTAAGGTAGGATGAAAAGTTCGAACCTATTATGAGTCTTATTGAACAGGGAAGAGCTTAGTTTGTTGATCTGGCAAGATAGCCGCTTCGAGTAAGACACGTGTTAGTGTTGATCCAACAAGCATCATGATTATTGTAGTGAATCAAAGACAATAAAAAACGGAGCGTAGGCTCCGTTTTTTATTGCATCCGAAAATCTAAGATTAACGAGCGCGGAAGACGATGCGACCTTTAGATAGGTCGTATGGAGTCATCTCTACAGTTACTTTATCACCAGTAAGAATACGGATGTAGTTCTTACGCATCTTACCAGAGATGTGTGCAGTCACAACGTGACCGTTTTCAAGTTCAACGCGGAACATAGTGTTTGGTAGAGTGTCAAGCACAGTGCCTTGCATCTCAATTACGTCTTCTTTAGCCATTTAATCCTCTTTAGAAATTAGGCAATATTAGCGCGCCTATTCTGCCGCTAAATAGTAATTATGTAAAGTTGGAGCGTATTCTACCCTTGCCAACGCTGATTTACTAGCCTTTGGTGACGCTGAAAGCGTGTTTTATAGTTCATCGCTGGACATTCATCGATCTGATATCCCAAATATAGCCAGTGTTTACTTGTCTGCAAGCAATATTTGATTTGGTAAAGTACTGCTAACGTACCGAGAGAGAGCGAAGAGTCGGGATCGAAAAACGTATAAAACGCACTAGCACACTTATTCATAATGTCAGTGACAGCGACAGCGAGTAATCGGTTTGATTCATCGTATATATGAAGAAAGCCTGTCTCTAGCCAACTCGTTTTCGCAAAGCGTGTGAACTCATCTTCTCGTGGTGGATACATAGTGCCCTTTTGGTGTCGTTTAGTAATGTATCGGCTGTATAGCTTAAACCAGTTATCATCGAGATCTGCTTTCATTTCCCAACGTAAAAGTGAGGCATTATTTAACAAACGTCTCTGGCTTTTAGATGCGACAAAGTCAGCGATAGAAACTCTTATCGGTTGGCATGCGTTACAGTGTTCACAATGTGGTTTATAGATCGTATTCCCACTGCGGCGAAAGCCATTTGCCATCAATATTTGATAGTTTTGCTCGGTATGTAAATTGGAATCAAGAGCCACGGCAACGCGTTCTTGTCGTTCGGGTAAGTAACTACAAGAATGGTTTTGAGTTAATCCAATACGAATGTGCTGAAGATCCGTGCTCATGATACAGAGTCCTGCAAAGTCTGTGGTGTAAAAGTTCCCAAAGCGGTCTTTTTATTCCTTAAAGATAGTAGCTTATCTATGAAATCGTCACGTTCGATTTCATACGCTCCAAGCGATTTGAGGTGTGGGTTCATTACTTGGCAGTCAATCATTTGTCCTTGATGTGATGCCAAATGATCGCATAAGTACCACAACGCTATTTTGGAAGCGTTGCTTTTTAAGCTAAACATCGACTCACCGCAAAAAAGTTGGCCAACACTGATGCCATAGAGACCACCGACCAACTCATTGTCCTGCCATACTTCAACTGAGTGGCAGTGACCATTATTAGCCAGCGCTGTGTAAGCGGCTTGCATACTCTCATTGAGCCACGTTTCTTCGGGGGATCGTGTCGAAGAGCACCGTTGAATTACCTGCTTAGTTGCGTGGTTTAATGTTACTTTATACTGATGTTTACGTTGAAATTTAATCAAGCTTTTAGAAGGTTTAAATGTCATCGGGTCGAAAACGGCACGCGGTGATGGACTCCACCATAAAATGGGTTCTCCAGGGCCGTACCAAGGAAATATGCCTTGATGGTACCCTGCTAATATTCGATCGGGGTTGAGATCACCACCGAATGCTAATAAACCATTTGGTTCACTTAATGCTTCATACGGTGAAGGGAAGTTGTACGTATCATCAAGTTCAGTTAAATAGATTGCCATAAGAAGAGCTTACCAACATTAGAGCCTTTAGGAGCTTATTATGAATGAAGCAAGACCTAGCGTAAAACAATGGGCATGGTTCATACTGTTTTTGCCCTTTTTCGCCAATGCGGCTTATGAAAGAAATGTAGCAAAGCCAGTCAATGAAGTGGTTTATGGTAAAGTTAAATCAGTGCGTTTCATTACCCAACAAGAAGTGATGCAATCAAAAAATAATGGTTGGAAGACGTTGCTAGGTGCCACCATTGGCGGCCTTGTGGGGAATCAGTTTGGTGGTGGTACGGGTAAAGAAGTGGCTACGGCAGTCGGCGCCATTGCAGGGGCCACCGTTGTACAGAATCGAAGTAATGATCTATACACGGTGGAATATAAACTGGTTGAACTATTGATTAAAGTCGAAGGCAACAAGCTTATTAATGTGATTCAAGACGTCGACAAAAACATGCTATTTAACCGGGGTGATGATGTTCGTATATTGTACTTTGATGATGGCGTTAGGGTCGACATCGCTTATTAGGCCACCGTTTGCATGATAAGAGTAAGGGTGACTAATTATTCAAAAATTAGCATGGATTTGCTCTGGTTTTGTGGTGGTTTTTTCGTTAGTCTGAATCCACGAAGAATTGTTTAGCTCTCAAAAAACGCGAAGTGAGAGTACAAAGGATTATCAACTTTTAATGGAAAGCCTAACGTTACAACCCATCAATAAAATTCAAGGGGAAGTGAATCTTCCTGGATCAAAAAGTGTTTCCAATCGAGCCCTATTGCTTGCCGCACTGGCAAAGGGCACGACTCGTTTGACCAACCTTCTCGATAGTGATGATATTCGCCATATGTTGAATGCTCTGACTAAGCTTGGTGTTCAATATCAATTGTCTGAAGACAAAACAGAGTGTGTTGTAGAAGGTCTTGGTCGTCCATTTTCTGTCGCTGAGCCAGCAGAGTTATTTCTTGGTAACGCAGGTACAGCAATGCGTCCATTGGCTGCGGCGCTTTGCCTAGGCGAAGGTGAATATGTACTGACAGGCGAGCCTCGCATGAAGGAGCGCCCGATCGGTCACCTTGTAACAGCGTTGCAGAAAGCGGGGGCCAGCATCGAGTATTTAGAAAACGAACATTACCCACCGCTAAAAATCATAGGTACTGGCCTTAAGTCTGGTTCGGTGTCGATTGATGGCTCTATCTCAAGCCAATTCTTAACCGCATTTTTGATGTCTGCTCCATTAGCCGATGGTGAAATCCGCATCGAAATCGAAGGTGATCTAGTATCCAAACCGTATATTGATATTACGCTGCACATTATGAAGCAGTTTGGCGTTGAGGTTATCAACAACGATTACCAAGAATTTGTGATTCCTTCTGGTCAACATTATATTGCCCCTGGTGATTTCTTAGTTGAAGGTGACGCCTCGTCTGCGTCTTACTTCTTGGCTGCCGCTGCAATCAAGGGCGGAGAAGTGAAAGTCACTGGTATTGGTAAAAACAGTATTCAGGGAGACATTCAATTTGCTGACGCACTAGAAAAAATGGGCGCAGAGATTGAGTGGGGCGATGATTATGTGATTGCTCGCGTTGGTCAGCTTAAAGGTATCGATATGGACTATAACCATATCCCTGATGCAGCGATGACGATAGCGACAACAGCGCTCTTTGCTGAAGGTACAACTGCGATTCGCAACGTGTATAACTGGCGCGTTAAAGAGACTGACCGCCTTGCTGCGATGGCAACAGAACTGCGTAAAGTGGGTGCGGAAGTAGAAGAGGGGCAGGACTATATTATTGTGAAGCCGGTACCTCAACTGACGCATGCTGCGATTGATACTTACGATGATCACCGTATGGCGATGTGTTTTTCGCTGGTGGCGCTTAGCGATACGCCCGTAACGATTAACGACCCTAAGTGCACATCAAAGACCTTCCCGGATTATTTCGACAAGTTTAAAGCATTAAGCTGTTAATTAGGTCTGAATTTACAAAAAAAGCCAGAGTTTAACTCTGGCTTTTTTCTTGGATTTTTATGTGTTTATTTATCTAGCGTGAATTCTTTTGAAAGGTGGTGCGCCAGGTATTTAAACATATTGAATACCGCCGTTGTTTTCGAGGTTGGCAGGCCTTTCTCGTCGAGGAAATACTCACCTTTAAATACCAAAACATCGTCTTTTTCTTCCACGCTTGTGGCACGCATTCCTTCGATGTAGTCGTCGTGTTCTTGGATGATTTGGTTAGCGATTAAAAGAAGTTCGAATTCTTCAATTCGTTTTTTGTCAGACATAACGTTCTCGTCGTTCAATGAAACTCAAGTGAGAGAATTATATACCCAAGTAACTTCAAGGTGCTAGGCTCAGTGGCAGTGCGCAGAATCCTCTATCTTGAAGTCACTTGTGTATACCCATAATTATCATGGGATGGCATGGTGAAATCTGTTATAAGGGGGCCCGTTATGAGCTAATCGTCATCGATGAAAGAATCGAACAAAGATTTATAAATTCATTCGTGGTCATTCTGCTCAGATAATCTTAGGCTAGGTTCTGGAGAGCGTATGAATTTATTTTGTGATGAGAGACTAAAATTATTGCATTCGACTGGCGGCGTTAAACTTTGCCTGCTTAGTATATGCTGCTCAAGACCTTTTGCAGAATCCCACCTCGTCTGAGTATAAAGACGATGAATTGTCAACCAATCGGATCTGAATTTCAAAAAAGCAGTTGATCTTCTTTTCATCTCGCACAATAGTAAAAAAAGAAGCAATGAAATAGAACATTATGCGGATGGCTTCCTTTGGAAGTTTTTGCCCGCATTATCACGAAGGACGTTAGAGTCAGTTATGGGTAAATCGCTCGTTATAGTGGAGTCACCAGCCAAGGCTAAGACGATAAATAAATACCTTGGTAAAGACTTTATTGTTAAGTCTAGTGTTGGTCACGTGCGTGATCTGCCAACGGCCGGTCAAAGCACTGGTGAGAAAAAAGCCGCTGCCATTTCTACCAAAGGAATGAGCCCGGAAGAGAAAGCGCGCGTCAAAAAAGAGAAAGACCGCAAATCCCTGATCAAAAAAATGGGGATTAATCCATACCATGACTGGGATGCGAATTACCAAATTCTTCCAGGCAAAGAAAAAGTCGTAAGCGAACTACAAAAATTAGCCAAAGACGCTGATTATGTTTACCTCGCAACCGATTTGGACCGCGAGGGGGAAGCAATCGCATGGCACCTTCGTGAGATCATCGGTGGCGATGAAGAGCGATACAAACGAGTCGTCTTTAACGAGATTACTAAGAACGCAATCCAGCAGGCTTTCCAGACTCCAGGAGAGTTGAACATGGATGGCGTTAACGCCCAGCAAGCACGTCGCTTCATGGACCGCGTAGTCGGTTTCATGGTCTCTCCATTGCTATGGAAGAAAGTCGCACGTGGTCTGTCTGCAGGACGTGTACAGTCGGTTGCGGTCAAGCTATTGGTTGAGCGTGAGCGTGAAATCAATGCTTTCATTCCAGAAGAGTTCTGGGATATCAATGCAAATACGCACACCAAAGAAAAGACGGCATTCAAACTTCTTGTTGCACAAAAAGATGGCGTTGTGTTTAAGCCTGTTAACGAGATAGAGACCAAAGCAGCGCTTTCTGTTCTAGAAAAGGCGAGCTACGAAGTATGTAAGCGTGAAGACCGCCCAACGAAGAGTAAGCCGTCTGCACCATACATCACTTCAACACTTCAACAAGCGGCAAGTACTCGTCTTGGCTACGGCGTTAAGAAGACGATGATGCTGGCGCAGCGTTTGTATGAAGCGGGTTACATCACCTATATGCGTACCGACTCAACTAACTTGAGTGCGGAAGCGGTAGATGCCGTTCGTGGATTCATCGGCTCTGAGTTTGGTGACAAGTATCTTCCTGCTAAACCGCTTATATACGGCAGCAAAGAGGGTGCACAAGAAGCGCACGAAGCGATTCGTCCTTCCGATGTCGCTGTGAAAGCAGAAGATATACAAGGTGTTGATGCGGATGCCCACAAACTTTATGCGTTGATCTGGAATCAGTTCGTGGCGTGTCAGATGACGCCAGCAGAGTACGATTCAACAACGATCAGTGTAAAAGCAGCGGAATACACGCTAAAAGCGAAAGGTCGTATTCTAAAGTTTGATGGTTGGACTCGAGTTCAACGCCCAATGGGTAAAAACGAAGATACAATTCTTCCTGCTGTGCAACTCGGTGACAAGCTAGACCTAGATTCACTAGAGCCTAAGCAGCACTTTACTAAGCCACCAGCACGTTTCACAGAAGCGGCGTTGGTTAAAGAACTTGAGAAGCGCGGCATTGGCCGCCCATCAACTTATGCATCGATCATTTCTACGATCCAAGATCGTGGTTACGTAAAAGTAGAGCAGCGTCGCTTCTACGCTGAGAAAATGGGCGAAATCGTGACTGACCGCCTAGATGACAGTTTTAACGATCTTATGAACTACGACTTTACTGCTCGTATGGAGCAGAAACTTGACCAAATCGCAGAAGGCAAGGTGAAGTGGAAAGCCGTTCTGGATAACTTCTTCACAGACTTCACGGGTGATCTTGAGAAAGCAGAACAAGACGAGACGGAAGGTGGGATGAAGCTGAATCACATTGTGATGACAGACATTGAATGTCCGACATGTGGTCGCCCAATGGGTATTCGTACTGCGTCGACCGGTGTGTTCCTAGGTTGTTCAGGTTATGCATTACCACCGAAAGAGCGTTGTAAGACAACCATTAACCTTGGTGATGAAGAAGGCATTATCAACGTTCTAGAAGAAGACGTTGAAACGGCCGCACTGCGTGCTAAGAAGCGTTGTCCAATTTGTGAAACGGCGATGGATGCGTACCTCATTGATGATAAGCGTAAGATGCACGTTTGTGGTAACAACCCGAATTGTGAAGGCTACATTGTTGAGCATGGTGAGTTCAAAGTAAAAGGCTACGATGGTCCTGTTGTTGAATGTGACAAGTGTGGGTCTGACATGGTGCTTAAGAATGGCCGTTTTGGTAAATACATGGATTGTACGAGTGAAACCTGTAAGAACACTCGTAAGATTTTGAAGAATGGTGAAGTTGCACCACCAAAAGAAGATCCAGTTCATTTCCCAGAACTGCCATGTGAAAACTCAGATGCATACTTTGTGCTTCGTGATGGTGCTTCGGGCTTATTCATGGCCGCAAGTAACTTCCCGAAATCTCGTGAAACACGAGCACCGTTAGTCTCTGAACTGGCGCGTTTTGAAGAGCGTCTACCTGAGAAGTTTAAGTACCTAACGAAGGCGCCAGCTGCTGATCCAGATGGTCGACCTGCGGTGGTTCGCTTTAGTCGCAAGAGTAAAGAAAATTACGTTCGTACTGAAGATAACGGTAAGCCTAGTGGTTGGACGGCATTGTACATTGACGGTAATTGGGAAGTTACGGATAAGCGCAAAAAAGCAAAAGCGTAATTAAGATTACTCGAACAAAGGCAGCGAATTCGCTGCCTTTTTGTTTTGTGTTTTTTGTTAATTTTGTCAATTAGATTCTTTTCTAAACCTCCTTTCATGTTCATTGAATGGTCATCCTTTCAACGTATTCTGTCGTAAAACTGCGCTTGTGTGGTTATTAGGTTTGTAAATTGTTTACGGAATGTAGTTCGTTACAGGTGTTGTTGTGATCTACGTAGCGTCCTGAGTAAGTAAGCAATGTACGCGACACAGAATGGCGTATTTTAAATTGTAATTTTATTCCAGTTCGTTAATTTATGAGACAGATAATGCACCGGTATGCGGTTGTATCGCGTCAAAATAATGAATAACGACGGCGTGTGCGTACTAGGATGTGCAATAGCTTTATTTTGTTCGTGCTGCAAGAGTTCAAAGAAGCTCATCAGCGCGAATATGCTAGCGTGTTTGTTTGACTCCCCGAGTCTTGCTCATATCAAACAAACATTACTTCCAAGCTATAACTATATGGAGAACAACGAATGGCTGGTGTATTGGGAATGATTCTTGCTGGCGGTGAAGGCTCTCGTTTGAGACCTTTAACGGAGTCCCGTAGTAAACCGTCGGTCCCTTTTGGCGGAAGTTACCGATTGATCGATTTCGCACTGAATAACTTCGTGAATGCTGACTTGATGCGCATTTACGTATTGACTCAATTCAAATCTCAATCTTTGTTCCATCATATGAAGAAAGGTTGGAACATCAACGGCATTACCGATCGATTCATCGATCCAATTCCTGCTCAAATGCGTACGGGTAAGCGTTGGTATGAAGGTACGGCAGATGCTATTTATCAAAATCTACGTTTTATGGAGTTGGCGGAACCTGAGCAGGTATGTATCTTCGGTTCAGACCACATCTACAAAATGGACATCAAACAGATGTTGGCTTTCCATAAAGAAAAAGAAGCTTCTTTAACGGTTTCCGCATTGCGCATGCCACTTTCAGAAGCGTCCCAATTTGGTGTTATTGAAGTAGATAGTGAAGGGCGCATGATTGGCTTTGAAGAAAAGCCAGAAAATCCGAAGTCTATTCCTGGCGACCCTGAGCATGCACTCGTCTCTATGGGTAATTATATCTTTGAAGCACAGACGCTATTTGCAGAGTTGATTGAAGATGCCGACGATGAAGCGTCCTCGCACGATTTTGGCAAAGACATCATTCCTAAAATGTTCCCACGTGGTGATGTTTTCGTGTATGACTTCAGCACTAACCGCATTACTGGTGAAAAGGAAGAAGTTTACTGGCGTGATGTTGGTACGATTGATGCCTACTGGCAAGCTCATATGGATCTGCTTAAAAAAGACGCGCCATTCTCGCTATACAATCGCAAGTGGCCACTGCACACTTACTATCCACCATTGCCACCAGCCACGTTCACAGATTCTGATAATGGTCGTGTCCAGATTATCGATAGTTTAGTGTGCAACGGCAGCTACGTGCGCGGCTCTCGTATTGAGAAATCGGTGCTAGGTTTCCGTAGCAACATCGCTTCAGCTTGTGACATTAGCGAATCCATTTTGCTTGGTGACGTAAAAGTTGGTGAAGGTTGTGTGTTGCGTCGTGTGATTATTGATAAAAACGCTGACATCGCACCGGGTACTCAAATTGGAGTGAACCTACAAGAAGATAAAAAACACTTCCATGTATCAGATGATGGCATCGTTGTTATTCCTAAAGGAGCAAGTGTTGGCTACTAACAATTTGTCGGTACTGTTTGTAGCGTCTGAAGTCGAAGGGCTGATCAAAAGTGGTGGCTTGGCTGATGTAGCCAAGGCACTACCGGAAGCTTTGCAGAATCTTCAGCAAGATGTACGGATTACCATTCCTGCTTACCATGGTATTGAGCAATTATCAGAAGCGGAAACGCTTTTAGAAACCAAGTTAACAAGTTGGCCTCACACTGATTATCGAGTCCTTAAGCTCACGGTTGGGGATAATCCCGTTTACTTGATTGACTGCCAGCCGTATTTTAACCGCCCATCCATGTATGCGGAAAATAACCAAGCGTATACGGATAACGGTGAGCGGTTTGCTTTCTTTAGCGCTGCGTGTCTGGATATGTTGCCAAAACTTGGCTTTCAACCAGATATTGTACACGCGAATGATTGGCATACTGGACTCGTTCCGTTTTTGCTCAAACATCGATATGGATCGGACCCTTTTTTTGCACATACCCGTAGTGTTCTCTCAATTCATAACGCAGTATTTAAAGGCGTATTCAGCTATGACGACGTTCAATGTTTGCCGGAATTCCATAGCCGTAACGAGCCGGATGCCGCCGTAAGCACCACGCACATTACGATGCTAAAAGCGGGGGTAATGAGCGCAGATAAAATCAATGCAGTCAGTCCAACCTACGCTGAGGAATTGAAAACGGAACTTGGTAGCCATGGTATGGCATGGGAGTTCCAGCAACGTTCTGAGGACTTGGTTGGTATTCTCAATGGTTGTGATTATAGCGCTTGGAATCCAGAAACTGATCCTAATTTGCCACTACACTACAAATCCAATCGTCAGAGTATGGTTCGAGGTAAGAACGCTTGTAAAAAGGCACTGCAAGAGAAGCTAGGGCTTGAAACGTCGGATTGCGCTATGTTTGGTATGGTCTGTCGTTTGACGCAACAGAAAGGGGTACATTACCTTCTTCCTGCATTAGCTGACTTTCTCAAACACGATGTCCAATTGGTTGTGGTGGGAACAGGTGATCCTATATTTGCAGCACAATTACGTGACGTCGCGGCACTATTTGCCAACAAATTTGTGTTTGTCGAAGCCTACGATAATGAGTTAGCGCATTTGGTTGAAGCAGGTTCTGATTTCTTCTTGATGCCATCGGAGTTTGAACCTTGTGGCTTAAACCAAATCTACAGCATGGCTTACGGTACACTGCCAATTGTTCGTGGTGTCGGTGGTCTAAAAGATAGTGTTAACGATTACGATGCGGATCCATTAGACGCAACTGGTTTTGTGTTTGATGGGCCGACACCACAAGCATTATTGCTCACGATGTTAAGAGCTTTATTGCTCTATGCACAAAACATCAAAGAAGTGAGACGTGTTCAGCTCTATGCAATGCAAAAAGATTTTTGTTGGCGCAAAGCGGCAGAAGAATATCTGCAATTGTATCGCGCTGCGTTAAATTGATGCAAAATCTTAAATAACTGTAATCTAAGGCACCGATTATGGTGCCTTAATTTTCTCGTTAGTGATGGAATGTGGTAGGATTTACTCCTTTGTTTACTACGACTGTTGATCACTGACGCATGACTCAGCCAATCTTGTTCCACAAAACCTATCTGCACCCTACTAGCAACGAGTGGGTCGTTTTCGTACATGGTGCTGGTGGCAGTTCTTCAATATGGTTTAAACAAATCAAAGCGTATAAACAGCACTTTAATTTGCTGTTGATTGACCTTCGAGGACATGGAAAGTCAAACCAATTACTTAAAGAGCTGATCACAAGCCGTTATACCTTTACTGCCGTGACGCAAGATATTTTGAAAGTGTTGGATCATTTAAAAATCCAATCGGCACATTTTGTCGGCATGTCACTTGGGACCATCATTGTACGGAATTTAGCAGAGCTTGCTTCTGAGCGTGTGTGTTCGATGGTGTTAGGTGGGGCCGTGACGCGATTAAACACACGTTCACAAATTTTGGTGACGTTAGGTAATCTTGGTAAACATATTTTGCCCTACATGTGGTTGTACAAGTTGTTTGCTTATGTCGTGATGCCACAAAAGAACCAGCGTGAATCTCGCCACCTATTTATTCGTGAAGCGAAGAAGTTGTGTCAAAAAGAGTTTAAACGTTGGTTCATTTTAGCCACCGATGTGAACCCACTAATGAGATATTTCAAAGATAAAGAACTGCCGATTCCGACGCTTTATTTGATGGGAGATCGGGATTATATGTTTATCAAGCCCGTAAAAGAGATGGTAGCAGCCCACAAGCTGAGTTCGTTGCGGGAGATCCCAAACTGTGGTCATGTATGCAACGTAGAACGACCTGACGATTTTAACCAACACTCAATAGAGTTTATTAAGCAGCAGCGCCTAACGGCTTAATCTCAGCTGAAGGGACAAAAGAGTAGGGGAACCGTTATGGTTCCCCTATTTGATATCCGCAGTGCCAGCAAGCTCCAAACTGCCCTTCATTTTGCTCTAAGCACTGCGGGCACTGCCAATCTAGATAAGTTGGTTCTGCTTGTTTGCGATACTCTTCAAGTATCACTGAGGCTTTCAGCTTTTGCTCTGGATGTAAAAGCCAAATATACGGGTCAGTATCATCACCAAATGGCAGCTCACCTTTTAAGCCAAACAGGTTTTCACCTCGCACTTCACAAACAATGTGTTCCGTTTTGAGTAGTTCACAGACGATGTGGGCTTCAGTGGGGTTTTGAGCGATATATATCTTCATTAAACGTTTCCATTCGGTTGCCCCTGAACTGGCCGGATTTTATTCATGACCCATTTTGCGATGATAGGGAATAACCCAAGCAATGCAAATGACGCCAATACTGCTGGAGACATAATGCCGGACAGACTATCTATGGTTGCGAGTTGAGTACCTGCATTGAGATAGACGGCCGTTCCTGGCAGCATACCAACTTGACTGGTTAAGTAGAATCGAACCACCGTCATTGGCGTTAAGCCCATCAGTAGATTGATTAAGAAAAAGGGGAACACGGGAATGAGGCGCAGTGAAAATAGGTAAAATGCCCCGTCTTTTTCAACACCATGGTTAATAGCACTTAGCTTATTGCCAAACTTACTTTGCACCCACTCACGCAATAGATAGCGGCTACTTAAGAAGGCGATGGTAGCACCTATGGTGCTGGCAAAAGAAACCAGTAATAAGCTAGCCCAGAAACCGAATAGAGCAGCACCAAGCAGAGTAACAACAGCGGCGCCAGGGATCGAGAACGCCGTAATTGCGATGTAGGCAAAGAAATACGTCGCTGCAGCGAAAGCGAAGTTCTGGTTAATAAACGTATTCAAAGCCTCTTGCTGTGCTTTTGCGTTTTCTAACGTTAAATATTGGCTGAAGCTCACCCCTAGAAAGATGACCGTCGCAAGTAGGAAC
The DNA here is from genome assembly GCF_002608565.1 of Vibrio sp. PID17_43. GTDB lineage: Bacteria > Pseudomonadota > Gammaproteobacteria > Enterobacterales > Vibrionaceae > Vibrio. The sequence goes on from NZ_LIXM01000005.1 coordinate 126,539, forward strand.
AGACCTAAAATCAGTTTTTTATTCATTGTCGTTACTCCATTTCGCAGCTTAGATAATAAGACAGAATGGAAGAAGAAAAAATTTCAAAAAAAAACCGCAGTATCAAAACTGCGGTTTTTACTCAATGTCATGCTGAATCGCGCGTTATGAAAGCGCGAACATCAACTCTTCTCTACGAGACTGAGGCACAACGCTCCAATGCGTACCGTTGATTGCCCCTTCTAACGCCCACAGCAACTCAATACTTACCGTAGAGGTATGCGTATCTTGAATTGCTTTGTAAGCATTTAAGGCACCTTCATCTTCTAGCTCTTCGACGGAATCGATGCCTGCTTTCTTTAGCATGCGTTCAGTCGCTAAGCGTAGATTAGGAAGATCTTTCAAACGGTTTGGCTTAGTGCTCGCTTGTTGCTTTTTTTCTTGCTTAGCCGTCTCTAGAGATAGCTTAGCAACATCAATCAAGCGGTCAGTAGATTCCCACAAATCATCAGAAATAGCATAGTATTTCGTCACTACGGGGAATCCACGTTTCTTGTAGACGTACGGTTTTAATCCTTGAGTCTCGAAGTCAGATGAAGTTTTTTGGTCTCCTCGAATATGAAGTTGATTGTTCACAACGAGTGCAAACATCGTTTCATCAGCGAAAAGCCCGAAGCCACCAAACATTGAGCGCGACTTGATCGTACCAAGTGCCTCAAACAGCTTCATTGAGTCTTTGAGTATCGGTTTATCCATGGTGTGTTATCTCGGTGTAATTAATATTACGCCACCAAAAATCAGGTCCGAGAGATTAGCAAATGCATGCAGACACAATGTCATTAAAGGGTAAACTCACTTAATGCATATTTGCCATCGGTAACCCCGCTACCTTTCACTATATTTAGTGGTTAAGGCCGGAGGCTTTGCGTCCCATCCTTTCGAATGGTTTGCCCTGTGCGTGACAAGAGGAGAATACTTCGTATATTGCATTAACATCACGTTCCAAACACTAAAGTGTGATCTCTATTCAACTAATGGTGCCATCTTAATGTGTCTAATTTCATATTTTGAAATGTCTACTTGCCATACAAAAGCTTGATGTAGGAAATGGGCAACAAGTTAGTTAAAACAGCAATTTATCTTAGCTTTTGATTATATAAGTAATGTGAAATGCTTAAAAAATTTTATTTTACGAAATAAAAAAAGCACTCCGAAGAGCGCTTTATAAACTTGAGGGGGAGTTAGTTCAATTTCTTAACGGTGTTACGAACCACAATCTCAGGCTGCATTTCAAAAATGCGTTTTTCGTGTTCTTTGTCTTTGATTCGCTCTAGTAAAATCTCGAACGCATTCTTACCAACACGTCTTTTTGGTTGGTGAATAGTCGTTAGAGGAGGCGAGAAGAACTCCGCAAGCTCAATATTGTCATAGCCAATCACTGAGATATCATCAGGGATTTTTATGCCATTTTGTTGTAGACGGCTCATTAAGCCTAATGCCATGGTATCGTTAAAACAGAATACCGCAGTAGGGCGTTTATCCATTGCCGTAATGTTGTCTGCAGCAAGTACTGCCGTATCACACTCGAAGTTACCTTCGAGAATTAACTCTTCGTTTACTGGTAGCTTTGCTTCAGCCATTGCACGTCGAAAACCAGAAATACGCTCTTTACATGCTGCTTTATCAAAGTGACCGCTTAGGCATGCAATATCGGTGTGACCATTGTCAATCAGGAACTTCGTTGCTAGGTAACCACCTTCTTCAGAGTTGTCGATGATCTTATCCGCCTTTGAGCTTTCTGGGCCCCAGTCCATGACAACTTTTGGTATATCAGCATGGCGATCCAGCATTTCTTGTAGCTCTTCGGTTAAATCCGAGCACATCACTAAAATGCCATCAACACGCTTTTCTGCCAGCATTCGAATATAGTCACGTTGCTTCTCATAGATACCACCAGTATTACATAGGATCAGTGTGTATCCTTGGCGGTAACAGTAGCTTTCAACACCGTCAATAACTTCAGAGAAGAATAGGTTTGTTGATTGTGTTACCAACATGCCGATAGTACGGGTTGAGTTACACTTTAAGCTGCGGGCAACAGCACTTGGCGCGTAATTTAGTTCATCAACTGCTTTCATTACTTTTTCTTGGGTTGTTTCTGCAACAAAGCGCGTTTTATTAATTACGTGCGAAACTGTTGTGGTAGAAACGCCGGCTAAGCGAGCAACGTCTTTTATAGTGGCCATAAATGATGTCCTGTATCGAGCTACTTAATACCGTAGTGAATACAACCTTACGCTTAGTATCTGCGCAAACCGAGTGTTATGAGGAAAGTAGTACTCAATAGTTCAGGCAGTGGTTGTTCCGAAATCGGTATAATAAAGGTTTGTAGCAACATTCGTTGCTGAGAGTATTATTCCTTTTAGTTACAATAAGGAATGGATCAGCAATGATGTTAATAAAACACAAAAACCGCTATATTTCAGCGGTTTACATATAAATCATATTTAATCGTTTGCGTTCACATTTTAGACTGATGCGAGCACGCTGGCAATGTTTTCAGCTGTGGTTTTGTGTATTTCAAGTCACATTTTAACTGCGAAATGAAAAGGCTTTTCTACGCCAGACTAAAACTGAACAAACAAATAAGGAGCTCTGAACTCCCCAAAATAGGCGGCAATTATTCACCAAGAAGGTAATTGCTGTCCAGTTTACAAAATGCAATTAATAGTTGTGCAACGCTAACATAGAAGCCAAATTCATCGAATTGTTTACACTTGGCAGCAAATGGCGGTAACCAAGTTAACAGCTGTTGCTGAATGAAATCGTTCTGTTTGGTGAATGCTTCTTCCATATGCTTTTCTTGCTCGAGTTCGTTAGAGCGGATGATCATGTTACCCAAAAAGTCTAACTCAACGGCTAAATGGTCTGCGGGCTCTTTGAGATTTACGTCCACTTGAACACCAAAATCGGCCATCAGTTTTTCCATTTCTTCTGCTGGCTTGTCGTTTAACAGTCCAGATTTACCAATATACATCGATGCGTATGGAAGGGCGCCATGTTTTTCTGTTTTAAGGAAAAGTTCACAAAAGTCTGCGGCAAGTTCTAATTGGGCATCTTCACGATCTTGTAAGCGGTTTAAAGCGTCCACAAGCGAGTCTACGGCTGGTTTAAGGGATTTATTTTCACCTAAACCAGCTAAAAAGCTTCGAATTTCAACACTATGATAGGTCTCTAGTTCTTTTTCGGTCAGTTCTTTGGCGAACAGGCTAGAAAACCACCAGTAAATTTCGGCACGTTTTTCATTAAAAGCTTTCACTTCTTGCATTTTTTGCTCCTGAATGATGCTCTTAAAACGGCATCTTGAAGTCACTTGAGAATATTTCCTTAAGTGTAAACAATTAAAATGAATAGCAGTAACTATAATTATGATACCTTGTGGAAGAATATGCTCTTTTGTTAATGGCTACAAATAAGCTTGCTTTGAATCAATAAAATCGCAAAATCTTGCTTTTTTATGTATCTATGACTAGAAATGTTACTAGTTATGAATAGAATACGTCTTGGAATATAAAGAAGACAGAAAGTGGTGTAAATGAGCTATCACGTATTGGTCGTAGAAGATGATGTTGTAACTCGCAGTAAGCTTGCGGGCTATTTCCAAAATGAAGGTTACAAAGTCAGTGAAGCAGAAAGTGGCGCAGAAATGCGCGAGGTGCTTCAAGATGGTGACGTTGATCTTATCATGTTGGATATTAACTTGCCCGGTGAAGATGGTCTTATGCTTACGCGTGAATTACGCAGCCAGTCAGACATCGGCATCATATTAGTGACAGGACGCACGGATAGCATTGACAAAATCGTTGGCCTAGAAATGGGCGCAGACGATTATGTGACAAAGCCTTTTGAACTAAGGGAATTATTGGTTCGAGTTAAGAACTTATTGTGGCGCATCTCTGCTGCTCGCAATGGCTCTCAAAAAGCAGAAAAAGAAAGCAATGAAGAACACATTGTACGTTTTGGCGAGTGGACATTTGACATCCAGCGTCGTGCGCTAAGTCGCAACGGTGAGCCAGTGAAACTGACCAAAGCTGAATATGAGCTTTTGGTTGCCTTGTCTTCATATCCAAATCAGGTATTAAGCCGAGAACGTATTTTGAATATGATCAGCCACCGAGTGGATGCGCCAAACGATCGTACTATCGATGTATTAATTCGACGTATGCGCGCTAAGATGGAGTTTGATCCGAAGAACCCACAAATTTTTGTGACCGTCCATGGTGAAGGCTACATGTTTGCAGGTGACTAAGCTAAGTCGTAAAGAAAAAGGAGAGCATGGGCTCTCCTTTTTTCTATCTTGTGATTCTTACTTACTCGATTTATTGGCTTGCAACCATTGGGGTTTGCCCAACTGTGTCACGCAGTTTTTGCCATAAACCACCAAGGTATTCATGCCAATAAATTTCAGTTTGTTCCAAGTATTGTGCTTTTGGTGAGTATTTATGCCAAGGTTGATGAATTTCATCGATAGCAAGATAGTTCGTAGCGGCTGGGGTTGGCTTGATTCCTGCCGCATTGAACTCATACAGAGCCCGTTTCATGTGGCTAGCAGAGGTCACTAAAACCACTTCTTTCTGTTTCACAAACGCAGCCGCTTGTCGCGCTTCTTCCCAGGTGTCTTTTGCGTCCTCTAATAAAATGATATCAGGTTTAGCCACACCGAGTGCCAGAGCAACGTTGGCCATCATACGGGCGTGACTTATCTCAGACCCGCCAGCGTAACCAGACAGAATCAGCTTTGCTCCTGGGTACATACGCAAAATACGGATACCTTCAGTTAAACGCATCAGCGCGGTACGACTTAATTGAGAAGTGGGTGGGATCTCATCATCGACGACATGGTTATTACCTAATACCATAACGTAGTCTACGGTTTCAGATGACGGTAAAAACGCTTTATACTCTCGCTCTAATGGCATCAAGAGTTTCGTTGATAGTGGTTGGAAGGCCGCTAGGAAAATACCGACAAAAGAGAGGAGAACAACAAAACATCCTGTTTTGCGTTTGGTGGTAAAACTGATAAGCGCAAGACCTAATAACCCTATCAGTAGCAGTGCGGGCAAGGGCATGACCAGAGCGGTCACTACTTTTTTCAGCTCAAACATACATAAATAGTCCGAAAAAACATCAATTGATAATAAAAATGAGGTTGACCCTCTTTATTCCTGCTTTCCTTGTGCCAGAATAGCGGCACAATCCGTTATGATAACTCAGCAGAAGTGACAGAAGACCGCAATTTCGACGATATCGCCCACAAATTTGCAAAAAATATTTACGGCTCCGATAAAGGGGAGATCCGGCAAATCATTGTATGGGAAGATTTTCTACAGATTCTAAGTGAATTAGGCGCTGACCAGCAAGCTCTTGATGTACTTGATGCAGGCGGTGGGTTGGCACAAATGTCGCAAAAGCTTGCTAAGCTCGGACATCACGTTGCTTTATGTGATCTATCTTCGGAAATGCTGCAACTAGCGAAACAGGATATTGAAAAAAATGGTTTGCTTGAGCAGTATCGCCTGATTCATTCACCTGTCCAGTCCATTGGCGAGCATATGGAAGCGCAGGTGGATCTTGTTATGTTCCATGCAGTGATGGAGTGGTTGGTTGATCCTAAAGCCGCTCTCGAAACAGTATTGGAACAAGTAAAACCGGGAGGCATTGCTTCGGTAATGTTCTATAACCACCACGGCTTAGTCTATAAAAATGTGGTATGCGGTAATATTCCACATGTATTAGACGGCATGCCCCATCGGAAGAGATTTAAATTACAGCCACAGAAAGGTCTAAAGCCTGAGGATGTCTATCAATGGATAGAAGACTCTGGTTTTAGCATTTGTGGAAAGTCTGGTATTCGTTCATTCAGTGATTACATAGGCAATATGCAATACATGGGCGATTACGAGTTTGAAGATGTGTTGGCGCTAGAAAAACAACTTTGTCGACAAGAGCCATACCTCTCATTAGGCCGCTATATTCACGTGTGGGCTAAGAAGAACGATAAACAGGAATAACAATGAGTGAGATGACTCTCAATGCTGCAGAGCAACCAATCGATGAGTTGGTTGGCTGGGTAAAGCAGCACGATTTCTCGTTGAACCTGACCACTGAGCGATTGGCGTTTTTGATTGCCATCGCCGTATTGAGTAATGAAAGGTTCGATGAAGAATTGGGTGAAGGTGAATTGCACGACGCATTTGCCATCGTCACTCGACTTTTTGATGAAACCGGTGAAGCCTCGGCTTTCCGTGCAAATAATGCCATCAACGAGATGGTTAAGCAGCGCCTTATTAGCCGTTTCGTCAGTGAACTCACTGACGGAGCCAGTATTTACCGCTTGTCGCCATTAGCGATAGGCATCACTGACTACTATGTGCGTCATCGTGAGTTCTCGAAACTGCGTCTTTCCATTCAGCTGTCGATGGTAGCGGATGAAATGGCGAAAGCGATTGAAGCAGCACAGAAAGGCGGTACGCCAGGCCATTGGCAAAAAAATGTCTACGGCGTATTGAAATACTCTGTAGGCGAAATTTTCGATCAAATTGATCTTAACCAACGTGTGATGGATGAACAGCAGCAATCTGTGAAGCTACAGATTGCGGATCTGCTGAACAAAGACTGGCGTGAAGCAATCAACAACTGTGAAGCACTACTGTCTGAAACTTCCAGCACGCTGCGTGAACTTCAAGATACGCTGCAAGCCGCCAGTGATGAACTGCAAACTCAGATCCTCGACATCCAAGAAATTGTCTATGGTGATCCTGAGCTGGAGTTTATTGAAGAGGCCCTATTTAGCCTACAAATGAAGCTAGATCGAATCACCAGCTGGGGCCAACAGGCGATCGACCTTTGGATTGGTTACGACCGACACGTACACAAGTTCATCCGTACCGCGATTGATATGGATAAGAACCGTGCGTTCAGTTCGCGTCTGCGTCAATCAATAAAAGATTACTTTGATATGCCTTGGTATCTGACTTTTGCAGATGCAGAAAGGCTTTCCGATCTTCGTGATGAAGCTCTGGTGCTACGTGATGACGAGGTAACAGGCCAAGTTCCGATGGAAGTGGAATACGAAGAGTTTCAACAAGTCAATGATGAGTTGTCAGAGCGTATTGGTGACATGCTGAAAGCGCATAAAGACCAGGGCGCACCAATCGATTTGAGTGTGGTTTTGCGAGACTACCTCGCACAACACCCAAGAACTCATCACTTTGATTTAGCCCGAATTGTTGTCGATCAGGCGGTTCGTCTGGGTTACTCGGAATCGGACTATCAAGCCGTTCAACCAGACTGGAAAGCAATCAACGAATTTGGGGCAAAGGTACAAGCGAATGTCATCGACCGATACTAATGAATACATGTCAGAGAATCTGGCAAAAGCAATTTCTAACCCTCTGTTCCCAGCGCTAGATAGCATGCTACGAGCAGGGCGTCATATCTCAAGTGAAGATCTAGACAATCACGCGTTGTTGTCGGATTTCGAACTTGAGCTTTCTTCTTTCTACCAGCGCTACAACACTGAGTTGGTAAAAGCGCCAGAAGGTTTCTTTTACCTTCGCCCTCGTTCAACGTCTCTGATTGGCCGTAGTGTCCTTTCTGAGCTGGATATGCTGGTGGGTAAGGTACTGTGTTTCCTTTACCTAAGCCCAGAGCGCCTAGCACATGAAGGTATCTTCACCAACCAAGAGCTGTACGACGAGCTGCTTGCACTGGCAGATGAGAACAAGCTGATGAAGTTGGTGACCAATCGTGCAACCGGTTCAGACCTTGATAAAGAAAAGCTGTTTGAAAAAGTACGCACGTCACTTCGTCGTCTGCGTCGTCTAGGCATGATCATAAACATCGGTGAAACCGGTAAGTTCAGCATCAGTGAAGCGGTGTTCCGTTTTGGTGCCGATGTACGTGTAGGCGATGATATGCGTGAAGCTCAGCTGCGTCTGATCCGTGACGGTGAAGCCGTGGTGCACACCAAAGAACCAAGTCAAGGCAGCCTACTGTCTGAAGAAGGCCAAGACGACCATGCCCAAGAAGAAACAGCAGAAGAGGGTGAAGCATGAGCATGATTGAACGCGGTAAATATCAATCGCTGACCATGGTCAACTGGAACGGCTTCTTTGCCCGTACGTTTGACATTGATGGTCTGGTAACCACCCTATCAGGTGGTAACGGTGCGGGTAAATCAACCACAATGGCGGCGTTCATCACCGCATTGATTCCTGACCAAACGCTACTGCACTTCCGTAATACCACAGAAGCAGGCAGCAGCCAATCGTCTCGCGACAAAGGCCTATACGGTAAGTTACAACCGGGCGCGTGTTACGCGGCGCTAGACGTAGTGAACTCACGCAACCAACGCCTATTGTTTGCAGTAAAACTGCAGCAAGTTGCGGGTCGTGATAAGAAAGTAGACATTAAACCGTTTGTTATCCAAGGTCTCCCAAGCCATGTAAAACCAACGGATATCTTGGTTGAAAGCGTATCTGCGACGCAAGCTCGTGTACGTCAAATCAATGAAGTAAAAGAGTCCATCGCAGAATTTGAAGGTGTTCAATTCAAAGCCTTCTCTTCTATTGTGGATTACCACTCGCAGATGTTCGAATTCGGTGTGATTCCGAAGAAACTGCGTAACTCTGGTGACCGCTCTAAATTTTACCGCCTGATCGAAGCATCGCTTTACGGTGGTATTTCAAGTGCGATTACGCGTTCGCTACGTGACTACCTTCTGCCACAAAACGGCGGCGTGAAGAAAGCATTTCAAGATATGGAATCGGCACTGCGTGAAAACCGCATGACGCTAGAAGCGATCAAAACCACGCAAACAGACCGTGACTTGTTCAAACACTTGATCACAGAGTCGACCAACTACGTGGCAGCGGACTACATGCGCCATGCGAACGATCGTCGTAACAAGCTGGATAAAACGTTGTCATTGCGTTCAGAGCTGTTCGGTTCTCGTGAAACCTTAGTTGAGCAAAACAACCTGCTTAATCGCGTTCAAGAAGAGCTCGAACTGCTGATTGAGTCAGAATCTGCGTTAGAGCAAGACTACCAAGCGGCTTCGGATCACCTGCAGTTGGTGCAAAACGCACTGCGTCAGCAAGAGAAGATCGAACGCTACCAAGAAGATCTTGAAGAGCTGAGTGAGCGTCTTGAAGAGCAGATGATGGTGGTAGAAGAAGCGCAAGAACGCGTGATGATGGTCGAAGAGCAAGCAACCGTTGCGGAAGAAGAGGTGGATAGCCTTAAGACGCAACTGGCGGACTACCAACAAGCGCTCGACGTTCAGCAAACTCGCGCACTTCAATACCAACAAGCGGTCCAAGCGCTGGAAAAAGCGAAGCAACTACTTGGCGATGACAGCTTAACGGCAGAATCAGCGCAAGCACTTGTGTCTGAACTTAAGAGCAAAGAATCAGAAAGCACTAACGCGTTGCTATCGGTTAAGCACAAACTGGACATGTCTTCTGCAGCGGCAGAGCAGTTTGAAACAGCGCTTAAACTGGTACAAAGCATCGTTGGTCAAGTTGAGCGCAAAGACGCGTCTGAACATGCGAAAACTGCGATTGCGAAAACGCGTGAATCTCAGCAAGTTGCGCAAAACGAACAACAATGGCGTGCACAGCACCGTGACCTTGAGCGTAGCCTTAACCAGCAACGTCAAGCGCGCGAGCTAGTCAACGAATACCAAAAGCAGTTTCATATTGAACTGACTGACGAAATCACGTTTGAACAAGAACGTGAGCGTCACGCGATGCAAATCGACTCGCTAGAAATGGCGCAGGAAGACGTGCGTGAGCAACGCAGCGAACAGCGTCGTCTAGAGCAAGATGCCGCTGCGGAAATCAACAAGCTAGAAGCGATTGCACCAACGTGGATTGCGGCAAACGATGCGCTAGAAAAACTGCGTGAGCAAAGTGGCGCTGAGCTAGAAGATAGCCAATCGGTCATGAGCCAAATGCAAGTGGTGCTTGAGCAAGAGAAAACCCTTTCTCTGGCGAAAGACAAACTGGCAGAGCGTCGCAGTCAGCTTGAAGGTGAAATCGAGCGTCTTGCTTCTCCAGGTGGTTCAAACGACCCTCGCCTGAAGGGCTTGGCAGATACACTGGGCGGCGTGTTGCTGTCTGAGATCTACGATGACATCACAATTGATGACGCGCCTTACTTCAGTGCGATGTACGGTCCGGCTCGTCACGCTATCGTCGTTTCTGATCTCTCTGGTATCGAAGAGAAACTGGTAGAGCTAGACGATTGTCCAGAAGACTTGTACATCATTGAAGGTGACATCGATGCCTTTGATGACAGCTCATTCGACGCAGAAGAGCTAGAAGGCGCGGTTTGTGTTCGCATGAACGATCGCCAAATGCGTTACTCTCGCTTGCCAGAAATCCCATTGTTTGGTCGTGCAGCACGAGAGCAGCGTTTAGAGCTACTGCGTAACGAACGTGAAGAAGTGGTAGAGAAGCACGCGAAAGCGGCGTTCGATTCACAAAAAATGCAGCGCCTATACCAAGCGTTCAACCAGTTTGTGGCAAGCCATATTCAAGTGGCGTTCGAAGCAGATCCAGAGCAAGCACTGGCAACGATTCGCGACAAGCGCAACCAAATCGCTCGCGTACTGGCTGATCTGGATGCAAAAGAGCAGCAGCAACGTTCTCAACTTCAAACTACTAAGCAGGCGTTGTCTTCCCTAGATAAGCTAGCACCAAACATGGCGTTGATTGAAGATGAGTCGTTGCAAGCACGCTTTGACGAGTTGGAAGAGAAAATTGCTCAACTTTCAGAAGCAAAAGCTTTCCTAAATAACCACGCGAAAGCGGTGGCGGAACTGGAAAAAGTCGCGGTTGCCCTCGATACGGACCCAGAGCAATTTGATGCACTAGAAGCGGAATACAAAGCGGCAGACGAACAGCTGCAAGATCTTAAGAAGCAAATCTTTGCGCTGGCGGATCTGGTTGAACGTCGTCACTACTTCGCTTACTCAGATTCAGTCGACTTGCTGAACAAGAGCAGCGAACTGAGCGAGCAGCTAAAAGTGAAACTGGCTCAAGCGGAGCAGATGCGCGCACACGCTCGTGAAGAGTTGAAACAGTCGCAAGGTCAAATGAACCAATACAACCAAGTATTGGCGTCGCTGAAGAGTTCGCACCAAGCGAAACTGGAAACGGTTCAAGAGTTCAAACAAGAGCTGCAAGAGTTTGGCGTTAACGCCGATGAAGGTGCAGAAGAGCGTGCAATGCGTCGTCGTGACGAACTGCATGAGCGCCTACATACGTCTCGCAGCCGTAAGAGTGAACACGAACGCACGATCACAGCGACCGAGCTTGAGATGAAAGGCTTAGCGAAGCGTCTGAAGAAAGTTCAAAAAGAGTACGTTGAAATTCGTACCTTTGTCGTTGCGGCGAAAGCAGGCTGGTGTTCGGTACTTCGTCTCGCGCGTGAGAACGATGTTGAGCGCCGCCTACACAAGCGTGAACTGGCTTACATGTCAGCGAGCGAACTTCGTTCCATGTCGGATAAATCACTGGGTGCACTGCGTTTAGCGGTTGCGAACAATGATGATTTGCGTGACGCGCTGCGTCTATCAGAAGACAATGCACGCCCAGAGCGTAAAGTTCTGTTCTACATTGCGGTTTACCAACACCTTCGTGAGCGTATTCGTCAGGACATCATCCGCACAGATGACCCAGTTGAAGCGATCGAAGAGATGGAAGTTGAGCTAGCGCGTCTAACGGAAGAACTCACACAACGTGAAAACCGTCTAGCGATCAGTTCTGAGTCAGTAGCAAGTATCATCAAGAAGACGATTCAGCGTGAGCAAAACCGTATCCGTATGCTGAACCAAGGCTTGTCAAATATCTCGTTTGGTCAGGTTAAGGGGGTACGTCTAAACGTGAAAATCCGCGAAAGCCACGAAGTGCTACTTAACGGTCTAGCGACGCAACAAGAGCAGCATAAAGATCTGTTTGAGTCGACTCGCTTTACCTTCTCTGAAGCAATGGCGAAAATGTTCCAACGCGTGAACCCACATATCGATATGGGGCAACGTTCTCCTCAGGTTCTAGGTGAAGAGCTACTGGATTACCGTAACTACCTTGAGCTAAGTGTGGAAGTTAACCGTGGTTCTGAAGGCTGGTTACAGGCAGAATCTGGTGCTCTATCAACGGGTGAGGCGATCGGTACAGGTCAGTCAATCCTATTGATGGTCGTTCAGAGCTGGGAAGAAGAATCACGCCGTCTACGCAGCAAAGACATTGTGCCTTGCCGTCTGTTGTTCCTTGATGAGGCAGCGCGTTTGGATGCGAAGTCTATCTCGACGCTGTTCGAACTTTGTGACCGTCTGGATATGCAGCTTCTTATCGCGGCACCGGAAAACATCAGCCCTGAGAAAGGGACGACCTACAAACTGGTACGTAAGGTGTTTAAAGACCACGAGCACGTGCACGTGGTTGGTCTGCGTGGTTTTGGCCAAACGGAAAAACCGAAGAGTGAAGTTCAACAAATGATTGAAGAGTTAGAAGTTTAGTCATGTTGACTTGAGTTAATGCGTTCGCTACCACGGACGTTTAATCGCGAATAAAATAAGCCGAGACTGTAGGACAACAGTCTCGGCTTTTTCGTTTGCACTTAACCGTAAAATGTAAGTGCTACTCTGCTGAAAGGCCGTTTTCTATTTCGATCATTTCAGTAAGCTTATCAAGTGCTTGAACTGAGATTTCTGACAAACGCTGTAAGTGTTGGTCAACGCTCTCTCGCTCTACAAGCGGAGTTTCATTGTTATTAGTTTGTTTTGTTAGCATCGCCCAACCTCGCGAGTGAGTAAGGGAGAATGGCATGAAATCAAACCACTGGGGAAAAAGAAACGCTCGATGTTTAATTTGTCAGCGAGATCATCGATTGCCGTGATAGAAGCAATGTGTTACTTAAGAACCGAGCAGTAGTGTTCAAATATGAAAAGTAAGCTAGCAACCATCGTAATAGCTGCTAGCTAAGAGATTAAAACTGAGATTTGACGCCGAATTGCTTTGCCGCGTATGCAACACGTTCTTTCGGCTTAGGGTACTCAGCAGGTGTGCCAAGTGCCTCGATGTGTCTTAGACGAGGGAGTAGACCTGCACCATTTGCAATCTGAATCGCCAAGCCAGGTCGTGCATTTAACTCCAGAACCATTGGACCTTCTTCTTTGTCCAATACCATGTCAGTGCCCATGTAACCTAGGCCAGTCATTTCCCAAGCACTTGAGGCAAGCTCTAACAAACGTTCCCAATGAGGGACTTGTAGTGTTGATAAGTCTTTCCCCGTATCTGGGTGGTGCGTGACGGGCAGATCGAATTGAACAGCTCGTATCGCTTTTCCTGTCGCGATATCAATGCCCACGCCAACCGCACCTTGGTGCAGGTTCGCTTTACCATCAGATGCCGAAGTGGAACAGCGCATCATTGCCATTACTGGGTAGCCCTTAAATACGATAATACGTACATCTGGCACACCTTCGTAACTGAAACCATCGAAGCAGTCGTCGAACTTAATTAAGTTTTCAACCACAGCGACATCATTCTTACCACCAAGAGAAAAGAGTCCCGCAAGTGCATTGCTGATGTGTCGCTCAACTTCTTCTTTATTACACGTTGCTCCAGATGGTTTGGTATAAACCCCATCTTTGTGTGAAGTAATCACTAAAATACCTTTACCGCCACTCCCTTGTGCTGGCTTGATTACGAAACCTGGCCAGTTCTCTACCATTTTGTGAATGGTCTTCACTTCAGCTTGACTGTTGATCACACCAATGAGGGCAGGGACTGTCGCCCCAGCGGCCTCTGCGATGATTTTGGTTTTTAGTTTGTCGTCCACCAGAGGGTATTTGGAACGATCATTGTAGCGTCCAATATAGCTATGGTTACGCTTGTTCATTCCCATTATGCCTTTATGGCGAAGTTTCATTGGCGAAGTAAAACGTTCAAACATCGTTTAGTCCTCCGCTAATGGTTTGAAACGACGTAGCTCAGTTAGACGGTAACCTGTGTATGTTCCGAGTAGCAGAATACCCGCTAATACGATCAACTGAAGGCCAATAAAGTTAAATGTTAGGTGCTGGATGTATGGGTTTGTCATTGCTAAGTAAACCAGTACCGCCGTTAATAGTGAACCTCCACCTTGCATGGCGACTTCTTTGGCGCCTTCCTCTTCCCATAGAATCGACATACGTTCGATAGTCCATGACAAGATAATCATAGGGAAGAAGGTAATGGTTAGACCTTCTGTTAGGCCAATCTTAAATGCCACGACGGTAAACACCGAGATAATCATAATTACGGTGATGATGACTGCGGATATCCGTGCAACCAGAAGTAAGTTCAGCCTAGATAGGTAGCTTCGAATAATCAGACCTGTCCCGACAATCAGCAAGAAGCCGACAATACCAGTGATAAGCTGCGTTTGAACAAAGGCCACCGCAATCAATACTGGCATGAACGTACCCGATGTTTTAAGACCGATGATGACGCGTAGGAATACAACAATCAGTGCACCGATAGGGATGAGCATGATGGTCTTAAACATCGCTTGCTCTTCTAGCGGCAAGCTGTGTATTGAGAGGTTCAGTAGCCCATCAGCTTCAACTTTGTTGTTGGTCGCTTGCTGAGGTGTCACTTCTTGCTTAATCATCGAGAAATGGACTTGGCTATTCTTACCGCCGACTAAATCTAGTAAAGAGACGTTTGATTCATCCCAAACGAGCAAATTAGGCTGAGATGCGGCTTGTTCGGAGTTTGGAGAGAATAGTACCCACTCACTTCCGGACCACACTTGAACCATTGGTTGAATCGCTTGGCGTCGACGACCATCTTCAAGCTCAATAACACCGACAATCTTACTTTGAACACCAGCCGTTAAAAGGAGTTTACTGAGGGCATCGGTACGATTGAAATCGTTAAGAATCAATGCGGCGTTTTGGCTATCTGGGTCATTGAGTATTTTGATAAGCTCACGGGCGAACGTTACGTTGTCGGCCGAGCGACTCATCGCGCGTTCAATCAATGCATTTGCAGCAGCCTGCTGAGGTGCTGATAGCGTTGGTGGAATAATGTCACCTGTTGGCGGCTGAGGCGTGACTTTTGCTTGTGGATCGACTAAGAACTGAGCTTTGTAATAGATGGTTTGTGGCCCAGAGGCTTGTCGAATAGACCATTCAGCGCGTCGACCAGAATCGGAATCGACGTATGAGACGCCATAGCCAGGTGAAGAGGCAGACTCACCGATCAGTGTGTAGCCTTTTTGGGTGTGTGGTGCCGCGAGAGAGGCTTTTACTTCTCCACCATTGGCGTTAAATTCGATGCGTGCTTCCACGTCCCAAACTTGACGAGTTTCGCCTGGCGTCCAAGGAACGCCGTAATTGTCATGTCTAAAAACACTCAAAGCAATGCCAGCAACCACCAAAAGGATGATTGACAGGTAAAACGGTATTCTCGAGGTCATAATCTGCCTTTTTATTTTTGGTCTTCTTCCGTTTGAATGTACTTACGGCTCACATCAACCACTGCGATGTCGCGCATAAATTCTCTTCCTAGCAAAACAGGATGGTTCATTTGAGAACGATCTGCCAACGTAAACTGTGCTTTTTCATGGATATTTCCGACTCGAACCCAAAGTTCTACGACGGCACGACGCTCAAGTTCATCCGTGGTCGCTTGTCGAATTTTCACATAGCGAATAATGGGTGCTTCAATCCAGGTATTTTTTTCTTCTTCTGACTTGGTGCTGTCTGCAAGGTGGAAACGAACCCAGTTTTTGCCGTTTCTCTCGAATTCCTCGATGTCGACAGCATTTAATGAAGAGGTTGCAGCACCAGTATCGACACGAGCATCAAAAGTTTGTTTGATTGAATCTATCGTGACTCGTTCAATCGAGCCAAGCACAACGCCATTCGTAGGGGTCGCTTGAATAGGAGCTGGTGCTTGAACGATGATGGGGTCTTTGGGTTTTTTAATCTCAGCCATTGCATTATCACGGAAGGTAATGAGTTTGCTTTCTAATTTGTTGACTTGCTCCTCAAGGCCATCGATGTAATCGGATTGGTTACTGATTTGAAGCTCTAAATTGGAAATGCGAGTATTGATATTCGTTTCTGAGGCTTGAATAGCGGCTAACGTTTCTTGGTGGTACTGTTCGCCCTTCGTAAGGGTACATCCTGAAAGTAGGGCGATGGCAACAACCGGAGTCAATCGTGTAAACATTGAAAACCTTGGATTGGATGAAGTCGTTTATTTTTAGTAGTTTAGCGTAGAACGACAGAAGCTCACAACAAAGAATCTCTTGAAGTCTCTCAAAGAGTGAGGATTAGTGACGAAAAGCTAAAAAAACAAAGGATGCTGTTCGCATCCTTTATATGATTCAAAAAGAGGGTAATGTCTTAAAGGCGGGAGTGAGTTAAGACACTGTCAGAAATCTCAATTATTTATGGCTTAGTTGCCACAAGCACCGCACGGCGTGGTGCAGGGTAACCTTCAACGGTTTTAGTTGGATCGTTAGGATCTAAGTAATCTGGAAGTGAATTGTGTGTCATCCAATCCGTTGTGCGTTGTTCGTCAACCGAAGTGACGTTCTCGTCCACGATGCGGACATCTTCAAAGCCAACCAGCTCTAGCCATACTTTCAAAGCTTTCGCTGAAGGGAAGAAGTACACGTTACGCATTTGCGCATAACGAGAGGTTGGAACAAGAACGGCGTTCTCGTCACCTTCAATGACAAGTGTTTCTAGCACGAGTTCACCACCAGATACCAACTGATCTTTTAGTTGGACTAAGTGATCCAGTGGAGAGCGGCGGTGGTAAAGCACGCCCATGCTAAATACCGTGTCGAAGGCTTCTAACTTCGGTAGCTGTTCAATGCCCAATGGCAGTAGGTGTGCACGTTGGTCATCGCCCATCAGTTTACGAATCGCTTCGAACTGGATTAGGAACAGGTGAGAAGGATCGATACCGACAGTAAGACGAGCACCTTCACCTAACATGCGCCACATGTGGTAGCCATTACCGCAACCGACATCAAGAACACTGCGATTCTTCAGTGGTGAAATATGCGGAAGCACGCGGTCCCATTTCCAGTCACTGCGCCATTCAGTATCAATATGAATACCGTGAACATGATATGGACCTTTACGCCAAGGGTGGAAGGTGCGCAGTAAGCTTTCGAGCTTTTTCAGTTCACCCGTGTGCATTGGCTCGTTGTTTGAAATGGTAACGGAGCTTGTGATATCCACATGCTCTGGCTGGCCCGCTGGGATTTTGTTCAGTGCTTTCAACCAGCGACCAAAGTCACCGTGCTCTGCATTTTGCCAGTCCGTCAGCTGCTGTGGTAACACATTCAACCAAGGTTGAAGACGTGTGTCTTGGGCAATGAATTGGTAGAAATTTGCAAAGTTAAACATAGTTAGTTAATCGCTGAGTTGATGATATAAAAGTAATGAATCGTATCTTTCTTACAGGCGAAATGGCCTATTTGATAGCGAACATTGAGCCAAAGTTAAAGCATTGGAACCAAACGTCATAGCTAGAGAAACCAATTTTCGCAAAACGCTCTTTGTGGTCTTTCTTTGAGTCTGGGCGCATCACATTTTCAATCGCGCTGCGCTTTTGACTGATTTCTAGCTCGCTGTAGCCATTTGCACGTTTGAAATCGTGGTGTAGGTCGATCAATAGTTCATTCGACACTTCATCTTCAAATACGTACTTTTCCGACAAAATTAAAATGCCGCCAGGACGCAGACCTGCGTAGATTTTTTCTAACAACGCATAGCGGTCTTCTGGTGAAAGAAACTGAAGTGTGAAGTTAAGTACCACAACGGAAGCATTTTCGATTTCGATATTACGAATATCGGCTTCTACGACGTTGACTGGTGTGTCACTGCGGTATGCGTTTACGTGAAGCTTACAGCGCTCAACCATTGCAGGCGAGTTGTCTACCGCGATGATTTGGCAACCTTCTTGTTTGATATGACGACGCATAGAAAGCGTAGCTGCGCCTAAAGAACAGCCTAAATCGTATATAGTTGAATGCGGTTTAACAAAACGTTCAGCCAACATACCGATTGCAGAAATAATATTGCTATAGCCCGGCACCGATCGCTGAATCATGTCAGGAAACACTTCCGCTACGCGTTCATCGAACGTGAAATCCCCAATTTTATCGATTGGAGCCGAAAAAATAGTATCTGGATTGCTCTTAGGGTTCATAACCAAATCTCTGCATACAAGCCGCCTGAAACGTCAGGCATCAAAAAAGGCGCGTATTTTATGGGAAATTCGCGCCTCTGTCATTTGCTTAATTATCAGCGTATCTAAAACATCTGTATTTGCGAGTTGCCATCATTCGCTGGGAATACAGTCAAATTCGGCAGCGAGAGCTTAAGTTGTAGCTGTTTATACAGTTTTTCGGCAAGTTCTGGTGCCAGTACGTTATCTGGCGTGTGGATCATTAAATAAGGCTGAATGCCTTGTTCAACCCACATGGGTAACTTCTTTAGCCAAGGTTCGAAAAAGCGCAAGTTATCATCGATATCTGGGTGCCCAATAAAGCGAATCATCGGATGCTTAGCCGTTGCGATGGCATGGACAGGAACACGAGGTTTGTTTTGGTGTGCATCAATGACGGCTTCAGAGGTAGGCTCTGCAGCAAAAACGGGGCGACTGTCCATGATGATACGGTCAATACCGTTTTCTACTAACCATTGGTTGAGTTCTCGTTCCTCTTCTCCCTTGGAGAAAAACGCCATGTTGCGAACTTCAACCCCGAGTGGAAAGTTTGGCGAGAAACGGGAACAGAACTTTTTTAGCCGCCCGAGATGCTCTGGTCCAAATGCAGCAGGCAGTTGAATCGTCCACTGACCAACACGCTCATGCAGCGGCTCCATCATCTTCATGAAGTCTCGCAATTGCTCGTCACAGCCAATTAGCATTTGCTCGTGAGTAATGGCCTTTGGAAGCTTGAATGTGAACTTAAAATTGTCATGAGTAGCGGCTTTCCAGTTCAGCACCGTATTGCTCGTTGGTGTGGCGTAAAAGGTGGTGTTGCCTTCCACCGTATGAAATACCTGTGCGTATTTTTCTAAACGTTCAGCAGGTTTCGTTCCACGGCCATAAAAGCTTTGTTGCCACTGGTTGTGCGACCACATGGTCAGCCCAAGTCGAAGGGGTAAAATGTCCATGGCTCATCTTCTCTTTTTCTGATGAAAGATACTTTACGAGAGTTTTGCTGAAATAGGTATTTTCACGCTATAATCATCAGCAATTTTTTCGTTTTGGTGTGGTTTTGAACATTTGTTGTACTAAAAAGCACCAGTGAATGATAAAACACAATTAATTGTATGTTGAGTGGTCGATTTTCATAGGCTTTCAGCGTATAAATAAATCTTTACTCTGCTTGGCAATGAGGCTGACAGAGCGTAGTTAACAATATTTGAGAGATTGGGAATTTCATTATGCGTACCCATTACTGTGGTCACCTGAACAAGTCCCTTGCAGGACAAACTGTAGAACTTTGCGGCTGGGTTAACCGTCGTCGTGATTTAGGCGGTCTTATTTTTATCGATATGCGAGATCGCGAAGGTATCGTTCAGGTAGTTGTTGATCCAGATATGGCAGATGCGTATGAGGTGGCTAACACACTTCGTAATGAATTCTGTATCAAATTAACTGGTGAAGTTCGCGTTCGTCCAGAAAGCCAAGTAAACAAAGACATGACAACGGGTGAAGTTGAGATCCTTGCGAAAGGTCTTGAAATCATTAACCGCTCTGACGTTCTGCCTCTGGACTTCAACCAAAAGAACTCTGAAGAGCAACGTCTGAAGTACCGTTACTTAGACCTACGTCGCCCAGAAATGAGCGACCGCATCAAGCTACGTGCTAAAGCGTCTAGCTTTGTTCGTCGTTTCCTAGATGACAACGGCTTCCTAGATATCGAAACTCCTGTACTAACGAAAGCGACACCAGAAGGGGCTCGTGACTACCTAGTACCAAGCCGTGTTCACAAAGGCAGCTTCTACGCGCTTCCTCAGTCACCACAGCTATTCAAACAGCTGCTAATGATGTCTGGTTTTGATCGTTACTACCAAATCGTTAAGTGTTTCCGTGATGAAGACCTGCGTGCTGACCGCCAACCTGAATTCACTCAGATCGATATCGAAACGTCATTCATGACGGCTGATCAAGTACGTGAAAAAACGGAGCAGATGATCCGTGAAATGTGGCAAGAGCTATTAAATGTTGATCTGGGCGAATTTCCAGTGATGTCATTTGAAGAAGCGGCACGTCGTTTCGGCAGTGACAAGCCAGACCTACGCAACCCACTTGAGCTGGTTGACGTGGCAGACATCCTAAAAGATGTTGATTTTAAAGTATTCTCAGGTCCTGCAAACGATGAAAAAGGTCGCGTAGCCGTGATCCGCGTACCAGGCGGGGCTGCACTGTCTCGTAAGCAAATCGATGAGTACACGAACTTCGTTGGTATCTACGGCGCGAAAGGCCTAGCATGGATGAAAGTAAACGACCGTGCAGCCGGCTTTGAAGGTGTCCAGTCTCCAGTGGCTAAATTTCTAAACGAAGAAGTAGTGGCGCAGCTACTTGAGCGTACACAGGCTGAAACTGGCGATATCATCCTATTCGGTGCTGATAGCAAACGCGTTGTGACTGAAGCGATGGGCGCACTGCGTCTTAAGTTAGGTACTGACCTTGAGCTAACTGACAAGTCTGCTTGGAAACCGCTATGGGTTGTTGACTTCCCAATGTTTGAAGAAGACGACGAAGGTAACCTACATGCGATGCACCACCCGTTTACTTCTCCTCTTGGCCTAACCGCAGAAGAGTTGAAAGCGAACCCTGCATCAGCAAATTCAAATGCGTACGATATGGTTATCAACGGCTACGAAGTGGGCGGTGGTTCAGTACGTATTCATAACGCAGAAATGCAAGCTGCAGTATTTGATATTCTAGGTATCGATGCAGACGAGCAAAAACTGAAGTTTGGCTTCCTATTAGACGCACTGAAATTTGGTACGCCTCCACACGCAGGTCTTGCATTCGGTCTAGACCGCCTAGTGATGCTGCTATGTGGTACTGATAATATCCGTGATGTTATTGCTTTCCCTAAAACAACAGCAGCGGCGTGTTTACTTACTGACGCTCCAAGCCTTGCAAATCCAGCCGCTCTTGAAGAGCTGGCGATAGCAGTAACGGCGGCAAAGAAAGACGCTGAATAAGCACTGATTTAGGTCATGCGATCGAATAAATAAAGAAAACTCCCGCACCCGCGGGAGTTTTTGTTTAAGTGAAAGAGATCCCCCGAAGTAACCTCGAGATCCCAGACTCAGTGACAAAGCTAAGTATCCTGCCTCTTGAAGTCCTTTGGGAATAGTTTCTAAATAGGAATTTACATGTCAATCATTCTTGGAATTGACCCGGGCTCCCGTATCACAGGTTATGGTGTTATTCGCCAAAATGGCCGACACCTTCAATATTTGGGCAGCGGTTGTATTCGTATGTCTGAAAAAGAATTACCTGGCCGTCTGAAACAAATCTACGCAGGTGTCACAGAGATCATTACTCAATTTCAGCCAGATGTGTTTGCCATTGAACAGGTGTTTATGTCTAAGAATGCGGATTCTGCACTTAAGCTTGGGCAAGCGCGTGGTAGTGCCATCGTGGCGGCGGTTAACGCTGATCTTCCGGTGTATGAATACGCCGCGAGACTGATTAAACAGGCCGTGGTGGGCACTGGTGGAGCAGATAAAACACAAGTTCAGCATATGGTTCAGCACATGTTAAAACTGCCTGCTAAACCACAAGCCGATGCCGCAGATGCATTGGGTGTGGCGATTTGTCATGCCAATACCAATAAAACCTTAGTTGCCCTTGCTGGTAAAGCCTCCAGTGCGAGAAGAGGGCGCTATCGATAAATTAGCATCTTTCGCAGCCTCACACGCAACGGTTTTACAACCTTCCCTTCTCTCAAAAAACACCCATTCACCGCACAAAGAACTGGATGTCTATCCAGTTCTTTATTATCCTGTCGCAAATTCATTTCCAAAGAGTATTTATAGTGATTGGACGTCTTCGCGGCACTCTGCTTGAAAAGCAACCACCTGAAGTTTTAATTGAAGTTAATGGCATTGGTTATGAAGTTCAGATGCCAATGAGCTGTTTCTACGAACTGCCAAATGTCGGCGAAGAAGCCATTATTTATACTCACTTTGTTGTGCGTGAAGACGCACAATTGCTTTACGGTTTCAACACAGTGAAAGAGCGTGCACTTTTCCGTGAAGTAATCAAAGCGAACGGCGTAGGTCCTAAACTAGGTCTAGGTATCCTTTCTGGCATGACGGCAACTCAGTTTGTATCGTGTGTTGAGCGTGAAGATATTTCTACACTGGTGAAATTACCTGGTGTCGGTAAGAAAACTGCAGAACGCCTTGTGGTTGAAATGAAAGATCGCCTGAAAGGCTGGGGTGCCGGTGACTTGTTTACGCCATTTACGGATGCAGCGCCTGCAGACTCTGGTGCGATGTCGAATAATGCAGAAGAGGAGGCGATCAGTGCGCTTCTTGCTCTAGGCTACAAGCCGACTCAAGCATCGAAAGTGGTTTCTCAGATCGCGAAACCGGATATGACCAGTGAGCAACTGATCCGTGACGCACTAAAGTCAATGGTGTAACGGAAAGTCCAAGGGAACAATATGATTGAAGCCGATCGTTTAATTGCGCCAGAAAATCCTTCGTTTCGTGATGAAGATGTCATTGACCGTGCGATTCGTCCTAAAAAGCTGGCGGATTACCAAGGTCAGGACCACGTGCGCGCTCAGATGGAAATTTTCATCAAAGCCGCTCAACTGCGAAATGAAGCGCTCGACCACCTTTTGATTTTTGGTCCTCCAGGTTTGGGTAAAACCACGCTTGCGAACATCGTTGCCAATGAGATGGAAGTGAACATTCGAACCACTTCTGGTCCTGTATTAGAAAAAGCCGGGGACTTAGCTGCGCTGCTAACGAACCTTGAAGAAAACGATGTGTTGTTCATTGATGAGATCCACCGTCTTAGCCCAATGGTTGAAGAGGTATTGTATCCAGCAATGGAGGACTATCAGTTAGACATCATGATTGGGGAGGGGCCAGCCGCTCGTTCAATTAAAATTGATTTGCCACCTTTTACTTTAATCGGTGCGACAACTCGTGCAGGCTCACTAACGTCCCCATTGCGTGATCGTTTTGGTATTACACAGCGCCTTGAATATTACAAAGTGAACGATCTGCAAGATATCGTTCAACGCAGTGCAAACTGCCTTGGTCTTTCTATGGAATCGGAGGGCGCTCTGGAAGTGGCTCGCCGTGCTCGTGGTACGCCTCGTATTGCAAACCGCCTATTACGTCGCGTACGCGACTATGCAGAGGTAAAAGGCAACGGTCATATTTGTGCTGATACCGCCGATAAAGCGCTAAACATGTTGGATGTCGACGCAAAAGGGTTTGATTATATGGACCGCAAACTGCTGTTAGCCATCATGGAGAAGTTTGGCGGTGGGCCTGTTGGCCTAGATAACATGGCCGCGGCAATTGGTGAAGAGAAAGACACTATTGAAGATGTACTTGAGCCATATCTTATCCAACAGGGCTATTTGCAACGAACCCCTCGCGGACGAATAGCGACGGATCGAGCTTATCTTCATTTCGGAATTGAAAAATAAGATTTCACAACTGAGCGTTACGCGCTCAGTCTTTGATAAATTTTGATCTATATCTCATTTGTTGTATTTTATTTCATGCGTTATAGGTAAGAAAAGTTCGCAGCTTGTTAATGCCCTGTTCCTCAAAGCCTGGTTATTTCTACTCTTTATTACTCATCCGTAACATGTCCTCTAAATATCGTTTGATCTGCATCATTGTGATGGTTTTTTGTTCAAATTCGACACATAAATATTGATGCACATCAAAGCGGTTTCTCGCCATAAACCTTTTGAAACAATCTGTTTTTACAAGTAATATTAGCCTTAGCTATATTAGCTGATGCTTAACAATTAACTAACCAATGAAGCACATTTTTGCAACAACTTGCTGTGATATTTCAACACTTTTCAAGTGTGGATAACACCTGGAAATAGATTGCAATATGTAGAGAGTGTCATTCAGCCGACACATAGGAGTTACCATGATTGACGTAGTTGATCTATCGCGGTTGCAGTTTGCACTGACAGCGATGTATCACTTCCTATTCGTACCATTGACCCTTGGTATGGCCTTTCTTTTGGCCATTATGGAATCGATGTACGTAATGACGAACAAGCAAATCTACAAGGACATGACCAAGTTCTGGGGTAAGCTTTTTGGTATTAACTTTGCCCTTGGTGTGGCTACTGGCCTTACCATGGAATTCCAGTTTGGTACGAACTGGTCTTACTACTCCCACTATGTAGGGGACATCTTCGGTGCGCCACTGGCGATCGAAGCTTTGGTCGCTTTCTTCCTGGAGTCCACTTTTGTTGGTCTATTCTTCTTCGGGTGGGATCGTCTATCTAAACGTCAGCACTTGGCGGTAACCTGGCTGGTTGCGTTGGGCTCTAACTTCTCTGCACTTTGGATTCTTATCGCTAACGGTTGGATGCAAAACCCAGTGGGTGCGGAGTTCAATTTTGAAACCATGCGTATGGAAATGGTGAGCTTTGCTGACGTGGTGCTAAACCCAGTGGCACAGGTGAAATTTGTTCACACTGTGGCATCAGGTTATACCTGTGGTGCAATGTTTATCCTTGGTATTAGCTCATACTACCTAATTAAAGGTCGTGATATCGCATTCGCGCGTCGTTCATTTGCTATTGCTGCATCTTTTGGTATGGCAGCAATCTTGTCTACCATCGTCCTTGGTGATGAATCAGGCTACGAGCTTGGTGAAGTTCAAAAAGTGAAACTGGCGGCAGTAGAAGCTGAATGGCACACAGAACCAGCACCGGCGGCGTTTACTCTGTTTGGTTTACCAAACCAAGAGACAATGGAAACGGACTACGCTATCAAGATCCCTTACGTAATGGGCATTATCGCGACACGTTCATTCGATGAGCAAGTAACAGGCCTGCGTGAGCTACGTGATGACCACGTAGATCGTATCCGTACTGGTATGTATGCGTATGAGCTATTAGAGAAACTGCGTGCGGGCGACAAGTCTGAAGCGAACATGACAGCGTTTGATGAAGTGAAAGGTGATCTAGGTTACGGTCTACTTCTAAAACGTTACACTGACAATGTTGTTGATGCGACTGAAGATCAAATCCAAGCTGCGGCGGATGATTCTATTCCGACAGTATGGCCTCTATTCTGGTCGTTCCGCATCATGGTGGCGTGTGGCTTCATCATGCTATTCGTATTTGGTGCGGCATTCGTTCAAACATGTCGTCAGAAAATCGAACAGAAACAATGGGTTCTTAAAGCCGCACTATTCAGTATTCCACTACCTTGGATTGCTATTGAAGCAGGTTGGTTTGTTGCAGAATACGGTCGTCAGCCGTGGGCTGTAGGTGAAATCCTGCCAGTTTACGTCGCGGCGTCAGCACTGACCGCGGCTCAAATCTGGACGTCACTATTTGCAATTCTAGCGCTTTACACGGTATTCCTGATTGCAGAAGTATACCTAATGGTGAAATTCGCACGTAAAGGTCCAAGTAGCCTAAAAACAGGCCGCTACCACTTCGAGCAAAATGCTGACTCTGTTGAAGACAAAGTTAGCCGCCAAGTAGAAGCGTAAAGCAAGGAGATAACAAGATGTTTGATTACGAAATCTTGCGACTCATCTGGTGGGTACTGATCGGTGTTCTACTAGTTGGTTTTGCAATTACAGATGGTTTCGATATGGGTGTGGGCGCGCTTGTACCTATTATCGGCAAAAACGACACGCAACGTCGTGTCATGATTAACTCAATTGCTCCGCACTGGGATGGTAACCAAGTTTGGCTTATCACCGCTGGTGGTGCATTGTTCGCCGCTTGGCCTTTGGTTTACGCGACATCGTTCTCAGGTTTCTACCTAGCGATGATCCTCACTCTGGCTGCACTTTGGCTACGTCCAATTGGTTTGGACTACCGTTCAAAAATTGAAGACAAAAAATGGCGTAATACTTGGGATATTTGTATCTCAATCAGTGGCTTCGTTCCACCAATCATCTTTGGTGTGGCGTTTGGTAATCTTCTACAAGGTGTACCATTCCAGTTGAACGATTTCCTGATGCCAACGTACCACGGTTCATTCTTTGGCCTACTAAACCCATTTGCACTGCTATGTGGTCTAGTTAGCTTGTTCATGATCCTGATGCAAGGTGCGACTTGGCTACAAATGAAGACCACTGGCGAAGTACACACACGTGCTCGTAACGTAGCTCAGCTTACTGGTCTACTAACAGTGGTTGCTTTTGTTGTGGCTGGTTTCTGGATCCAAAATATCGACGGTTACGTAATTGTGGGTGGCATCGATACAGCGGCACCATCAAACCCTCTGAATAAAGAAGTGATTCGTGAGGCAGGTGCGTGGATGAAGAACTTTGAAAATTACCCTCTACTGTGGGCTGCGCCGGTATTAGGCATGGCAATGCCGCTGCTGGCTGTGTTGGCATCACGTCTAGAAAAGTGTGGTTTGGCGTTCTTGACTTCAAGCCTTGGTAACGCCGGTGTCATCTTTACTGCTGGTTTTGCAATGTTCCCATTCATCATGCCGTCGGATCTTGTACCAAGCCACAGCTTAACGATGTGGGATGCAACATCATCGGAATTGACGTTAAACCTAATGACAGGTGTTGCGTTTGTCATGGTTCCAATCATCCTTGCTTACACGTCTTGGACTTACTACAAGATGTTTGGTCGCCTTGATGACAAGTTCATTGAAGAAAACAAAAACTCACTTTACTAAGGGGCATTGACTATGTGGTATTTCGCGTGGATTCTAGGTGTACTACTTGCTTGTGCATTCGGTATCATCAATGCTCTTTGGTTAGAGCACACAGAAATGATGGATGAAGACAGTGAGTAATCTCGCTGACAAGGTAGCAAAGTTACACGCCCCAATGGATAAGACTCCCTTGAGAGTCTTATCTCTAATCCTCGGTTTGATGCACGTAGGATTGGTGATGTGGGATCCTGATGCTTACCATCGAGCAATTGGTGGCTTTAACGCAGTGATCGTTCCGGCAATGATTTGGGCAATGTGCTCAAGCATGGTGTATGGGGTGGGCTTCAAGCCGAAAAAATGGTACTGGCAAGTGTTGTTTAGCCCATATTTTTCACTCGCTATCTTAATTTATCTGACTGCACTGTATTTCATGTAGACGTTACACTCAACAATGCAGTTGGTTACTAAATCATCGAACAAAAGCCAAGCGCTTCGCTTGGCTTTTATTTTTTCTACAAAAATCAAAAATATTCTATTAGCTTAGTACCAATTATGGCCGCTTCAGTTATAGTGATTGCTTTAAAGAATTGAATGTATTGGAACTCCCTTGCTAGGCACAACAAATCCCTTCCGCTGGCCGATCACCGTGTATTATGAAGATACCGATGCGGGTGGCGTTGTATATCACTCAAATTATTTAAAATTCTTTGAACGTGCACGCACTGAAATGTTGCGTGCAAAAGGCATTTCTCAACATGTGTTATTGGAACAAAACATAGGCTTTGTTGTCCGACACATGGATATCGATTTCAACCAAGGGGCTAGATTAGACGAGCATTTGACCGTTCTAACCCGAGTGTCAGAAATAAAACGTGCGTCCCTGCAATTCTGTCAAGAGTTAGTCAATGATGAAGGCAAAACATTGTGCAAGGCAATTGTTAAGGTAGCATGTATCGATAATAAGAAAATGAAGCCAATAGCTATTCCATCATTGATAAATTCGGAGCTAACAAATAGTGACTGCTGATATTTCCATTTTAGACCTCTTTCTTCAGGCCAGTCTGTTGGTAAAGCTTGTGATGCTAACCCTACTAGGTATGTCAATCGCATCATGGGCAATGATCATTAAGCGCAGCAAAGTACTGTCTCAGGCATCGAAAAGTGCGGAGTCGTTTGAAGATAAGTTTTGGTCGGGCACTGACCTTTCTCAGTTATATCAAAAAGTGAAAGGTCGTAAAGACGACATTGAAGGGACAGAAGAAATCTTCTACGCAGGATTCACTGAGTTTGCCCGCTTACGTAAGAGTAACGCAAACTCTCCTGCTTACATCATGGAAGGCACCGGTCGTGCAATGCGTGTTGCGGTTGCTCGTGAAGTTGATGAACTGGAGACCAGTTTGCCTTTTCTGGCAACAGTGGGTTCTATCAGCCCATACATCGGCCTGTTTGGTACGGTGTGGGGGATCATGCACGCATTTATCGCGTTAGGTGAGGTAAAGCAAGCGACCCTTTCGATGGTTGCACCAGGTATCGCAGAAGCACTTATCGCGACAGCAATGGGCCTGTTTGCCGCGATTCCTGCCGTGATGGCTTACAACCGATTAAGCAACAAAGTGAGCAAACTTGAGCACACCTACGCCACTTTCTCTGAAGAATTCCACAGCATTTTGCACCGTCAAGCAATGGCGGGTCGAGACAGCGCAAGTAAGGAATAAGTCATGGCGGGTTACCAACCTAAAAAGCGCAAAATGACAGCAGAAATCAACGTTGTTCCATATATCGACGTTATGCTTGTATTGCTGATCATTTTCATGGCGACCGCACCATTTGTCACTCAAGGGGTGGATGTTGATCTTCCAAAAACATCCACCGCTGAATCCATGCAAGAACTCGCAGGTGATACAGACAGTAGCTTCATCATTATTGAAATTGATCGTGACGGTAATTTAGGCCTAAGCGTGAATGATGAAGAGATGCAACGTGGTCTGTCATTGCAAGATGTGATTGTGCATGTGAAAGCTGAACGTTCTATCAAGCCTGATTCTCCCGTTGCAGTTGGTGGTGATGCGGCAACTCCGTATGCCGACGTGGTCATTCTACTAGATGAGTTAAGTCGTGCTGGCATTCCTAAAGTGGGTCTGATGACTGATATCAGAGAATAGACATCGAATATCTATGAAAGATAACAAGAAGAAATCCAAAGAATACGCCAAACCGATAGCAATATCGGTTGGTTTGCATGCGATTCTTGTTGTGGCTCTGCTTTGGGGGACAGACTTTACCATGTCTAAGCCTGAGCCTACAGGACAGATGGTTCAGGCCATCGTGATTGATCCAAAACTTGTTCAGCAACAAGCGAAGGAGATTCGTCAGCAACGCGAAAAGGCGGTCAAAAAGGAGCAAGACCGTCTTGATAAACTAAGACGCGAAGCTGAGCAGCTTGAAAAAAATCGTAAAGCAGAAGAAGAACAGATTCGTAAGCTTAAAGAGCAGCAAGCAAAAGATGCGCAAGCCGCTCGTGAAGCCGAAGTTGCTCGCAAGAAGAAAGAACAAGAACGCAAGGCAGAAGAAGAACGGACTCGTAAAGAGAAAGTGCGAGCTGCAAAAGCGGAAAACGAACGTAAAGCCAAAGAAGAGGCAGTGCGTAAAGCGGAGCAGGAGCGTTTAGCCAAAGAAGCGGCGATAGCGAAAGCCGAGCAGGAGCGTGTTACACGTGAAAAAGCCGCGAAAGAAGCGGAAGAGAAAGCGAAACGTGAACGTGAAGCTGCAGCAAAAGCCGAGCAAGAACGCATCGCGAAAGAAAAGGCAGCCAAAGAGGCTGCTGAGAAAGCACGCAAAGAAAAAGAGCGTCTTGAACGCTTAGAACGAGAACGCAAAGAGCAAGAAGCGGCGCTGAACGATATTTTTTCTGGCCTTGAAAGTGAGGCGAGTCAAAACAGTGCCGCACGTAACCGTTTTATTGACGATGAGCTCTCTCGCATGTCATCTATCTATACTCAAAATATTCAGCAAAGGTTGATTAAGGATGACTACCTGTTGGGAAAAGAGTGTAGGGTAAACATCAGACTGATCCCTACAGGAACAGACATGATGGTGGCGGGCATTACCGTGTTAGGTGGCGACTCTCGCGTATGTGCCGCGGCGAAAAGTGCGATTGCGCAGGTAGGGACTTTCCCTAAATCGTCAGAAGATGCGGTCAATGAAAGACTAAAAGATATCAACTTAACTGTTGCTTTGGACTAAAAGGAACTGAGACGTGATTAAACGCCTTTTACTAGGAATGTTTGTACTGCTTGGCAGTCTTACGAGTGTAGCTCACGCTGCATTAGAGCTGGTGATTACCGATGGTATTGATTCAGCACGCCCCATTGCTGTTGTTCCATTTAAATGGGAAGGCAGTGAACCACTTCCAACCGATATTTCTGCTGTAATTGCTTCCGATTTACAACGTAGCGGTAAATTCAGCCCAGTACCGACGAACAAAATGCCACAGACACCGTTTAATGAATCGGAGGTGAACTTTGATGCATGGACAAACTTAGGTGTTGACGCGCTACTGACGGGATCAATTGCGAAAAATGAGCAAGGTAACTACGTGGTGAATTACCAGCTTGTGGACGTTGTGCGTGGTCAGTTAACAGGCGGACAAAGCAAAGCGTTAGGCGGGGATGGTGAGTTAGTGCTGTCTAAAGATCACGTGTTGTTCAACAAGGTGGCCACCCTTGAAGGCCCGCGTATGCGAGAGTATGCTCATCGTATTTCCGACCTAGTGTATGAACAGCTAACCGGTGAGCGTGGTGCGTTTATGACACGTATCGCTTACGTGGTCGTGGACGATAAAGATCGCTTCCCTTACCAATTGCGTGTTGCTGATTATGACGGTTACAACGAGCGTTTGGTGCTGCGTTCTAAACAGCCACTGATGTCGCCAGCATGGTCGCCAGATGGTCAAAAACTTGCTTATGTGAGCTTCCAGAATGGGCAGGCGGAAATTTTCATCATGAACATTTACACTGGCGAACGTGAAAAAATAACGTCATACCCTCGCCATAATGGCGCACCAAGATTTTCGCCGGACGGCAGCCAATTAGCTTTGGTTCTGTCAAAGACGGGGTCATTACAGGTGTACACATTGGATCTAAAAACTCGCAAGTTGACGCAAATTACGAGTGGCAGATCAAATAATACCGAACCTTTCTGGTATCCTGATGGTAAATCGTTAATTTTCACATCGGATAGGGGTGGTAAACCACAGATTTATCAAGTAAATTTGGACAGCGGTTCGACTAGCCGTTTGACGTGGCAAGGCAGTCAAAACTTAGGTGGTCAAATTACACCAGATGGCCGATTCCTCGTCATGGTGAATCGCAGTGACTCAGGTTTCAATTTGGCAAAACAAGATTTGGAAACAGGCGCGCTTGAGGTATTAACAAAAACGTTGCTTGATGAGTCACCGAGTATTGCCCCAAATGGTGGCATGGTTATTTATAGCTCGATTTACAATAAGAAAAACGTACTATCGATGGTGTCAATTGATGGTCGATTTAAAGCGAGATTACCAGCAACAAATGGGCGCGTGAGAGCGCCAGCATGGTCACCGTTTTTGTAGTAACAAGTTTGATTTTTAATGAAGGAAAATAAGATGCAACTGAACAAAGTTCTCAAAGGACTACTAATCGCGATTCCTGTAATGGCTATGACTGCGTGTAGCTCAAGCGATGACGCAGCTTCAAGTACTGGTGCAGCAACTAACACTGGTAGTACAGAAACGACAGTAGTGACTCCGATCGATCCAAATGGTCAACTTACGGAGCAAGAACTTAAAGAGCAAGCGCTACGTGAAACTCAAACTATCTACTTCGCATTTGATAACTCTACCATTGCCGGCGATTATGAAGAGATGCTAGCGGCTCATGCTTCTTACCTAAGCAAGAACCCAGCACTTAAAGTAACTATCGAAGGTCATGCCGATGAGCGCGGTACCCCTGAGTACAACATCGCACTAGGCGAGCGTCGTGCACAAGCTGTTGCAAACTACCTACAAGCGCTAGGTGTTCAAGCTGATCAAATCGCTATCGTTAGCTACGGTGAAGAGAAGCCACTTCTTCTAGGTCAATCTGAAGATGTTTACGCTAAGAACCGTCGTGCGGTCCTAGTATACTAATTCGAGGTAAACCTCATGTTCAGTAACACTAAGCGCGCTGTTACGCTTACGTTGCTGGCAAGTGCAGCGAACTTCGCGTTCGCTGCACCGGCCCCAGTATCAGATCTCAACAGCACATCATCATTATCTACTCGATCTTCTTCCGAAACCGATATCGAGCGTTTAGAGCGCTTGCTGCAAAATCGCAACCGCGTTCAGCTTCAAATGCAAGAGCAAATTGACCAAATGTCACAAGAGATCAGTGATCTTCGTGGTCAGTTAGAGCGCAATAGCTACGAAATGCAGCAAATGTTGCAACGTCAACGTGAGTTGTTTGTGGAGCTTGATCGCCTGCGTGGTGAAATGAAAACTGCGCCAGTGGAACCGAGTAAACCAGCAGAAACCGTTGGTAAGTATACATCGAACGCCGATGAACAAACGGCTTATCAAAACGCGGTCGATCTTATTCTTAAAAAGCGTGACTACGCGGGTGCGATTGCAGCGTTCACACAGTTCCAAAAGGACTACCCGGATTCCACTTACTCAGCAAACTCTCACTACTGGCTTGGCCAGTTGTACTTTGCTAAGAAGCAAGATAAAGATGCGGTAAAAAGCTTTGCCGCTGTGGTCTCTTACAAAGACTCAAACAAACGTGCAGATGCATTAGTTAAGTTGGGCGATATCGCAGAACGTAACAACAATGCAGAGCAGGCGAAGAAATACTACCAGCAAGTGGTGGACGAATACGCTGGCAGTGCTTCAGCCAAAGTCGCCAGTTCAAAGCTGAAATAGTATTGATAAAAAAGAGAGCTTACGCTCTCTTTTTTGCTTAGTTGGGTTACCTTGTGATCCCTGTTCCTTCCGTAAATGGAAGAATTGTTATGTCTAACAAAGATATAAGGTTAGGGTGACAGAAATTCTTGTAACGGGTTGGTTTTTAAAAATTAACAAGGTTACAATGTACGGATTAAAGGAAGTTGCGTAGAGCAAGAGCAATGAGCCATATACTAGACAAAATTGATACCGTTTACCCATTCCCACCAAAACCAATTCCATTAAGCGAAGAAGAAAAAACGTTTTACATTGAGCGTATTAAGAAACTGCTTAAAGAGAAAGATGCGGTACTTATCGCGCACTACTACACCGATCCTGAGATCCAAGCATTGGCGGAGGAAACGGGCGGTTTTGTTGGCGATTCGTTAGAGATGGCGAAATTTGGTAATCGTCATCCAGCAAGCACATTAATCATCGCTGGCGTTCGCTTTATGGGCGAGTCTGCAAAGATCTTAACACCTGAAAAACACATTCTAATGCCAACATTAGATGCAGAATGTTCACTTGATCTTGGTTGCCCGGCGGACAAGTTCAGCGAATTCTGTGATGCGCACCCTGACCATACCGTTGTTGTATACGCCAATACTTCTGCGGCTGTTAAAGCTCGTGCTGACTGGGTCGTAACGTCAAGTATCGCTCTTGAAATCGTTGAACACCTAGATGCAGCAGATAAACCAATCATTTGGGGCCCTGACCGTCACCTAGGCTCGTATATTGCGAACAAAACTGGCGCAGACATGTTGCTATGGCAAGGTGAGTGTGTGGTTCACGATGAGTTTTCGGCTGATGCGCTGCGTAAGATGAAGAGCGTTTATCCAGACGCCGCAATACTAGTGCACCCTGAGTCCCCTGCTAGTGTGGTTGAGCTTGCCGATGCTGTGGGCTCGACGAGTCAACTCATCAAAGCAGCGAAAGCGTTGCCTCATCAGCAAATGATCGTTGCAACCGACAAAGGCATCTTCTTTAAGATGCAGCAGCTTGTTCCAGAAAAAGAATTGATTGAAGCACCAACTGCAGGTGCAGGTGCGACATGTCGTAGCTGTGCACACTGTCCTTGGATGGCGATGAACGGCCTTAAAGCAATTGAAAAAGCGTTGAGTGAAGGTGGTGAAGAGCATGAGATTTTCGTGGATGAAGCACTACGTGTGAAATCGCTTATCCCACTGA
The DNA here is from genome assembly GCF_002608565.1 of Vibrio sp. PID17_43. Lineage (GTDB taxonomy): Bacteria > Pseudomonadota > Gammaproteobacteria > Enterobacterales > Vibrionaceae > Vibrio. The sequence goes on from NZ_LIXM01000005.1 coordinate 160,627, forward strand.
ACCGTATGCTAGATTTCGCTGAGCAGCTCAACATGCAAGTGAAAGGCAACGCTTAAGCATTTGTAAATTGTTAAGTTAAATCTCAAAAACCAGCCGAATATGGCTGGTTTTTTTGTTTCTTACAATCAATGGGTTAGTATTTAGTTATCGCAATTAGAAAGGAATCGGAAACGTATGGCAGTGTGGCTAGTACTGAAAAAGTGGTTAAGCACCCATTTTTTCAAATTGAGCAACCGAAACCTTCTCGTCATCAGTGGCGCTTATATTACCATCTCATGGTTGTTGTTGGCTCTTGCTGGAGAGCGCGCACTGACGGATAACTTCGCAAACTTCATCTACTACTTAATGGTCACCGCTTCAACGGTGGGTTATGGTGACCATTCACCGGTCACTGATATTGGCAAGTGGGTAGTCGTGTTGTTTATTATCCCGGGTGGTTTGAGTTTATTCGCTGCTATTTTAGGGCGAGTAGCAGGAGGGGCGATTGATTATTGGCGAGCAGGGATATTGGGTAAACGGAGAGTAAAAGTGGAAAATCATATCGTATTATTGGGTTGGAATGGCGCACGTACCATGCACCTTATCCGTATGTTGCAGCATGAAGAGGAAGGCAAGCGCCCAATCGTGTTATGCAGCCGCTCAGACATAGAAAACCCATTACCGGGTGAGATTGGTTTTATCAAGGTGAACAGTTACACCGATGCGCAGGAGATGAAGAACGCTAACATCACCAGTGCCAACTGTATCATTGTTGATAACCTAAGTGATGATATTACCCTCTCGGCCGCTTTGTATTGTGCCTCCGTGAATCCTGACGCACACTTGCTCGCCTACTTCAAAGACGAAGCGCTAGGCCGATTGCTCAGTCAGCATTGTCCGAAAGCCGAGTGTATCCCCGCCGTTGGTGCAGAGATGTTGGCAAAAGCGGCGGTCGACCCTGGCTCGAGTGCGCTGCATCAAGAACTGTTAGCCTCGACCCGAGGAATGACGCAATACTCAGTGATTTATCCAGAAAACCAACCACCGACAAGCGTAGAAACGATCTTCGGATTTATTAAGCAGCGTCATCAAGCCACATTGATTGCGGTTGATCTTGGAAATGGTATCGAACTCAACCCTGATCTAGAGGCAGCAGTACCAGCCAATACCAAGTTGTTTTACATTGCAGACGAGCGTATTGAAGATTTCTCTTGGACAGACATGAACAAAGACAAATAATGCATATCGTTGCCAACCTGTTGGCCGTTGGTTAGTGAAGCAAGGTATGGCGTGTTACGTTCCACATTTATTTCAACGTGATCAAAAAAAGCTCTCCTAGGCCTAGGAGAGCTTTTTAGTTGTGATTATTGATCTTCAGCGAGCGTCACACCACGCTGAGTCAGACCGCTAAGCATCATTGGTACTGCATTGAAGATCTCTTCAAATTGCTCCAAACCTTCTATGCCTTGTTCTGCAAGTGCCGCGATGGTGGTTTCTGGATCGTAAAGCATGGTCAGAGAAAGAAGAACCCCCCCAAGCAACGCGTTGTCTTCGCTGTCTTCCGGCATCAGTGTTTCCCAATCATCACGAGCAAGTTGCCAACCTTGAAGCACACCCTCGCAGAAATCACGAGTGGTTGCAGAAATAATGTCTTGCTCATCCAAAGTACAACCTTCAGGCCACTGCCAAGACCCGTCAAGAAGCGCAGGACGTGCCTGGTTCCACATTTGTACGATCTCATCAATGTATTGTTCTAGTTGCTCGCCATCAGAAAATGGCGCAGTTTCTTCTCCGCCCCACAGAAATGGTAGCCACTCTTGAGGCATCAATACGTTTGGTGCTGACGCCATCGCTGTCACGAAGCCCTGAGTTTTCGCCAGGTTTAGTAGTTTTCCGTCAAGCTCTGGAAGAGAAAGAATATCTTGTAGTTTCAAAATAAAATACCATTTGTTAATGGATTGGTTGATTGCGCTTATCTTACCAATCAATCAGGCATAAATCGATATACCTATGCGACTCCAAAGGGTAGGGGGTGTTTAGATTTATGTAAATTAGCCCTTCACTTGGAAATCCCCCCTCTTGCTCTGATAGCTAGTGCTTCACTGTCTCTGCAATTATCTAGGCTGCCGGTTTTCTCCGAATCTCATCTCCTGGTTAGCATAAGTGTGCTTATTTGAATGACTATGGCCATATATTCTGCCATCAATCTGCATGTTTTCATTGGCTAACTCATTTGGAAAGTAAATAAATTACGTTTTTAAGCTTCAGTTTAGGCCGTTTTATGGCTGATTTTGCTAGTGCTGGTGAGATTCTCTATCTTAATGGCTAAATGTGGTTATTAATTTACAACTTAACAATTAAAATGGTTATTTAAACTGAATAACTTATGATTTAATAGTCTCAACAACTACATAGGTCTTATGGTGTAGTAAGTTATCTTTTGTTTGCCATGTATGTTGGTGTTTGATGTTAGAGGTTGTAAATGAAGTCGCGTGGACCATTTTGTATTCGTAATGCTGCAGCGGATACTTTTGCTATGGTGGTGTTTTGTTTTATCACTGGGATGGTTATTGAAATTTTGATTTCGGGTATGACGTTTGAACAGTCCCTAGCATCGCGTACATTGTCTATTCCAGTAAACATCGCGATTGCTTGGCCTTACGGCATGTTCCGCGATTGGGTGCTGCGCCAAGGTAAAAAGGTATCTCCTTCGTCTGTTATAAAAAACGTGTCTGATTTAGTGGCGTATGTATTGTTCCAGTCACCGGTTTATGCAGGTATCTTATTTGCCGTTGGAGCATCAACGGAGCAAATCATCACTGCCGTCGCTAGTAATGCAGTGGTGTCTTGTGGCATGGGAGTACTTTACGGCTACTTCCTCGATCAGTGCCGTCGTTGGTTCCGTGTGCCGGGTTACTATCAAGGCGCGTAATTGTCCCACTTTTGCTCAATTTAGCTAGATAATGAGCAAACAAACGAAAAAGGGTGCTTTTTTTTATATTTAGCCTTGACCATCAGGCACATAATCATTAAATTAGCGCCTCGTTAGCCAATGATGCTAACCACAATTTGATTCGGTGAGTTGTCCGAGTGGCTGAAGGAGCACGCCTGGAAAGTGTGTATACGGCAACGTATCGAGAGTTCGAATCTCTCACTCACCGCCACATTCTATAGAAAAGACGTCCTAGGACGTCTTTTTTTGTATCTAAATCAATATATTACCTACCAAAGACGTCCACGTCGCTCAGTAAAATCCACGGCCTAGACGTATAAGCCAACGTATAGTTAACTTATCTCTGCCAGCACCACTATCCATTTTTACAACGAAATCGTTATACACTGCTAAGAATTGAACCCGAGAGGTAACTTCGATAAGTCAATGTATCCAATGGTTTTTATAGAAAGAACGGATAACCATTTTTAAGCGAGAATGAGGTTCAAGAAGATTATACATTTTTGACCTTAAGCGAGGGTGTTATGGGCAATATTGCAAAAAAACAAGTGAAACGGTTGTTGGTGGTCCTTGATGATATTTTCAAACACGAGGCTTAAGAAGTTCCGAAAAGCGACATTTTCTGTCGCCCTTATTGCTATAATCTTCTTCATTCATCGTTCGTCATACATAATTGACGTCTAGCTTCAGACCTGATCTTGAGGCGGCGTATTACAGAGATTGAAATGAATAAACTCATCACATTGGCGGCGATTAGTATTAGCTTCACCGCATTTGCTCAGGATGAAGAGCCCCTTAGTCCCATCGTTCATGGTTTTCACCATAATGACAATATCATCAACCCTAAATGTATCAATTTACTCCAAACCTCTGAGAGTGAGTCTCCGGAGTTCGGAATTATTCTCCGTTCAGTCATTATTGATAGTTGCCAAGAGAGTAACCTTGCTTTTGAGGGGCGTGATTATAGTGTCTCTTCAGATGGGGTAGTTTCGTACTTTGAAAACCCCGACGATGGTTATTCCCGTTTCCAATATAAAGTGCTAGGTAAAACGGAGCGTGGTGTTTTCGCTTTAGCCCATTCTGGATACATTGGTTTGTATCGGTTAGAGACTCAGGCCGTAGATTTTGACTTTAACAACTCAAACGAGCAAAGGGTCAATGTGTTAACCAAGTTAAGCCAATCGTGGGTGCCGTGTTTTCGATCTGCACAAGTTAAGGGAAACCAATTGCAAGTGATAAAACACGTTTGGGATCCTGCAGCATCAAGGGCGGAACAGTGCTCAGATAGATTAGAAACGGTCACATTTGATCTTTCACACTTTTAAATAACGACTTTGAGTGCAAAACACGATATCAAAAGAGAAATGGTAATGACTGAACCTACCCAGCTTGACCCGATTGCTTCGTTTATGTCGGGGACAACACCAGACAGCTTGGGGCGATATATCTCAGAGATCCATCAGTTCACCCACTTTTGGCTCGAGCACGATCATAAATTCATCCAAGTGTTGTTTCCGATAGATGATGGGCATAAGTTCAATCGGCATACTCCGTTGGTGAACCTTGAATCAAGGCAGGCTTTTATCAATAGTCACGCGTTACGAGAAGCGCATCTTCGTTCTTTGGATCTCATGCTTGATTACTATGGGTTACAGCGAGTCGGGTTGAGTATCGAAGTGCGAGATGAACTCGTGCCTCATTCACACGATTGGTTAAAGCCGAAAAATCATAATCAGCTTCGCATCACTCGAATGATTCGCAGTTTGTACCTGTTAAGCAATGAGGAAATTGCAGCAAATTTCCAGCAAGTGTGCATACGAGAGGGGCTACGAATTGGCACTATCACTCCAGATACCATTGAACATTGGGAACGTGCAACTCAGTTGCCGTGATTCGTGACAGAAGACAACTGTTGAAACGTTTAGCCAAACCTACTTGGCTAAACGTTGTCATTTTTTGTTAATTATGAGTATTTCAACACTCAATGCCGTACAAGCTTAATCCCGCTTTAAGGTTATCAATTATCTTTTCTCGAAGCGTTAATGGGGCTATCACCTCAATGATATTGGCATGCTTCATTAGCCACCACTCAAAGGTGTGACTGTCACGCACATCGGCTTCTATCGTGGTAAAGCCGTTTTCATTAGAGAGGATTTTCTGCTCAGCTGAGAGCAACGTTTCTTCGATAAGGTGTAGGCCATGATAGTTTTCGATTTTCAGCACGACCTTTTGCATTTCTCCTCCAGAAAAGTGGCGTGCGTTCTTCTGTACATACTCTCGAACATCAAATTGGCTTAATGTCTTCGTACTACTAAAACCAAGCTTTAGGCTATGGATGCGGTGCAGAGCAAAAGTACGAAAGTCATCAAGTGTGCCAGGAACTAGCCCAACCAGATAAAAACTATTGCCGTAAAGGAATAATCCTAGCGGAGTAGATGTGTAATTACTCGGTGTAGCAGCCCCTCGTTTTTGATAAGTAAATGCGATGTCTTTCTTATTCAGCAATGCCTCTTCAATAAGTTTGAAGAACTCATTGCCGACCGTTGGAGCGATCAAAGGGTATTCACTTTGGAAATAACAAAATCGTTCACGCCAAAGTTTGGTTTGTTTGGTATTGACTTGCTTAAGTGATGAGAAAATGGAATCGACATCGGATCGTAACGTGGGCGGCAGCATTGACTTAATTTCTTTCTCTATGATCTGTAAAGAGACCACCGAAGACATACCATCAGGCTTGATGGGATGACGATGTCCTTTTGCGACTTGGTACACGTATGGTCTACTTGTGTCATCCACCTCAATACTCGCGTGATCGGCCACCACACTATTTATACAACGTTGAACCGTGCGCAGTTGGCTCTTTTCATCTGCTTTGTCACTTAATAACCCCGCAGATTGCAATCGCTCTTTGATGTCCAAGCTAGAAATGCGCTCTGGGTAACAGGGAATAGACTCTAAAACTTTTTTATAACGTTGTATTTGTATGCTCATTATCGTGCCATGAAAAATTGTACGTTTAGGCGATATGAATTGTCGCTAATATAAATAGTATAGTGTTCATAGACAGCAAAAAGGAGCGCTAAAAATGCAAGTTCAACCACACTTTGAGAACAACACAAACGATAACTTCGCTTTTCTTAAAGACGGCCTGGAAGAGTTGTATAACCAAGCGGTGCTAGCTGAGCGTTATTACTTTACCGATCCGCAATCTAGCTTGGTAAAAATGCGTCTATTTATTGAACTTGCATGCCATGAAATAGGTAAGCACTTCAAATTGCGTCCGCCAGTGCATGGTGATCTCTCGAACAAAATTAAAATGCTTCAAGCATCACAGTGTGTCGAAGAGTGGGTGATTGATGAGATGAACCAGTTGCGACATGATGGGAACCGTTCTGTCCATATGACTGAAGTGAATGGCGCTTATGTTGCCAAGCTTTCGGTTGCTCGCTCGCGTATGCAAAAGCACATGAATAGCCTTTATGAAATAGCTCATTATGTAGGGCAAACGGTGTTAGGCACACCGACACAGTGCTCTTATACATGGCAAGAGCCAACCTATTGTGACCTAAGTGAGTTCATCGCTGATGCTCTAAAAGGCTCTAAAGAAGCCAGTTATTACCTAGCCAATAAGTTCTATACCGAATTGCTAGAAATGAACAATCAAACGGGTGAGTCACGCTGGTGGCAAAAAGAGCAATACCTCGATAAGCAAGCAGATCTGAGTTACTGGCTAGAGAAAACGCACCGTCAAGGACACCCTCAAAGTTGGTTGCTATTGGCAAAATGTTACTCAAATAAGTTATTGCAAGAAGATTCGACGCGTAATGCGAAATCATGTTTTAAGCTGGCGCTAAAAGAGGATGAGCAAGGGGAGGCCGCGTTTGAGTTTGGTTCATTCCTTATTGAGCGTGAAGAACCTAAGCTCGGGGAAAGCTATATTCACCAAGCTGCCGAACAAGGCTACCACCCTGCGCTTTCGTTCGTGTTGAGTGCCGCATTTAAAACCGGCGATGAAAAAACGTATTGGCTGGAACGCGCTCTTGAACACCGCTTACCTGAAGCATTTACGGCCGATGTCATGCTCAAGCTTGAGGCGAATGAAACCGAGCAAACCGATGAGTCTCTTAAGGCATTGCGCTCTGCATTGGTTTCAGGGCAAGCGCGTCGCGCACCTGCGATTTCATTCTTTCAATCTTATGTGGATCTTGTCACTAACAAAGTGGCGGACACACAAAGTGCACAAAAGAAAATGATCGAGGCTTATGAGTGCATGCCAACTTATTTAGACGTAGAGCTACGTCTATTTAAACAAATTGCACATGATGCCGCTTGTTATGATCAGATGCTGGATATCTATCACAAGGCATTAAAACAGGCGGCGAATGAGTTAGAAGCCGCTGATGTTAAATACTCCATCGTAAAACAAGCGCTTGTTGTTGCAGCAGAGAAGTTTAAGGTCCGTGAGGGAGTGAAAACGCCCAAGTCCATTCCTACTTTGTTAAAAGAAGCCGCAGATGCTGGGCATGCAGAGGCCCGCCGCTTCGTGAACAGTGCAGAGGGTAAAGCGGTATTGAAGAAAATTGGCTTCACCTCTCAGGGAAAAATGCAAAAAGACGCAGCAGAAAAACTCAAGAACAAGCGTAAGCGCAAGCTAGCAAAGAAAGCGAAGCGTAAATGATCATATTCTTTTAAAAAGAACATGGGTCAAAGATTCATCTAACAACCGTCAGTTGGCAAATAAATCTGAGAGTTAAATAACTTGGAAACAGTAAAAGAATATCAAATAAATCCTCTAACCACCGGAGCAGAATAAAGTGTATTTTGATGAAGATTTATTAACACCACCCCCTCTATCACCAAGAGGTTATTTAACATATCGTGGAATTATGGAGTCTCCTCCAGAGCATTGGGGTCAGTGTGGTGATTTGTACCTATGGGACCAATTGCGCGATTTTCTAGGGAATGACTCTGTTCCAGAAGAGTCGGAAGAACTCCGTAACCGCATCGCTTGGGCCTTTGAAAATTACACGGGTAAATCAATTGACTCTTGTGGTGATGTCGCTCTTTCTAAATATGTAACGAAAAACAGTGATTGTGCCATTGTCGTGAGTCCAGAGTTTTGGCGAGAAACGGTGATCCCCCTCTTAATTGAACGAAGCCAACAACATTTTTCAAGGGGAAGAATCGATATATCTGGCATATACGGAGAGATTAGAGATCAGATATGCGTGATCAGAACTGCTGATTCAATAGTGATTAAGGTGTTAACTATTAAGTGGTCTGGGCCTCATACTCCGATTTCTGAATGGATTACATTCAAGGAGCTACCTTTAGATTGTAAAATAGAAGTTGAATACGCAAAGGTGTTGCGTAGTAAGTATTTTAAATTTTGTGATTATTGTTTTACTTACAATAATGCAGGTCATATGTTCGAGAAAAGAATGTGTCAGAGTTGTGCTAGCCGCCACTTAGGGGTGGTGTATTAGGCTTTGAATTATCAATGACTAACAATTGTTATTTGCCGAAAAATCTGAGAGTAAACGAACTTGGAAACAGAAAAAGAATATCAAATTTCACGCGCAGCCGGGGCCTTACTAGGATTAGCGGTGGGTGATGCGTTAGGCACGACTTTAGAATTCAAACCGAAAGATAGTTACACCCCTTTGACCGATATGGTAGGCGGTGGCCCATTTGGTTTGAAAGCAGGGCAGTGGACCGATGATACATCCATGATGCTTTGCCTTGCAGACAGCCTGATTGAAAAAGGCTGTGTTGACCTTGATGACCAAATTCAGCGATATGTTCGCTGGTATCGGCATGGTGAAAATTCGTGCACGGGGAGTTGTTTTGATATTGGCATGACCGTCCGCACTGCGTTGGTGAGTTATGAAAAAACAGGCATCCCAGAGTCGGGCTCTACGTCTCATCTTTCTGCGGGTAACGGCAGCCTAATGCGTGTTGCTCCCATTGCCTTGTTGTTTGCTCATCAGAGCGAGGACGCAGCGATGGAAGCCGCAAAGTTGAGCTCACTGACTACGCATGGAGAAGAGCGCTGCATTCAGGCGTGTCAAATCATGACGTTGCTGCTGCATCGATTGTTCAATGCTGAAAATATTAGTGACAGACAAACGTTCTTGAAAACAACGTTATCGGACTACTTACAGTATTCAAGTCAATGTCACCCGGAAATTCGCGCTATTGCTGAGTGTCAGTTTTTTAATAAGTCCCGAGAAAACATCCGCGGTACAGGCTATGTCGTTGCTTCACTAGAAGCCGCACTTTGGTGTTTCTTAAATAGCGCTACTTTCGAAGATGGCGCTTTACTGGCTGCAAACCTAGGCGAGGATGCTGATACCACCGCAGCTATATTTGGGCAGTTAGCTGGGGCTTATTATGGTTCACGAGGAATACCGTCAAAATGGCTAGAAAAGTTAGCGCAAGAGAAGCGTATTCGTGATACCGCTATGTGGCTACTTCAGCGTCCAACGAACCAACAGGTGAACGCGTTTATCACTCACCTGACCAACAAAATTGAAACCCAAGCCCCAGAAAATATCGAGCTTTACTCAATGGCGTATGATTATGAGTTGATGGTTACTCACATAGATTACAACTCGCCGTTTTATATGAAAGAACTCGATACATTAGAGGACTTCGAGCGGTTTCTAAGTGGGGCATCGTTTCGAGATTGTCTCTGTTGGATGATACTTATTGTGAGATCTGAACGTTTTTGCGATGGTGTGACTGAGGATAATATCAGAAATGGGGCCGTGACACTTTGGTTAAAAAATATGTCATGTTTACTTGCATTGGATGTTAAATAAACACCCGATAAAGAACAGTTTAAATTTTAGTATTTGTATTATGGAATAAATAACTATGGCACAAGCAATTTTGTTCGAATGCACATCATGTGATAAAAGCATCGAATCATGGTCTGATGGCAATCCATATTACATTGATGAGAATGGGGTGAAACAATACGCTTACCATACTAATATGGATGCGATAGCGCGTTGCATTGGCAACGATGACCCTCACATCTGCCTCGGGTGCGGACATGAATTCATGTTAGATTCATTAGTACCAACAACGGAGTGTCCTAAATGCCAATCAAGTAATATTAAATCTGACCATGATTTAGAAGGTGAAGTATGCCCGTATTGTAAAAAAGGGGTGTTTAAGCAGGATATTTATTATTTTCAGATATCGTAGCAGGACGAATGTGGTTTGATATAAAACAAATGAGAGATGTTGGTTATTTGATTTTATTACATAATTAAAGAAGTGATTAAGTTTTATTAAACTAAGAATTATATAGAGATTGAGAATTCATACCTAAGTAAGGGAGTACATTATGAGTGAACAAGGAAAGGTAAAACATGTGCTTAAGTTATCAGGTGATAAAAATAGTGCAGCACTAGCGATATACGTGGCTAGAAAATTTCCAGAAATGGACATTGATTACTTCTTTACTGATACGGGTAAAGAACTACCGGAGGTTTATGAGTATCTAGACCAACTTGAAATTGTGTTAGGTAAACCAATATTGCAAATCAACGATAGAAAGGACTTTGATTACTGGTTAATGCAGCACAATAACGTTTTACCATCGAATGAGCGGCGTTGGTGCACCATTCGAATGAAGCTAGAACCATTTGAAAAATGGATCAAGCCTTATCTTGATGATGGTTATAAAATCGTATCTTATGTCGGTGTCCGTGCTGATGAGCTATGGCGTGATAGTTTCCGGCTAAACGACAGTCACAAGTATCTAGAAATTAAAATGCCTTTTGTTGATGATGGGAAAGATGAGCAAGATATAATTGATATCCTAGACAGAATAGGACTTGGTTTACCTAAGTTCTATGAGTGGCGCTCCGGCTCTGGTTGTACATTCTGTTTCTTTCAACAAAAGATAGAATGGGTTCAATTGATGGAGCGATACCCTGAAGCTTTTGAAGAAGCAAAATATTACGAAAAGAAAGCACAAAACAGTGACAATGGAGAAGCTTTCTTTTGGATGGACTCTAATGAGCCTTTAGAATCTTTAGAAGATCCTGCGCGTATTGCTCAGATCAAAGCAAACCATAAAAAGGTACAAGAACGCGATCGCAAGAGCAAGCGTTGGTTAGGTATATGTGCACATGCACGGCTCGATGAGAGTATACCCATCAATGTTAATGAGTGGAATGGAAGTGTCATTATTGATACAGAATGCTTTAAATAGTACAGATTTTCTTATTGTGGTGCCAATTAGCTTGTGAAGTGAAAATCTCTATTCTAAGTAAGTCTCCAGGTTTATTGGTAACTCTTTAAAATTTTATTAGGACTACTGAACAGTGTCACGTTATTCAAAGTATAGAATAGAAAAAATGATAGTTATATGATAAAAAAATCATCTAAAATATGGGCTAGATATAAAATTTTAAGGTTGGCTATGGAACGTTCTCTAAGTGATACGTTTAAAAAAATAAATGAACAAACTTTACTTTTACCTGATTTCCAACGAGATTACAAATGGAGTGGCGCAAAGCAACAAAGTTTACTTGCTTCAATCATGCTCAAGTTTCCTGTAGGTAGCTCTCTAATATTGGAAGGTCAGTCCGATGACTTTGCTTTACGAAAGATAGGAGAAACTGTTCAGCATACTTTGAGTGGATCAGATGCATGTGAATATTTGCTTGATGGGCAACAAAGAACTACCACATTATATAATGCATTTAATGACGTATTTGATTTTTCTAAGTTTAGTGACCAGGCAGCATTGTCGGAATTTGTGTCTAAAAAAGCAAACCCAATGAAAGTTCGTTGGTTTCTCCGTGTACCGGTAGTAGGTAAAGCGAATGAGAACGTTACAGATATATTTAATGCAACGAAAGTATTGTTTGATAAAGATGGACTAGATCATTTTGAACCTAATGATATTTTCGATATTTTTAGCTGTGAAACTTTCAATGAAAAAAACAGCAAGGGCGTGTCTAAGTGGTTTTCACCTTACTACCAGTTGAAAGCGTTTGAGAGTGGAAAGACAAAGCCGCAAGTGATTACTCAGTTTGTTAATGACTGTATCGAACATGGTATGATTCCTTTGTTTATGGTTGGCAGCAAGCCCATAGTAGTTAATCGAATCCTTGAAGGGATAGCTGAAGTAAATATGCAAGCTATTCGAGATAAGCACGAAGAAAACTTTATTTTTATCAAAGAAACTTACGATTTTGCTCAGATATTTGATGGCCTTGAAACGTTTGAAGATTTTGAAGATAACGGTATGATTTATGCCGAAGAGATAGAGAAGATATTTGCCACTTGCAAGAGCGAGTGGAAAAACAATGTTTCAAACTACTTGGTTAGAGATATCTTTGGCGATTATCAGCTTAATAGTTTGGTTACGAATGATATTCGTCGTGCCATACCTATTTTCTGTCATTTAAATGACGGCGGTATGAAGCTTGATGATTTTGATCTGGTGTCTGCAAAAGTTGCCAAAAGAGTCGCAGATGATAAGACCACATACTCATTGAGTTCAATTATTCGTTCGATGTTTGCCAACCCCGTTAAACTCTGCCCATCTTTGGCTCACGATTGCGATGCGAATGGATACCTCTATTTAAATGAACTGGATAGTTTGTCAGATGGCCTACCATCAGGGTATTTATCTAAATCTATCCTAGCTATTTGTACAGCTATGGCTCGCCGTGAGATTGAGCTAGAGGCAGGTAATAGCTTTGAAATCAAGAAAAAAGATACCAGTTCTAAAACACTCTTGAGTTTGGACACTGAAATCATACGTAAGTATATTGAACGTGCCACCCTAGCAGTACAGCGTGCTTACGCATTTTTATTGATACGTTGTGGTGTTTATAACTCTAATAAATTGCACTACAAGCTAATGATCCAGCCGATTGCGTATGTTTTTGCCGATGATCAGTTTTGGGAAGATCCTGCTGCACATAAAAAAGTAGAGTTTTGGTACTGGACAAGTGCTTTTTCTGGCCGATATTTATATGATCAAAGTGCCGTCGTGATTGATGATATCAATCAATTATATAGCTGGGTAGCACATGGAAATGGTACTGAAATATTAGATAGAGAAGATCAGGTTTTCCAAGATGATAAGTACGCCTCAAAAGCACTACTGATGCAGGAACTCAATGAGTTCCCGAAAGAGGGCATACATAATCTTATTTTGCAGTATGTTTTGAGTGTCACGCCCAGCTTTGACTTGCTCGCTACAGAAACAAAACAATTGAAATCTTATAGGGTTAATGACAGGAACGAAGTTGTTCTATGGGAAATGAATGCTTCTGGTGGATTAAATGATCATCACATTATTCCCCTGGGTTCAGTTAAAGGATTAAGTCAGAAAACAGAGGAAATCCGTCAAGACCCTAACCATATCCTTAACAGCCCATTAAACCGTGTACTTATTTCAGGTGCTGCGAACAATGTGATTAGCTCTATGGATCCTTCGCGATACTTTGAAGATATTCCACAGAACAAGATTGTTATGAAGTCTCTCTTAATCGGTGACTCGTTTGGTGGGATCTCGACGGCTTCAACAAAAGAGGATATCAAGAAAGCATTGTCTGAGCGTTTTGACATTCTCGAGCAGTCGGTTAAAGAACGCCTCTTGAGTCTTCGTGTTTAGTTTATGAACGTTGACTTAGGTGTAAGAATGTGATGAGGCTCTTTGTGTCATATAAAGAGCCTTTTAAATTGTCAGCTCTAAATCTATAACTAGAGTGATTTGGTGGTCATTCATACGCAATAAGATTAAAAAATATGTGCCATTGAAACAGTGATTGTTAGTGAACGTGTGATAAAATGGACCGCTATTTTTGTATTGATTAAAAAATTATGTACGATAAAAGATTCTCAGGGCATCAATCATTCCCACTCCGTAAAGGCTGGTTGCATAAGTACTATAAGATTGTTGACAAAGGCGTCGATGATGTATCAAAACTTGAAGTTGAAGATCTCGCAGTTAAATGGGGTGTCGGCAAAAACATGGTCGACGCAATCAAGTACTGGGCAGACGCTATTGGGATCGGAAATCCTGAAAAAAATAAGCTAAGCACAGGTGCTTCCGAAGAAATGCTTAGTTCTTGGGATATCTACTGGACCCTAAATCAAAATGACTCATACATGGTCCATCGTTCTACCTTGTGGCTCACTCATTGGTTATTGTGCCGTGATACGTCAGTTATAACCTCATACCGGTATTTCTTTAGTTTCTACAGTGGGCTTACTGTTTCGAAAGACTCCTTATACGCCGCCATGGAAGAATCATTTGAGCGACGAAACTTATTTCCGAGTTTAACTAAGAAAAATGATTCAATTAGCTATTTAACATTGGATGCTGAAGCATCGATGAAAAAAGATATCAATGTCTTTTTTCAGATGTATTCATCTAGAAAAAACACCAAAAAGAAAGACCAAGAAGATTGCTTATTGGCTATGTTTACTGAGCTCGAATTACTTAAAGAGCTTGGAGGACAAAAAGATACATGGGTATGCGAACTTGATGAAAGGGTGTCATTGAGTGATGATGTCTTCAGTTTCTGTCTACTTGATTACATAACTCGAAATTACACAGACACAACATCGAATACTATTCCATTAAATGACCTGATCTACGGTGAGGGTAGCCCTGGCAGAGTATTTCGTATGTCAGAAAAAGAAATCGAGAATAGACTCGAAGTTATGAAAAAAAGCAAAACGTTTGAAGGCAAGCTACTGTTTGATAACTCTAGAGGGTCAAGAAGTATTATCATTAAAGACCAAACTCTTGTTGAGCTAAAGGCTGTTCGTGGATTGTTGGATAAGGTATACAAAAAGCATGTTAAGTAAAAAGATTGAACTAAAAGATACATACCTTAAGTCAGCGCGAGTTGATTCAGATCTATCAAAAAACTTTATTCAAGATATTGTTTACCATGGTACAGCTGAGCACACTCTAAATACGATATTTAAAAGCTTTAAATCGAAGCGACGTGCATTCACTGTAACAGGCCCCTACGGTTCTGGTAAATCAACCATCGCGTTATTATTGTCAGCCTTGTTAGAGCGCGATAAGGAAATACGCGAATTAGCTCTCGCAAAAGTTGGTTCTGGTACTAAAAAAATACTGACTGAAAATATACCACTAAATAACGGTTGGTTGGTGGTTAAATTTGTTGGTGACTTTGAGGATCCTTTAACTACAGTATCTAAAGCTGTAATTAATGAGGCAAATAGGAATAGTCTTCCACTATTAAACACAGAGTTACCGAGGACTAGTGCTCAACTCAAAATTTTGCTCCAAGACTTATCAAAACAAGCATCTAAATCGTTTGACGGCATTCTATTTATTTTCGATGAAATGGGTAAGGCACTTGATTACCTAAATAACAAAAAAATGGACTTACAGGTTTTTCAAGAGCTTGCCGAGTACGTTGAACGCTCTGGTAGTGACAGTGATTCAGTCCCGATGATTCTGACGGGGTATATGCACCAACGTTTCAGCGGTTATGCGCACGCTTTAAGTAAGATGCAAAAAGATGAATGGGCTAAGGTTCAAGGTAGATTCGAAGATATTCAGTTTAATGTGTCAAGCCTTGAAACGATCGAGTTATTATCAAACTCTATCCACCAATGTGACGAATTAAATTATGAAGAGGCGATGGCAGGCTCACTCCAAGAGCTTGAAAAGCAAGGTATTAGCTATCTAGATAAAGTCAAAATGTATAGCTGCTACCCGCTTCATCCGGTTGTTGCTTTGCTTTTGGGTGAAGTATCTAAGCGTCAATTTGGTCAAAATGAACGTAGTGTGTTTAACTTCCTTCTGTCTCGAGAGAGATTTGGTTTGAAAGATTGGTTGGAAAATCAAACGACTCTTAATTTATATCGAGCTTATGATCTCTTTAACTATCTAGAGACTAATTTTGAACATATCATTATTGGTAGTAGTGATGGTAGGGCCTGGGCTGCATCTGAACATGCACTTGTTGAAGCTAGGAAGAGTAATCAAAGATTTGAAGACGGTCTTGAAGCAAATATAGTTAAAACTATTTCATTGCTGAATATTTTCGCAAATCGAATAGGCATTAGGGCCGATTTAGGCATGATACATGCCCTGTTAGGCGACACGGTGAACGAAAAAATGATTCGTGAATCGCTTGAAAGTCTGGTTGACAAAAAGCTCATTGTAAAGCGGATTTCAGGGGAATATGAAATATTTCATGGTAGTGATCTTAATCTAGACGCAGAAGAGCAAAAATTCATAGAAGCAAACCCAGAGGATGTAAGTTGGCAAAAATATTTATCCGAAGGTCTTTCAAACGTATTTGCTGCAAGAGTGTATCATGAAAAGGGATGCATTCGCTGGATGGGCAAGAAAGTTCATTTTGGATCGACGCCAGAAAGCTTTGATAAACCACTATGCGACCAATCCTATTTTTCTGAATTTGTCATTTTGATGAAAGGCGATGCTAGTACATTCTCGAATAAATTCCCAAATATTGTTTTTGGTCAAATTGATGACGCAATTGGCGCGGATTTAGAATATGCAGCAAAGCGCTTAGCTGCATTGCATCATGTAGAGCTTATCTATAAAACTTTATTGCAGCAACCGTCGTCTAGTTCAGCTAGACAAGAGGTTGACGAGAGAAAACACGCCCTGAAAGTGACGTTAGATAAGCAGGTCGATGTACTCTTTAATTCAGCAAGTTGGTATGTAAATTCAAATGATAAAATTGTACAACCACAAGGAGAGTTAATTGAGATTGCTTCTTGGCTGGCAGGCGACGAGATCTTCGATGAAACACCAGCAATTTTTAATGAGTTAGTTAATAGAGCAACGCCTTCAGCTGCTGCAGTAGCAGCAAGAAATAAACTAATGAGAGCAATGGTGTATGAGTCAACTGAAGCACATCTAGCAATTGACGGTTTTCCTGCAGAAAAAGGTCTCTATTTGTCTTTGTTGCAAAACACGGGACTACACCGCTTGGATGCTCAATCAGGAATTTATGGATTTGTAAAAAGTTCCGTGAGTGATGAACTAGCAGCATTGTGGGAGCAAACACACAAGCTCCTTGCTGATAGTGAGAATAGAGTTACAGTGGCAGAACTATACCAGGAGTGGAGTAAAACTCCATTTGGTATTTCTAACGGTTTGTCGCCTGTCCTGCTTCTTGCGTTTATGTTATCTAATGAAGGTAGTCTCGCATTTTATGACAAGGACTCGACGGGGCAGTTTATGTTTATTACAGGACCAGATGAAGAATTCATCAACAAGATGATCAAGCGCCCGCAAGAGGTAGCAATTAAGTCTGTTCAAATAAACGCTCTAGAAAACAACCTGATCTCTGCAATAGGCAGAGCGCTAGATGTCGAAGGAGAAGTCACGGGTAAAGACACGGTTCTATCTCTAGCAAAGTCCATTGTTCGTTCGGTACATCTGCTTTCGCCTTTTACGAAAAATACCCGCAAGCTTTCTAAGAGCACATTGCAGTTTAGAGATTTGGCTTTAAAAGCGAGTGATCCACATCAGTTTGTTATTGAGGGTATCCCACAAATCTTTGGTAACCCTGAGACTTTAGAGCAAAATGTTGCGGACACTCTTATTGAGCTTAGATCCGCACATGCAGAAATGTTATCTAAATTTGACACCAACGTTCGAGTTGCGTTTGGAAATAGAGACTTAAACGAATTATATAAGCAAGCAATAGAGATTTATCAGTTTACAACTGATCCCGGATTGAAGACATTTACTGAACGGCTGTCTGAATGGGCTACTGATCATAACTCCGGCGTAAAAATATCAGGATTGTTTTCAGCCTTGTCACTTACTGCTGAGCGTAACTGGAATGATAAAGCTGTTGACAAAGCGTTGGAAAGGCTAACAACATTTGCAAGTCGATTTGAGCAATTGTCAGATATAATGCAAATGAATAGTTATGCGGATAACACAGATTTAATTGAAAAAGACCACAGTGAAGAGTTAAGAAAACTTCAGACAACCATCGGTGCCCTATCTCGAAGAGAGCAGACCGTTATTTTACAAAAGCACTTAGACGCTATTTTTAAAGAAAATGACTAGAAAAAACAATAAAGAATTGCATGTATTAGGCTTGTCAGGTGGCAAAGATAGCGCTGCGTTAGCGATGTATATGCGTGACAATTATCCTGATATTGAAATGACTTATTACTTCACAGATACAGGCAAGGAGTTGCCTGAGGTCAAGCAATTTATCAATCGCTTAGAAGGGTATCTTGGCAAAAAAATTATTGACCCTTGGGACGAAGTTCAAGCTGATGCGGGTAACACTACGGTCAGGGAAAAGAAAGACTTTGATTATTGGCTTAAACAACATAATAACTATTTACCGTCTCCACAGGCACGGTGGTGTACTATCCAAATGAAGTTAGTTCCATTTGAAAAATGGATCCAGAAATATTTGGATGATGGGTATAAAGTGTTTTCATATGTGGGTATTCGACATGATGAGCCACTAAGAACCGGGTATGAAGCAACCTCAAACCGCAATATTGAAACGGTTATGCCGTTCAGAAATGATGGTTTGGTGAGGCAGGATATTCTAGATATTTTGCAAAATGCTGATTTATTCCATGATACAGATGAAGCGATAAATAATCCAGAGTCATCACAAGCTAAGGGGTTGCCTGGATATTACGATTGGCGCTCAAGAAGTGGGTGTACTTTTTGCTTTTATCAGAGAAAGATTGAATGGGTTCGATTACTTGAAGAACACCCAAAATCATTCGAAGAAGCAGAAAACTATGAGAAGAAAGAAGAAGACAAAAGAGTGGATGGTACTTTTTATTGGTTAGGCAAAGGGACACCATTGTCAAGTATCAGAGACACCAAACGTCGCGAAGAAATCATCGCTAATCATGAAGCGAAGCGACAAAGATTTATAAAGAAACGTAGAATCAATGTACTTCAAGTTGACGTCGCTGATATTGATAGGGATTTCATGGATGAAATTTACGATGAACAAGAAGGCGGCGGTGCCTGCGTAACGTGTTATAAATAGTTTAATTGGCAAGGTGACAAATGGCTTTAATAAATAACGCAACGTTTTGTTTACAAACGTCAGATATTGTAACTGCAACTAAAAAACTCAAGCAAAATCCCAACTTTTTTGAGAAACAAAATTTGGAAAATGCGATGTTAGAGCTGTGCCGCGGGGCAAATTATGTTCCCGCTGTTAAGGCATGGATGCAGAGTGCTTCACTCCTAGGTCAAGGCAAGCACGCAAGTCTCACTGAGTATGCGCTTGAAATTATGGATCATGACCCAGATTTTGAGAAAGCAAATACCTGGTGGGCGATTCACTTATTGTTATGTATATCTGAAGATGCATCGCCTTATCCAGAATTTTTTATGGCATTAGAACCTGCTTCTAGCTCACTTGTATTGCAAAAAGATCATGAAAAAGTTGTCATGGACTTGGTGCAATCTAAAGAGGTCGCTCGTGGGAATGGCGAAGTATCAGAGACCTCAATAACGAAGAACTATGCAGGTGTCACAACCAGTTTTAATTTAGAGCCAAATCGACCGCTTTCCCAATTAGGCTTTATCGATTTGGTTTACAAATCTCAAACAAAGAGTTTTAAAAGGATCAGTGTCGTACCATCTGATGCAACCTTTATGTTCGCGTTATCACTCTTTAAGATTAAGTACTTTCCTACTAGCGTGACCATTGATTTTAAACAATTGGCAGATGCAGGGTTGCACTACTTTTTGGGCTGTCCTAAGTCCTGGTTAGCGGAGAAAGCAAGATCGCTGAGCAATAATGACTATTGGAGTGACTACATTAGCTATACAACAGCACTTAATATCGATTCTCTTGAAATTAAACGTACGTGTATTCCTAAAAGTATGCTTAAACACATGCTTTTAGAAAGCTCTGATGGGTGGTTATAGATGAGTAGAGATGTGGCTAATATTTATAAATTTTTAGCTTCTCAGTCTTGCCAAATCAAAAATCGATATAGAACAACAATTATTAGAACAAGTAACTTTAAAAAAGGCGCTGAATTATTTGAGGCCATAAAAGTTCAATTTCCTAATTATGTTGTTTGGGATGGTTTTGATACGTCTGATGAACGCTTTGACTTAAGGGCAAACGAACTTATCAATAAAATAAATTCATCTGAAGATGATGGAATTATATTTTATATGCCTGAAGAGTGGCAGATTATGTGGGGTATGAGTTCGAAAAGAATGTTTATGTCGGCATTGTCAATGCTGTCAGGAAACGTGCCACACATGATTTTAATCTGCAAAGCAAGTGATGAGTTTATATCAATAAATAGACAGTACTTTAAATTAATCAAAGCGGTAGATAATGAAGTGGACATTTTTGTTCCGCAACGAGTTGAAGCGAAATATGGGGCAATCTAATGATAGTTGAGAACGTAGTTAGACTAACTGAGCAAAAATCTAGCTCAGCCATTCAAGTTGGCCAGTCATTGCAAGACGATTCTTTGTTGTCTGGCTATGCGATGACAGATAGTGCAGCTAAGGTGTTTAACCATGTTGCTGAAGCAGTCCTTCCCCAAGCGACAGCAGACCAACGCGCTATCAATATCTTTGGTTCGTATGGTTCAGGAAAAAGTCATCTAGCGGTAGTTCTAGCGCGTTTATTAAGAGACGGAGCAACAGATGCTGGATTCAATTCACTGATCTCTCGTTTGAAAAATTCATCCTCAAAGTTCGGCTCGTTGGGTGAAAAGCTTACTAGCACATTTTTGGGTCATGCAGATAAAGATGCGCACCCTTATTTTGTGTTGAACCTGTATGCAGTAGGAGCACCGTCAATCGCTGAGCAACTAATCGGTGCATTAGTCAGCGAGTTAGAGAAGCATCAAGAAATAGATGCTAGTCAGGTGCTGCCAACCACGCAGCATGAAGTGTGCCTAAAGCGAATTAAAGAGATAGAGTCTTTCTCCACTTATGAAGAAAAAGATTTCGTTACATTAGGTTTGATAGACAGTAGTTACTTTGACCTCAATGAACTTAAGTCGGGTTTGGAAGATTGTGATCCTGATAGCTTAGAAGCTTTTCAGAAATGGCATAAAGCGGTAACAATGGGACAATTGTTTGATCCGCTTAAAAATGGAGGTGCAGATCTCATACAGGTCTATCTTCATGCAGGGGAGCAGCTAGCTAAATACTATGATTATGCGGGCATCTTAGTTGTTTGGGACGAGTTCGGCTCTTGTCTAGAAGATCTTTATTTTAACCCAGATAGAAATTTACTAGAGGAAGTGAGTCAGTTACAACGCTTTATCGAATCAGTATGTGCACCGACAACTGGACATACGATCTTTGTTGGTGTTACTCATGTAACGTTTCAGGAATACTCTCAAAGGCTAGGGTTTCAGCCTGGTGACTCACGCGATGCTGCGTTTGGAAAAATTGCAGGGCGTTTTAATGGCAACCATCCTTTTAAGGTACAGTTAAGTGCGGGTGAAGAAGAGGGTTATCACCTTATAGGCATGCAGAGAGAATGGACTGAAGAGGGGAAAGCCCTTCGTGAAAAAAGTCAGGAACATAAGCAAAATCTTCTCACAGCTTGCCGAAGCTTGGAATCATTTTCACGATTGTCGAAAGGATTAGATTCTTTAATTGATGAAGTATATCCGCTTCACCCAACAACAGCGCTGACGCTATTTAATCTATCAAAACTAAGTCAAGCAAGTCGCACGGCACTTTCATTTTTAAAGTTACACAAAGATGAAATATTCACACGTGCCGTTGGTGAGAGTATTTGGTCGAAAGAGCTTGTTCGGATTGACGCCATTGTTGATTACTTTAGCGATGAGCTATCGTCGAAAGAAGACTATAAATCAGCCTTTGATCTGTATTCGAAATCAATCAACTCACTTGTAGGCAGTCAAGAAGAAATTGAGCAGCAGTCTCAGATCATTGCTCTGTTATTTTTGTCTAATATCCTAGAAGATGCATTGAAACCAACGGAAGATTTCTTAAGTTGTGCGTTGTATGACACTACGTCAAGTCCGGTTTTGGATTCTCATTTAGAGAGTCTGAGAAAGTTGGGTGTCGTATGGCAAAATCCGGTGAATAAGTTTTGGCAAATTGCTGGCGAGTCCTCGTTTGATGTTAATAAGTTGATACGCGATAAAATTAATGAATATCCGCATCGGGCACGCACAATCCAAGATATCTTTATCTATCAACCTGACCTGCGTGAGACATTTTTACCTACTTTAGGAGAGTTCCAATTAGCACCGAATGAAAATGGAATCATTCATTCTTATGATGTACTGATGGCTAGACCTGACGAAAAGAGTTTTTTAAAGCCAAGTGAAAATGCAAGTGCAACGGTCAAACTAGTTTTTGTTGATGAGGATTCTTCTAATCTTGACGTTGAGTCAAAAATTACTGCTGAAAATTCAGATGAAGTTTACTTTTGGCTTCCAAAGCAAAGTTTGAACTCTGTACGGAAGACTATTGATGGTCGAAACTATTCGCTTGCTGAGCTCTTGAGTAGTTATTGGGCGTGTTCTGAAATTTTATCTGGTGAGAGTGTAAATGGTACAGCTCGAATTCAAATTGAATCCAAATTTGAATTTTTCCGCGAAGCGGCGAAAGACCTAATTCTTGACGCGTTTGGAGCACAAGGTTTACAGAAGAGCGAGACCAAAATACTAAAGCTTGGTAAGACAAATAAAGTTGAAGTAAAAAATTGGATGGCTTTAAACCGATGCATTGTCAAAGGACTATCTGAAAAGTACGCGCATCCTATTTCTGTCAGGGCGGCCAACGTTAATATACTCAGTGCCATCAAGCCATATAAGAAAGAAAAGCTGTCTGATATTGTTGAGCGAGTATTGTCATTCGATGACAACAATGCCTACCAAACTAAGTATCTGGGCCATAAGCAGAATGAGCAGGGGCTTTGTACCAGTGAGGATGGAGCCATTATCCGAGGGGTTGTTGGATTCAATGGTCTTATAAAACCGGGTATTGAAGGGTATAGGCTTGCAAAGCTTGAGGAACTTCCGGATAGCGTTCATGAACTGATTCTAGAATTAAGAAAAGCCCTAACAGCGAAAAAACAAGATGGTATTAAAGTGTTTGATATAGCGACAAACTATACTCAAGCGCCTTACGGGGTACCTCGTACTGTAATGCCAATCTTTATGGCTTTCGCCATTCGAGACATTTTGACATCTTTGAAGTGGTCGGGTTATCCGAGTATGTCCACTAAAGAATTTTCTAAGAAACTGGTTGAGGAGTGTTGTAAGCAGACTAACACTTTGCGCTATGCAGAGTTTACTCCACTTCAAAAGGTTGTATTGAGCGAAGCCGCCAAAGCGTATGGTATTGATTACCAGAAGAATAGCCGCGGGATGCTAACGACTGAAAGTTACGAAGAGATGGCGAAAGGCTTAATTGGTAAACTGAAGTCTATACCAGAATCGTTATTGTCGAGTCATGATATTAGTTCAACGGTAAAGCAATTCATCCAAGGCTTGAATAAAGTTGCTGTTTCAAACCATGAAACGGTAGTCGAGTTCACTAAAGTGTTGGATGTACGCACTACGGAGCGCGGAGATGGTGCTGCTATATTTGCCAAGATAATGCAGTTTAAAGAAGCTTTCGAGCGAGCTAATGAGGATGTTCTTTATCAAATTAAAGATAAATTAACTCCGTTTAGAGCTCTTAGGGCGGAACAGTCTAAATGGCAACTGATTACGTCGACTAATACTGCAGCTTCTCGCTTAGTGGTTTCATTTACAGAATTAGCTTTAATTAATACAGAGTCGCTTAATGAGCTGGTTGAAAAATCACTTGGCATTTCATTTAGCAAGTTCGCAGAGAGCGATCTTCAACGAGTAAAATACGAATTATCAACATTATACAGTATAGCGAGTAGCTATGTAGCACCAGTGATTGCTGAACCGGAAACAACAATACAATCAGGTTCGATCTTGTTGCCGCGAACTGACAATTCTACTTCGGGTGCTGAAAGTGCTTATGAAACTAAGAAGCCTGACGTAGATGAGGCAAGGAAAGGTGACCTGAGTTCTATCGTTGAGATGATTTGGCCTATGATACAGAGCCATTTTTCGAAGCCACAAACACTTGATGAAGTTGAATTTTTAATTGAGCAATTAAGGGATAAGGGAAAACAAAGCTATGGCAGTTGAGTTTCTGGTAGACCCTTACAACATTGATAGTGATAGCTTTGACCTCGTTATTCAGCATGACCTAGCCTCCGTACGGGAGGCTAGGCTGCGGATAAATGAAAACTTAGCCTCAGGCAGTATCCGAAATTTACGTATTAGAATTGTGCATGAAAGCTTGCTGAGACGTTTCTCTGATTATCTCGGCATTAACGGTGTAAAAGTTACGTTCACCCCATCACCTCGCGCGCGAATTACTGAAGCAATAAAATCTACGTTGCCAGATTGGGTTAGCGAAGACGTTATAATTCAATCAGATTGCTTGCGTTCATTGCGAGACATAGAAAATCTAAGTATTGAGGATGTTTATCGTTCGATCTTAGGGTTCACAAGCGACGCTGTAACACTCTCTGAGTTTATGACATTATATTATGGAAAGTTTGAACTTTACTCGGAATCTTTGAGCGAGCGTACTTGCTTTAACTTCGTTTATGAATCTTTAAAAAATGAGGTTCAACCAGATGATTTTAGAGCGCTGGTAAATAATGTACTTGAGCAGACTGAAGGTAAGAGATATATAGAGAAACTTGCATACGCGTCACAGATTGAAAAACTACGACAATATACGGAGAGTGAAGGCCTCACTGTCGCACTTCCTCCTATGCCAGTGACTTCTGAAGTTATACGAAGAGTGTACTTTTGTTTAGATTCTAAAGCATCGCCTAGTCTAGAAAATGCGTTAACTAAGTTGTTTGATCAGGCGATTATATTAGCACAGAAAGCTAACGATAATAGTATATTGGAAAGGTTTCCACTCATTCCTGTTGAGGCTTTTTTCGGTGGCTTTGTTGAAAGGATTTTGTGTAACTATACATCCTCAATGGAGGGGTTTGTCACAAATAGCTTACCTTTGATTCCACAAATTTATCATGATGAGCTTAATAAATTGTTATTAAATCACTCTGTTGATAGTTTGTCTCTAGATGCCGATATTGGCTCTACCTTAACTTGGGCTGATAATTACTTTAAGGTCCTTCGGGCGAGCTGGGTAGAGGGAGCAAGTATTCCACAAGGGCTAGAGACTTGCTTCTCTGATTGGTATTTGAAAAATGGAGTTAGGGTTTCTCGATCGAAAAATAACTGGACAGGTGTTTCTGCCTCGATACAACAATCATTTAAAGATCGTGAAGTTGTTGTAGTGTATATGGTCGATGCCTTGAGTGGCATTCATCTTAATGAGGTCTCGACTTCACTTGCAGAAAAATTGCCTCAATGTCATCTTAGCAGCTGCCTTTGTTTTGCTCCAACACCAACGCTTACAGAGGTCGGAAAAACAGCGGTATTGACTGGAAAAAAACCGTATAGTTTGTCGAAAGATAATGAGAAAGCTGTCTTAGATGTTTACGAGGCGCAAGGGTTAACGGAACATGCTTTCACTGTTCATAAGAGTTGGGAGCATCGTAAAGCTGCTAGGCTAAACGAAAACACTCAGCTCTATTTATATCTTGAGAATCGTATTGATGACTGCCTCCATGAGCGTAAGCAGTATGAAGATTACAATGCTTATGGTCGAGTAGTTGACTTTGTTGTGTCGAATATAGCAAAGCATGCGCAAGAAGCGTTTGTAGATGCTAAGCGATGGTCGAAAAAAATTAAATTTATCGTTACGGCAGATCATGGATTAACGAAATCATCTGGACAGTTTAAATATGAGGCGCAAAACGTTAAAGAGCGCGTTGTTTTGAATGTAGATGATGTCAATGTACCAGAAACGCTATACAAGTTTGACACGGGCTACCGTAACTTGGGTACTTGTTTGATTCCTAAAAATAGAGATAGCTTCCAAGAAGTAGCATTCTCGCATGGTGGATTAACACCTGAAGAGGTATTAATTCCGTGGATCGAATTAACTTCCAACGACCCCCATGAGCAACCCTTTATACTGACTTCAGATGAGGTTAGTTGTCATAGTATAGGGGAGAAACGATGGAATATTACTTTAAGTGCGATTAAGAACGCCTCAGAAGAGCATGTCACTTTTAAAATGGAGGCTCCTTTTTCAATTATTGGAAACGGAAACTGGGATAGCGCAAATGAGCAACTACACCTTTCTTTACACTCCTCTGTTAATCACGAGGGATTGGTGGAGGTTGCATTTACAGTAGGCTTTAAAGGTAAGCATGTAACTACCGTTACGCTAGAGATTGATTTTCCGAAATCTTTTGTCAAGCAAGATAAGGCATCTAGTGCGTTCGATGATATGTTGGGTTTTTAATTAGATGAATGAAAAAATAGAACAGTGCTTTGGTGAAATTGCCATCAATAAGAAGCTTGTGGCAGATTTGAAACTAAGAGAAAGTCGAACAATTCCGTCTTTTGTCGAGGAATGGCTAGTTGCAAAATTTAGTGACCCAGCAGAACAACCGATGGAAACTCGGAAGAAAATTACTAGCTTTATGGCAGAACATCTTCCTAGTAAAAATGATAAAGAGCATATCAAATGGAAGCTTAACAACGGTAACGCAATGGTTATCTTGGATAAATATTCCGTTCGCACCGACCTAAAAAAAGGTATTACTCTAGTTACTATACCTAGCTTGGACCTTACCGATGGATTGGTTTCTGAGGAAGTGATTCATACTTGCCCCGAGATTTTGGCTGGTGGTCAGTGGGGGGCTGGGAGACTTCAAGTCGTTTCTCATGGCAAAGGTCAAGCAGTTAAGCTTATTGAGTTCAAGCCAATGCAATCTGGAAAAATAAATCTAGAACAAATGGTTTTAGCGAGACAAAGTTTTAGTACTAAAGA
The DNA here is from genome assembly GCF_002608565.1 of Vibrio sp. PID17_43. Lineage (GTDB taxonomy): Bacteria > Pseudomonadota > Gammaproteobacteria > Enterobacterales > Vibrionaceae > Vibrio. The sequence goes on from NZ_LIXM01000005.1 coordinate 187,530, forward strand.
GTGGATTGACGTGCTTGTTCGAACAATGGGATGCGAACCAAGTGCCTACACTGATAGGCAAAAGCGCTATTTGATTTTGCGACTTTTGCCTATGATTCAAAATAATTTGAATATGATGGAACTTGCTCCAAAAGGGACTGGTAAATCATTTATTTTTTCAAACTTAAGTCGTTATGTTTGGCTTAATAGTGGTGGCGCACTATCTGAGGCTCAGCTGTTCTATAACTTGAGTTCAAAACAACTAGGTCTAATGGCGACTAATGACGTTTTAGTTCTTGATGAAGGGCAGTCGATTCAATTTAAAGGCGAAAATGATATTCACGCGAAGTTCAAAGCGTACCTTGAGTCCGGTGAGTTTTCCCGTGGTGGTGAAAAAATAACAAGTGAGTGTGGTTTAATGATATTGGCCAACATAGAATTGCACAACTCACAGCCTAAGCGTCTTGATTACATTAGAGAATTACCAAAAATGTTCCATGATGATGCTCTACTAGATCGATTTCATGGGATTATACCAGGTTGGGAGATCCCTCGATTCTCTAAAGATAAAATTACTACTGGTGTGGGTCTAAAAGCTGACGCATTTGGGGAGTACTTACATCAATTACGCTCAGTTAGTGACATGGAGTTTCCGTACGGAAAAACTCCTGTATTAGGTGGTGATATTAGAGATACCAAAGCGGTAGAAAGAACTTCATCTGCACTCTCAAAGCTCTTAATGCTTAACCCCGGAGATGTTGACTATGAAGAATATGTACTAAAGCCTGCTTTAGAACTTAGGGCAATGGTACGAAAACAAATTTCTTTTATGAACTCGAGTGAGTTTTCACCCGAGTTAAATGTAACGGTTATTTAAATATCTCTGCAGATGTTAATAAAGTCTCGTCGTAAAATGAAATACGAACAGTTTTAAACGCTTGTTCGGGTTTTAAACCTAATGCGGTTAAAACGTGGGATGCTGCTATGCTGTTTGAATTACATGCAGAGCCTTGAGACACACATATAGAAGGCTGTGACGTATATACGGCATAGTCTTCTTGTGTTTCAAAGGTGATATTAATTACATTTGAGAGTGTATGTTTTCCATTGATAGTATATACGATGCCACATTCATCTAACTGTTTCAGAAATAACTCTTTAATTTCAGAATACTTATGGCTGTCATATGTAAATTCTTGAAGAGCTGTTGCCATACCGATGGTTAGTGGAGTTGGTATGGTTCCACCTCTTATGTCGTTCTGTTGCCCTGAACCATGAATTATTGGCTCTATGTTAAGGAGCCTAGCATCTCTAAGGTAAAGAAAGCCAATACCCTTAGGACCAAAAAATTTGTGAGCTGATGCTGAAAGGGCATCGAGGTTATCATCTAACACGTCTATTGGCACTTTGCCGACGGATTGGGCCGCATCTGTGTGAAATGCTATGCCATTCTCAAAACAGAGTTCTCCAATTCCTCTTATCGAGTTTATTGTTCCTAATTCATTGTTTACGTGCATTATACTGACTAGTGTTGTTGTCGGTTTAATTGCTTGTCTAATAGATTCTTCATCAATAATACCATCAGGATTCGGGTCTAGATATGTAACTTCAAAGCCTTCCTTTTCGAGGTAATTAAATATACTCAGGATGCATGAGTGCTCGATTGAACTGGTAATTAGATGTTTACCTTTACTGATATTTAGTTTTGCAAGCCCGATAATTGCAAGATTATTGGACTCAGTAGCGCCGGATGTGAAAATGATTTCACTAGGCTCTGCACCTAGATAGTCTGCGATAAATTTCTGTGCGCGATTAACTAACTCGCTACTCAATCTACCAGCTTCATGACTGGAGGATGGATTACCGTAGTAAATTCGATAAGCTTCTATCATTGCGTTCAATGCGTTATCGTTAATCGGGGTTGATGCTAAGTAATCCAAGTACATATAAAACTCAAGTGTTGATACTAAACACGAATGAAGATAACTATTTATTCTTCACTATGCAAGGCAGTTAAAGACATCGATTTTCGAACCTATAAAGAGGTCAATTTATACCCAGACACCCGTTTCCTGTTTTTCTCCATTAGAACGTTAAATTCGCTTCTATGAACGATGCTTTCTTTATCCCAGTCAATATCTAAGAGTTTCGCTAGACGTTTATCGAAACTCTTTTGTTTTTCAAAGCACGTATCAGAGCCTGAGAGCAATAAGTGCTTATTCAACAATGGTGGCCGTTTGTTATCATCCACATAATCAAAAAAGTCGATGTCTTGCTCTGCCATCTTGATTTTGATCCGCTCAACTAAAAACGGAACCGATTTTTCAAAGTCATCATAGGCTGTGAGGGTGAGTTTACCGGAAGTGATGTGGATTTTAATAAGGTCGATTTCTTCATCCAGTTCCCCATACATTTGTAAACCTGCACCTACGTAAACACGAAGGAGGAGGGGTAATTCATCAATAAAGTCTCGATGGAAAATCAGTGAATGATTTTTGTTTAATAGGCTAGCAGTTAGTTTTGTATGAGCTTTTTCGCATTGTGTATTGATTAAGTCTGTATCGGCTATCGCAAACAGTAGTTCGGCTGCAAGGTTAAGCGCGGTTTTGTAATCAACAAACAGTGCTTTGATATCTCGCTTAAGTGACTCCGGCTGCTGAGTGTAAGGTTTTCTCTTCTCAAATAGTCCCATAGCAAAGTAAAGCAATAGGTCTTCTTTACGGCTTTTTTCTGCTTTTTCGAACTCTTGGGTATCGAACATTTCTTGCAGCAGAGCAAACACTTTTTTATGTGAGCCGATGAGCTCTTTGATTTTGTCTGACTGTTCAAACTCGTCATTTGCAGGGAGTCGGCCTAGCTCTAAACAAGTGTTCCAGAATGAGTTAAATAACTCTTGATTTTGCGTAATAAGCAGTTTGGCCTTGTCTTTCGCTTCAACAGGTTCTGGGGAGGTAAGCTGCTGCCATTTATGGTGGCGCTTGTATTTGCTTTGTAAGTACTGCTGCTCTTCGAGTTTATCTTTGAAGATGTAAAAAATGCCGGGAGCAACAGTAATAGCATCCTCTTGCAAACTGCGTTCAATATAAGCTTTTATCTCTGACTGAGCGTAATACTTTTGGAAGGTGTTACGAGAAGTGATCACCCCATCTTTGTAGGGTTTGAACTGGGCGATGTAGCTTTCGTTGGCCAACATGACAGAAACAACGAGAAACTTATCCGCTAGCTCCCAAGCGCATAACAAAGCATCTAAACGTTCATCTTGGTCCTCAATCACGTTCAGAACAAAGCCAAGGTTGACGATGTCAGAACTCACTTTGTCGTTATCAGGCTGAAAGTTAGGATCCCAACCTAGTGCATCTAGCCCATGTGCTTCCAGTTCTCGCAAGTCATCGCCACGTCCGCAGCCATAATCAAAAATGGAATGAGAGCCTTCAAGGTAGCCATGTTTGACTAGTGTTTTCATAGGTGCAGACAGTTCATGGCGAACGAGTGCCGTTTTGTGTCTATCAATTCCAGTTTCTTCGGCTTGAGTGACAGCAGAGTTGCGGAACAAACGCCCGTCGACAAGTTCATAACCATGACGCGCAATGAGATTTTCCCAAGAGCGCTTAAACCCAATCAGTCGGCTATTCTCATACAGCCCCGCGTTTTCACCTTCTTGCGTTAGAAATATAAAATGCTCAAAGTGCTCACTCTCTGGCAAGATCATGGTTTCTTTGCGATGAAGGATCGGTGGGTTGTCAGAATCTTCGTAGCTTGTGATTTTGTGGCTCAATTTAGACAGGTCGACATTTAAACTCTGTCGTAGCGCAGGGTAGGAGTCAGTATAAAAACCAGGATAGTGAAGCAAAGATAGACGGAACTCTTTTTTAAACAGTTTCACTAAGTTCCAGTTATCATCATCTAAACTAACGGCTTTTGCTACCGCAGGAATGAACTGAGTGAGTATTGTCGGTAGGGCGCTAAAGGCATCCTTATGGAGGTAGATAGCATCCGGTAATTGTTTCCCTACCTTGATCTGCGCAATAAGCTCAGCAAACAGTTCTTCGTTCATTCCCAGTCCTCCATGATGTTTTCTCGATTATAAATTATCGAATAAGGTCTGTGTGGCGCTGCCTTTTGCACTTTTCTTGTTTACGCGAAGTCCGTCACTCCTTTTTTCTCGAATTAATGCATAGCGTGTGTTTTGAGGCCCAATACTGATGTGAATAGGTCTGTCTTTACCATAAAAGTAGAGGCGGTCGAACTCGAGCTTCATACAGATGTATTTTGCGACTTCATCCATTCGATTCTCATACCCCTCAACATAAAAGTCGCAAGCAGCACCATCTCGTTTGCAAATCCTGTTTCCGCGACTGTTTAATTCTATAGACGCATGCTGATCAATATCAGGGGCCATGTCGCCCGGACTATTCTTTAGGATATAGTGCAGTAAGGCATGACTTGTGAAACCGTAGGTGATGGAAATGTTTCCAAGCTCGGACAGTGGCTTCAAGATTTCATCTTGTAATAAAAGCAATTGGGCGTGAGAGCCGGCAGATGGCGTGTTGTCACCTGCATATTCGTAGTGTTTCGTTTGGTACCAGTTGAGAAGTGTTTCGAGCATAGCGATAATTAATTTATGAATGAACCCAACTATTATCCAATCACCATAAGGTCAGAGCAATTTCATTTTTTAAAATTCAGTTTGAAACGAGAACAAAGAGAAGAACAACATGTTTTCGCATCAACCTGAAACACCTCGTTAACATATGCAATTTCAACGAAAAGTCCCTATTCCTAGAGGTAAAAAAGGCACCGTGTTGGTGTGCAAATGTGCTCAAAATGTGACCCATATAGCAAAGGCGAAAAAGTATAAATATGAGGGTAAATTATTTTTCAAACCCCGTTTATTCTTTTAATATTAATAGGTTACCGTAGTGGTTTGCCGTCCTCACTCACCGCCACATTTAAAGCCGCAGCATTACGCTGCGGCTTTTTCGTATATACATTTCAATAAGTTATACTTCCTCATCTTCTGTGCAGTTCCTCATAAATCGACAAACCTAAGTAATGCCGACTAGTATCTTAAGATCAAGGTTAAGTGTTCGAATCTTTTGTCAGCGCCGATGTAAAAATGACCCACTAACACCGATTTAAAATTGACCCACCTGAGGCAAACTATCCGTTCGTAAATGGACAAAGCGGCGGATTATGATCAATCAGG
>NZ_LIXM01000050.1 GCF_002608565.1 Vibrio sp. PID17_43
TCTTACACATTCAATCGTTCTTGTATTGAGTCCATCAAAACCCCTTGGGTGTTGTATGGTTAAGCCTCACGGGCAATTAGTATCAGTTAGCTCAACGCCTCACAACGCTTACACACCTGACCTATCAACGTCGTAGTCTCCGACAACCCTTTAGGATACTTAAAGTATCAGGGAGAACTCATCTCAAGGCTCGCTTCCCGCTTAGATGCTTTCAGCGGTTATCGATTCCGAACTTAGCTACCGGGCAATGCGTCTGGCGACACAACCCGAACACCAGAGGTTCGTCCACTCCGGTCCTCTCGTACTAGGAGCAGCCCCTTTCAATTCTCCAACGCCCACGGCAGATAGGGACCGAACTGTCTCACGACGTTCTAAACCCAGCTCGCGTACCACTTTAAATGGCGAACAGCCATACCCTTGGGACCGACTTCAGCCCCAGGATGTGATGAGCCGACATCGAGGTGCCAAACACCGCCGTCGATATGAACTCTTGGGCGGTATCAGCCTGTTATCCCCGGAGTACCTTTTATCCGTTGAGCGATGGCCCTTCCATACAGAACCACCGGATCACTATGACCTACTTTCGTACCTGCTCGAATTGTCATTCTCGCAGTCAAGCGGGCTTATGCCATTGCACTAACCACACGATGTCCAACCGTGTTTAGCCCACCTTCGTGCTCCTCCGTTACTCTTTGGGAGGAGACCGCCCCAGTCAAACTACCCACCAGGCACTGTCCGCAACCCCGATAAGGGGTCGACGTTAGAACATCAACACTACAAGGGTGGTATTTCAAGGACGGCTCCACAAATACTGGCGTACTTGCTTCAAAGCCTCCCACCTATCCTACACATGTAGGGTCAATGTTCAGTGCCAAGCTGTAGTAAAGGTTCACGGGGTCTTTCCGTCTAGCCGCGGGTACACTGCATCTTCACAGCGATTTCAATTTCACTGAGTCTCGGGTGGAGACAGCGTGGCCATCATTACGCCATTCGTGCAGGTCGGAACTTACCCGACAAGGAATTTCGCTACCTTAGGACCGTTATAGTTACGGCCGCCGTTTACCGGGGCTTCGATCAAGAGCTTCGACCGAAGTCTAACCCCATCAATTAACCTTCCGGCACCGGGCAGGCGTCACACCGTATACGTCATCTTACGATTTTGCACAGTGCTGTGTTTTTAATAAACAGTTGCAGCCACCTGGTATCTGCGACTCTCAATAGCTCCATCCGCGAGGGACTTCACCGTCGAGAGCGTACCTTCTCCCGAAGTTACGGTACCATTTTGCCTAGTTCCTTCACCCGAGTTCTCTCAAGCGCCTTGGTATTCTCTACCCGACCACCTGTGTCGGTTTGGGGTACGATTCCTTACAATCTGAAGCTTAGAGGCTTTTCCTGGAAGCATGGCATCAATGACTTCACTACCGTAGTAGCTCGACATCGTGTCTCAGCCTTAAAAAGAGCCGGATTTACCTAACTCTTAAGCCTACGCACTTGAACCTGGACAACCGTCGCCAGGCCCACCTAGCCTTCTCCGTCCCCCCATCGCAATTGTAAGAAGTACGGGAATATTAACCCGTTTCCCATCGACTACGCCTTTCGGCCTCGCCTTAGGGGTCGACTTACCCTGCCCCGATTAACGTTGGACAGGAACCCTTGGTCTTCCGGCGAGGGGGTTTTTCACCCCCTTTATCGTTACTCATGTCAGCATTCGCACTTCTGATACCTCCAGCATGCTTTACAACACACCTTCAACGGCTTACAGAACGCTCCCCTACCCAATGAAGTAAACTTCATTGCCGCAGCTTCGGTTTATTACTTAGCCCCGTTACATCTTCCGCGCAGGCCGACTCGACCAGTGAGCTATTACGCTTTCTTTAAATGATGGCTGCTTCTAAGCCAACATCCTGGCTGTCTGAGCCTTCCCACATCGTTTCCCACTTAGTAATAATTTGGGACCTTAGCTGGCGGTCTGGGTTGTTTCCCTCTCCACGACGGACGTTAGCACCCGCCGTGTGTCTCCCGGATAGTACTTACTGGTATTCGGAGTTTGCAAAGGGTTGGTAAGTCGGGATGACCCCCTAGCCTTAACAGTGCTCTACCCCCAGTAGTATTCGTCCGAGGCGCTACCTAAATAGCTTTCGGGGAGAACCAGCTATCTCCAGGTTTGATTGGCCTTTCACCCCTAGCCACAAGTCATCCGCTAATTTTTCAACATTAGTCGGTTCGGTCCTCCAATTGATGTTACTCAATCTTCAACCTGCCCATGGCTAGATCACCTGGTTTCGGGTCTATATCCAGAGACTGAACGCCCAGTTAAGACTCGGTTTCCCTACGGCTCCCCTAGATGGTTAACCTTGCCACTGAATATAAGTCGCTGACCCATTATACAAAAGGTACGCAGTCACAGGACAAAGCCTGCTCCTACTGCTTGTACGTACACGGTTTCAGGTTCTATTTCACTCCCCTCACAGGGGTTCTTTTCGCCTTTCCCTCACGGTACTGGTTCACTATCGGTCAGTCAGTAGTATTTAGCCTTGGAGGATGGTCCCCCCATATTCAGACAGGATATCACGTGTCCCGCCCTACTCGATTTCACTTATTATGCGTTGCCGGTTACGGGGCTATCACCCTGTATCGCACAACTTTCCAGAAGTTTCACCTGACGCATAAAAAGCTTAAGGGCTAGTCCAATTTCGCTCGCCGCTACTTTCGGAATCTCGGTTGATTTCTTTTCCTCGGGGTACTTAGATGTTTCAGTTCCCCCGGTTCGCCTCACACACCTATGAATTCAGTGTGTGATACTAGCTTATGCTAGTGGGTTTCCCCATTCAGAAATCCCAGACTCAAATGGTTGTTACTACCTAATCTGGGCTTATCGCAAGTTACTACGTCTTTCATCGCCTCTGACTGCCAAGGCATCCACCGTGTACGCTTAGTCACTTAACCATACAACCCGAAGGAGTTTCGAGTTGATGTTCAAATCACCAAAGTTGTCTCTCATTATTTGAATGAGCGAGAGACATTTCGATTTTGCCGGACTCAATTTCGAATAGTCACTTAAAAGTGACATTCCCAAGAACACTTGAATGTGTTTTTTGGTGTTTG
>NZ_LIXM01000051.1 GCF_002608565.1 Vibrio sp. PID17_43
AGCCAGCGTTTAAACGAACTACTACATGGAAAGCTTTAGTTGCAGCTAAAGCCTGGGTCTCACATTACCCGAAACTGGTCGATTTAGAGGGATAATTTCCCATACAAACGCTTTAAGGCGGATTCGCAACGCGTGGCATTGTTGGTCTGCGGTAAATTTAGTGATTTAGGTGGTATGCGGAAGCACCGTATTGCGTTGCTCACCACTTAAGCGGGCGTTAGGCGACTAGGAGTTAATATTGGCTAAGGTAACTAGAATCCAAGCGGGACAATACTCGGTGGATGATGGGCGTTTTATTGTAAAACAAGGTTCAGGCTGGCTTGTACTTACTGCAAACGGTTCTCATGATTTTGGTCCTGTACCTACCCTCGCATCTGCGAAACAGTATGTTGAGTCGGGAACCACACCGTTGGGGCAGCACAATTTGTCCACGAAACATGGCAGAAGACAAAGTAAAAAAGAGTTCAATTCATATTTGGCGTCTGAAGCTAAAAATGGAAACCCGATGCCCGCAATTTTGTGGTTTATTGTTCTTTTCATAGTCTGCGGTGTTGCATTCGCTGTTCGAGGTCATTAGATAGCCAAAAGTCGTCGCCTAACAAATTGTTCAAGAGTGATTCGGCACGCGTGGCATTTTTATTATGCTTTGGTTTCAGTGGTTAAGGTGTTATGCGGCGGCTTTGGTATTGCGTGCCTCACACCTTAACAAGGCGTTATAAGCACAATGGTTTGGAGTAAAATGGATAAAATTTCTCTCGCGATTTCTAGCGCCGTTATTGGTGTTATTGCAACGCATGTTTACACGATCATGAAAGAGTGGCGGCGCAAGGTTAAAATTAAGCAGCAATTAAAATTGGAACTATCTGCTATTCAACTCCAACTTCAACAGCAATTGACGGTATATGAGGATGCGTTCAGTCTTATTTCTCAGAACTCTTATCCTAACGTTCTGCCTCGGAACATTGTGGCCCCAATTTACGATGAGTTTTTCAAAGAGATATTACTTGACCTTAAGTCAGATTATCGACTTGCATATCAAAAAATCCATCATGATCTAGAAATAGTGAACCGACTCAACGAACAATGGCAGGAAGAGTTCGTTATAAAGCAGAAACAAATTCATCAGAAAGGGATTAACCCAAGTATTGAAGATGCAAAATACATAGTAGAATTGGTTGAGAATGCTTATCTGAATGCATGCATCACCTCTTGGTATATAACTAGATTTTTGGCGGATGAAGAAAAGTCTATTTGGAGGTTTGATGACACGATTCACGCAGACTACAAAAGACAGATAAAGGCTATTGTCGTCAAAATTGACGAGATCAAGCCTAAAAATTGTGCTTATAACAAACAATTTAAGAGGGATTCGTAACGCGTGGCATTTTTACTATGCGTTAGTTTTAGTGATTAAGGTGGTATGCGGCGGCATAGGTGTTGAGTTACTCACCCCTTAATTGGGCGTTAGCCCTTTTCGAGGAAATGATATGGAAATCGTACAAGAAATTGATGTTTCAGAATTGCATCATAAGGCAATCGAAGCATTAAGAAACCAAGCTTTTCCAGACAGCCAAGTAAGTCGTTCTTACTTTAAGCAGTTACCTCATATGCGTGCCCTTCATTTTCAAGGTGAACAGTTGGTTGGCTATCTTGGACTGGATTATCGCGTTGTTAGCGTCGGTGGGGAAATACATAAGGTTCTGGGCGTAATCGACTTCTGTGTTGATGAACGTTATCGAGGTCAAGGTATTGGCTCTTTCATGTTGTCAGAAGTATCGGTATTTGCCGAAACTAAAGACGTTGATTTCATAATCCTCATATCTGAGTTACATGATTTCTACTCATCAAATGGTTTTAACAAAGTTCAGTGTATGCAATCTTGGTTAAGGCTTCACGAGCACACCAACTTTGGAGTTGCTGTAGAGCATCTTGATGAACTGTATGTGAAACCACTCAGAGATAAGCAGTGGGGTGTTGGACATTTTGATTGGCTAGGTTATATGTACTAGTCAACCACAGGGCTAACAAATTGTTCAAGAGGGATTCGCAACGCGTGGCATTTTTACTATGCGTTGGTTTTAGTGATTAAGGCGGCATGCGGCAACATCGGCATTGCGTTGCTCACCCCTTAACAAGGCGTTAGTACGGGATTGGCATCAAAGGTTGTAAAAATTGGTGTTTATTGGTTTCTTTGCTCTGCTTTACAGCGGCTCAAATGTGCCTTTCACGTTCACTCCGGTGGCACTAGATGCGCAGTGATCGCGTTGCTAACGTCGTTTACGGTCTCTAACTTTCGGGCAAATTCATTGGTGCGGCTTCTTTGTCTCGGTTGGTTTCGCTACGAAAAATCGTTTCTTTGGTGTCGTCGGGAAAGTCCGAAGTCAGTCTCCTTTGAAAATTTGAAGTCGTTGAAAATTGGTGAGCTTTGCGTGTTTTTCTTCTTGCCAACTCGCATTTTTAGTATTGGTTTAATATTGGCAGTTGTCCGTTTAGCTTTCGTGAATTACACCATAAGTTTCGTGCTATATTTCAATATCTTGGCAAGTGTCAAAAGCTTTAAGGGCAGCGTACTAACAAGCTGCTCAAGAGGGATTCACAACGCGTGGCATTTTCACTATGCGTAGAATTTAGTGATTAGGGCGGTATGCGGCAACATCGGTATTGCGTTGCTCACCCCTTAGCAGGGCGTTATTTCCGCAACGGATCTCTCAGGCTGAATGTACGTAGCTGTAGCCTTGTAGTGGTCAACAAACTCCGGACACAGATTTAAGCCGATTTTCGGCATTTACTGGTGACAGCCCATCATTTGCTTGATGAGGCCGTTGTCGGTTGTAGTAGTCCATC
>NZ_LIXM01000052.1 GCF_002608565.1 Vibrio sp. PID17_43
TAAACGAACTACTACATGGAAAGCTTTAGTTGCAGCTAAAGCCTGGGTCTCACATTACCCGAAACTGGTCGATTTAGAGGGATAATTTCCCATACAAACAATTTAAGAGGGATTCCCAACGCTTGGCATTTTGGGTTCTACTTCAAATTAAGTGATTACGGCACAATGCTTTAGGTTTTGGTGGTAGCGTTGCTCACCCCTTAATTGGGCGTTAGTACGGGATGGGCATCAAAGATTGTAAAATTTGGTGTTTATTGGTTTCTTTGCTCTGCTTTACAGCGGTTCAAATGTGCCTTTCACGTTCTCTCCGGTGGCACTAGATGTGCAGTGATCGTGTTGCCAACGTCGTTTACGGTTTCTAACTTTCGGGCAATTTCATTGGCGTGGCTTCTTTGTCTCGGATGGTTTTTCGGCGAAAAATCGTTTCTTTGGTGTCGTCGGGAAAGTTCGAAGTCAGTCTCCTTTGCAAATTTAAAGGTGCTGAAAATCATCGAGTTTTGCGCGTTTTTATTCTAGCCAACTCGCGTTCTGAGTATTGGTTTCAGATTGGCAGTTGTCCATTTAGCTTTCGCGTTTTAAGCTAAAATTTCGTGCTATATTTCAATGTCTTGGCAAATGTCATAAGCTTTAAGGGCAGCGCACTAACAAGCTGCTCAAGAGGGATTCACAACGCGTGGCATTTTTACTGTGCGTTGAATTTAGTGATTAAGGCGGTATGCGGCAACATCGGTATTGCGTTGCTCACCCCTTAGCAGGGCGTTATGCCTTCTTTTAGAGTTCCGAACTATTCTAAATCTATGACACTGCAGCGGATTGAGAGTGTGCTTACCGCAGCACCAGGAGATAGGATTCGAATAAAGCTGAGTGCTTTTGCTAGATCTTGTGTTTCAATCTTTAAGTTATTATCAATACGTCCATCATTCGTCATGTCAGTGTCCACGACACTAGGGCATAAACAGCAGACCTTGACCCCAAAAGGAAGAAGCTCTTGATAAAGCGATTGGCTATAGCTAACAATCGCAGCTTTTGTTGCTGAATATGCTGCGATCTTCGGGACAGGAGCTAAACCTGCAGTAGAACCAAGGTTGTATATTTCTCCGTAGCCTTGCTGTTTCATTTTCTCAGCAACCAAATTACAAGCAGTAATTGTGGATAGTAGGTTTACATTCACTAGCTCAGTCAGTTTAACTAAAGGAAGATTAGTATTACCGGCAGCTAAGACACCAGCACTGTTAACCATAACATCAATGCTTCCATGTTCTTTGATGATTGAAGTGATGGCTGTTTCAACGTCAGAAGGGTTATTGAAATCGACCGATACTGTATTCACTAGGCATGTGGAATACTGGGACTTCAGCTCTGCTTTAATCTGCTCAAGGTTTTCTACATTTAAGGCAAGTAATACTAAAGAGTATCCTTCCTGAGCAAAGTAATGAGAAATAGTTTTACCAATTCCGCGACTAGCGCCAGTAATTAAGGCAACATTAGACATATTGTCTCCCTATACGGTGTAATAAGCGTGCTGTCGGGGTAATGTACTAAATAGTTTCCCAAATGCGAACAGGTTTTTACACCGAAGGCATAACAAAAAATTTAAGAGTGATTCACAACGCTTGGCACCTTCACTTCAAGCCAGTTTAGTGTTTATGGCACAATGCGTTAGGTAAGGTGTTGGCGTTGTTCACACCTTAATTTGGCGTTAGTACGGGTTTGACATCAAAAGTCATAAGTTTTGGTGTTTATCTGTTTTGGCGCTTGTCTTTACACCTTTCAGTCTGTACCTTTCACGTTCTTTCCGGTGGCACTATATACGGAGTGTTTGCTTTGATTTCACCGTTTACGGTCTCTAACTCTTAGCTTATTTCTTTGGCGCTTCTTCGTTTTCGTTGTACTTACTAAGTTAGTCTTGTCGTTCGTTGGGTGTTGCTATCAAAGTGCGAGTACCGAATCCTTTTCTAATTTGCAGTCAGTGAAAGCCGGGGAGTTAAGTGCGTTTTTCTTCTAGCCAACTTCCGTCTTTCAATTGGGGCAAAGTTTTGTAGCTGCCCGTCTCACTTCAGTGTTCAAAGTCTTTCATATCATGCCAGTTTTCAATATCTTGGAGCGCATAAATAGAAGTAGCGCATGTACTAACAAATTGCTTAAGAGTGATTCGTAACGCGTGGCATTTTTACTATGCGGTGGCTTATGATGATTAAGGCGCTGTGCGGTAGCTTTTGTATTGCGTTACTCACACCTTAGCAAGGCGTTATTTCCGCAACGGATCTCTCAGGCTGAATGTACGTAGCTGTAGCCTAGGTGTGAAAGTGTCGGGGAAATAGGGTGGAAAGGCGGCGAAAAGGGCGAATATTGG
>NZ_LIXM01000053.1 GCF_002608565.1 Vibrio sp. PID17_43
GATTAAAATAAAACCCACAAAAGCAAAAAGTGAAACCCGTACAATTTTCTCTACTTTCGTATATTCCTTTGCATACTCCATATGCCGAAATTCCTCTGAAAACTAACGCCCAGTTAAGGGGTGAAGCACGCAATGACCAAGCCGCTGCATGGCACTTCAACACCTAAATCAACGCATACCAAAAATGCCACGCGTGCTGAATCCCTCTTGAACTGTTTGTTATGTGAATTTATGCCTCTGATATATAAACACTTACTTCACGATCTTTACCTTGCATGCGGTTTGTCTGATCGCCTACGTATTTTACACCGAGCTTTTCAATGACTGATTTTGAACGCTCATTTCCAACTAAATGCATTACTTTTAACCTTGTTAACCCATAATGCTTTTTTGAAAATGAAATCAAAACCTTAGATGCTTCTGTAGCATAACCACAGCCCCAGTAAGGAACGCCTAACCAATAGCCCAGAATACCCAAACCATTTTCCAGTTTTGGAAAACTAATAGCACCAATAAGCTCAGAACTCTCTTTTAGGACAATGGCATAGACAATACCTTTACCACTTAAAAACAACTCAGTATGTGTACGAATCCAATTTTCAGCATCACTAACTGTATATGGATACGGAATATTTGCCGTCATTTCTGATATTTGCTTGTCGCCAGCCAACTCTGAAACACGCCCAGCGTCAGACATAGAAAATGGTCGTAATATTAGTCTTTCACTTTCAATTGCTTGCTGCATAATTTCCCTATTCACATAACGCCTTGTTAATTGGTGAAAAAACGCTGCCACCAAACCTAGCATGACCACCTTAACCACTAAAGCTGACTATTACAAAAATGCCGAGCGTTTTTGAATCCAGTTGAACAATTTGTTAGCTTTGTTCTTTGAGCTTGAATGCTGAGATAGCTCGATTACAGTTGTCTACTACCCCATCTTTGTTTCGGGTTACTAAGGTGTCATTATTTAGTTGCAATACTTCTTGTTCGGAGTGCAATAATGAGGGCTGATTAACAGCTTCTTTTATTACGTTAAGCTCTTTCTCTGCTTTAGAATTTTTTGGGATAACCTCTACGCTCGTAATATTTGTTGTTAGTACGTCACCATTTAAGGACCATGAGCCATCGATGAATAAGTCAAATTCAACGGTATTGCGATGAGAGTCAGCCTCAGTTATTGAGTGTGCAACACCTTTAAACTTTCCATCGGGCGAATAGATACTAACAGCATCAAGCCATGATACGGGTAGTGAAGTGCTACACTTCCATACTCCGAGCAATTGATTCGTATTTGCTGAAGAGGCAAACGTGGTTACAGTTAAAGTAACAAACAAAAGAGCTCGACTAATATTCATAACATTCCTTGTATTTGAAGATTATTTTGATGAAAGCTAACGCCCTGTTAAGGGGTGAGCAACGCAATACCGATGCCGCCGCATGCCACCTTAATCACTAAAACCAACGCATAGTAAAAATACCACGTGTTGCGAATCCCTCTTGAACAGTTTGTTAGGTGCGAACCAATTTTGACATATAGTATTCGTCCACATATTGTCCATCGACTTTCAAAGAGTTACGCTTTGTACCCTCGATTTCAAAACCGTTATTACGGTAAAGATTTAACGCTCTTTCATTGTGGCACATTACTGTTAACTCAAGCCTTGTGAACTCATGTTCTACAGCCCAAGATTCGAGACTTTTGAGAAGCTGTTTTCCATAACCTCGCCCAGAGACTGATTGCTTAATACCAATAACACAATACATTGAGTGGCAATTTCGATTAGCTGTGTTCCCAATACCAGCAACAAAACCAAAAGCTTCATGATCATCTGAAACAATGAACATGACCTTTGAGTTATTTTCAGAAAAAGATTCGAGGATCGTCACCTGTTGTTCGAGAGTAGTTTTACGCTCACCCTCTTCTAGCATCATAAATTTCGATTCACGATCTAGCTGATACATGAGATCTAATACTGCTTGAGCGTCACTCGCTCGTACTTCCCTGATTTGCATAGAACTTCCTATTTTCCTCTTAGCACCTAACGCGCAGTTAAGGTGTGAGAGACGCAGATGCACCCTAACCTAAAATAAACTCTGATAAATCCGTGCCTATTTGGGCACTAAAACTCCAATGCGTTTCGAATCGCCTTGAACGTCTTGTTATTCCGCAACTAAAGTCGCCTATGTTGACGACTAACTCTTTGATATGAAGTGAATTTTTCGGCATTCAGGCAAAAATCGAAGCCGAAGTATTTGGCAGCTCACTACCTTAAATCGCTTTAGCGTCACTCTTTAATTGCTGCGCCATATTAAGGTGCGCGTAAAGCGCTTTAAGGG
>NZ_LIXM01000054.1 GCF_002608565.1 Vibrio sp. PID17_43
TGCGTTCGCAAGATGGTTGTGATACTAAATTCTATGTTAAGAGATGGCGTCATGTGGGATGAGAACATAGCGAAAAATTAGCTATTGACGCCATAGTCGTTTGTTATGCGTAAACTAACGTTGTTCGCCATAGCTGATCGAACTCTTGAAAAGTAGAAAAACTATGGTCAACGTACTCTGGTTTATGCAACTTTTCAGTTTTCCACAATGTCACAAGACCCAAGTTTTTCGCAGGAGCCATATCAGATGACAAACTGTCTCCGCAAAAAAACACCTTTTTGCCACTGTCGCTAAACTTACTTAAACCAATTTTAAAAATACTTAAATCAGGCTTTTTAACACCAACACCACCTGATGTAATAGTGAAATCAAAGTACTCATCGAACCCCAAAGCCGCAATTTTACGCTTTTGAAAAAAGTCCCTACCATTCGTTATACAGCCGATGGAAACACAACTATTTTTCAACATTGCTAATGTCTCCAGCGTACCATCGAAAGGAACCGAAAACTCATGGAAGGAACGGTCAAAGGCTATCAATAGCTCTCGCTCAAGTTTTGGCGAAAAGTTAAAGCGCTCAGCTAATACGCTAAAAACTTGAGTTTTAGGTTGGATGATATTGTTTTGAGCAATAAACTCACTGACAAACCGTTGTTCCGGTAAATCTAGATTATTCAATGTAGTATTTAAAAGCTCATCAGCATAACTTTTAAGAGACGCACTTTTGTCATGCAATGTATCATCTAAATCAAATATTATGTTCACAGACTATCCTTGTCTTCATTACGCATAACGCCTTGCTAAGGTGTGAGTAACGCAATACAAAAGCTACCGCACGACGCCTTAATCACATAAGCCACCGCAAAGTAAAAATGCCACGCGTTACGAATCACTCTTAAGCAATTTGTTAGTACATGCGCTACTTCTATTTATGGACTCCAAGATATTGAAAAGTGGCATGATATGAAAGGCTTTGAACACTGAAGTGAGACGGGCAGCTACAAAACTTTACCGTCATTGAGAGACGAAAGTTGGCTAGAAGAAAAACGCACTGAACTCCCCCACTTTTACTGGCTTCAAATTAGAAAAGGATTCGATCCTCGCACTTCGACAGCAACACCAAAGAAAGGCAATTCTGACTTAGTAAAAACCACGAAAGAGAAGAAGCGCCAAACAAATAGGCTAAGAGTTAGAAACCGTAAACGGTGAAATCAAAGCAAACACTCCGCATATAGTGCCACCGGAAAGAACGTGAAAGGTACAAACTGAAAGGTGTAAAGACGAACGCCAAAACAGATAAACACCAAAACTGATGACCTTTGATGCTAAACCCGTACTAACGCCCTGTTAAGGGGTGAGCAACGCAATACCGATGCCACCGTATACCACCTTAAACACCAAAACCAACGCATAGTGAAAATGCCACGCGTTGCGAATCCCTCTTGAACAGTTTGTTAGTTTGCAAACCCAAGGCGTTGATTTTAAGTCATTTTAAACTTTGCAAACAATAAACTTTATGTGTTTGATGCACTCAAATCAGGCGTAGTTTCAAAGCGGCGACTCAATGAAACCACGTGGAATAAACAACGCCGCAGAAAACGAACTCACAACACCAAAGAGCACTTTTGGAAAACCAATCTCACAATGCGGACTTTCAACAAAGCTACTGAAACCACATGAACTTACCACACCAGAGAAAACGCCATCTCAGCGAGTAAATCGGCTTTTGTATCAACAAACTCAACGAGCAGAGTTTCAGCAAAAAAGTTCGACTCAGTTAACCCCAAAGTCACCGTACTAAAGAACAAACCAACCGTTGAAACGATGCCAATTTTGGATTATCACCACACTAGTTAACACTAAAATTAAAAGCCAATACGACAACTTAAACCTTGAGCTTTTACCACTAGATCTTGCGATATAGCTGCGTTTTTCCTCTTGCAAACTAACGCGCAGTTAAGGTGTGAGAGACGCAGATGCACCCTAACCTAAAATAAACTCTGATAAATCCGTGCCTATTTGGGCACTAAAACCCCAATGCGTTTCGAATCGCC
>NZ_LIXM01000006.1 GCF_002608565.1 Vibrio sp. PID17_43
GTGGTTAATTGCAAAATAAAAGGCTCTAAGTTTTGGGAACTTAGAGCCTTTATAAGCCATCTGTAGGATCGTTCAACCGATCATTTATCTCTTAACTGATCGGCATTAGACGTTGGTCTGCTTTTTTTTACAAATGTCTAATTTGTAAGTAAATTAACTGCAATTGTTATGGAAGTATGAATTTAATTCATCTACCTTTAGGGTAATAAATAAAGGATAAATGGATGAATTCAAATGAGAAAAGCGCTCATTCCTATTGCCGCAATCACGATATTGGTTGGATGTGGTAAAGAGCTCCCTCCGGTCCCTGAACCCGAGTCTCGCCCTGCCAAGCTCTTTACCGTCTCTGTTGGCAACGCCCAGTTTGAACGCCAATTTCCTGCTACAACAGAAGCTGGAGATCGAGCCGTGTTGGCTTTCCGTGTTCCAGGTTTACTTCAATCTATTGACGTAAACGCTGGGCAAGCCGTCAATAAAGGGGATGTGTTAGCCACGCTCAATCCCGACGAATATACCCTCCTTGAAAGGCAAGCCAGAGCAAATTTCATGCTCGCAGATGTTCAATACAAACGTTATAAGAAACTCAGCAAAGACAAAGTGGTTTCTGAACAAGATTTTGATCGCGCCAAAGCAAACCATAATTCAGCTAAAGCACAATGGGACCAAGCAAAAGCGAACTTAAGGTACACCAAACTAGTCGCCCCTTATGATGGTACGATCTCTTACCTACCTGCCGAAAATCATGAATATGTGGCTGCGAAAGCAGGGGTCATGAACATTCAAACAAACCAGGTGTTGAAAGTTATTTTTCAGTTGCCTGACCATTTGTTGACCCGTTTTTCTCAAGGTGCAGATGCTTCTGCATCCATGACATTTGATGCGTTTCCCGAACAAGCTTTTGAACTTACTTTTCAAGAAATAGACACCGAAGCCGATCCTAAAACCGGAAGTTACAAGGTGACCATGGTAATGGCGCGCCCAGAAGACATTGGTATTCTTCCTGGTATGTCAGGTACTGCACATCTGGTCTCTGCAAATGCGAGTGCAACTAAGATCCCTGACTCTGCATTATTTGAGCAGGAGGGTAAAACGTATGTATGGCGCGTTAATGACCAAGGCCTTATTGAGAAAGCAGTGGTGACGTTAAACGAGAAACAGCAAGTAATTGAGGGATTAGAGGACGGTGATCAAATCATTATTTCCGGCGTCAACGCGATTGAACCTGGTATCAAAGTGCGAGAATGGATTAAAGAACGAGGATTGTAGAATGAAAGGAACCGTTACTTTAACAAGTCTGTGCTCTCTTCTATTGCTTGCCGGGTGTGGTGATCCGGCTCCAGAAAGAGCGCTCGATACCCCCCTCGTACGTGTGGTGTCACTGGAAGGAAAAAAAGTGAATGATAACTTGTACTTTCCTGCCGTTGCTAATGCAGCAGACCGTTCTCACCTGAGTTTTCGCGTCGCTGGGGAGATCAGTCGCGTATTGGTAAGAGAAGGGGATAGAGTACAAAAAGGGGACGTGATCGCAACGCTTGACCCAACGGATTATCAGCTCGCCGTCGACAATGCCACGGCAAGGTTTTCGGTTATTGATAGCCAATATCGCCGCTCAAGTCCGTTAGTCGAAAAAGGACTATTGGCAAAGTCTCAATTTGATGAGATTGCCGCACAGAGACAAATTGCCTTGGCAGAGCTTGACTTAGCAAAATTACATTTGTCTTTTACTACGCTCAAAGCGCCAGTGGATGGAATTATTTCTCGAGTAAATGCGGAGCAGCATGAAAATATACAAGTCGGTCAATATATTGTAAATATCCATAGCGTAAATCGGGTAGAAGTATTGATTCAACTTCCTGACAGAATTTATGTAAGGCAACCCAAAAAAGAAGAGGCGCTCACTGCAATTAATGCCATGGTACGTGTTCCAAGTGGCAATGAATATAGTGCGAGCATAAAAGAATTTACCACCGAGCCAGATCCCTCGACGGGTACTTTTACCGTGACGCTCTCGTTACCGATGCCTGAGCAAGAATACATACTCGATGGTATGGCTGTTGAGGTGACATCTAAAGATGAAAACGTAGGTTTAGAGTTGAACGTCGGTATTGACGTACCGATTGAGGCTATTTTTAACGCTGACGGAGATGAGTTAGGCCGTAAAAATAAGTTTGTTTGGGTTCTTAATGATGATAGTACCGTTAGCCGTAAGCAAGTTCTGGTAGGCAAAGCATCAAGAACGTCAATTCAGATTCTTGATGGCTTAAAACTCAATGATAAAGTCGTCGTGGCAGGGATATCTCGTTTAAGAGAGGGCATGAAAGTAGACGTGGTTAAGCAGGAGATAAGCCAATGAGTGAAAATAATCACACTACGCCGCAAGATGACGAAAACATAACGGGTATCGCCGCGTATTTCATTCGTAATCGAGTCATTAGTTGGATGGTGGCTCTGATCTTTTTGATTGGGGGTGTCGCCTCTTTCTTTGGCTTAGGTCGCTTAGAAGATCCGGCCTTTACAATCAAAGATGCGATGATTGTAACGTCTTATCCAGGCGCAACTCCGCAACAGGTAGAGGAGGAAGTGACCTATCCGATCGAGAAGGCGATTCAACAACTGACTTATGTTGACGAGGTAAATTCGATATCTAGCCGTGGTTTGTCTCAAATTACAGTAACGATGAAGAATAACTATGGCCCAAACGACTTACCTCAAATTTGGGATGAGCTGCGTCGTAAGGTGAACGACTTACAAGGCACCTTGCCTCCGGGGGTAAATACGCCCCAAGTGATTGATGACTTTGGTGATGTATATGGCATCTTACTGGCAGTCACTGGCGATGGTTACAGCTACAAAGAATTACTGGATTATGTTGATTATCTTAGGCGAGAACTAGAACTTGTTGATGGCGTAAGCAAAGTATCAGTTTCTGGTGAGCAGCAAGAGCAAGTTTTCATTGAAATTTCAATGAAAAAACTCAGCAGCATTGGTCTTTCTCCAAATACGGTTTTCAACTTATTGTCTACGCAAAATGTAGTTTCCAATGCAGGTGCGATTCGAATTGGCGACGAGTACATTCGGATTCAACCGACGGGGGAATTTCAGAGTGTCAATGAGTTGGGAGATTTATTAATCACCGAATCAGGGGCACAAGGACTGATCTTCCTTAAAGATGTCGCAGATATTAAGCGTGGTTATGTCGAAGTACCGAGCAATATTATTAATTTTAACGGCAGCCTAGCGCTGAATGTCGGTGTTTCATTTTCCCAAGGTGTGAACGTGGTGGAAGTGGGCAAAGCCTTTGATCGCCGCTTAGCTGAACTCAAATACCAGCAACCAGTAGGCGTACAAATTTCTGAGATTTACAGTCAACCCAAAGAGGTCGACAAATCCGTCAGCGGCTTCGTTGTTAGCTTGGCGCAAGCAGTTGGGATTGTCATCATTGTATTGCTGTTCTTCATGGGACTTCGATCTGGTCTGCTAATTGGCCTCATTCTGCTATTGACCGTGCTTGGTACTTTCATTTTCATGAAGTATTTGGCGATAGATTTACAACGAATATCACTTGGCGCTTTAGTTATCGCTTTGGGTATGCTGGTGGATAACGCCATCGTTGTGGTGGAAGGGATACTGAT
The DNA here is from genome assembly GCF_002608565.1 of Vibrio sp. PID17_43. Taxonomy (GTDB): domain Bacteria; phylum Pseudomonadota; class Gammaproteobacteria; order Enterobacterales; family Vibrionaceae; genus Vibrio. The sequence continues at coordinate 3,633 of NZ_LIXM01000006.1, forward strand.
CGGTACCCAAAAAGGGCGAACGAGGCTGCAAGCCGCGACCGATATCGTGACGCAAACGAAGTGGCCGCTACTTGGTGCCACGGTGATTGCGGTAACCGCTTTTGCTCCGATCGGCTTATCAGAAGATGCAACCGGTGAATACTGTGGCACTTTGTTTACAGTATTGCTGATCTCTCTAATGCTGAGTTGGTTTACTGCGATCTCATTGACGCCATTCTTTGCTGATATTTTCTTCAAAGGGCAAAAAATAAAAAGTAGTGAAGGCAAAGATAATGATCCGTATAACGGAATTATCTTCATGATGTATAAGAAATTCTTAGAATTTTGCATGCGTCGTGCATGGATTACGGTTTTGGTTTTAGTTGCAGGTCTGGCCGCGAGTGTTTATGGCTTTACTCATGTTAAACAATCGTTTTTTCCGTCATCTACTACGCCAATTTTCCAATTGGATATGTGGCTGCCCGAAGGCACTGATATTCGAGCGACGAATGATAAGCTTAAAGAGCTCGAACACTGGTTGTCAGAGCAAGATAACGTAGAACATATCACCACCACCGCTGGTAGAGGTTTGCAACGTTTCATGCTTACTTATGCACCTGAGAAGAGTTATGCCGCTTATGGTGAGATCACGACTCGAGTAAACAACTATGAAGCGTTGGCGCCACTTATGCAGCGTTTTCGAGAGCATATAAAAGCGAATTATCCAGAGATAAATTACAAGTTGAAACAGATAGAATTGGGACCTGGTGGTGGTGCAAAAATCGAAGCGCGCATCATTGGTTCTGATCCGACGGTATTGCGAACTATCGCTGCACAAGTGATGGATATCATGTATGCCGATCCTGGTGCGACAAATATTCGCCATGATTGGCGTGAACGAACTCAGGTGTTGGAACCTCAGTTTAATGAAAGTCAGGCGCGTCGCTACGGTATTACTAAGTCTGATGTTGACGACTTCTTGTCGATGTCTTTCTCTGGTATGACTATCGGTCTATATCGTGATGGCACCACGTTGATGCCAATTGTCGCTCGTTTGCCCGAAGACGAACGAATTGATATTCGAAACATTGAAGGTATGAAAATTTGGAGCCCGGCACAAACGGAGTTCATTCCGTTACAACAAGTGACTATGGGCTACGACATGCGCTGGGAAGACCCGATTATCGTACGTAAGAATCGTAAACGCATACTCACAATCATGGCTGACCCTGACTTATTGGGTGAAGAAACCGCGTCGACGTTACAGAAGCGTTTGCAAACTCAAATCGAAGCTATCGAGTTACCGCCTGGCTACTCACTAGAGTGGGGGGGAGAGTACGAGTCTTCGGGAGATGCGCAAGCGTCGCTATTTACGACGATGCCAATGGGCTACCTATTCATGTTCTTGATTACGGTGTTCCTATTTAATTCTTTGAAAGAGCCATTGATTGTTTGGTTAACGGTCCCGCTTGCACTGATTGGTGTTACGATAGGCCTACTCGCATTGAACACACCATTTGGCTTTATGGCGTTACTTGGTTTCTTGAGTTTGTCTGGTATGGTGTTGAAAAACGGTATTGTATTGCTGGACCAGATTGAGATTGAAATCAAGTCAGGAAAAGAAGCTTACAGTGCGGTGGTCGACGCAGCAGTTAGTCGTGTCCGTCCTGTTTGTATGGCTGCGATCACGACAATTCTTGGTATGATTCCACTTCTACCTGATATTTTCTTCAAACCCATGGCGGTAACCATCATGTTTGGTTTAGGTTTCGCGACGGTTCTGACGCTTATTGTCGTACCCGTGTTGTATCGTCTTTTCCACAAAGTGGCAGTGCCAAAGTAAAAACTCCCAATTAGCAAGGATATTCAAAGCGCCTCTGGCTAACTGTTAGGGGCGTTTTTATAAGGAGCAAATTATGGAACAGAAAACTTGTGCATGGGCGATGAATCACCCCCTTGAGCGAGAGTATCATGATAAAGAGTGGGGGGTGCCAGTTTATGATGACAAGGTACTATTTGAATTTATTACCCTTGAAGGCGCTCAGGCAGGGTTGAGTTGGATAACCATTCTTAAGAAGCGCGAAGGGTACCGAAAAGCATTTGAGCACTATGATCTCAATGCCTTGGCTGTGCGAGACGAAGCGCGTGCGGAGTATATTGTTGAGAACTTTGATGTGGTGAGGCATCGAGGAAAAATCAATTCAGTATTCAGTAATGCAAAAGCAGCAAATCAATTAATTGAGGAGTATGGTAGCTTATCGCAAGCGCTATGGCAGTTTGTTGATGGGAAGCCAATCATTAATCATTGGCAAGATATGAGTGAAGTACCTGTATCTACTGAGCAATCCAAAGCGATGAGCAAGTTCCTCAAAAAGAAAGGCTTTAAGTTTGTTGGTGAAACGATTTGTTATGCGTTTATGCAGGCAGTCGGCATGGTGGATGATCACGTTATCGGTTGTCCCCAAAAGCAATAACGCCCCAAGCATTGAGGACATTATTGCTAGATGGATAGGATTATAAGGACCTTTCTTTCTCTAGCGCTAAAGCGTTGTATCGAGCAAAGCCCGCTTCTAAATCGGCTATCAAGTCATTCACATCTTCCAGACCGATATGCAGACGAATCAAGGTGCCTTCAAAGTTGGGATTTGCAACCGTACGCAAACTGTTGAAGCTCTTTGGTTCATTGGCGAGAATCAAGCTTTCGAAACCACCCCATGAGTAACCCATGCTGAAATGTTTCATACCATCAAGTAAAGCGGTGGTGGCTTTTGGGTAAGAGGACTTAAGCACGAATGAAAATAGACCGTTCCCACCAGTGAAGTCACGCTTGAAGAATTCATGTCCAGGGCAGGTCTCCAAAGCAGGGTGGCGGACATGATCCACTTCAGGGCGGCTTTCTAGCCACTGAGCTATTTTCAGACTGCTCTCTGCATGCTGGCGTAAACGTACATCCAGAGTACGAATACCACGCAAGCCAAGGTAGGCGTCATCAGGAGAAACGCACTGTCCCATTAGGTAACTTTGTTCGCGCAGCTGCGGCCAGTACTTTTCTGAGGCTACCGCCGTGCCGAGCATGACATCTGAGTGACCAACAATGTATTTGGTTGCCGCTTGAATTGAAATATCCACACCGTGTTCAAATGGAGCAAAATTCACGCCTGCTCCCCACGTGTTGTCGAGCATCACAATGATGTTTTGTTCATGGGCAATGTCAGCTAGGGTCGGGACATCGATCACTTCCATGGTGATCGAGCCTGGAGACTCCAAGAAAAGTATTTTGGTGTTTGGTTGGATCAGTTCTCGAATGTCTTCTCCGATCATTGGGTCGAAGTAAGTGGTTTCGACGCCCATTTTTTTCATAATGGTGTCACAGAAATCACGGGTTGGTTCGTAACAGGTATCTACCATAAGAATGTGATCACCCGTTTCGACAAAAGACAGAATGGCATTAGAAATAGCAGCAGTACCACAAGGGTAAAGCGCACAACCTGCACCACCTTCGATTTCGACCATGGCATCTTGAAAAGCAAAATGTGTGTGGGTGCCGCGACGACCGTAAAACAATGTTTTGTTAGCACGGTTAATCATCGCTTGGTTTTTTTCCGCGACCGTATCAAATACGACGGTAGACGCACGTTGCACGGGTGGATTTACCACCCCGTTGGTCCATTTCTTATTGCGGCCTGCGGTGACGAATTTCGTCTTTTTGCCCTCTGACATAAAATTTCCCTGTCTAATTAACGATTTTTATTATTTAAAACATGGACTCGCTGTGCTTGGCAAGGGAAAAGTCAAATCTGCGTCACTTGTCAGAGGATTTGGGTGGATGAAACCGAGGGGGAGGGAGGAGACAAAACCGACCGCTTGTGGCCGTCGGTTTTGAAATGATCTAAGTGAGTGGATAGTTTCTAAAGTAATGGGTTAAATAGGTAGAAAATGCGCTCTAAGAAGTGAGAAAAGATAGTGCGTTTTTTCCATTCATCTAACTGAACCGTATGAGACTGATTGATATAGCGATCTTGAAGTGTGGACATCTGTTTTGTGAACGCTTCATCATCTACTGCTAGCGTTACCTCAAAGTTTAACCACAAACTGCGCATGTCCATATTGACGGTACCGACAAGACAGAACTGATTGTCGATTACCACCGATTTGGTGTGGAGTAATCCACCGTAGAATTCGTAGATTTTTACTCCGGCAGTAAGTAGTTCGCTGTAAAACGCGCGTGATGCCCACTGCACCATCATTGAGTCATTTTTATGTGGAATAATCAGTTCGACATTAATCCCACGTTGAGCCGTCATCTTAAGTGTTTCTAGCAGGTCGGCACTTGGCACAAAGTAAGGTGTGGTAATCCTTACGGAATGGTTCGCTTGGTTAATCGCCAACGTTAATACCTGATAAATGAGATACTCAGGCATCCCGGGTCCTGATGGCACAACTTGGATAGGGTGCTGAAACTCCTCACTATCAATTCGGCATTCTGGGTGTTTAGGCAGCGCTCTCTCTCCCGTTTCTACTTCCCAATCCCAGCAATGAATCGCACTTAACACGTTTACCGTCGGTCCTGTGATACGCACCATTATATCAATCCATTGACCAACGCCACTGTCCTGTTTGAAAAACGCAGGGTCGACTAAGTTCATTGAACCGGTATAAGCAATCTCATCATCAATGACGATGATTTTGCGGTGTTGCCTTAGATCTAAGCGGCGTAAGAACATACGCCACATTTTAACTTCTAGCGCTTGCACAACATCGATTCCAGCTTCCTTCATCATTTTGTACCAAGGACTGCGGAAGAAACGAGGGCTACCAGCGGAATCGAGCAGTAGCTTTACATCGACGCCACGTTTAGAGGCCTGGATTAAAGCGGATGCAACCCCGTCAGCCAGACCACCAGGATGCCAAATGTAGAAAACCATGCGAATGCTGAATTGTGCGTGTTCAATGTCATGAATGATAGAACGCAGAATCTCATCAGGGGATTGCTGAAGTGAAAGTGTGTTGCCGCTCAATCCAGGTAAACCAAGACGGTTATTACACAGTTCGTCAATACGGTAAATATGACGGCCCATGGATTCCGGTGTATGGGCATTACAATCGTTTAGCTGGGTAAACCATTGTTGAAATGGTTTGAACATCTCTTTCGCGCGTTCTGCACGCTTGCGACCCAGATTAAGTTCACCAAATAGGAAATAGCAGCCGACGCCAAGTACTGGAAGTATGTAAATAATCATGAGCCAGGCAAGAGAAACGCTGACAGCGCGACGCTTTAAAACCACGCGAATCGTGACACCAGCGACGAGGAGCCAGTACAGGGCAATACCAACAAGGGTAAGAAAGTGATAGAACTTGTCCATATATGCTCAAAATAGAAACCTTAATATGAATATTAAGCGTAAATCATGCTTCTGGAAACTGTTATTACGTTATGAAGGAAAAGGGCCGTTGGTGTTGATAGGTGAAGTAATTTTTCGACATGTTGTGTCATCAAATGATGACAATTTGAACAAAATGTTAAGAAATGAGCAAAATTTCAGCATTTAACCTGAATAATGAAACATTTTTTCGATAAATATGCTAAGTGGGGTTTCAATTTTAAATTGAAACTGTTTTACTGGCCATATATAGAGCGTTATACAAACTTTGCACAAGGTGTACATTTATTTTTACACTAACATATTTTAGACGCCTATTCAGTCTGCAAACACAACAAACATTTTTCGGAGAAAAAGCGTGGCTACAACTAATACAGCAGCACCACGTGATACGTGGGGGTCTAAACTAGGCTTCGTAATGGCAGCAGCGGGTTCCGCTGTTGGTTTAGGCAATATATGGAAATTCCCTTACACAGCAGGTGAGAGTGGCGGTGGCGCATTCGTTGCTATCTACTTGCTCTTTGTTATTTTTATTGGCTTTAGCGTAATGCTCACTGAATTCGCTATTGGTCGTAAGACAGGACTCTCGGCAGTAGGCGCTTTTAAATCAACTGATCGCCGCTGGACATTTACTGGTGTCCTAGGAGTATTTAGTGGCCTATTGATCATGGGTTTCTATCCTGTGGTAGGTGGCTGGGCGTTGGCTTACATCTTTAAAGTGGCTGGCGGTCTTCTAAGCACACCGGATGCCATTGGTGACAGTTTCGGTAGTTTCATTTCTGCACCGCTACAACCACTAATGTGGATGGGTATTTACCTCTTCCTAAACATCCTAATTGTAATGAAAGGCATTTCTGGGGGGATCGAGAAGGCAGGTAAAATTTTGATGCCGCTGCTATTCCTTATCCTGATTGTCGTATCAGTGAAAGGTCTGATGCTACCAGGCGCGATGGCAGGCCTTGAGTTCCTGTTCATGCCGGACTTTTCTAAAGTAGACAGCAGTGTTGTTCTTGCAGCACTTGGCCAAGCATTCTTCTCGCTCAGTCTTGGTATGGGTTGTATGCTGACATACGGCTCGTACCTTAAGAAGAAAGAGAACCTGGTTCAAACTACCGGTATGGTGACAGCGATGGATACTGGCGTTGCGATCCTTGCGGGTGTGGCGATGTTCCCAGCAATGTTCGCATTCGGGATGGAGCCTGCAGCCGGTCCTGGTCTAGTCTTTGTGGTTGTTCCTCAGTTATTTGCTGAAATGGGCGGCGTAATTGGTCTTCTATTTGCTCTTATGTTCTTCGTCGGTCTAACGGTAGCGGCACTCACTTCTTCGGTATCGTTACTTGAAGTGGTGGTTTCTTACCTAATCGACGAAAAAGGCATGAAGCGCCCAACAGCGGTGCTGTCAGCAAGTGCGGTTATGGCAACCCTTTGTGTATTCGCATCGCTATCACTGGGCGGCGTTGGTCCGACACTGTTTGGTACAGGCGCATTCGATATCTTCGACTTACTCACGGATAAGATCTTCCTAGCGGTTGGCGGTATGTTAGTGTGTATCTTTGCAGGTTGGCGTCTAAACCGTGCAGACTTAGAGAAGGAAATCACAAACGATGGTGAAGTATCTTTCCCACTATTTGGTCTATGGTACAACCTAGTTAAATACATTATTCCTTTTGCTATCGCTATTGTGGCATTCATGGGAATTAAGTCTGGATTCGACAGTGGCAAAGGCGAAATCATGATGTTGGGTATCGCTATCATTGCATTGGCTGGCGTGTTCTCGAAGAAGCTATAGTGAGTAAATTTTAAGTAAGTGAGGGCCTCTGTTGAGGCCCTTTTTTGTTGATAAGCTTACGGTCACAAAGATGGAGCTAGAAAGTTTAAGTTCGCCTAATCAATTAGAATAGGTATACTTCTGGCTCCAACGGAGAGCCAGTTTTTTATGTTCGATATCCTATATACCCATCCAGATTTTCTTGTCATTAACAAGCACCCAAACGTCTCGGTCCACAAAGATGACGGGGACACGATGTTGCTTCAAGAAGTCACAAAGCAGAGTGGGGATGAGCAGCTCTACCTCGTTCACCGACTGGATAAGATGACGTCGGGTATTTTGCTGCTCGCACGCAACGCTAAAGCTGCCAGCGCATTATCTCAAGCCTTTGCTCAGCGCAAAGTTGAAAAATACTATTTGGCGATCAGTTCGAAAAAACCAAAGAAAAAGCAAGGGTTAGTTGTTGGCGATATGGAGCGATCACGCCGTTCGTCCTGGAAGCTGGTTAACAGCAAGCAAAATCCTGCTATTACACAGTTTTTCTCCTTAGCCGCAGAACCGGGTGAACGTCTGTTTTTATGTAAACCTCATACCGGTAAAACACACCAAATTCGAGTGGCATTAAAGTCTGTTGGTTCAGGCATTGTTGGTGATGCTATCTATAATGCAGGTAATGAAGCTGATCGTGGTTACCTACATGCATTCTCATTATGCTTTAGTTTTCAAGATGAACAATTTCGCTTTGTTTGCGACCCTCGTGATTACCAAGCGCTAGGCAGTAAGTGGCACTCTGAGATTGTTGTTCAGGGCATTGATAGCTGGTTGTGTCCGTGGGAATTGAACTGGCCAACGATCAAATAAACTTAGAAATAAGATAGATAAGAGATTTCGATGCAAGCATCACAACTTCCGCTGTTTTTTCAGCACCTTGAAGCGGAGCTGGCACAAGCTCCGAATGAAATTCGTCGACTGTTTCATGGTCGCGGTCGCCGTTTTGAAGGCCTAGAACAAATTACTTGTGATTGGTTGCAAGGGCAATTGATCATTAACTTATTTAAACCGGTGGATGAGATTTTTCTTACCGAGTTGAAAAGTGGCCTACATGCGCTTGCTCAGTCCCAACGGTGGTCGGACAAACAAGGTTGCGCAATAGTGATTCAGCATCGCTATGCGGATGGGACTCCTTCAGAAGCGCTAGTTGGGGAGCTAAACTCGCGACCTATCGTGGAAGAGAGTGGGCTTAAATACCAACTGGATATCGGGCGTAACCAAAATTTTGGCCTGTTCTTAGATATGCGCTATGGGCGCGATTGGGTGCGTGAACATGCGAAGCATAAGAATGTACTAAATTTGTTTGCTTACACTTGTGGCTTCTCGGTCGCTGCTATTGCGGGTGGCGCGGATAAAGTGGTTAACGTGGATATGGCAAGAGCATCATTGTCGAAAGGCCGTGAAAATCATCTTCTTAATGACCACAACATTAGCCAAGTCAGTTTTTTGGGCCATGATATCTTCAAATCGTGGGGAAAAATCAAGAAAGCAGGACAATATGATTTGATCATCATTGATCCGCCATCATTCCAAAAAGGCAGCTTTGCTCTGACGAAAGACTACAAAAAAATTCTACGTCGTTTGCCTGATTTGTTGGCAGACGGTGGTCAGGTGCTTGCGTGTGTGAACTCTCCGTCGGTAACCAGCGACTTCTTAATTGAAAGTATGAAGGAAGAAGCGCCGGCGCTAACGTTCCGTGAGCGTTTGGATAATCCACCCGAGTTTATGGATGTCGATAGCGAAGCGGCTTTAAAAGTGCTGCTGTTCAGCTGAGTTTAACGCCTCTTTAGTTGGTCATCCCTTCTTTTAGGGAATCTCTAGGAGCACTCTGGCCATCAAAAGCGCCGTTCGCGGCGCTTTTTGATCGATGAAATAGGGGCTTAACTAATTTGTACTTCAAGATCGGACTCAATCGTAGAAGAGCAAGCCAATACATAGCCTTGTTCAATCTCTTCCAGTGTTAGAGTCTCAAGGCTGGTGGAAGAAACGCTACCTTTATGAACTTTACACTTACAAGAGCCACAAATACCGCTTCGACACGCGACTATCAAAGGCAACGCCGCACTTTCTAACGCCTCCGCTAACACCTGGCCTTTTTTCGCATTGATACTTTGAGCGAAATCAGGCACGGATACGGTCGCTTTTTCGTCAGATACTTCAGTATCTTCATTTCGTGCTGGGGTAAAGCTCTCTTGATAGAAGTTTTCTATATCGAAACTGAGTTCATTTAAATAGCCTTGAACGTCGAGCATGAACTGGTTCGGGCCACAAAGGTAGACAGTGCGTTGCTTAACATCTGGCACTAGCTTTAATAACCACTCGACATTTAAACGCCCTTCAGGGTATGGGGTTTCACCGCCATGTTTAAGTAGCAGCTTCAAGTGGAAATTGGGGTAAGCAGCGTGGTAGGTTTCTAACAAATCAAAGTAGATGGTCTCCTGCCGAGAACGCGCGATATGCAAGAACTCAACGTCAACCTCTTCATTATTGTTCAGCCAATGCTTTGCCATTGCGAACACTGGGGTAATGCCACAGCCTACACTGATGAGTAATGCTTTCTTTTTCCCATCATAAAAAGCCGGTGGATGGTCAATACAGTTGAATTCCCCCGTCGGTGGCAAGGCCTGAAGGGTATCGCCAATCAGAAGTTTATCGACAATGTAATTGGATACTTTACCCCCTTCGACGCGTTTAATCGTGAGTTGCAGGCAATCTTCACCAGAACGAGAGCTAAGCGAGTAGGCGCGAAATTCCATTTTTCCGTCAATCTCAACACCCAGATTAATGAATTGACCCGGTTTAAATTCGAATAGAAGTGACTCAGATAAATCTGCCAGCTTTAAACTCACTGCATCCGGTGTTTCATGGTATTTATCAACACAGCGTAACGTGACAGGTTGACTGCCTTGCCATTCAAAAAACATAAAAATCTCTTTGGTTATGACTATTTTCTACAGTTAATTCTATTAAAAGGCCCCCAACGAAGGGGGCGTGTTATAGACGGGAGAATTACGCCGCTAAAATGGCTTTTAGATCATCCTGAACGTTACTGATGCTACGCATGTCAAATTTCTCTTGAATGATAGCAATCAAGTTAGGCGTCAGGAATGCTGGCGCCGTAGGGCCTGTGTAAATGCCTTTTACGCCTAGCGCGAATAGCGTTAGCAGAATAACAATCGCTTTTTGTTCAAACCAAGATAATACAAGTGTTAGCGGCAGCTCGTTGATATCACAGTCGAACTCTTTAGCCAACGCCAGTGCAAGTTGGATTGCTGAGTAAGCATCGTTACATTGACCAACGTCTAATAGACGAGGGATACCATTGATGTCGCCGAACGTGTTTTTGTTGAAGCGGAATTTACCACACGCAAGTGTCAGAATAAGCGTGTCTTCTGGTGCTTCGGCAGTGAAATCTGTGTAGTAACTACGTTCTGATTTATCGCCATCACACCCACCGACTAGGAAGAAGTGTTTGATGTTGCCTTGCTTCACTTGATCGATAACAGCAGGTGCAGCGTTCATTAATGCATTGCGGCCAAAACCGACCGTGATGTTGTGCTCGATTTCATCGTGTTGGAAGCCCGGTTGTGCAAGTGCACACTCAATCACAGCACTGAAATCGTCACCTTCAAGATGCGCGATACCTGGCCAGCCAACAATGCTACGAGTGAATAGACGATCTGCATATTGACCTACATTTGGGTTAAGCAGACAGTTAGATGTCATCACAATGGCACCAGGGAAGTTAGCAAATTCCTTCTGTTGGTTTTGCCATGCGCTGCCGTAGTTGCCAACTAAATGAGGGTATTTCTTCAGTTCTGGGTAGCCGTGTGCAGGCAGCATTTCACCATTGGTATATACATTGATGCCTTTGCCTTCCGTTTGTTGAAGAATTTTTTCAAGGTCATGCAGATCGTGGCCAGAAACAAGGATACATTTTCCTTTCACTGGTTTAACGTTAACGGTTGTCGGCTCAGGGTGACCAAAGGTCGCTGTCTCACCTAGGTCTAGCATTTCCATCACTTTGTAGTTCATCAGACCAATGCGCATTGAGCAATCAAGCAGTGCACCTAAATCTTCAGGGTCGGTACCTAACCACGCCATGATCTCATGGTACTCTGCGTAGATGTCGTTGCTTGTTTGATCAAGAACGCGAGCATGCTCCATGTAAGCTGCCGCGCCTTTTAGGCCGTATAGACAAAGCAAGCGTAATCCGATCACGTCTTCATGTACTTGGTCTTTACCACGGTTAACCGCCACCTGTGGTGCGAATGTTAATATTTCCGTGACTGAGGCTGGTAGCTCGAAATTCGCTACGGCAGGAATGTCCGAAAGAGGCTGATTCGCTAACGTTGCAGCGGCCATGACTTCCGTCTTTAGTAGAGACTTGTATGCTTCTGCGTCTGATGTCAGTTTTAGAATACGTTCTGGGTCGAAGTTAACATTCGTTAGGGTTGAGAAGAATGCTCGCGGTGCCCATTGGTTGATTTCATCATTGATGATGTTGAATTCAAGTGCGCGTGACGCCCAAAAAGAAACCCCTTGCAGAGCGTAAACAAGCACGTCTTGTAGATCAGAAACCTCTGCCGTTTTACCACACATACCTTGTGCGAAAGAACAGCCTTTTACAGCTGGGGTTTGGATTGTCTGTTCACATTGAATACAGAACATATTGGGTTCTCCAGTGAGTATCGTAATAGTCGTTTTATTTATCACTAGATAGCAGAATGCGTGCCAGACTTTAAGTTTTTGAAATATAACAACAAACTTTACTAGCAAATAAGGGGTTGATGTAATTAATACAACATGAGTGATGTTATAATCACATCGTGCTTTGCGGGCTGCTTATTTATTGATTCCGAGTTTTTTACCCATTCGATACAAATTACCACGATCCATCTGTAAAAATTCGGCGGCTTTTGCCCACACTCCACCCGTTTGGTTTAAAGCATGTTCAATTAAATCACGTTGATAGCGTTCCACCAGCTCTCTCATTGGTTGACTTTTTTGGGGGAAATGGCTTGATGTGTTTTTTACATCATTAAGTGCAGTGGAGGTATCAAAGTGATTCAACATGATGGTACTTGCGCCTTGTTGAATGGAATGTAAAGCGGCGCGGGTCAATGTATGTTCGAGTTCACGAACATTACCATACCAAGGTAAAGACTCTAATTGGCTCAACACTTTAGGGTGTACATGAAGATTTGGTGCGTTGAACTGTTGACGGACTTTTTCCAACAGGTAACCCGCTAAAACCGGAATGTCACCATCACGATTGCGTAATGGCGGCACTTTAATCGGAAATACGTTTAAACGGTGGAATAAGTCAGCTCTGAAGGTGCCCGCTTCGACTTCTTTCTCTAATTGCCGATTGGTCGCTGCGATAATGCGTACGTTGACCAGTAAATGTTGATCGCTACCTACGCGTTGCAGTTCGCCTTGCTGAATCACACGCAGTAGTTTTGCTTGTAAAATTAACGGTAATTCACCGACTTCATCAAGAAAAATCGTACCACCGTCGGCCAGTTCAAACTTACCTGCTCGGTGACCATTTGCGCCGGTAAACGCCCCTTTGACGTGGCCGAATAATTCACTCTCTGCGAGCCCCTCGGGCAGTGCTGCACAGTTTACGTAAATCATCGGCTTGTCGCTGCGATGAGATTGCGCATGCACCGAGTGCGCCACTAGTTCCTTACCTGTTCCCGTTTCTCCTGTGATTAAAACGGCATAATCTGATTGAGCAACGGTGGCAATGTTATTACGCAGTTGATTGATTTGCGGGCTTAATCCCACCATTTCGCCATGTTGTGAGCGTGCTTGCTGGATCAGTGTTTGAGTGACACTTTTTTGCTTTTGGTTCTGTGCTTTGAGTGCTTTTAACTGAGAAATATTGCGCAAGGTTGCAGCGGTTAAAGCGGCAAAAGTTTCCATGGTGACGGGGTCGATATCATCAAACGCGCCGATCGCAAGCGCATCCATCGTGAGCGCACCGACAAGTTGTCCATCAACATATAAGCTGCACCCCATACAATCGTGGACATCGATACACTGGTTTTGTGCTAGTAGGGTGCCATCAAAAGGATCGGGGAGTGAACAATCTGCATCAAAACGTACGGGCTCACGGCTTTGTATTATTGCCTCCAGCCTAGGATGTGCTTTGGGAAAGAAACGTCGCCCTAATACAGCAGGCGATAACCCCTTGACTGCGACGGGCGTAAGAAAGTCATCTTCGTCGAAGATAAACAGGCAACTTGCATCGCAAGGGAAAACCTGAGTGACACCATCAATTAAATTTTGATATTGCTGTTCATGAGAGCGATTTGAGCTGAGGTTTAAGGCGATATTCAGTAGAACTTGGTCGAAGGCTAGGGGCATAACATACTCATAAAAAATGTGGATGAGGCAATACTAACAGAGTGATGTTGTTTTTACATCGTTAGGCTTGTGTGATTGATGTCCCATTGACGACAGAGGAAAGGTGGTGAAACATTGGAAAATGACAACACAGACAAACGCAATAATGGCATTTGCCTGTGTTGTTTAGCTAATGAATGCAACTATCTTTGGTGTGATACGTATTAACGTGGGACCACTCTTGCGCTATCACCGGCTACGTTAACTTGTACTGCTTGGCCGGGCTGGAAAATCATGTTGGGGTCCACCTCTTGAACGATAGAAATGACTTTTCCATCTTCCAAACGAATGGTTAGGTTTACACCGTTGCGTTTACCTGCTTCCCCTGCAATTTCACTACCCGCATATCCTCCGAGTAAGCCGCCGCCAATGGCCGCAATGTCAGAGCCTGAGCCACCACCAATCTTCGAACCTAAAATGCCGCCAATGGCTGCACCTGCAATGGTCCCAATGGTATTAGTTTGGGTCGACGCATCAATCGTCACGGGGGCGACCTTTTCAATTGTGCCATAGTAAACTTGCTGTACGGTACGGGTTTCTTGCGACCCATAGGCGTCGCCATATGGGTTTGGCGAAGTACAGCCAGCTGCTAATGAAGCTAGGGAAAATATGAGAATTAAATGAAAACTATTGTGTCTTACCATGTAACCTCCAAATGATCGCATTACTCAAAGAGTATAGAAGTAAGATTTGCTTTCTGCTGCAATATCAAAGAGAAAGCGGTAAGTCATGGCAAACAATAACTTATATACAAGGGAGGTTTAATTTCAGTTTTAAGAGCGTTACATGGAATCCGCACATCGAGGAGGCTCAGGTATGAGCCATGACTTTATTCTGAGTTCAAAGTATGGAAGCCCGAATAAATACGAGTAAATGTCGTAAACCAGCATGCGGTGCCAAAAATGTAGGCAATGACATCAAAATGTTGTGGGAACAAGCAGAGCAACGCAAAGCAGGCAATAGTCTCGGTACCTTCCGTTAAACCGCTCATATAGTAGAGAGACTTGTTCGTGTACACCGGATTATCGATACCGCGTTTGCTAGCCATGATGGCAAAGGCCAAGAAACTGCTGCCAGTGCCGATGAATGAAAAAATCAAAAACGCACCGGCAACGGCATTTTGCTCTGGGTTTGCCAGTACAAAGCCAAATGGGATCAGCGAATAAAATAGGAAATCCAAGCTGATATCGAGGAAACCACCGGCATCGGTGATGCCTTGTATTCTCGCTAATGCGCCATCCAACCCATCGCAGACTCGATTGAGTAAAATGAACAGTAAAGCGAGCGTGTATTGTTCGGTGACCAATGCGGGTAGGGCAAAACAACCGAGTACAAATCCAAATAATGTGATTTGATTCGCGGTCACGCCGCGATTATCGAGCAGTTTTGCACTTTGCGTTAATGGCCAACGAATAACTTTGATACTTAAACGATCAAGCATTGTTCGTCTCCCAAGGCCAGTTTAGGCAACGACTGCCTTGTGGGATATCTTCTTTATCATGCGTCACCATTAAGGCTGGGATATTCGCATGTTGTAACTGTTCTACAACCCAGTTACGGAATTGAACGCGAAGATCTTTATCTAGTTTGCTGTATGGCTCATCAAGTAGCGCAACTTTAGGTTTAGCCAGTAGCATACGTGTAAGAGCGATACGCGCTCTCTGACCGCCAGATATTTGGTCAGGAAAAGACTCTGCGAGCTTAGTCAAAGAAAGGTGCTTAAGTGCCAGTATTGCACGCTCTTTACGCTCTGCACCTTTAATTGAGTTTGGTAGAGCAAACGCAATATTTTCCCATACGGTTAGGTGTGGGAATAGTAAATCATCCTGAAATAGAATTCCGACCTGGCGTTTGTGCGCTGGTAGAGCATCTAAGCGTTGATTATCCAGTGTGATCGAGCCTGAATAGTCGAACTCTGCTGATAAGTGCCCGGCAATGGCATCTAACAACGTTGATTTGCCACAACCACTTGGCCCCATTAGTGTCACAATTTCACCTTTCTCTACGGTAAGGTTGAAAGAAGAAAAAAGTATATCGCCATGGGATTTACGGATGGCGAGGTTTTCGAGACAAAGACTCATTAGGCAGTAAACCTTTAATAGACAACCGGCGATACTTAACGTGTAAACGACTAAGTAGAATCGCAAAAGAGAAGAACATCAACGGCAATAGGGCTTGCCAAATTGCGTAAATAGCAGTGACGCGACGGTCAAAACCACTCGATAGAGCAACCGCTTCGGTGGTAATAGTGCTAATACGGCCAGCTCCCAGTACAAGAGTCGGTAAGTACTGAGCCAAGCTAACACTAATGCCGACAGCCCAAGCAAACGCAATCGCAGGTAAGAGAATCGGTAGCTTTACTTTTAACCAAGCTTGTAATGGTGATTTCCCCAAACTTAACGCTACTCGCGTTAAACCATTATCAAAGCTGCGCCATGGGCCATCAAGAGAGAGATAGACAAATGGGAAAGCGAAGAACACATGCGCCCAACATACCCAGAAGAAATAAGCATTGCTATCGAGGTACAGTGTCGCTACTTGCATGCCAAACAACACAGAAAGCTGAGGAATCAACATTGGTACCGCTATGATGTAGCCCGGCACTTGCCAGCGGTAACGCAGTCGGTATTCATGAGCAATCAGTGAAAGTAAAAGGGCGATCAACGCACTAATGACAGCAATCAGCATACTTTGTTCTAGCGTACTAAGAATGTTTTGCCATTCGTATTCCCAAAAGCGTAGACTGTAGCGGCTTGGTAGTAAATCAGGGAAGCGCCAACGCTGAGAAAAGCTCCATACTACCATGAGTGGCACCTTTAACAGTGTGAGCAAGGCAATCACCGCGAACAAGGTTTTTCCTGGTAGACGGAAGCCGCTGCGACCTGAGTATTGCCAACGCTTGACGCCTTTGGTGATGCTCCATTCCACCAAGCGAGCAAAACCAATTAATAGAGTTGCGATGACAAAAAGAACGACAGCGCCTGCCGCGGCTCTTGGTAACAAAGAGAGGTCAGGGTCATTAAACCATTGCCAAACTAGCACCGCAAACGTCGGAGGATTCGTTGGACCGATAATCAGTGCGACATCAACAACCGATAAGCTGTAAGCAATGACGGCGAGCATAGGAAAGCGTAGCTTTGCAAACCATTGTGGGAACACGCATTTCCACCAAGCTTGTGCAGAGGTATAGCCCATGGAATGGCTGACTTTTTCGATTTTTTCTACTTTTAAATGCTGAAGAATTGGGATGCTCATCAGTAGTAGGAAAGGCACTTCTTTGAAAGCAAGCATAACGATAAGGCCAAGCGCATAAGGGTCTTTAATAAGCAACGCTAAGTCGTTAACGGTTTGCGCATTTGGGTCATATCCAAACAATTGATTGAGTGTACGTATCCCCATGCCTGTTGGAGCAAATAGGAACGCAAAACCAATCGCGAAAGCCACGTGAGGTATAGCGAGAAGTGGGGAAAGGCTGAGTTCAATTTTACGCCAGAATTTGCTTCCCCAAGAGGCTTGCAGAATCGCAAACGTGATCAAGCAAGCTAGGTAGCTACTAAAAATAGCAGAATAAAAAGTCAGGCTAATTGACGTCCAAACGCCCTCCCAATCAAAGACCGCATTGAAGCCATCAAGAGAGAAGTGGTTCAAACCGATAGGCGGTACGTAACCGAGCGCAGAAACGATTACTCCTAGTAATCCAGGGATGGTCGGCAAAATACATACTGCGATAATAACTAGATACAGCGCTCTTAACATGTGCTCGTATTAATTCCCGTAACGTTTCAACCATTCTTTTTCTAATGCAGCCTGCCAACTAGGGTGGGGCTCTGCGATAGATTTAAATTGTTGTGTGTTTTTAGCCGTACCTGTTAAGTATTGGCTGTTTAGCACCGAAGGGTCACCCCAGATGTTGATGTCACCTTTACGAGATTGTGCTTCAGGACTCAATAAAAAGTTAATCGCAACTTGTGCTCCGGCAATTGCGTTTGCGTTCCATGGAATGGCTAAGAAGTGGATATTAGACAGTGCACCGGCGTCCATCGCGTATGCTTTGGTACTTTCCGCTAGATTACCGCTCGATTGTGCAGAAAACACTGCGTTCGGGTTGAATGTCACAGCAAGATCAATTTGGCCATCATCGAGTAATTGCACACTTTCTGCCGTACCTGCAGGGAATTGCTTACCACCACGCCACGCCACACGATGGAACTCATCTAAGTAGCGCCAAAGTGGTTGAGTTACCGAAGCAAATGTTTCTTTTGTTACTGGTTGTTGTAGCTCTGGCGCATTGTTTGTCACTTCAATCAGCAGTGATTTAATAAAGCTGGTGCCGTGAAACTCGGGTGGGCGAGGGTAGGTTAAACGATTTGGAAACGCTTTTGCGTAGCTCAGCATTTCAGAGAATGAACGTGGTGGATTATTAAGCGTGTCTTCATCATGGATAAAGACCAATTGACCGACACCCCAAGGTGCTTCTAAGCCATCTGTTGGTTCAGAAAAGTCTACATCAACCGGTAACGTTTTATCGACATATTGCCAGCTAGGTAGTTGGTCAACAAAAGGTCCAAACAACAGTTGGTTGTCTTTCATTGATTTGAAGTTTTCACCATTGATCCAAACCATGTCTACACTGCCGCCACTGTTTTTTCCTGCGGCTTTTTCTGCAATGATACGTGTTGTGGTTTCAGAAATATCGGTGACTTTGACATGGTTAAGGGTCACGTTGTAGCGAGACTTTAGCTCTTTTCCGGCCCACAGAATGTAGCGGTTGATTTCTTGGCTACCACCCCAAGCATGAAAATACACGACCTGTCCGTCTGCCTGCTGTTCAATGGCTTGCCATTTTTCCGGAATAGAAGATGCAAAAGAGGAAGTAGCGAAAGTGGCGGCTAAAATACCAAAAGTGCTCAGTAATTTTTTCATACGTAATCCGTGTTTTTTATCTTTGTCTTTATTTTGGTGCTTTGTTTTTCTATGCAATGAAAAACGCTTAATTTTGACAATTAATATAGGGCCTTAATAGTATGGACGATCCTTTTTCTCTATATGGATAGTAATCTATCTTGGTCTATTATCAATGTGAATTTGATAATAGATTTAGAGAATTACTCGCCTTGTGAAGCTATACCAATCAACGCCTCATTTTAGCCGTAAACTTAATCAGAGGTGGCTTGAAGTATGACCAGACCGATATGAATGAAAAAGAGTGCGGCTCCTGATAAACCGCACTCTTAACGTTTCAATATGGATAGACCGGATTACTTCGCCAATTCTTCCATGTTGATGCCTTTTTTCTTCGCAATATATTTTGGAATCAGTGACATACCAAACAGGATAAGACCTGCCGCCGCGAACTTAACAAGCAGCATCGCTGATACACCGTTGGTCGCGATATCACCCGCCATGTAAGCAAAGATGAAAGCACCTGGCGCCATGGTTAGTAGGGATACTAACGCGTAAGTTCCAAGGCTCAGGCTCGTTAGACCGTAAGCGTAGTTCTGCAGACTGAATGGGAATACCGGCACTAGACGAGTTAGGATCAAGAAGCTGGTGCCGTTTGCAGCAACGCCGTCGTCGATCTTTTTGAAGATTGGGTTATCACCAAATTTTTTCATGATTGTGTTACGTAGTAGGAAACGTGCCACAATGAATGCTACCACCGCACCAAGCGTTGCAGAAAACAGCGCTAACACACCGCCTTTGATAGGACCAAATACAATGCCCGCTACAATGGTGAACGCACTGCCCGGTAGTAGGAACACACATGCAAACACGAATGCTGCTACGAATACTGCGTAACCCCAAACACCAAAACTTGCGATCCACTCTTGTAGGCTCTTGATGTCAGTGATGATCTCAAGAATGCCAGTTTGTTTTGCTGCAAATAGTGCTAGCGCTACTACTGCGATTAATAAAGCAATTTTTACAAATTTCATTGTTTTTACTTCACTTAAAGATGGTTATACATTCATACACTTGATTAGACCCGCTTTTGATTTGTAGCGGTTGAACCAAGCTTTCACAGGGCTTGCTAGTACGTTTACTGGTGGCTCATCGTTTTGCATGATGACTGGACCAAACATCAGATCCAGAATGTGCCAAGCTTTCTTGCCAACGCCCATCATAGAGCCACGACAAGCCGAGCAGTAAACCACCACATTATCAGTTTCAAACTCTTCTGCACGGCGTACTGCAACGCGGTTAGCAACATCTGGATTCGCAGGCACAACCATGCCACCAAAACCACAACAGCGAGTGTTTTCACGAGTATGCTCAGGCTCAGAAATTTTGTAGCCAAGCTCAGTTAGGATCCAGCGAATACCGTCCTGTAGCTCTTTTTCGTAGCGAGTTGAACAAGAGTCATGAATAGAGAACACCACATCACTGTGTTTCGCTTTGCCAACCAATTCTTTTGGTAGGCCAATTTCTGGTAGCAGCTTCCACAGAGATACTGGCTTTTGTTTACCGCCAGATTTTTTGATCATGCCGTAGCAGCTTTGACACGCGACAATCACTTCTTGGGCTTCTAACTTGTCGAAGTCTGCTTGCAGGTCGCCGTAACGTTCTTTGAACTTGTCGTATTGACCGATTGCTGCGGTTGGTTTACCACAGCACTTTTGCACCGCGCCCATCTCTGGGAACACGTTTTTTAGGTGCTGTGCAATTGCCGCTACACCTTCAGGAGAGTAGGATGGCAGACTGCATCCTGGCATAAATACTTTATTGCTCATGTGTGTTTACCTAGCGTTTAGCCATTGTGAAGAGTTTAGAGAAGCCCAGAAGCTGGTGCATATTGATTGCCTTGTGACCTTTGATTGGCGATTCGCCATTGTTCGCTTTAACAAAGTCGTTACGAGCGCCAAGGAAGATTTCTTTCATTGGGAAATCTTTTGGACAAACGATCGTACATTGGTCACAGGCGTTACATGAGTAAGCCAGTTGCGGATCCATTGTCTTGTTATTAACGAAATCAGAGAATGCCGTTTTCGGGCAATCCGTGAAGTCGTTCATCATGATACATTCGCTCATACATAGCTTACAGCTACATTGCAGACAGCGAGATGCTTCTTGCTTGATCTGCTCTTCAGTGAAGCCTAAATCCACTTGTGCAAAATCTTGCTTGCGCTCTTCAGCGTCACGTAGTTCACCGTGTAGGCGAGGGGTATCTACTGTACCTTTTGGAAGTGGTACATCTAGACGAGATTGGTAGCTGTATTCTTGCTCGAAGTCACGATCTTCAGTCAGTGGACGAGACGTTAGGAAGCGCTCAACACTCATTGCGGCTTTACGGCCTAGTGCCATCGCTTCAATCACGATGTTACCGCCGCACGCATCACCGGCTACGAATACGTCTTCTAGGCTAGAAGCCAGTGTTTGCTTGTCGACAACATAACGACCGCCACGAGTTTGCTCTAGTGCGCCGTCAGTGATGTCAGCGACGATTTGACCTGTTGCGAATACCACCGTATCCACTGCGATGGTTTTGCTTTCGTCGCTGTATTGAGGTGCAAAGTTGCCTTGCTCGTCAAAGATAGATAGCACTTTCTTAATGGTGATACCCGTTACTTTGCCGTTTTCATGTTCGATGGCAACCGGACCCCAGCCTGCGTTGAACACGACGTTTTCTTCTAGTGATTCGTCGATTTCGATTTGGCTAGCAGGTAGGTTTTCCATGCTCTCCAGAGAACATTGGTACACTTCGCTTGCACCGATGCGCCAAGAAGAGCGCGCACAGTCCATCGCTACGTCACCACCACCGATGACCATCACACGTTTACCGGCACGTGGGAATTGGCGGGTTTCAGAGATCTCTTTCAAGTATTCAACCGCAGAGAACACGCCGTCGTTGTCGTGACCTGGTAGAGGAATGATAGAGCCTACGTGTGCACCGTGAGCAAGAATCACCGCATCGTGCTCGTTTCGTAGTGCTTCAAAACTGATGTCTTTACCGATCTCAACGCCAAAACGGGTCTTAATACCTAGCATGCCTAAGTAGCTGTATTCGAAGTCGATCACATCGCGAGGTAGACGGTATTCAGGAATACCCACGCGCATCATGCCGCCGTATACGTCTAACTTTTCGTAGATCGTTACTTCGTGACCTTGGCGGCGAAGCTCAATTGCTGCTTGAGCACCAGCAGGGCCGGCACCAATGATAGCGATGTGCTTGTTGGTTAGTGGAGCGATGTTAAGATCCCAATGGTCTTGGCTATCTAACTTCTCAGCAACGAAACGTTTGATACCTGCAACACTGATCGGCTGACCGAACTCAGTGTTACGACGGCAAGACGCTTCACAAGGGTGTGCACAAATGCGGCCAAGTGTTTGAGGTAGGAATAGTTTGGTGCGGATAAGATCTAACGCACCTTGGAAGTCACCTTCACCCGCCATGCGAACGTATTGTTTTACATCCGTGTGCATTGGACATGCGGTTTGACATGCTGGATCAGAATCACCCATACAGCCATCGATGATCATCTGGGCGGTGTCGTATAACTTTTGGCTAAAAATTACATTGTTCATTGACTGCTATTTCCGTTTTAATTAGCTCTTGACGTTGATAACGTTCACTTCAGGATTCTTTTGCTCGTAGTGAGCGTGGCTGTATTCAATCCATGAACCATCGTAGTTATAGACGCCTTCCGCACCTAGAACTTCGGTCAGAATCATGGTTGTGTGAGCCGAACGTACGCCGGATTGACAGTAAGCAATGACTTTCTTGCCTTTAATGATGTCACCGTAAAGTGCTTGCAGTTCTTCTGCTGATTTTAGTGTGGTGTCTTCGTTTAACGCTTTTGTCCAGTTGATATGAACACTGCTCGGGATTGTACCAGGGCCGAATGCGCCAGAAACTGCCACCTCACCGTTGAACTCGTCATTACTGCGAGTATCTAGGATTACCCAATCTGGGTTGTTTTGTGCTGCGATAACCATGTCTAGCGTTGCTAGTGCATTGTTTTCTTGTTTCGCATTTGGTGCGTCGTATTGGGTAGCAGCAACGCTTGGGTTTTCAGAACCAGTAGGGAAACCTGCACCCAACCAAGCATTTAAACCACCGTCTAGGTAACGAATGTCGTCGTGGCCTAAGTTGTAGATTTGCCAGTAAAGGCGAGCGGCATCGTGATGAGAGCTCGCAGCGTAAACCACGATCGTGCTGTCTGCTGTTGCGCCAAAGCGACCAAGGATGGTTTCCATTTCTTCAACGCTGTTGCTCATGCCCTCAAAGTCGTAAACACCTTCCGTTGCAGAGTAATCGTTGCGCCACATAGTGTAAGAACCAGAAATAGGACGATCCGGTTTGATAGGGTTTAGCGCACCGATCACGACCACATCTTTGTCTGCGTCCATCATTGCTTTGAGCTGTTGAGCTGAAATGAAATGTTCTGGGTGAGCGTATTCTGTGAATTTCTGCTCTTGTGCAGCCGCATCCACAGTCACAGCCTCAGCAGAGAACATCGTATTGTAAGTTGAGTAACCAACGGCTGCGACAGCCGCGAGCACACCCAACGCAATAGTCGACTTTTTCATGAGTTGTTTCCATATTTTAATTTAAAGTTTTGCTGACGAGTCACTTAGCTCGGCAGTTAGAATCTGGTTGAAGCTAAGACGAAGACACATAAACTTAGTAATTTTTCATAAGTGTTCATGGCGTATTAACACTCTTAAATGAGTGAACTTGCATCTAGCCCTTAGTGGGTAAGTATTTTGAGTAAATTGACACTTAGGAGGTATTGTGGTTTTCCACAATAATGAAGCCAACTTGATCTAAAGCAACAAAGTTATTGGGGGAAGTGATGGTAAAATGTGCTACAGACAATTTTTAATATTATTTCGTAAGTGATTAATAACCATTCTCAAAAAATTAAACTGTTTATTTTTGTTATTTCAACAGTGTTCTCTTATGTTTCATTTGCGAACGAGCCTACAACTCAAAGAAAAGACTATGAAGTCGGGGTGTTGGCGTTGAGAGGGTATGCTCACGCAAGGCAAGCTTGGCTACCCACACTGGATTGGCTAGAAGAACGAAATCCCGGCTACCAATTTAATTTACATACCTATGATTTTGACCAACTGGAAGATGCTTTTCTGCATGATAGGTTGGACTTTATATTGACCAGTCCAGGTCAGGCAACCAAGTTGGCGCGTGCATATCCTATAAACTGGGTGGCCACGCAAAAAACCGCGTATAGCAACTTGCCGAATAAGTCGATTGCGTCAGTGGTGGTGGTTCGTGGGGAATCGCCATATAAGACACTGAGAGACATAAATAAAGCGAAAGTGGCGGCGGTATCGGAAAAAGCATTTGGTGGCTTTATTGCCCTTCAATATGAATTGGATAAGTTAGGCTATTTCAATTCGTCTTTTTTTGAAAAGATTCAGTTTACCGGACCGCCAACGGATCAGTTGATACTTGATGTAATAGGTAATGCTCTTGATGTGGCGATTGTACCTGCGTGTACATTGGAAAATATGGCGAAAGAAGGGCGTATTCAGTTACATGATTTACGAGTACTCAATGAAAAACGTCCAGCAGACTCAGTTTGCGCGGTGAGTACACCACTTTACCCAAACTGGACGTTAGCAATGACGGAGCGTGCCCCTACCTATGTGGGTCAAATGGTCGCTCAGAGCCTATTTGCTATGCCTACTGACCATCCTGCGGCGATCGCTGCAAATAATGTGGGCTGGATGCTACCTGCGCCAAGCATTAATGTTGATCAGGTATACAAACATCTCGATATGCACCCTTTACAAAAGTCTTGGGGGCAAAAAGTTAAAGAGTGGCTACACGAGAATCAAATCATTGCCATTGCTGCAATGCTGACGTTGTTATTGTTGACGGCTTATCACTTTTGGTTGCAGTGGAGATTTCAGCGCAGTCGCGAGGAACTGAAAAATGCAATGAATGATTTGCGCCGAAAAAGCACCATGTTGGAACATGCACAACGCATCACGATTGTTGGTGAACTTGGCAGTAGTATCGCGCATGAAATCAATCAACCACTTGCTGCGATAAAGAATTATAGTCAAGGCGCTAAAGTACGTATGAAGCGAGGTACAACACCTGAAGAGATGTTGCCTATTATCGAAAAAATTCAACAACAAGTGACCTCTGCCAGCGATATTATCCAGCGTTTACGTAGCTTAATAAATAAAACACCGATAGAGAAAAACTGGGTGGATTTACCGTCCCTGATTGAAGATGCAATGAAGTTGGTGGATTTCGAGTTTCAGCGTCATCGTATCCATTTGGGAGTGTTGTATTCTGGGGAGCCGCAAAAAATTTATGCAGATGTGACGGGCCTACAGCAGGTGATCTTAAATGTGCTCAATAACGCCAAAGACGCTTGCCTTAGCCACATGCCAAAACGCACAGGTTTATTCGTTGATTTGCATGTCAGCTTTTGTGATGAGATGGTCATTGTTGATGTTACTGATAACGGCGTTGGTATTCAGCAGCAGGAGATCCCCCTTGACCAAGCATTCTACACCACGAAAGATAATGGCTTAGGACTAGGTTTGGCAATTTGTCGCGATGTCATAGAAGGGCATCACGGCAGTATTCGTTTTCGGTCAATTGAGCCTTCAGGTTGTCAAGTGACCATCATTTTACCGTATCAGGAGGCTTGTAGTGAGTCGTAATCTTTGTCCTCTTTATGTCGTTGATGATGAAGAGTCAGTGCTGGAATCGATGGCCTTCATGCTAGAGAGTTATGGTTATGAGGTAGAGGCCTATTCTAGTGGCGTCGATTTTTTAAATGACGCAGATTTGGCGTCTGCTGGTTGTGTATTGCTCGATAGTCGCATGCCAGAAATGCGCGGCCAAGATGTCCACCAAATCATGAATGAGCAATTTAGCCCGATCAGCGTCATTTACTTAACGGGGCACGGGGATATCCCGATGGCGGTAGAAGCATTAAAGAGTGGGGCATTAGATTTCTTCCAAAAGCCCGTCGATGGCAATGCGCTAGTTTCTGCAATCGAGTTAGCAATGGCAAAGTCATTGGGTAACCTTGATAAGTTGCACGCTAAGCACATACTACAAAATTTGACTAAGCGTGAGAGGGAAGTGCTCGATTTGGTTGTAAAAGGAATGAAAAACCAAGAGATGGCGAATCAGTTGTGTGTTTCTTTACGGACGATTGAAGTGCACCGCTCGAATGTCATGAGAAAACTTGAGGCAGAGAGCGTCGCGACGCTTATTCGAAAAGTGGGGCATTTAATTGAAGCATAAAAAAAGCAGCTAGATTAGCTGCTTTTTCAATGATTCTATATGGATTAGTTTACCCAATCGCGCAGTGTAAACGTGAGTTCGTGGTCGGCATTTTTTAGCACTAGACCTTCATTTGTCAGTGTAATGTCGCTCCACTGAGTCAAAGTGTCTGCCATCACGCGTTCGATCTTCATTTGATCATCCATACACATTTTCATGGTCATGCCCATTTTCTCGATGCGCAGTTGATTGTCTTTCAATTCAGCCTGGCCAAAGAATTCATTACAGCCAGCATTGCCGTTTGCGGTTAGGTTTTCACCCAACTCTAGGCGTGGGCCATATTCAGCGTCTTCAATTGCGATGTTCTTGCCATCGATTTGAACCAACTCCCAATTGTGGTGCTGTAAGTCTTGAGCTGTAATTTCTTTCACATTGTCACCGTTGCTAGCGCATGCTGTCATCAGGATTGGAAGTGAGATTGCTGCAACTAACGTTTTTAGGCTAAGCTTCATTTTATAGACTCCGTTTTAGAAAACGTGGTAAGTATAGGTAATAAAACACTGTTTTTGTCAGTATACGGTTATGGTTTCGTATGTTTTTAGACACGGCGTATTTTATAACAGAGATCCCATTTCCGATATTGATATCTACCGAAAACATCTAAATTTCTTACAGTTATCGGATAGTTGATGCATTGGGCACAATGCGTCCGATGTTGTTGGACTAATTATAGAACGGTTACACATGGAGCAATTAGAATTTTTTTCTGTCCCAAGTCCTTGCGTTGGGGTTTGCACCTCTGACGAGAAAGGGTATTGCATAGGGTGTATGCGTAAAAGAGAGGAGCGCTTCAACTGGCTGAGCCTTACTTCTGCGCAGCAGTTGCATGTCATAAAGCTATGCCGACAAAGATATAGAAGAAAGTTATTAGCAGGAAAAACGAAGCCTGTGTTACCTGAAGAAACGCCTTCGCCACAACAGGATTTATTTTAGTCTGATGATTAGAGCGGTATTAACGGAGTGATTCCCGACTCAATTGGCGATGTCAATGAAGTCGGGAAAACGCTGACTTAAGCTGCTATTTCATTGACCAAAGGTCATCACTTACCCAACCTCCTGCTTGTTCGTCGAAGTGGCAACCGGCAAATCGGTGGTTTTGTTCAACATCCAATTTATTGCTGGGGCGTTCATCCATCAATTGATGGATATACTTTGCCATAGGGTCAGTACACGCTTCACGCTCTCTGCGTGTAACCACTTCCTTAATCATTTGCAGTCTGTAGCTTTTGCTGGCTCGTTTCATTTTTGACCTCCAGAACTCGATGGCAGCAGTTTGAACACATTGGCGCCAGATAGCTGCTCATCGACGTACACTTGGAGGTGCATCGCCATTGTTTGAAGTCTGGAAGACAAATTGTTTCAGAGCAGTGTTTGTAACGCCACCACCTTTCTTTGAATCACTGGTAGAATTGCTAAAATACAAGCTTAAACACCAAGCAACTCATCTGTGTGTTGGAAAGGCTTTATCAAACATAGAAGCCCGGCATAAGGTCGTCAACAGTACCAATGAATATTTTTTTTCCTCCTTTTTTAGGTAGTTTATTTTCAGCTATTTAGCTTACCGATGCTAAAAATGTGAATCTATAAGCGATTTTTAAATACAAAAAACCGGAGCGTTGATGCTTCGGTTTGAACTTAAGAGTGTTATTTAATCAATAAAATATTATTGTGGAGTATTGATTTTACAGCCGCCGAAATTTGGAACATCCGTATTGGTGTATACGATCTCACCTTGAGGCTCATAGTTAGCAACTGCAATGGTCTGTAAGGATTCTAAGTCATCTTTTAGAACTGCCGCGTCTACGTTGCCTGTATCAACGACATCAAGTTTAGGGTAACCATCGCCACCTCCAGCGTTATAGCTTGGAACTGTAAACTGATACACCTTGATTGCAAAATTATTGAAAATGCAAAAGACAAGCGTGCAGGCGATGTCGATAAATAAAAACGGTATTTAGAATTTATCCAAAGTCCATTTCAATATGAAACGCGATCAGTTTGGTTAATAGTATATTGACTTGTGAGTCGGTGTTTGATTTGTGAGCTTTACACACGAGTTTGACGAAGGATTGATCGATTTGGTTTCGTATCGCTTAAGTGAAATAATCGGTTAAGATTTTTCTACCTACGGTGTTAAGAGATAAGGAGTATAAGCAACATGCTTGCTTAAAGTTGGGGTAATTGTGGATTTACAGTTGCTTGCAAGCTTTTGGATGGGCTAAACAAGTGATTTCAGAACGCCTTAAATAGTAAAACCCCGGAGGTGGTAAGTCTCCGGGGTTTTGAAATTTTTTAGATATCTCGGCTGGTAAGTCCGATAATCTTGTATGCAAAAGGTTTGGATTTTATCCGTTAATTCCTTGGTAGGGAATTAGATACGGATGAAGTCCATGTGCTCAACTTTTGGCTTGTAAGCGTGACGTTGAACGTCTTGTGGCTTAACTTTAACTTCAGCGCCGTCGATAACTAGAACGATGCTTTCGTAGAACGCTGGCTTGTCCATTTGGTTAACGATGTCGTCGTGGTTAAGAACGATAGCAACTGCTGCTTCTTCACCGCCGTATACAACTGCAGGGAATTTGCCAGCGTGACGTAGGCGGCGGCTCGCACCTTTACCTAGTTCAGTACGTACTACTGCTTCGAATTTCATAGTATTTACTCTCAAATTAGTAAAAATAAAATTTCACGACACAATGCGACCTTGTGTTCGTGGTAAAGCTTGAATCAGTAACTGTTCAAGCGAGCGCGGATACTAGCATCCAGTTCTGTATTCAGCAACAAAAATTGTCTATAAACCAATAAAAAAACGCCATTCTTTTGGGGGGAACCTTCTGTTTTTTTAAGCTGGATGAAAGTTTGCTCATTTTGTGCTGATTTTAACCTTTTTTGCTGCCCGTTAAGCACGGCTTCGCTGCAGTATCAGCGTCGCTTTTAAACCACCCATTTTGCTTTCCTCGAGGCTTAATTGACCGCGATAGCTGTGTGCCATTTCACTGACGATGTTTAACCCAAGGCCAGAACCTGGGCTGGTTTCATCGAGCCTATAGCCTCTTTTCGTTACCTGATTAAGTTGCTCCCGTGGAATGCCTGGACCATCGTCTTCAATCATGATGTAAATGTTGTTTTTATCTTGCGTAGCGTGAACGCGAATAATACAGTTTGCCCATTTGTAGCTATTTTCTAGTAGATTACCGACCATTTCGTCTAAGTCGGTTTTTTCTACCGCGACACTCAACTCAGAATCTAATTCGTTGATCAAAGAGATCTCACGATGAGCATAGACTTTATCAAACGCCATTGAGATGGCATCTACCCGTTCAGACGGGTTTGATTTTACTGAGAGAATATTCATCGAGCCTGCCATACGAGCGCGGCCTAAGTGATAGTCGATGTGTTGCTGAATCTGGGAAATTGGCGCATTTAAGCGATTTTGCTCTTCAGGCGTTAAGTTCTGCACTTCGTTTTTCAAAACCGAGAGCGGCGTTTTTAGCGCATGAGATAAATTCCCAGCATGATTTCGAGCTCGCTCTAAGAGTTCTTGGTAGTGAAATAGCAGGGCGTTGAGGTCAGTGATCAGCGGTGAAATTTCTTTTGGGTATTCTTCTTCTAAGCCTTTTTTGTGACCTGATTTAAGCTCTCCGAGCTCTCTTTGCAGCTTGGTAAGCGGACTTAATGACCAGGCAATTTGCAGCAAGATAACCGCAAGTACGCCAGCAAATAGCAAGCCTAATATGATCCACAGTCGTCCGGTCAAAGATTGAATTGTGCCTTCGATTGGCTCTTCGTCGATGCCGATGATGACATCAATGGGACCGTCATAATCGGGTAGATAAAGGGTCTTCTTCAACGTGATGAGCTTTTCATCTCGTGCGCCAAAGGCATCTTTGTCCAATCCCTTGTATTCAATCTTCTTGTCCCACAGAGAACGTGAACGTTCTAGGCTGTTTTCTGTGGATGCACTCCAATATAAACCACTATAAGGGCGGTTAAAGCGTGGATCGGACAGCTGAGAAGTGAGAGAGAGCTTACCGTCATTGTCGACTTCTAATTGTGCGGCTATCTCATCCATGAATATATTCAACTGCGCGCGAGTTTCATCCACCATGTAATGGTATACCTGAGTTGGGATAGTCACCCCCGCAGCTAGGATCATCGCGGTTAACCACACCACAGCGGCGAGCACTAAGCGACTTTTAATACTTAGTCGCTTAAGTGTGTGCAGTGGGAGTTTATTCCTACCCGGCATTAAGTTGGTATCCTAAACCACGGACGGTCTTAATGATTTTGGGTGCAATTTTTTTTCGAATGCGGCCAATAAACACTTCGATCGTGTTGGAATCTCGGTCGAAATCTTGTTTATAAATGTGCTCGACAAGTTCAGTACGAGAAATAACTTTCTCGGGGTTGTGCATAAAATACGCCACGACTTTGTATTCTAGTGCTGTCAAACTTATCGGCTGCCCTTGCCATAGTACTTTGGATGAACGGGTATCTAAGCTTAAGTCGCCAACATGCATGACCGGCGATGTATTGCCCGATGCTCGGCGTAGTTGAGCGCGAAGGCGTGCAGTCAACTCAACCATTTCAAATGGCTTGGTCAGATAATCATCTGCGCCTGCATTCAAACCTTCTACACGCTGGGAAAGTGTGTCTCGTGCACTTAGAATAACGACAGGGGTATTAATGTTTTCATCTCGTATACCTTTCAGTACCGTTAAACCATCAAGTTTTGGAAGGCCAAGATCGAGTACTATCGCATCCCACTCTTCAGAAGTGGCGCGATAAAGGGCATCGATACCATCTTGGGAAAGCTCTGGCACCCATCCGCTGTTTTCTAGTGTTTCAACGATTTGTTCACCTAGACGAGGTTCATCTTCGACAACAAGTATTTTCATGCTAATTCTTCTTATTGTGTCTGGTTATTGTGGCTTTAATGCTTTGTTGAAGTTACGCCCCTTAATTTCGAGCATTTCAAGCGTGGCCGCATCGTATTCAACTTTTATGACACTATCGTTGAACAAAATTTTCAGTTCGTAAATCCATTCGTCGTCATCTTCTTCAAGTTCAACTTTAATAATACGCCCATAGAGATCATTCTCCACTGCGGTATACATATCGGAAAAGGGACGAATATAGCCGTTCTGAACCGCACGGTAGACTTCATCCTGATCTTCAGCGAATTCAATGCGTGTTCCCGGTTTCTCAACGTCACAAACGATGGCATGACCATCTTTATTGTCATGATGGTCATGGTGAGACGCGAAGCTTGGCGCTGATAATAACAGCGGCACTAAACTTAGCAGCACGAAAAGTTTACGCGGAGTGGCGGAGGTCGACATAGCAAAGCCTTTTTCAATGAATTGTAATGATTATATCGAGCTGTACATGAACAGAGAGTGAATTAATGAGCGCTCGGCTACTTTAACTCGTCTTCGAAAATCCTATCCCGCAATTTCCAAAAGCGTCCTGATTTTCGAGCGATAACAAACTGGGGCAAACGGAAGCGATGTTGATTCGCCACAACCTTGGTTGGTGATGCTGCTTCAAAAGGACGATGTTTGTCGGCTAGATGAGGGCGGACGAACTGGTCTTTGAAGGTTTGCTTCTGCTTTTTGGTATTCAATGACCAGAACTCATGCACTAATGCATTACCTTCGCCTTGATATGTCTCACCAGAATACGTCACTTTCAGTTGCGATTTACCATCACTGGATTTGAATACCGATAAGTCCATTTCTGTGCACTCAAAGATAAGCGCGTCTTTAAGGTTTAATGCTTCTTTAAGTTTTTTATCAGGATCGACGAGCGTCGCGTCGCATTCATGGCAAATACGCGCTGCGATGTCGTTATCCGCGCCGCATTCACCGCAGTATTTGGCACGAAAGCGGTAACCACAATGCTCACGCTCTCCGGTTTCATCGTCTTCGAAGTAGCCCTGACAGCGTCGGCCAAAGTGCTCCAATAAGAAACCATTACTGTCTAGCTTGCCCCAAAAGTTATTATTGAAGCCACAAGCGGGGCAAGGAATGGTGATGATTTCGCTGTTCGAGTCGGGTTTCGGGTCGCCGACCTCTGGCTGGTACAAGTCGTAGCTGTTACCTGCATAGTCAAGCACCAAACACTCTGTTTTACCCTCAGATAACCGTAAGCCACGGCCAACAATTTGTTGATATAAGCTGACGGATTCCGTTGGGCGCAAAATTGCGATCAAATCCACATGAGGTGCATCGAATCCGGTGGTAAGAACAGACACGTTGACGAGGTATTTTATCTCACGATTTTTGAACGACTGAATGATTGCATCGCGCTCAGGTGTAGGCGTGTCACCAATGACAATAGCGGTTTCGCCTTCAGGCAGTAAGCCATGGATTTCTTGCGCATGGCGAACGGTGGCGGCAAATACCATGACACCTTTACGTTCTTTGGCGTATTGAATGATTTGCTCAACGATTTGTGGCGTGGCACGTTTGGCTTTGTCTATCACCATGTCCATTTCGGCTTCTTTGTATCGCCCGGTATTGGCTGGTTTTAATTGTGAGAAGTCATAAGATAAGACCGGGGCGTCCATCATACGTGCTGGCGTTAAGAAGTTTTCGTCTAGCAAATAACGAATAGGGAGTTCGAAGATACAGTCACGGAAAAAGCGTGACTCTTCAGTCCGAACTTGTCCACGGGTGTGATACTGGTATATCCAGCCCATGCCTAAGCGGTAGGGCGTTGCGGTTAAACCCAAAACTTTAATGCCTGGGTTGAGTTCTCTTAGGTGAGAGATCACTTTTTGATAGCTGCTGGTTTTTTCATCTGGCACGCGATGGCATTCATCAATGACGAGCAACGAAAACTGATTTTTAAATGAATCTAAGTTTCTCACCACAGATTGAACGGAGGCAAACACCACTTGTTGGTCGGTCTCTTTTCGACCCAAGCCGGCGGAGAATATCGATCCTTTTAACCCATACCCTTCGTATTTGGCATGGTTTTGTTCCACCAGCTCTTTTACGTGAGCGAGCACCAGCACTCGGCCTTTAGCCAGCCTTGCCAGTTCTGCGATAACCAAGCTTTTACCCGCGCCAGTTGGCAAGACAATCACTGCGGGTGTTGAGTGCTTACGAAAATAGTGAATGACCGCTTTTACAGAGTCGGCTTGATAAGGGCGAAGGATGTACATGAAATTCTGTGAAATTGCTCAACTATTTTTATTAGGATGGCTATAATACCTGACTTTTATACCCAAGTGACTTTTGAATGCGCCATTCTCGGTCTGACTTGGGCTCAATAGGCTGGTAAAGAAGTCATTTGGGTATAATTCAATGAGGTATTCATGCGTTTAGATAAATATTTGTGTGATGGTCTGGGTGCGACTCGCAAGCAGGCAACAAAGATCATCAAAAGTGGCCTTGTCACCGTTGATGGCGAAGTACAAAAAAGTGGCGCGTTTAAAGTGTCAGAAGGCAGTGTGGTTGAGTGGGAGGGGCGTGAAGTTGGCATGCCTGGGCCTCGTTTCATCATGCTGTACAAACCTGCGGATTTTGTTTGTTCACACGAAGATGGCTACAACCCAACCGCATTTGTGCTGCTTGATGAGCCAAAGGTTGAAAATTTGCATTTTGCAGGCCGCTTAGATGTGGACACGACAGGTTTGGTATTAATCACCGATGATGGTCAATGGTCTCACCGCATTACGTCTCCAAAACACAAGTGTGAAAAAACCTATCGAGTTTGGCTCGCTGACGCGATTCAGCCAGATTACGTAGAAAAGTTTGCTGAGGGTATTGAACTGCGTAATGAGCGGGAAGCCACATTGCCTGCGCATCTCGAAATTGTTAACGAAGCAGAAAACGAAGTGCTGCTGACCATCGTGGAAGGTAAGTACCATCAAGTTAAACGTATGTTTGCCGCTTTAGGCAATAAAGTTGAGCAATTACATCGTGAACGGATTGGTGCAATACAATTGGATGACACCTTAGAACCAGGGGACTACCGTTACCTGACGCAAGAAGAAATTGATTCTGTTTGGAAATGATCATTTTTACAGGAAATGGTTTTAGTTCCGAATAAGAACTGGATTTTTGGTCGGAATCTCCTCAAACTGGTGGTTCCTGCCAATACTGCTCGGTGTCTAAATAGCGGCTAATCAGTGGTTTTGGCGAAAGCAGCAATCAGTCTCAATCAATGCAGAATATTGGTGGGAGGACCACAACAAGAGGTAAACAATGACCGAGAAAGCCCTTAGTACTCCCCAGTCTCAAATTAGCTTTTTATTATTCCTTGTACTCGGTGCCATTGGTGCGTTGACACCGTTAGCCATCGACATGTATTTGCCAGCAATGCCAACTATCGCCAAAGATTTGGGGGTAGCGGCTGGCGCGGTGCAAATTACGTTAACGGCTTATACTGCTGGTTTTGCGTTAGGCCAGCTGATTCATGGCCCCTTGGCTGATAGCTATGGTCGACGCCCAGTTCTTATTTTTGGCGTGTTCTTTTTTGGGTTGGCAGCGGTTGTCAGTGCAACCACGAACGGCATTGATGCGTTAACTTATGTGCGCATGGCTCAAGGTTTTGCAGGGGCCGCAGCGGCAGTTATTATTCAAGCGATCGTTCGTGATATGTTTGATCGTGAAGACTTTGCGCGTGCGATGTCTTTCGTCACTTTAGTGATTACCATTGCCCCACTTGTTGCCCCAATGATTGGCGGCTACCTTGCGGTATGGTTTGGGTGGCGCTCAATTTTTTGGGTACTCGCGATTTCCGCGGTGATTGTTATTTTGTTAGTGCTATGGAGGATTCCAGAGACATTAACACCGGAAAATCGACAGTCGCTTAGATTTGGAACCACGATTCGTAACTATGCGCGTTTATGCTCAAACCCAGAGGCATTAGGATTAATGCTATCAGGGGCGTTTTCATTCTCCGGGATGTTTGCTTTCTTGACGGCTGGCTCGTTTGTCTACATTGATTTATATGGGGTTCAACCTAACCATTTTGGCTATCTGTTTGGCCTAAATATTATTGCGATGATCATCATGACGAGCATCAACGGTCGCTTGGTGAAAAAGGTTGGATCACACGCTATGCTTCGTTTTGGGCTCTTGATGCAACTGAGCGCAGGCATTGGACTGTTTGTAGGTTGGCTATTGAATCTAGGCCTATGGGGTATGGTGCCATTTGTCGTGATGTTTATTGGCACACTGTCAACCATTGGTAGTAACTCAATGGCGCTATTATTAAGTGGTTACCCAAGTATGGCGGGGACAGCTTCTTCTTTAGCGGGGACGCTGCGCTTTGGGACGGGATCCCTAATTGGGGTATTCGTTGCCTCGCTGCCTGATGGCGTGGCATGGCCAATGATCATCGTAATGTTTGCTTGTTCAGTGCTATCTGCACTGTTTTATTGGACTTTAGGAAGAAAGGCGTAATGTCTAATTACACCACAGAAATTCAAAAATTGGTTAATGCTGCTCTGAGCGAACTTGAGCAGGAACATCGTTCGGGTAAACTGGCGAATGCGCCAATAGCGAACAATCTATACTTGGTTCGTTGGGTAACAAAAGCATTGAAATCCCAACAATTTGATCGCAGTGTTGTTGATGACTTAACTCGTTGGCAAAAAGCGGGTCGTTCAAAAGGTAACGACGCAGGGTTGTTGTTTATCTTCAAACGTATTTCTGCATACTACGCCCAGAGCTTCCCTCAGGGAAAAGAGGCGAGGGTGATTAAAGATTCAGAAATCGACGCGTTTCTTGATTATATGGAACAAGAAGGCTGGGAAGTGTCAACATCCGAGTCGTTGATTGGTTTCGGTAAGGTACAAATCTTTACCGAAGGTCAAAACTCATTGGCATTGTGCGCTGATCAATGTGACAGCTGCTTTGATGGCGAACGCTTAGTGAAGCCTATGAGTTGGTTTGTTCGTGGCAATCATGCGGATTTTGTTGAGAAAGCGGCTAAAGCCGGCTTTATGGTTCATAAGGTGACGGATTACAAATCGTTAGTGAAGTACCACGGTGAGTACCTGATCTACCCAGGGAACGAAGGTAATCAGTTGGCTGAAATTCCTCTGAATTTCCAAGCTTAATTCCCTCGTTCTGAAAACATCAGGTGATATATTCAGTAACCTCAGGTGTACTGAATTCAGCATCTTGAGGTCACTTACTTTGTATATCTAAGCCTGATGTTTTGTTTATGCAATGACGAAGCTAAAAGCGGTATTTCCAATATACAGAGCCGTAGAAGCCTTCATAGCTTTGCAGAACTTCGCTCATATTGGCTGCCTCATCATTGAAGAGATAATCTTCTTCTGAATAATCCTCATAGCGGATGTTAAATTCAACGCTCTGATTCTCTGTCATTTCATAGTCTCCACTAAACTCATATCGGTATGAGGTGGACTCGTTATCTGGGTATTGATACCCATCTGATGAGACTGAAGATTTGCCTTTTCCTTGGTTATAACTGTAATCAAAAGAGAGTGATAGCTTTTCATCAAGAAGCCGATCTTTGCTGATCCCGAAGCCAATAGTGGCAATGTCGTCTTTCAACTTAGTTGTGTAACGGTCCCACCCTACCACGTCAGAGTTAGCGAGTTGTTGCTCAGTACTGATGGTTTGCTGGTTGTAAAAGACATGGCCGCTTACCCCATCGGATAGGTAGAAGTTGACGCTGACGTCATAGCCGTAATCCTCGCCTTCGCTAAGGCCAATATCAGGCTTAGGATAATCGTCATTGGCATACCAGACTTCAGCGACGAGCTGAATATTGTCATTTATGTCGTAATAGCCGCCTCCTCGAACCTCCAGGCGCTCTCTGTCCGCTAAGTAGTACTGTCGTAAGTTGGGGGAATCATAACTAGAAGGTAACCAGTCAGACCCATCTCGCTGAGAATAGGAAATTTGACCTCCAATATACCACGGGGCGTCAGGGCGATACTGTGAACCGAGAGAAAATCGATGCTCATCAGTTCGTTTTCTGTCGGCGTATTCGCGTTTATCTTGTTTATAACGGTACCCGGCATTCACACTGACATCAGGATTGAAGTGATGGTCGAGTTTGGCCTCTAGTTTTGTTTTGGTGCGGTCATATTCTTCACGCGTGAAGCCAATGAGGGTATTTCGGTCTGACTTATCGTCTTTATCTAGATAATTTGCAGATAACGCTAATGCGGTCTGACGTGAGAGCTTGTTATGGTAATCCGCGTTCACTAGAAGCGAATTCATCTCACCATGAAATGTATCTGAGTTGACGGGGGATTGAGGGAAAGGGTTTAGCCCACCTTCTGAAGTGGCTTGAGACCAGAGTACACGTCCACTTATGGTGTGCTGTTCCATTCGATAGTTGCCGGATATGGCGAACTGATGGAAGTCATTATCAGGTTCATAGGCAAGGTGGTTTGCATATGGATTATTGGCGCTACCGTAATAGAGTGCGGACTGATCATTACGAAAGAATGAACCACGATAGGCGATATCAATAAGCCAATTATCTTCTATGTAGCTGACACCGGCTTGTGTATTTAGCGTTTCATTGTCGATTGTTTTGGGGATAAAACCAGGGGCACTGATGAGATTCGGAATGTTTGGTGAATAGAGCGATAGAGTTCCTTCCTTACGTTCATGTTTCATCGATACATAAGGCTTCCATGGCGTATGTGGCGTATATTCGAGCTCTAGCTTAAGAGTTTCACGCTTTACCTCATTCTCATACTGAGATAGCTCGCCACTTATTAGTGTGTTGTCAGTACCGTTATAGGCACTTAAAGATGAACGATTCCAAAAGTAGGGGGTCTCACGATAACTGATAAGCAGTTGAAAACCGTCAAATTGCCCGACCTCCCATTGCAGCAAAAAGCGTTGTAAGCCAAGATCTTCAACAATAAAACGTTGGAAGAAACCATTATCTTGATACTGTGCCATATTAACGTTTAGGCTCGCGTTAAAATGTCTATTATCGTTCGTGGTTCCGTAAAGAGGCGGGATCCAATTATAAAACCTTGAAGAACCACCGTTGTCTAAAAATCCAGCACCAATGCTAGCGTCGCCTTCCCATTGTCCAATGCTGCTGCATTCACTGCAGTTCCAACGAGTTTTGTCAGCGGGCATGCTGTTTTGAAGTGCATAATCATTCGCCTGTACTTGCAAGGTGAGAATGCAAGAAATGACTACATAGAGTTGTGTTGATCTCATACTTCCCTCCTTAATAGCTTAGCGCTTGGCCACGTGGATGGTTGGAACCATGTACTTGATTGTGACAGTTGAGACAACTTCCACCACGAACTCTAAGGTCATTTTCAGGTATGGAAACATTCGCGTGCGGAATGCGATGACACTCTTGGCACAGCATCGGTAAGCGCCTGTTAAGAAGCGCTTTGTTTATCGAACCG
Organism: Vibrio sp. PID17_43; assembly: GCF_002608565.1. Classification (GTDB taxonomy): domain Bacteria; phylum Pseudomonadota; class Gammaproteobacteria; order Enterobacterales; family Vibrionaceae; genus Vibrio. The sequence continues at coordinate 41,876 of NZ_LIXM01000006.1, forward strand.
TGAGGTTTATGGCAGGTCGTGCAGTCCTCGACAACGGGCTCGTGCTCCCATAAGAAGGGGCCTCGTTTTTCTGCGTGACATTCGTAACAAGAATCATTGATGGATGACCATTTCAAACTGTAGTCGTTCAGTGTTTGGTGAGGGTTGTGGCAGCTGGAACATGTCATCACACCATCGAGGATAGGATGGCTCGTGCGCTTGTGGATATCGGATTTTGTTTTTGGATGACAATCGGTACATTTCTCTGCTTGAAGCTCAGCGAACATCATGGGGTCGTCTTTTTGGTGCAATTGGTGGCAACTCGAGCAGGTGAGCCCTTCGAAAGCATGTTCACTGCTGTGCCAAGTCGTGCGATCTGCATCTTGGTGGCATGACAAACAAACGCTATTTTGCTTTTCCGCCGGAACAGGAGAATCGGGACCAAATGTGATCATGGGTTCACGAGCCTGTCCTTTACGTGGATTGCGCTCATGGTTGTTGGCAGGTCCATGACAAGCTTCACATTGCTTGTCACTGATTGGGCCATGAATATTGGCAGCCTTACCATGGATGTTGTCAAAAATTCCCGTGGCTGGTTTATCTGATGTGTCATCATGGCAACGTAAACAACCATCTGGCCCACGACGAGAGTATTTTCCTTCAGAAAACTTAGTATCTAATATCTGTTCGATTTCTTCTTGGCTCAACGTTGTGGTTTCAGATTTTGTCGTGTCGTTTGAATACACCGTAAAGGTAAATCCGATGCAAAGTATGCCAGCCAAAAACCACCGCTGAATCATTGTTTTCATAAGAATCCTTTTCTTCATTTTAAACATCGTTTTTATTATCAATGCCTTAATCAGCGGTAGTCATAAACACGGTGAACTTTATCCACTCCTTGTGATTGCCCTATTGCGTGGCATGTTGCGCATTGTTCGGTCCCCGTGGCCTCAGGTGCTGTTGCTGCGCCCCAAATGGCTCCATGATTTAGCATATGGTTTAAAGCCGAGTCTCCTGCGATGGTATCAGGGTCCGCGTTTGCCAGTGATGATTCGAGGTGACATGCGCCACAAGCGACTAATGCTGGGCTAAAGTATTGACCACTGGCCAAGGAAGGACGAGGATTGTTCTGGCTTGGTAAGTTGTATTGCGACTGACTATGGCAGGCTTCACAATTGTTTATTGTACCAGGGTATGGGGCGTTCCCTGTACGTCGAGAGCCAAACGCATGGAATGAATGAACATGGTATTTGAGATCGGCTGCCATGCCTGAGAAAAAGGCGGAGCGCTCAGAGTTGTGGCAGTTCTTACACTGTTGGAAGTCCGTCGCTGCATGAGGATGTTGGCCGAATAAATGAATGGAGAGCTCCTTATGACAGTCATTGCATAATGCGAGTTCGGCACCCACAGGGATACTATGTTGTTTCACGATGCCTCCGATATCAAAAGACGCGGTTGCATTGTTCGAGGCAATAACAAAAGGCGAGTTAATCAGGTCGATGCCCTCGAAGATGTGGCAGTCGGCAAGCTCTCCGCTCTTTCTATCCGCACAAAGTGGAGCGTCAGCGATGTTGACAGTAAGAATGGAGGTGGCATTAGGCTGTAACAGTGTGTCGCTAAAATTCTTATGGCACAGAAATAATCCTTCACCTTGGGCAATACAACCATCACCTGTTTGACCATCATCAGCAAGGTTTAAACTGTTGTTCGCAAGTACGGGACCATCTCCGTTATCCCAGTTGAGCAATAGGTTTAAGTGACCAGGTTCATTGATGTAAGGGGAAAGCTCAGCGATTGATGTTATTCCAAGACCATCTTTCGAGACCTTCAGTTCAATTTCAAACTGATTGTCAGTGAACCTGGCGTGTTTTATATCAATCACTAAAGAGTTTCTTGCGGTAGCGAGATTATCTAGACGAGTAAGATGGACGGTTTTTGCACTCCGCTCCGCATCCTCTCCAACAATTGGGTTGCCCTCGTCGTCTCGCTCATAAGGGCGATGGCAGCCGGAACAAGTATTTTGTGGTTCGCCATTGCGTAGCCATACATTACCAACTTGGTTGTCATGTGCGCCCCGATCTCGATATAAATGGCAAGTTTCACAGGCCACTTGGCTAGGGTGCTCAAACCAATTATTCGCATCTGATGCCAGTGTAATGTCAGTAGAATGGCAAGTGGTACAGTTTCGAGCATCTTGAGGGAACGGATTGTCTTCAACAATGAGTCCATTAATATCGGTAACCAGCATATCGTTTTCATCGATGGGCTGCTTGTAAGTGGTGCTGTCACCTCTATCGCTACCAAGTTTAAATACGTTGCCATGATACTGATGAATGATTGCGGCTAACGGACGTCTGGCTGGTGCCGCACCTGGGTTGCTGTCATTGTGGCAAGCGGTACATACGGCAATATTATTGTCAATGGAGCGATAGCCGGGGCTATGGAAAAGCGGCTCTTCCATATGACAACTTTCACACTTCCCTTTCTCAATCACGTTTCGTGAGACTGATGGGCTGGTGTTCCCACTCGGTATCCACTCGTAAGTGTGAGTGAATCCAAGTTCTTTGTCGCCATACGCCATAACAATTCGGTGTAACGTATCTTCATCCCATGCGATATAACCACTGTTATTTACTGAGTCGCTAGGATAAGGATCCTGAATTTTAAACAGATCTGCTATGGCAAAGGTGTATCGATATCCCTCATCCGTTTCTAGCAAATGACCATCCCAAACACTTTCCATGCTTGCGCGATTAGTGGGAGTGTTGCTCGAGTGATGAAAGCTCTTCCAATACGTGTTGCCATGACGTCCGTTAAATGCGAATGCGGGATCGGTTGTATCTTCAATATTCTCGCGAGAAGGCATCGCTTTTAATAAGGCGATGCGAAATTCTCTATTTTCATCAAAGCGGTACGACTGCCCACTGCCATCATATATAGAGAAGTCGATGACGAGTTTCGTTTCACCGCTATCAAGAGAAACTAATCTAGGTGGTTGGATATTAACGCGAAAATCACCCAAGTTAGGAGGAGGGGTATTTTGGTCATTCTTGCTGTCTGGTCCGCAAGCGATAAGTAGTGACCCTAAGATGACAATAATAGTCGACTTGAAACAGTTCATGGCCTCTCTCGATTCTTCCTTAAAGTAAGTGGGATTGAGTTAGCTTTGATGAAGTTTGCTATATATAACCTACTGATTAAGTTATTTATCCTTTATCGAGACCGAGTTTAGATGTCCGTATATCCACTCATTTCCAAGGAATTGAAACTTACTGGTCTGGTATGAGTATAGACGTAAAGATAAATGTTAAAAAATAATACGCACTTTTATTATGGTAAATGGTTGATTTTGTAACAATGAATAAATAAAACAGCGACTTAACCTTTAAATGTTATAAAGGAGTGTTAAGCGTGAAAACTAAAAAATTAGATTTATTTGAACTACGCTAAAATTCACAAACAAAGAATCTCACCACTTTTATAAAGTTCATTCTGCCCACGTTGTCGGAATGACAAATGTTTTTATTGTTTTGATTCGGCTATCGATGCACGGTCAACCGTAAGATACTCGCAGGAATAGAGGTTTGACTGGTGTGTTGCACGATGTGTAGAGTCAGGAAGCATATAAACGTGGTGTACGCGCTGTAATACCTCTTTAGTCATGCGGCAAGGAATTAACCGTCACTGTGGGTATAAAAATCTGATTTTTCGTTGGAATTAATGATAAGACTTTATCAAAGATGGTTTTACGGAGGGATGAATTAATGATTCTCATTTCAAAGTTTCTTTTAAATATATTTACCATATCACTTTTAAGTTTGATGTCTATTTCTTGGGGCTGGGCATCTACCGAAGATTTAATTATTAAAAATCAATGTGAATCTTGTCACGGACCTAAAGGTGTGAGCTCTAATACTAATATTCCCTCTATTGCGGGGATACCAGAGTTTAATCACGTTGATCAAATGTTGAGATATTTAGAGGGTAGGCCAGCTGCCACAGTGAATTTTGTTTATGGAGATACTAGCCAAAAAGGTGACATGGTTGGCGTTGTGAAATCCCTAACTGAAGCACAGATAGAGAATATTGCTAAGCATTATTCTAGCATCGAGTTTGTCCGTGCTGACCAACCGTTTGACGCAGCGCTCGCGGCAAAAGGGAAAGCTGTTCACCTTAAAAGCTGTGAAAATTGCCATGCTGAAGGAGGGAGTGACCCGTTCGATGAAGCCTCCATCTTAGCTGGTCAGCAAAAAGGTTACCTTTTAACAACATTGCAGCAATTTAATCAGGGAAAGCGCTCGGTTGACAAACAAATGGATGATGCGATTAAGAGTTTGAGTTCAGAGGACTTGCGGGCACTCTCCGAATATTATGCCAGCTTCCGTTAAACTAAGTTGGAGATGACTGGACATGAGTCTATGGCGAAAACCCAACAAAAAATGGATGCTAGGTGTGCCGATAGGGGGCATATTGGCTTTTGTGATTGGTGTTGGGGCAGTGATGAGTTTCCATGTTGGTATGCAATACACAAATAGCAATGCATTCTGCTATCGCTGCCATATTGGCATGGATACCATCGTAGAGGAGTATCAACAATCATCCCATTTTAACAATGCAAAGGGGGTAGTCGCAGCGACGTGCAGCGACTGCCATGTGCCACGAGAATTTTTGGCGAAGCTTGGGTTAAAAATTCGCGCTACGGCGGATATTTACCATAAGTTGATGGGTGATATTACACTCGAAAATTTTGAAGAAGAGCACCGACCCCGTTTAGCTGAGGTGGTAACAGCCGAGTATGTGGGCAACAAGTCAAAGCAATGTCGATATTGCCACTCTATCGAACGGATGGATTTTGAAAAACAAAGCCGCACTGTTGCTCGTCGGCATGAAATGATGGAAAGTAGAAATCAATCGTGCATTGATTGCCATGCAGGGATTGCACATAAGCTTCCTACTCAAGACTAGCTGATCTTTCGGCTTCCTTGACCATCGCTCTCACCATGCCTTTGAAGATAAATAGGTGAGCTGGCATCATGGCAAACCAATAAAGCAGCCCCAAAAAACCTTGTGGGTGCCACCAGGCTCTGATGTCTAATTCCCTCTGGATTCCGTCGTCTTTGATGGTTATTTCTAAACGACCAAGGCCAGGACCTTTCATGCCGAAGAATAAAGAAAGAAAGTGATTCTCTTCACATCGAATAACTTTCCAGGAATCAATAAAATCACCGACTTTCAACTCCGGCCCGGGAGGCGATACTCGAATTGGTTTTCCTCCACCAAAAAAGATATCGAGCCATTCACGTGTGCGCCACAAGACATTGGCAAAGTAATAGCCTTTCTCTTTGCTACCGATCTTTTGCGCGACTTCCCATAAGGACGCAGCGGAAGCTTTGGTCTTGATACTTGTTCCAGCTTGTTTTGGGTAGTAGCCATACCCTGGTTGCCAACGATTCAGCGCTGCTGGCTCAAATCCCCAAACGTTACTGCGGACAAAAGTCCCTTCTGCTGCGATGGTGTCTGTGACGGACTGTTTATAGCTGATCAGCTTTTGTGGGAATCGTTCGTGTATGGGTTTGGCATCAGCAATGTAATCGTGCTCCAAACCTGCAAGTAGCGCTTTACCAATACTTGCGGGAACTGATGTCACAATGGCTAACCAATATGAGGCCATGTTGGGTGTTAGCAGTGGCGTTGACCAAAGTCGGTAAGGTTTCTTGGTGATCTTAGAAATGACTTCAAATTGCTCACGATAACTTAATGTATCAGGACCGCCAACCTCGTAGATCTCGCTTTTGGTCGGGGTGACTTCCGCTAATTCAAGCAAGTAGTGATTGAGATTGGGCAGGGCAATTGGGTTGGCTTTGGAATCCACCCATTTTGGTGTGATCAGCACTGGAAGGTTGTAAACAAAGTCTCTCATGATCTCGAAGGCTGCTGATCCTGGCCCGATGATCACACCAGCACGCAATTCCGTTACGGGTACGCCCGTTTGGCGAATGATTTTTCCCGTAGCTTTACGAGCAGCAAGATGTGGTGAGTTTCCGGTTCGTGGCTGGATAGCACTCAAATAAATGACGTGCCCTATATGGTTTTTCTCTAGTGCTTGTTTAAAGTTTTCTGCGAGATTCACTTCATATTCGACGAAATCATGCCCTTGAGCCATACCATGAACTAAAAAATACACCAGATCAAAGTTGTTAACGAGTGACAGTGTTGTATCTATGTCGGCTAAATCAAAGTAAGTGATCGTGAGATTTGGATGCGGCTGCGTTCTGGCCTTCAAATAATCAATATGACGCGCCGCTGCCGTGACGGTGTAACCTTTATCAAGCAGTAACGGAAGCAGTTGAGATCCAATGTACCCTGAAGCGCCAAGTACCAACACCTTTTTCATTTTGAATCCTTGTATTGCTGGTGGATTATTCATCACAAAGTATAATCATGGTGCACTTTTCCATTTCTATCAATAGGTTGTCGTTGGAGCGAGGATGTCTTTTTTCTCACAATTGTTTATTCACGCCGATAAATCGTTTTTACGTCGATTGTTCGTCATTGCTCTTCCCATTACTTTACAAAGTATGATGTTCTCTAGCCGAGGCTTGGTGGATGTACTGATGCTAGGGCAACTTGGAGAAGCTGAAATCGCTGCGGTTGGTGTGGCTGCAAGGGCGACCTTTGTTACGACCATCATGCTCCTTGGCGTAACAACTGGCGGAGCGTTGTTAACAGCGCAGTACTGGGGAGCGGGAAACAAAGTAGGTGTAAGGCAAAGCACATCGCTGACGTGGATGATTTCCATGGTATTTGCGGTCCTAACGGTGGTGTTATTCGTTCTGTTCCCAGAACCAATCATGCGCTTAACGACGGATTCAGAAGAGGTGATTCGGCTTGGTGCTGATTATCTCGTTATTTCATCGGTTAGCATGTTTGCTGTTGCCTGTGTCGCAAGTATGGCAGTGGGTCTGCGTGCTATGCATCAACCGGGTCTAAGTACGTTTTTTAGCGGAATCGGCATTCTGTCTAATATCTTCCTTAACTGGGTGCTTATTTTTGGGCAATTCGGCTTTCCTGCGATGGGTATTAAAGGGGCTGCCATTGCCACCGTCATCAGTGGTGCTATTGAAGTAACTTGTTTATTCAGTTACCTGTGGTTTAAAAAGCACATCATTGCTTTCGGTTTGGACGACATTTGTGCCAGCTTAGTGTTGGATAAAATCACCCGTTTCTTAAAACTTTCCCTTCCGACAACATTTAACTTCCTAGCATGGGCGGGCGGCTTATTTGCTTATCACGCGATTATGGGACAAGCAGGCGTGCAGGGCTTAGCTGCATTGTCAGTAATGACGCCGGTAGAGTCGATTGCTCTTGCTATGATGATCGGTTCATCCAACGCTGCTGCGGTATTGGTGGGAAATCAATTAGGCGCCAAGAACTTTGGTCCGGTTTACTATCAAGCGTGGGCAACCGTGATTCTCAATGTATTGATAGCCGTCGTTGTCGCGATTTTACTTCTGCTCTCAAACCAACTTATTCTCGATGCCTTTAGTGCTCTGACGCCAGAAACGCGCCACCTAGCTGAACAGTTTATGGTGATTCTTGCTGTCGGGGTGGTACTTCGTTCTGTTCCTATGATGGCTATTGTCGGTGTGCTTCGCGCAGGTGGGGATGTGAAGTTCTGTTTGTACCAAGATCTGATCGCGCAATGGGTAATAAGTATTCCATTAGCCGCCTTTGGTGCTATCTACCTAGGCTTTGAGCCTCAATGGGTTTATTTACTGTTTTTGACCGAAGAAGTCGTGAAGTGGGGGACATGCCTACACCGCATGGCGAGCAAGAAATGGATGAAAAATTTGATCGATGCTTAGGAAGGGTCGCGAGACAAGTTGCACTAATGGGTGAAAGCAATTCAGCGGTTTCCGTTGATAATCGGTCAAAAACCAAACTAATGATTAAGGATGAATGCAAATAATATTGTATCCACATACAGTGCTTTGTATATTTGGCTTACTATTTATGTGTATCGGTACGTATTGTGAGAGACATTCAAAACAGCAACGTGTAGAGTCATCACGAGAACAAACACAGAATCTGATAGATGTCAGAACGAAATAAGAGCTGAATGATCGAACGGTTCCATTGGTTTGAATCGTGTTCTCATTGCTTATGTTCTGCCACAGCATCCATCGCTCATATTAACCAATGTTAATAAAGCCTCCCAGACGGAGGTTTTTTTACATGATAATACCGGAAACCTCAGGAGGATTTATGGCACGTATAACTGCAGAGCAAAGAGCTTCGAATAAAGCGGAGTATGACGCGCTCGTACTCCGTATATTTATGGAAGAGGGATGGGATCACGTCACTTATGACAGGCTATCCAAAGAGCTAGGCATCCGCAAAAGTACGTTGCAAGGCTACTACGAGAATAGGTTAATGTTTGCTACGGCCTTGCAGGGGAAAATATTACCCCATGTGATGCAAAAGCTTGATGTGAACAGTAGTGAAGGATTCATCAGAAGTTGGTTTGATGCTTACTGGGATCATGAGGATCACGTGTTCCGTGAAGTTGTTAGAATGTTAGTAACGAGTGTCGTGGATTCTGGCAGCGGTGCAGTGCAGATTAAGAGGGCGATTAATCAGATTGAATTGGTCTTGTCTAACAATATCGGTAAGGAAGAGTCTAGAAAGACAATGGAAATAGTCTTCGGGAAGATAATTTTTCTCTATATGGAACAGTTGGTTAGTAAATAATTAAATTAATTCGTACTAATACGCTTGACGGTTTTTGCTGAATCTTTATAATGCCCACCTGTAGATAGCGAACGGCATTCTTTAAGTGCGTTCGCCTTTATTTTGAAATAAAAGCGTACTAATACGATATAGGTAAAGTATTATGAAAAAGACAATTCTCTCTGTAGCAGTAGCAACAACACTTGGTTTGGCAATGGGCGCGGCACAAGCTGATATGGGCATCCCTTCACCAGATCCAATCAGCCCAATTACTCCGCCGGACGCAGTTGTTCCATCTCCAGAGCCAACTAAGCCACAAACTGGCGCAGATTTCATGGATGCATTCAACAAGCGTTTTAGTGAATTTGGCTACGAAATCGTTATCAACGATAAAAACTACGTACAGCTAGTAGATAAGGATGGCAATACACACGCTCTTGCACAAATTCAACCTAAATCTGGTAAGTGGAAGCAGAACGACAAGCAGAAAGAGAACGCTATTATTCTTAAATCTGATGTTCGTCGAGCTATCACGGCTTACATGGAGCACAACAACGGTGATGTAGTTCTTCCAACTCCGAAAACTCCAGACCAAATCAAAGATATGGCTAAGTCTAAAGTTCTTGTTTGGAAAGGTGATTTGACTAACAAGCAGAAGGGCGGCCTAATCGAAAATGTGGCGGCAAACAAAGATATTGTAGTTAAGTTCAATGACGCTACTACTGACGGTATGGCTACTATGGAGTTTTCGCTGCCAGATGGTTCTACTTATGAAGTGACAGCCGCAGAGTTCAACTCTTGGATGCTGACTAAACAGGAAGCGCGTGCAGATGAGCGTAACAACCAAATTGGTATCCCTACTCCGCCTGTAGAAGATATGCCAATTATCGAGCCTATCGACTCCCGTGAAAAAGCTAAACAACACGCTACTGAAGTTGCTAAAGAATGGCAAGCTGGCCTGACTGATGGACAGAAAGCTACAATCGTTGCTGACCGAGCAGATGCAGCAGGATTCACTTTCGATGCGTACGAGAACGCGAACGGTGAGACTGTTCTTACATTCACTAACCAAGAAACTGGTGAGGCACAAGGCGCTACTGTAGAGCAGTTCAAAAGATGGGCTATCAACAAGCAGGTTGAGCGCAAGACAGAGCGTGACCTAAACCGAGCTCCAGTAATTGTCCCACCTGTTGAAGATGCGCCTATCATTGAACCGGATGTTGAGAAGTTCAAGGCTGCTATCAACAACCTGCAAGAATCAGGTGAGAATCTGAAGACTGATCTTACTGCTGGTAAGAGAGAGCTAGAAGTAGCTGCACAAAGTGCAACTGAACAGATGGTCGCGCAGTTCGCAGCGATGCAAAAACAGCTAGACGAACAGGCTAAATTAATTGCTGAACTTCAGAACGGTGAAAACCCTTCAGTACCTAGCACTGGTATCTCTCCAGAAGCAGAATCAGCACTACGTGATGCGTCAGCTACTCTACAAGCTAAGATGGACGTTGCAGTTAACAAGCTACAAGGCGCTGCTAAGACTCTTCAAGAGAAAGGTTCTAAGCTTGCACCGCAAGACCCAGACTTTGGTATCAACCCACCATCACAGGGTGTCCCGACTCATGAGCTTGGCTCAATTGGTGAAGGTCAAGCAGTCGCTTATGTGCAAAATGGTCTTGAAGAGCTATACAATACTGGTAACGAGCAGGCACAACAATACGCAGATAAGGCATTGAGTGATGCTAAATCGTACACTGATACTCAAATTGCTGGTATTAACTCACGTATCGACGGGATCGAAGAAGACTTAGAAACAGTGATGGCAACATCACAAGCAGTAACAGCGGCGCGTCCATACCTGTCTTCAAACCAGACTAACGCAATTGGTGTTGGCTTGGGTAACTCAGGTTCACAAAACGCGATTGCAGTAGGTTATGCTCATCGCATCAACGAGAACTGGACTGCCAATGCGAACCTATCTGGTACGAGCGGCAACGAAGTAGACTACTCTGTAGGTGCAGGTCTGTCATACGCTTGGTAAGAATTACCTATAAACGTAACGTTTACCCTGAACACCTAGGTTAGTAGGGGGTTTTTACTCAGTAGGCTCATCTTAGGATGAGCCTCTTTTCGTAAGAGAATATTATAGCCACCCATAATGAGCATCATAATGTGTTCTGACCTACATTCATTAGCTACCGCGGTTGCTATCGACGTGGACAAGTAGATTGCATCCAATAATAACTAAGATAGATTCTGTCTAGTTGTTTCACTTCAATGCCTCCGTTTCATGAACTTGCGAACCAGAAAAGCTAAACGTAACCTTTAGCGCTACCTACCTAGGCTTTGAGCCGCAATGGGTTTATTTACTGTTTTTGACCGAAGAAGTCGTGAAGTGGGGGACATACCTACACCGCATGGCGAGCAAGAAATGGATGAAAAATTTGATCGATGCTTAGGAAGGCTCGCGAGACAAGTTGCATTTGTACTCTGATAGTGTGATCAACTATTCAAAATACTTCCTACCAACAGGATTTTAGTGTAGATTCTGACTCCGAATTTAAACACCATTTGAGCGGCAAAATCAATGTTAAAACTGTCAGACCTATGTAAAGGCTATGTAGACGGGGGGGAATTTCATCCTGTACTACAAGGGGCAGAATTGACATTGCAACAAGGTGAACAAGTTGCGTTAATGGGAGAGAGTGGCTCCGGAAAAAGTACGTTGCTTAATTTGATTGCGGGGCTTGATACCGCGGATTCCGGTGAAATTCAGTACTCCAATTTTGCGATGCACAGTGCACCAGAACGCCTAAGAACACTCTACCGTCGCAACAATATTGGTAATATCTTCCAACAGTTCAATCTATTACCTACTCTGAATATTGCTGACAATATTCGTTTTTGCCGTCAACTCAAAGGTTTACCAGAAGATAAGGGGTTGTGGCGTCAAATTTTATCCGCACTCGATCTTATGCCGCTTTTAGGTCGCTATCCTGAAGAGGTCTCTGGTGGACAGCAGCAACGCGCTGCTATTGCACGTGCGCTTTATATGGAACCTAAAATTCTATTGGCTGATGAACCGACGGGCAGTCTTGATGAACGCAATGCGGAAGCGGTAATGCGCTTGCTCACCAGTCTAGCGCGCCAACTTGATTGTACGCTGTTACTCGTCACACACAGTGAAAAAGTAGCAGAGCACATGGAAGGTCGAATTCGTCTTCAAGGAGGGCAGCTACATGTTATGGCCCGTAGTTAAGGCACTACTCGGTCACTACCGTCGCTACCCACTACAAATTATTCTTGTTTGGCTTGGTTTAACCCTAGGCGTATCGCTTCTTGTTGGGGTTACCTCTATTAACCAACATGCTAAGCAAAGTTATGAAACGGGTGAAAAGCTTTTTTCAAACCCTTTGCCGTATCGAATTCGCACTAAACACTCCGCCAATAAAATTCCCCAAGGTTTTTATATTCAACTTCGTCGAGCAGGGTTCCATCAGTGCGCCCCTTTTGACGTCTTGCACCTTGATACCAAAAACGATTTGGGACTCATGCTGGTTGGCGTTGATCCTGTGGCCTTGTTACCTTTACATCAGGGTAAGTCACTGGGCGATCTACCACTGCTTTCATTGATGAAACCCCCTTATCCCACGCTCATTAGCCAAGACTTGGCGTCTCACATGGAATTGAAAAATGGCGATTTTATCGAGTTAAATGACGGCAGTAGACTGGGACCTGTAAAGGTCGATACCGATCAGATGTTATCTGGCACTCGGTTGGTTACTGATATTTCCCTTTTACGAATGTTAAAGCGCAGTTCTGGTCTTTCTGCAATTTCTTGTGGAGAAATGCCTGAAGAGAAAGTATTAGCACTGAAGAAACTGCTGCCAAATGGAATGGTGCTGGTACGAAACAGCCGTAGTGAACTGGAATCTCTTACCAAAGCGTTTCATTTGAATTTAACCGCAATGGGAATGTTATCGTTCCTAGTGGGGTTGTTCATTTTCTATCAAGCTATGTCGCTTTCTTTTATTCAACGTCAACGACTGGTTGGGATCTTGCGTCAAGCAGGTGTGACGGGTACGCAGCTCACGCAAGCGCTGCTGCTCGAGTTGTGTCTACTAGTTCTGTTGGCGTGGGGATGCGGTAATTTTTTTGGTTTAATTTTGGCCAATGAACTTATTCCTGCAGTGTCATCGAGCTTGAGCGATCTTTATAATGCGAATGTTGGCCTTGCGATTGGTTGGTCATGGGAATCGAGTCTGTACAGTTTGGCGATGTCTGCATTAGGTGCATTGCTATCGTGTCTGTGGCCGTTGATTCGCTTACTTAAGTCACAGCCTATTCGCCTTTCTTCTCGCTTATCATTAATGCGTTTTGCGGGTCGTGAATTTTCTTGGCAAGCACTTGCGGCGTGTGCTTTTTGTGTTGCTGCTGTCGCGGTGTATCAGGCGCCTAAGACTCAGGAGTCAGGTTTTACTATCATTGCGTTAATGTTAGTCAGTGTTGCGCTGTTTATGCCGTTCATTATGTGGCATGTGTTCCAGAGCCTTTCATACTCTATGCGTTGGGTTCGGGTTCGTTGGTTCTTTGCTGATTCAGCGGCAAGCATGAGTTATCGTGGTGTGGCAACCATGGCATTTATGCTTGCGTTAGCGGCAAACATTGGCGTGGAAACCATGGTGGGTAGCTTTCGTGATACCACCGATAAATGGTTAAGTCAGCGTTTGGCGGCGGATTTGTATGTTTACCCAACCAATAGTTCAGCCGCGCGTATGAGTGCTTGGTTGAAAAAACAACCAGAGGTGGATGCGGTTTGGTGGCGTTGGGAGAAAGATTTTCCAACTGAACGCGGTTCGCTACAAGTTGTGAGTACTGGGGCTTCAGAAGGTGAGTTAGATGCACTGACGGTGAAGCTGGGGATTCCGAATTATTGGTACCATTTACATCATGCTAAGAGTTTGATGATCAGTGAATCCATGGCGCTAAAACTGGATATTCGGCCTGGTGATTATATTGATTTGCTCTCTCCGCTCGGTAGTGGTTGGCAGGTCGTTGGCGTTTACTTCGATTACGGTAATCCATATAACCAAATCATGATGTCTCATAGGAATTGGCTGTATGCATTTGCTGGTTCTGGCAACGTTGGCTTGGGCGTGTTGCTCAAAGAAAACGTGAATGGCGAAGGGCTTAAAGGACGGTTGGAAAGTGTATACCGTCTGCCACAAGATCGTGTGTTCGATAATAGCAATATTTACAATCAAGCAATGCGGGTCTTTGATCATACGTTTGCCATTGCAGGAACGCTCGGCAATATCACGTTGATTATTGCGGTATTCGGCCTGTTTTTTGCAACTTTAGCGGGTGAGTTGTCTCGTCAACGACATTTTTCTTTGCTTCGCTGTATGGGCGTGTCAGGTAAAGAGCTAGTAGCACTAGGTGGCTTGCAGTTGTTTGTCTTTGGCACTATCTCGGCAATTATTGCCGTTCCGCTGGGTTTGGCATTAGCGAACTTGATCGTCGACATCATTATTAAACAATCTTTTGGTTGGTCGTTAGAGTTGCAAATCATTCCGTGGGAGTACGTACAGACCATTGCCTGGGCAATGTTGGCTATTATGATTGCCGGAGCCTTACCTGTTATCCGAATGATTAAGAGCACACCAATGAAGTCACTGAGGGATGCGTTGTAGTGAAAGATATGAAAAACAAAAAGATTTTCTCTATTTCTGCTTTGCTCTTTCTAGCATTTATCTTTTTGACTGGCGCCGCGCTTTATTGGACTCATTGGGACGAAGCAACAGCAACAGAAGAAAATGAGATCAATCACGTGCTACAACGTGAAAGTAAGACGGTCTTTGATCCAGTTTTACCAGATGAACATGTCTCTTTGCCTAAAGACTTTCGTTTTCACCTAGGCTATCAACACGAATGGTGGAATTATTTTGCGAAATTGCAGGATAAAAATGGTCAAGTATACAACGTGCAATGGAGCTACTTTAGGGTTGCGACGGATGAACGAGATACGCATGGATGGCAAAATCCACAGCTCTATCTATCTCATGTGGTAATAAGCAGTGGCTCTCAAGTATGGCGAGAGCAGCGTGTTGCTCGTGGCGGAATTGGCCAAGCAGGAATGACTAACCACCCATTTCGCTTATGGATAGACAATTGGAACTGGCGCTCGCTGGGCTTGACGCCATTTCCTGGTCAACTTGATGTGTCAACGGATGCATTTGGACTTGAACTCAACACCATAACCAATGGCCCATTTGTGGTAAATGGTGATAAGGGCTTTCAAATTAAACACGCATTGCAATCGGTCGCTTCTTTTAGCTTTAGTGCGCCGTTCCTAAATGTGAAAGGGACACTTACCCTCAATGGTCAGCTTATATCTGTTTCTGGCTCTGCATGGGCTCAGAAGGAATGGGGAAGTGGTATGATCGGAGAAGGTCAGCAAGGTTGGGACTGGCTTGTCTTTAACTTCGATGATGGTAGAGCGCTTACCGTGAGTCGCTATCGTCATAATGGCCAGTTACCACACATCTTTGGGACTCTGTCTACTCGCTCTGGGGCGGTATTTAATTTGACTGAGAAGGATTTTAGTATTACCCCAATGCAGGTGACGAGCTTACCTAATGGTCGACGATTACCTCTGCAATGGATCATTAATGTGCCCGAGCATGGTATTAACTTAACGACGAGAATCACCAAGTCAGATATGTGGCAGCCTTTTTTGATTCCTTACTGGGAAGGACCTATACAAGCTTCTGGCTCTAACGAAGCATGGGGATTTATGCAGCTTACGGGTTACTAAATACGATATAAAAACCGCCGAGAAAGGCGGCTTTTTTGGGCAGGGATAGCATCATGCTTGTCTCAAAATAACATGGATATTACGAAAATTAATCTCATATTACACTATGTTAATAGTGGTCTCAGTGAGTATTTCGACTTATTAGGAGATGAAAAGGACTTTTACGTATTTATTCTTCTGTTGGAAAATTCGATGTGTCGTTTAGTTTGTATCGGAAATAACGAAGTTTATACTCTGAACAAGCGATTATTCTTAAATTTTCCACAGATATACACTCTCATCATTCTTTGTTACTCGTTTATTAAGATAATAAATATAAGGGCGAAACCATGAACGATGTCATTCGTGACTTTTTCAAAATGGAATCTGCAGGTGGTATTCTTTTAGTGATTGCAGCGGCAATCGCAATGACCATTGCCAACTCACCATTTGGTGAGACTTATCAAGCAATGCTGCATACTTATGTATTGGGTATGTCAGTTTCTCATTGGATCAATGATGGCCTGATGGCCGTGTTTTTCATGCTCATTGGTCTTGAAGTAAAGCGTGAACTGCTTGAAGGTGCATTAAAATCGAAAGAAACGGCGATTTTCCCAGCAATTGCCGCGGTAGGTGGTATGTTAGCGCCAGCTCTAGTTTATGTTGCTTTTAATGCGGGCGATCCGGAAGCAATTTCTGGTTGGGCTATTCCTGCAGCAACCGATATTGCATTTGCGCTAGGTATTATGGCGCTATTAGGCAAGCGTGTACCTATTAGCTTGAAAGTATTTTTGTTGGCATTAGCGATCATCGATGACCTTGGTGTGGTTGTGATCATTGCATTGTTTTATACCAGTGATCTATCAACAACGGCACTTGTGGTTGGCTTTATTATGACCGGTGTGTTGTTCATGTTGAATTCTAAAAATGTTACCAAACTTACGCCTTATATGATTGTCGGCGCGATTCTTTGGTTTGCGGTATTGAAATCGGGTGTTCACGCCACCTTGGCGGGTGTTGTGATCGGTTTTGCTATCCCATTAAAAGGCAAAAAAGGTGAGCATTCGCCACTCAAACACATGGAGCACGCACTGCATCCATACGTTGCCTTTGGTATTCTTCCTATATTTGCTTTTGCAAACGCGGGCATCTCACTGGAGGGTGTGTCACTGGCTGGTTTAACGTCAATGCTGCCTCTTGGTATCGCTCTAGGTCTATTGGTAGGTAAACCACTTGGCATCTTTACGTTCAGTTGGGTAGCGGTAAAAGCGGGTATTGCAAAGCTGCCTCAAGGTGTGAATTTTGTACATATCTTTGCGGTGTCAGTACTGTGTGGTATCGGCTTTACCATGTCGATTTTCATCTCATCACTGGCATTTGGTAACGTAAGTCCTGAGTTCGACACCTATGCTCGACTTGGAATCTTAATGGGATCAACAACTGCCGCGATCATTGGTTATGCACTGCTGCATTTCTCATTACCAAAGACGCCTGCTCAAGATGCATAAGTCTTAGACAGTCTAGTTATATGAGAAGCCTCCCTACCGGGAGGTTTTTTTATGTATTGAATTACGCGCTGCTAGGCATTCACGCGATCCCGTGACATTGATGAAGAAGGGGGCTTAGAGCAGAAGAAGGAGCTGTACAAAATCGAGGGCGAAAAAAAGCCCAGATTAAAAAGTGTCTGGGCGGATACAAACATAGGAGTTAATAAGAAAAAGCAGCAATACAACAACTAGATGGAAACAAGTTTGACGGCCAGTAAAACTTAAAATGCACTAGTTGTTACATACATTCAGACCAGGCCAATTCCAATCAGTTCCATTTTTTTTTCAAAGTTTTTTTGCACCCAGATATTTCTGCAAATTCATTCCCTTAATGGCTCACGCTCCTCAATCTGGTCAGACCAATGACTAAAAATGTGATGTTAATCATTTGTTAACTTAAGGTTTCGGAGGTATATTTCAAACAGTTGTTTAATACGAGTGATTGAAATGGCCCCGAGAAGTACAACAAAAGAAAAAATACTCGACATAGCCGAAGGGCTATTTGCGGAATATGGCTTCAATGACACTTCACTACGAACGATAACTGGCAAAGCGAATGTGAATCTAGCTTCGGTTAACTATCATTTCGGTGATAAAAAAACATTAGTAAGAGCCGTGCTTGACCGATATCTCGAGGCACTTATGCCTAGTATTAAGACATCATTAGTCGAATTGAATACGCGCGATGACTACAACATGGACGAAGTGTTTGAATCGCTACGCTTGCCTTTACGTGCGTTGAATGAGGTACGCCCGAATGGTACCGCATTATTCATGCTTTTGATTGGACGCGGTTATACCGATGTACAAGGGCATCTGCGGTGGTTCATTAGCACCAGATATGAAGAAGTATTAAACCTTTTCATATCCTCGATTATGAAAGCCAACCCAAGTTTGACGGAAGAGCAATTGTTCTGGCGCTTGCATTTCACATTAGGTACATGTGTTTTTACCATGGCGTCAAGTCAGGCACTAACAGAATTAGCAGAAAGTAAATTTGAGAAGGAAGTGGACATAAAGTCCGTTGTTGATTTACTGATTCCTTACTTGTCGGCTGGCATGTCGACCAAGTAGACATTGATAATGAATAAGAAAATTTAATCACCTGCGGTGAAGTGAACAAAAGGATCTGAACTATGAGCTCTCTACGAAGAAAATGGATTAGTGACCCAGCATTCAAAGTATTCAAAAAAGTACTCCCTCCACTATCGAGTACCGAAAAAGAAGCAATGGAAGCGGGGAGTGTATGGTGGGATGCTGAATTGTTTTCCGGCAAACCAGACTTTACAACACTGCATCATTATCCTAAGCCTGCCCTGTCATCAGAAGAGCAAGCGTTCATGGATAACGAACTGGAAACCTTACTAGAAATGTTGGATGACCAGAAAATCGTTAAGGATGACCGTGACCTACCACCACAGGTATGGGAATACCTACGTAAAGAGCGTTTTTTCTCACTGATCATTTCAAAAGAATATGGTGGTCGTGCGTTTTCTGCATTAGCAAACTCGACCATCGTCACTCGCATCGCAACTCGTAGCATTAGTGCAGCGGTATCAGTTATGGTGCCAAACTCACTTGGCCCGGGTGAACTACTGACCCACTATGGTACACAAGAGCAGAAAGATTACTGGTTA
Source organism: Vibrio sp. PID17_43 (assembly GCF_002608565.1). GTDB lineage: Bacteria > Pseudomonadota > Gammaproteobacteria > Enterobacterales > Vibrionaceae > Vibrio. The sequence goes on from NZ_LIXM01000006.1 coordinate 60,559, forward strand.
CCACGCCTAGCCGACGGTACTGATATTCCTTGTTTTGCGTTAACAGGTCCAGAAGCAGGTTCAGATGCTGGCGGTATCCCCGATCAAGGTGTGGTTTGTTATGGCTCGCATGAAGGGAAAGAGGTACTGGGTGTTCGAGTAAGTTGGAATAAACGCTATATTACACTTGCACCAGTGGCGAGCGTACTTGGTCTCGCTTTTAAGCTACAAGATCCAGATGGGTTACTTGGTGATCAGAAAGATATTGGTATTACGTGTGCGCTTATTCCAGCGGATCACGAGGGCGTTGAAATTGGTGAGCGACACGATCCTCTAGGCTCTGCGTTCATGAATGGTCCAACTCGTGGTAATGATGTATTTATTCCAATGGACTGGCTGATTGGTGGCTCTGAATACGCAGGTAAAGGCTGGCGTATGCTGGTGGAATGCTTGTCGGCTGGACGAGGTATTTCTCTTCCTGCGCTAGGGACGGCGATTGGTCACCTTACTACACGCACAACAGGTGCCTACGCATACGTTCGTAAGCAGTTTGGTATGTCGATCGGTAAGTTTGAAGGTGTTGCCGAAGCCATGGGGCGTATCGGTGGCTTAACTTATTTATTAGAGGCGACTCGTACGTTGACAACCACTTCTCTTGATATGAAGGAGAAGCCCGGCATTGTAACCGCAATTGCTAAGTACCACATGACAGAGATCGCACGTACGATCTTAAATGACTCCTTTGACATTCATGCGGGGCGGGCGATTCAAGACGGTCCGATGAACTACCTAGCTAAGCATTATCTTGGTATTCCGGTCGCCATCACAGTGGAAGGCGCAAATATTTTGACTCGTAATCTAATGATCTTCGGTCAAGGTGCGACACGCTGTCATCCATACGTGTTGAAAGAAATGGAAGCCGCAGCAAACCCGGATACTAACCAAGGTGCGAAAGCATTTGATGATCTGCTGTTTAAACACATTAAACACGCAATGGGCAATACATTTGGCGCATTTGGAGCAGCATTAACGGGGGCACGTTTTGTCAAGGCTCACATGAGTGGTCCTACGCAGCAGTACTACAAAGACATCACACGTTTGAGCAGAGCTTTAGCAGTGAGTGCAGACTTTGCAATGTTAACGCTAGGGGGGGATTTAAAGCGTAAGGAGATGATTTCTGCGCGTCTTGGTGATGGTTTGAGTTATTTGTATATGGCTTCAGCAGCTCTGAAGAAGTACGAAGATGAAGGTCGTCAGCAAGGTGATTTAAATTTTGTTCACTATGCGGTGCAGCACTGTTTGTACAATGTATCAAAGTCATTGAATGAAGCTTACTCAAATTTTCCAGTGAAATATGTGGGTGGTGTACTAAAAGGCTTACTGTTCCCTCTAGGTAATCATTTTAAAGCGCCGAGCGACGAGCTATGTGTTGGTCTCGCGGAAGCAATGATGACGCCAGGGGTGCAACGTGACAGACTGACCAATTTGTGTTACATCGGAAAGGGTGAGGATGATAGCGTTGGTTTGATGGAGAACGCGTTCCTAGCGATGTATGATATCAAACCGCTTGAGCGAAAATTAATGAAGGCGGCGAAAGACGGCAAAGTGGCCCGTAAAGGCATATTGCATGACCGTTTACAGCAAGCCTTTGAAGCTGGTGTGTTAACAGAGCAAGAAATTGATCAAATTCTGGCTGCGGATAAATTGCGTAACAAAGCGATTCAAGTTGATCATTTTAGCCACGATTTCTCAGAAGTACGTACCAATAGCTCGAAGGGATCGAAATTAAACTCGGTTGCATAAGCTTTCTTCTTCCACCAACATAATCAAAGCACCTCCCAAGAGGTGCTTTTTTATGTCCTTTGGCCAGAGATTGACGATTGAGTGCTCCAACCACTTGCATTTTCGATGCCTTTTTACAGAAATTAGATGCGAAGTTACGACGAAACTTTTATCCTAGCAAGGTTGTTTAAAGGAAGTTGAATATGATCATCAAACCTAGAATTCGTGGATTTATCTGTACTACTACGCACCCAGTGGGTTGTGAAGCTAACGTAAAAGAACAAATTGCTTACACTAAAGCACAAGGCCAAATCAAGAACGCGCCAAAACGCGTACTGGTTGTGGGTGCATCAAGTGGCTATGGCCTATCTTCTCGTATCGCTGCGGCATTTGGTGGCGGCGCTTCAACTATCGGTGTGTTTTTCGAAAAAGAAGGCACAGAGAAGAAACCTGGTACTGCCGGTTTCTACAACTCAGTTGCATTCGAAAAGCTAGCTCGTGAAGAGGGCTTGTACGCGAAAAGCCTAAACGGGGACGCGTTCTCAAATGAAGCAAAACAGAAAACAATTGATTTGATCAAAGCAGACCTTGGTCAGGTAGATATGGTGGTTTACTCTCTGGCTTCTCCAGTACGTAAAATGCCAGAAACCGGCGAACTTATCCGTTCTGCTCTGAAGCCTATCGGTGAGACTTACATATCTACTGCTGTTGATACCAACAAAGACGTGATCATCGAAGCAAGCGTAGAACCTGCAACTGAGCAGGAAATTCAAGACACAGTAACCGTAATGGGCGGCGAAGACTGGGAACTTTGGATCAATGCACTCTCAGAAGCTGGCGTTCTAGCAGATGGTTGTAAAACAGTGGCATACAGCTACATCGGTACTGAGTTGACTTGGCCTATCTACTGGGATGGCGCACTAGGTAAAGCGAAAATGGACCTAGATCGTGCAGCAGCAGCGTTAAACGAGAAGCTTTCAGCTACTGGTGGTACAGCAAATGTTGCTGTGCTTAAGTCAGTTGTGACACAAGCAAGTTCTGCAATTCCTGTGATGCCTCTTTACATCGCAATGGTATTTAAGAAAATGCGTGAAGAAGGCGTACACGAAGGTTGTATGGAACAGATTTTCCGTATGTTCAGCCAACGTCTATATAAAGAAGACGGCAGTGCACCCGAAGTAGATAAAGTGAATCGTTTACGTCTGGATGACTGGGAACTACGTGAAGACATCCAGCAACACTGCCGTGACCTATGGCCACAAATCACATCTGAAAACCTGAAAGAGCTAACGGACTACGTTGAGTACAAAGAAGAGTTCTTGAAGTTATTCGGCTTTGGTGTTGACGGTGTGGACTACGAAGCAGACGTTAACCCAGCAGTAGAAACAGATTTCACTCAAATCTAAGCTACTTCTAATTGAATTAAAAAAGGCGCTCATTGAGCGCCTTTTTTGTGTCTTAAATCTTTGAGGTGAATGGTACTACGTTGTCAGCAAAACTCTTTCAAAAGAGATTAACTCAGAATAATCAGAACAGTACCTGCGAGAGTCATTAAGATATTGGCAATCGCGTACGTACCAGCATACCCCAGTGCTGGGATTGTTGACTTCGCGTATTCGTTTACCACATCCATCGCTGGCGCACATGTTCGAGCTCCGATGATAGCACCAAAGAGTAGGGCACGGTTCATCTTAAGCACGTAAGCGCCAACAAGGTAAGCTAGAACGACAGGAACTACACTCACGATAAAGGCCAAACCAATGATCTGCGGGCCTACTTGTGTTAGGTGTTCAAACATCTTGCCGCCTGCGCTTAACCCAATCCCCACCATAAAGAACATTAAGCCCAAGTCTTTCACCATGTTCAGTGCGCCTTGCGGCACATAACCGAAAGTAGGGTGGTTGGCACGTAAGAAGCCTAGAGTGATACCTGATAGCAATAGACCAACCGCATTACCAAGGCTGAATGAGACTTGACCAAACGTCATCGTCACCAAGCCAAACATAATGCCTAAGATAAAGAAGCTACAAAATGCTAATAGATCTGCCATCTGGCTATGAATAGAGATGAAACCAATTTTTTCAGCAAGACCATGTACGCGGCTCTTTTCGCCACTCACTTGCAGAACGTCACCCTTGGCTAAAACGATATCTAAATCCATCGGCATTTCAATCTGAGCACGCACAACACGATTCAAGAAACAACCATATTCTGACAAGTTCAAGTCTGAAAGACGTTTACCAGCGATGGCATCACTTTTAACGACAATCTCTTCTTCGACAATTCGAAGGTCGAGTAGATTGCGGTCGAATACTTCTTTGCCGTTACGGAAGCTTGGATCCAAACGCGCGTGGCTGTCTGGGAAGCCTACCAGTGCAATTTCATCACCCTCTTGCAAAATTGCGTCACCGTCGGGGTGGGCTAGGATACCGTTACGACGAATACGTTCGATATAACAACCTGTCTGGCGGTAAATACCCAATTCACGTAGGTTTTTGCCGTCAGTCCAATCGATCAGCTCTGGCCCGACACGATAAGCACGAATAATCGGTAGGTAAACCTTGCGTTGGCTAGAGTGACCAAGGCCACGTTCCTGTGCGATTTGTTGTGCTGAATCCGATAGGTTTTGTTTTTGCAGTTTCGGTAACAGTTTGGCAAACATGATCATACTGATCAAACCCACTAGATAAGCCATTGCATAACCAACGGATAGATTCTCTAACACTAAAGAGAAGTCCATATTACGTGGAATAGTGGCTAGGCCAGAGTTTAAGGCATCTTGAGCGCCGACTAATACTGGCGTTGCAGTGAGTGCTCCAGCCATCATACCTGCAGACAAACCGAAATCGAGTCCCAAATAGTGACTACAGAAATAAGTCAGACTCACGGCGGCAACGAGTACAGTCATGCTTAAGATAAAGTAGTGCTTACCGTCTCTGAAGAAAATACCAAAGAAGTTGGGGCCAGCTTCAATACCCACACAGTAGATAAACAGCATAAAACCGATAGTAAGCGCTTCAGCGTTAAAAGAAAAACCAAGGTGACCCATTACAAGCGAAGTAATGAGAACACCAATCGAGTTACCTAACTGAAGGTTACCAAAACGAATTTTTCCAAAAGCAAGGCCAATGGCTAATACGACGAAGATTAGAAGAATGGGGTTTTGCTCAAGCAGATGTACGACGTCTATGTTCACAGTGTGGCTCGGTAGATTATGTGACCAAAAGTTATGAGGGAGGGATTGTAACTAAAAATAGCAAAAAGATAAGTGAAATATTTTAGGTTTTTCGATTAGTTGTTGCAGGGGAATAACGAAATGAGCGCCTATAAAAAAAGCCGCTAAAAGCGGCTTTTAACAATCAGTAAATGGTATTACTCGTCGAATAGACCTAGATGCTCTTTAGCGTAAGCTTCAAATTCATCACAACCACCGATGTGCACTTGGTCGATAAAGATTTGAGGTACAGTTTCTACTGGCTTACCTACTGTTTTCTCAAGATCTGCTTTTGAAATACCTTCTGCGTGGATATCAACGTAACGGTAATTGAAATCATCCCGTTTTGCTTTAAGCGTTTCTGCGTGCTCTTTCGCACGAACACAGTAAGGACAAGCAGGACGGCCAAAGATAACTACGAACATATACTTATTTCTCCTAATCTATTCTTTTTGAAAGCGTAGTAACTACCTTTTCAGGGCGCTTTCGTTTCTTGGGACAACTATGCCTTATCCCGAAGCGGAAATAAAGCAGCAATTGCCTGTTGATTCGATAGGTAAAATCTATCGTATAGATTTCATACACAAATGAATTAAAAGCAAGCATAAGATGAGCGGTTATAGTCTATTTTGACTCTGTGAAGCGTCCCATAAAAACACACATTAAATAGGGTTAATGGTTGCAAGGTGCACTTGGTCAACTTTTTTTTGCTCAATACATAGCACTCTATAGTTAAGTGTTTTTGGGGGAGGTGCGTATGTTTCAGTTTATGACTGCGACAAAGATTATCTTTGGAGAAGGAGCGCTACAGTCTTCGTTGTCAGTAATCAACCAATATGGCTATAGTGTTTTGCTTGTCACAGGAAAAGATAAGCAAAGAGCAAAACCAATCATTAATTATCTCAAAGCGCAGAATATGCGTTATCAACATGTCGCAATTTGTGGAGAACCTAATATAACGATGGTTGAAGAGACCGCTGTTATAGGAAGGAAGTTTAAACCCGATATGGTTGCTGCTATAGGTGGGGGGAGCGTGATTGATATGGGGAAGGCGCTTGCAGCCGTTATCCCTAATCAAGGCGATGTTTATGATTATGTTGAAGTGGTTGGACGAAACGTACCACTAAAAGCGAAACCGATACCTTTTATCGCAATTCCTACGACGGCAAGCACAGGTTCGGAAGTGACACGAAATGCAGTACTTAAATCCGGGCAAGACCAAGTGAAAGTTAGTCTAAGAAGCCCTGATATGCTTGCAGACACAGCGATTGTTGATCCAACGTTAACCTATGGTACCGATCAATATACTTCTGGTCGGGGAGCAATGGATGCTTTTACACACTTGATGGAGGCTTATGTTTGTGGTGATCCGAATCCATTGACCGATATGGTGTGTGAGGAGGGCTTAAGGCGTTTGAGCCGTTCGGTGATTGCAGGTTGTAAACAGGACAACCATAAGGCTCGTTCTGACTTATCTTTTGCCGCTTTGCTCGGTGGTATGGCGATTACCAATGCTAAGTTGGGAGCGGCTCATGGATTAGCATCTGCGTTAGGAGGGAAACTCGACGCTCCGCATAGCGTGATAACCGCAAGATTAGCGCCACACGTGATGCAAGAAAATATCAATGCGGCTAAGAAAGCAGGAAGATCAGATGTCGTGAGCCGCTATAAGAAATTGGCTCAAATCGTTACCGAGAGGGCAAATGCGAATGAATATGATGGCGTAATGTGGGTGAAAATGGTCTCTGATAAGCTAGAGTTACCCCAACTCGGTAAGTATGGAGTCTGCCAAACTTCTTTTGAGCAAGTGGCCGAGGATGCCCTTAAGTCGGTGGCAATAAAAGGTAACCCGCTGCCACTTAATCAAGAGAGGTTGGTGTATATCTTACGTCAGGTATGTGATTGCAGTGGCGAATGCTTTGCTGCACCTGAACATCAAAAAAGTACAGTTGAAGTGCTGGAATCAAAGTCGGATTTATCCAGCGTTTAACCTTATCAAAAACAAAGGGAACTCAATGGCTCCCTTTGTTATTAGGTATTAATATTGACTGAGCTTGTCGTAGCGACTGTCTTTCAATGCGTCCTTTACACGCTTTAGGTTTTCCCGGAACCCAGCTCCGCGACGTAGCGTAAAGCCAGTGGCCAACACATCGATTACCGTCATCTGAACTACGCGGCTTGCCATTGGCATGTAAACGTCGGTGTCCTCAGGGACATCTAGGGTAATAGCTAACGAGCTTGCTTTTTCCAACGGCGAATCTTTTGCTGTAATTGCGATGACTGTCGCTCCGTTTTCACGAGCAAGGTTCGCAATCTCTACTTGGCTCTTTGTTCTGCCTGTATGCGAAATAAGTACGACCACATCGTTGTCACTGCAATTAATACAGCTCATTCTTTGCATCACAATGTCTTCAAAACAGGTGATTGGAATGTTAAAGCGAATAAACTTGTTTTGAGCATCACGAGCGACCGAAGAAGAGGCACCTAGACCAAAAAATGAGATTCGTTTTGCTTGCGTCAATAGGTCTACAGCACGATTCACTTGCATTGCATCTAAGCTATTTTTGGCTACATCCAAACACGCCATTGTGGATTCGAAAATTTTATGCGTGTAAGCATCGGGACCATCGCTTTCTTCAACGTTACGGTTAACGTAAGGTGTCCCATTCGCAAGGCTTTGTGCAAGGTGGAGTTTAAAATCTGGAAAACCTTTGGTATCCAGACGACGGCAGAAACGGTTAACGGTTGGCTCACTCACGTCCGCCATTTTAGCTAACGTGGCAATGCTCGAATGAATCGCAGTTTGTGGAGACGCCATAATCACTTCTGCGACTTTGCGCTCTGATTTACTGAAATTCTCCAGATTTTTTTGAATTTTTTCTAATGTATTCATAGTGTTCACGAGGGTATAGAGAACAACTCGCTGGTTCTGTTAACAGTGGATACATCATCGTATCTAGGTCGAGAGAGGCGTTAACAAAAGCGACCAGCGCCATAAAACCAGTATAAACCTGAACCACAATCTGGCTAAAACAAATACGGTTACTATTTAGCGAGAATTTGACAAACCTCAAACAAAATGTTCAATAAAATACAGAATTGAATGTGAGATCGTGCCTTTGTACTCTTAGTAGCACAGTATTGATGTTTGAGTTACACCAAAAACGAAAGAAATTTTCAAATTGGTGTAACTCACACAGAAGGTTAAGAATTGAAAATGTCGTGGACAGTATCTTCAATTTTTGTCATTAAACTCGGTGTTTGCAGAGCAATTTCTCTTTGCTCTTCAAGCACCGAGTTAAGAATGTCTTTGGTAGTCAATGGGTTAGCTAAGACGACGCGAAATACGATGGTATCCATACGTTGCCATTGGGCTGGGTTTAATCGAGTACGAGACACAAATGACTTGCCCGTTTCACGTTGACGCTTCTGAATAAACTGTGTGAGTTGGTTGATCAACTCGTTGAGTTTTTGTTTTTGTGCGCCTTGTGCTTTTTCTAGTGCCGCGCGCATATTTGCTGGTAAATAGCGGTAGGTCAGTAAACAAAGCTCTGGGTCCGAGACCAGTTCAAAATCATCTTGCTGTTTGATTAGATCTGCAAAGTAACGTGCTTTCTCAATACTTTGGTCTATTAGCAGTTCATAGCCTGGACGGCTGATGATGTGCATTGCTGCATAAACTAGCATGGCCATTCCCGAGCGTGAGCCTTCAAGCGTATGACTGCCTAGGTCTTTTGAACCTTTACGCAGAATATATTGCGCGTGATGCTCTACCGATTTCATTGCATCGGGATCTTTGAAAAGCACCATTCCAGCACCCATAGGTATATAGAGCTGCTTGTGGGCATCTATTGTTACCGAGTCTGCTAACTCAACGCCATCAAGTAGCTGACGGTAATGATTCGACATCAACGTCGCACCACCCCACGCAGCATCAACGTGGAAATGGCAATTATGCTCTTCGCAAACTTGTGCGATTTGAGGAAGAGGGTCAACATTACCCGTTTCTGTGGTACCGGCCACACCAACAACCGCAAATGGTTTGATGTTTTGTTTTTCTAACTCTCCAATCTTGGCCTTCAGATCGTCAACAATAATGCGGTTATTTGCGTCAGTCTTAACAGCAACTAAGCCATCCTGACCAAGGCCCAATACATCCGCTGCTTTTTTCAGAGAGTAGTGGCCTCGCTCAGATACAAGAATCGCTAAACCGTCGTAGCCATAATGCTTCATGGCTTTAAACAGGCCTTCTTTCTCAACACCTTTAAATGAACCATCGGCTTTGAGTGCTTTGTTACGAGCCACCCAAAGTGCGGTTATGTTAGCAATCGTTCCCCCAGAACAAAACGCACCAAGTGAGTGATTTGCGCTGTGCATCCACTTGCTATAGAAATCGTCGTTTTGCGCATAGATAAGACGATGTAGCATACCTAACACCTGACGCTCCAACGGCGTGAAGGCTTTAGATGTCTCGATTTTTACTAAGTTTTGGTTCAACGCTATCATGATCTTAGAAAGCGGCATTAAGAAGTAAGGCAGTGCCGATGTCATGTGACCGATAAAGCTAGGTGCCGAAGTATGAACCGAGTGGGAAACTAAAGTATCGAGCAGATGTTCAGTATGGGCAGAAACGAATTCTGGTTGTTCCGGGATCTGAGCAGAAGAAAAGTCTTTCTCTATTTCATGTAAAGGCTTTTCTTCTGCCACGATGTGTTCGCGAAGAAACTGGTTTAAGTTTTGCGAGAGACTTAGTTCTATTTTTGTCAACGTAGAGTCTGGACCTTCAGGAATTGTGAAGATCTTTAGCAAGCTCTCGAGGCTAACGTCAGCGGTTTTTTGTTCCTTAACCATAGCAAAGAATCTTTGTAGTTATTTGGTAATGCGAGCGGTACAATCTAAACCAAAACGGGCGCAATGTCCCGTTTTTATTATTGAAATGAATGTTGCCTAAATGGAATGTCTAGGGAAGTTAATTGCACTTCTGCTGTTCAATTTTAATAATTGATTGATTGTATTTGTTCAGTGCAGTATCAATCTGTTTTGGGTGGCTGAGTAAGTCCGCAAATGCTGAACGAAGTTCGTAGTTTTTTGGATGATTGGTAGACTGGCGATCATTGAAAGTTCGTTTTGCAACGTCTCCCAGCTTGTCGCTACGAGTTGCCAGTTGCTTGACATCATGTTGTTCAAGTTTTAGCCATGCTTCGATTGGTTGCTCGGTGGCAACGCGGCTTGGCTCATTTTTGAGGAAATAATGAACGGCTTCTCGATTTAATTCGAAATGGTGTTTTCGACCTTCCAAAAACCATTGGCTTACTTCGACCAATTCTGGGTACTGAGAGACAGTCAAGTCGACAAGATCCTGATACCACTGCAATGAAGCACCAACATAACCGTCATATTTGTTAGACAGGCATTGTTGATCTGCAGCAAAAGTTAAAGTTGAGCTGGTAGCCAGTAACGCGGCAACGACAAAGCGTTTCATTGTTATTCCTTCTGTTTGTTCTACCTGAATAGCATCGATATGCAAGGTTAGTGATAATGACTATATTTGCAAGCTTACACGCGATATTAGGTTGCTCAGGTGGCGTAATTTTTGCCGTATTGTAATGGATGTTAACGAGTATTCCTGAGATCTAGCTAGCAAGTGATACAAAGAAAAGCATCATGACAGGAACAAGTAGGCTTAGGATAAAGCCGCTAACAATCGCAACAGGCACACAACGAACCCCTCCTGTGGTTTGAATCACGGGTAGAGTGAAGTCCATTGCAGTAGCGCCAGCATAGCCAATGGCGGTGCAAGGGTAACGACGAATAAATAGTGGAATTGCCACGAGCGCAACTAATTCACGCATCAATTCGATTAAGAATGACGCACCACCGAAAACAGGCCCAAAAGCATCACCCATCAAAATGCCAGCGAGTGAATACCAACCAAATCCTGAAGACATCGCAAGCGCTTTATACAAAGGTATATCAAGAAAAACAGAAGCCATTGCTCCGCCTATCATACAAGTGGCAATTATGATGCTAGCAATCGCCATTCCTTGTTTATTAAGCAAGATTTGTCTTAATGTGAGGCCACTGTTGCGTAGCTGAATGCCAATAAAAAACAGGAGGAGAAATAAAATCCATTCACTGGCGGTGTCTACCCAAGAAAGCCCTATCGGCAAGAGAAGGCCAAGTACTAATCCTCCGCCGACAACGATAATGAGCTTACAGGATTCCAGCACCATTGAAGATAAAGGAAGATTTTTTTGAGATTGATCGGTCTGCAATGGAAGCAATTTATCAACGATAGGTAAAGCGCATAGGTTACATAGGCTCAAGCAGACAAAAAAGGTACCAGCATAAAGTAAAATGGTCTGTAAATTACTGCCTAGGTTGTCTAATGCCGCTAAGCTCAAGCCCATTAAAGACAATATGACATAAATGAGGTACGACGTTGATTGATTTATTTTCTCAAGAATCGAAGCACGAGAAATTGGTATTAAATACCCCACAACAAGTGGGGCGAAGATAAATAACATCCCTGAAAACATAAAGCTCAAGCATTCCTTATGAGGCAAGTCGAGTAAATTAAACCCTCATGCATGATGACGGGGCATTAGATTTTACGTGACTGTGTATTGTTGATGTAATAATTAGAGACCGCTGGTACGTAGAACGTCGTTGATTTTATTTTTGAAGAGCGTGTCATTCATGTTGCTTAAATCAAACAAAACTTCAGCGCCAGTGACATTAAATTCGACTTCGTGGTCTTCAATTCGCTCATCTTGACTGCGGAACATCAGCAAGTGATTGGCAATTCGCGCGATGTCTAAATAGCTAACATCAGGTCTGATTTCTTGATACTTTTCATTCGATGAGACTTCTCTAAAGTCATTATCAAACCCCCAACTTTCCAAAACCAGTTTACTGGTCGCTGAGCAACGAGTTTGGAAAATTTGCAAAGCAATATCAGCGTCGAGGTAATTCCCTTTATCCAAGTAAAGGTGGTATTCGCTAATTAAGCAGAATAAGCCTATATCCGCTAATAAACCGACCAGTAATGCCTTTTCTTGTTCAAGGTGCCCATAAGTGTCAGGCTCATGTTTACGAAACTCTTGAGCCACCAGTACCATGGTGGCACCAAGCTCTCGTGAAACCGCAGCACTTTTCATCAATATAGCGTTACACTCTTTAGTGAGATTAACGGAATGTTTGAGCTGCTCAATCGATTGAGCGGTTACGATGTCCCTTACTCGAAGAATTCCAAGGCGCGAAACGGCAGTCGTCAAGTCCGTACATGTGATATTGCGACGATTGAACATCACGGAATTGGCAACTCGAATAACTACAGCTGCAAGACCAGGGTCTTCTAAAAGTGCGTTAGCAATTTCAACAATAGTTGTACTTTCATCGGTACAAAGTGTTTGAATTTTTAAGACGACATCAGGGATGGGAGGGAGAGAAATTTTCCCTGTAGAAATCGATTGCTCTACTAACTGAGCGAACTCTGACTCCAGTGCTTTTATGAGCTTGTCTTTATTATTTGGCAGCCAAAAAAATGATAAATGTTCCATTAGAATATTGTGCTAGAGAGCTTTCATACATTTTACATCCACAGCGTGTGACTTTTCAATCAAATGCGCAATCGATAACGATAGTTTTCACGTTTAGCATATGATTATGTGATTATTGATACGTGAACCGTCAAAAAAATAGCGTTCTAATTGTCACTGGTGTGATTTTCGTCACATGTATTGAGTTTGTGATTTGGCATCTGTGACGGAGATCCTAACTTATTTTTTAACGTTAAGTATGATTGACTTAGTTGGTAAGCACAATTCACATAAATATCGCCAACATATCGACATTTTTTTATTCGCAACAAGCTGCTGTTTATCTGGTGACATCGCTAATCGGGGTAATTTATTCAGATTAAAGAGGTCAATGGACATGACAGACCAAGCTTTTTTTAACTATGTAAGTAATTTTAGTAAGTATCAGAAACGCTCAATGTTCGGCGGAATAGGTTTGTTTAGTAATGATGCCATGTTTGCTCTAGTAAGTAACGATAGTTGTTATTTACGTGGTGGAAATGGCTTAGACAAAGAATTTACTCAACTGAACTGCGAAAAATATAAGCACGTCAAAAAACAAACGACGGCAACGGTAAATTATTATGATGTAACCGAGCTTTTTGATTCGGAATTTTCGGGATTGGATGCTCTATTACAAAAATCGATAGATTGCTCAATTAAAGAGCGAAAGTACCAGAAGTCTTCTGAAAGCAGACGCTTGCGTGATTTACCAAACATGCAACTCACTCTTGAACGCATGGTCAAGAAAGCGGGTATTGATGATGTTGATACGTTTTTGTCAATCGGACCAGTAGAAACATTTAATAAAGTGAAAGCGGCATACGGTAGTGATGTTGATGTGAAGCTTTTATGGAAGTTTGCCGGTGCGGTTGACGGTGTGCATTGGAAATTAATCCAAGAGCCGCGCAAGAAGCAACTTCTGGCTATGTGTGAATAAACGATACCGAAGTGGTTTTAAATAAAACTGGTTAACGATGTATACGAGTTGAGGCAACGCGCTCTGAATCTTATATCTTGGAGTCACTTGGGCATATAGCGTTTATGACGATTGACTCGTTTAGGATGAAGTAGGTGAGTCATAAAAGAGAGAATTGAAAGCGGACGAAGGGAAATGGATGCTTTGACTACTTCGTCGAGTTCGTTATCTCAAAATAAAAAACCGAGGCATTAACCTCGGTTTTTATGTTTAGTTCTAATGCTTAAAACTTGAAACGGGTAGTGAACATTACCTGATCACCATAGAAGTCGTTGATACGCGCTTCAGCACCTAGAGAAAATAGCTCTGTAGAGTGGAAACGTGCGTAAGCAGAACCCATCCAATCATCGTCATTGTCAATAGACACGTAACCCACTTTTCCGCCTACTTCTAGTTGAGGCCCAAGCCATTGGCGCACTCCTAGGTTAAGTTCCATACCAACGTCAGTACTACTAGAAGAGGATGGTTGTACAACCCGCATCAGCATTGCACCAGTTAGATCTGCCCAGTTATTGAGTGGTGAGTGGAAACCAAAACCTGCGGCAGAATCGAAATCGCTTTCGAACTCAGAGTCAATACGAGCGATGATGTGCGCGTTTGGGTGAATTGATTTACTAAAACCAGCACCAAATGTTAAAGGGCTTGCACCAATTCTTGCTTCGAAGTAGTCGTAGCTAAAGTTGCTCATGGTTGCCGGGGCGTTGCGATCGTTTGCGGCAAGCGCGTGGCTTGATGCCAACAAAAGGGCTGTGGCTAATAATGTTTTACGCATAACTAACGATAAACCTTGTTCAATGTTTCCATGGATTCAAGTAACCACTTGAACCATATTCTAATTTATTCGACATCATAATAAAAACCATGGTCTACGACCATTAAAAATATGTCGATGTTTTGTCAAATGATGCCATTGTGCTAGTTTCTGAGCAAAAATCGTGCCGCGATGTTAAGGTGATAGATTTAATTATCCGTCATTCGCCAAAGCTACTCCGTCTTGCTGCCATTGCATTTAAGATGGTTTCAGAATCAAGAATGGTGGTCCACGATAATAGATCCTCGTCATTCTCAATCATAAATGTAGTGAGCTGAGCGACGAGAGTTTCTCTTAACTCTTTGCCTGTCCAAGGTTTGGCAATGTAGTAGTCTAGACTCGCGTGGTTTACCGCCTCTACCGTGTCTTCCAAGTCTGCTTGTCCGGTGAGGAGGAGTTTGCGTGCCGCTTTAGTATGACTATTTTGACTAAGTTCAATTAAAAAGCTGATACCCGTTTGTTCTGGCATGATGTGATCGCAAAGAATAAGCGCGAGCTGAACACCATCTTCCGCCAGTTCTTCGATAACTTGCTTCGCTTCCGTAACCGACTGCGCGCCTTCTACAACAAAGTTATCTTCGAATGGGATCAAATCTTGAAGGACACTGTCCAAGACCTCTCTTTCGTCATCCACGCATAAAATCAGATATTTAGTCATTCTTCATTTCCTTCTCGTATGATAGGTAACCAGACTGTCATGCAAGTGAAGTGGCCGACTTCCGATTCCACTTCTATCCAGCCTTTGTGGCTCGCAACGATTTGCTGACAGATAGACAGTCCTATACCTAGGCCGAAGTTACCTTCTTTTTTTGTTGTAAAATTGAGTTCAAAAATGGCTTGTTGTTGTGATTCTGGAATACCGCTGCCATTATCTTTAAATGAAATTACTGCGTAGGTTTGATGGTTTTTTGTGGCTAATTTTGATTGAATCGCGAGTGTCCCTTTTTCAGGGAATGCATCAATGGCATTGGAAATTAAGTTCGTCCAAACTTGTTGCAATGCAACTGGTTGACAAAGTGTATAGGGAAGCTCGGCATAGTCAGTGGTGACATGGTGCATCTTGAGCTTATTCTCAAATATCACTAGCGTATCTTCGATACCTTCATGTAAGTCTGCGTAGTGCAAGCTCTCATCATCCGAGCGGGCATAACCTTTCAAGCTTTTGACCATATCGGCGATTCTAGCGGCACAAACATGAATAGAACGTAGTGATACGCCAGCCTGGTGATAGTGATCCAGTGTGCCGAGTGTTTGTAAAGTGTCCGTTTTTTGGCGTTTTAATTGAGAGATGAGCTCTAAGTCTCGTTCCAGACCTAAATTCACCATTTTTTTGGCTAATGTCCTATTTGGGAGTGCAGGAGTCAGTTGCTTTACTCTCTCTCTTAGTTCGGCCGTTGAGGTGGGAGTTGTACTTTTTGCTCGGGTCAATAATTCCACGCCTTTGGTCTGGATATCCTGGGAGGGGAGCGCGTTAAGTATGAGTTCTAAGGTCGACGAGAGGTTTTCTACCCCCCGCAATATTGCAGCTATGGGGTTGTTTAGCTCATGGGCAACGCCAGCAACAAGCTGACCAAGCATAGCCATCTTCTCACGTTCAATTAATTGCTGGTGAGCAGACTCCAAAGACTCTAAGGTTTTTTGCAATTTTAGTTTTGTATTGATACTACGTTGGAGACGCCGGTTAAAGTGGCGCAACAGCAGGTTAGTAAATAGGGGCAATAGGTTAGAGTTGCTTTGCATCACTTTCCGGAAAACATTGCGATCAAGTTTGATCACTTCAGTTTGAGTTAGCGTGAGTGCCGTTGAAAAGGATCTCTCCCCCGTGACAAAGGACATACCTCCTACAATATTGCCTTTTGAATGACGCACCACTTCTCTTTGCATCCCCAATTCATCCCTTTTATAAAGCGCCACTTCACCTTTGGTAATGAACCACAGAAAACAATTAGGTTCTCCTTCAATGGTCAGAAAGTGTTCAGGGGAATAGGTGCGACAGGCGTTAGTGTCGTCATTTTGTTGGAAAAAGTGCTCTAGTGCACTCACAACTTGCTCGGTTAAATCATGGTCGGAAAGGGCATGATAGTCATTCAAAAAACCAGCTTGGTAGTTGTGCATTTGATGCTCGATGTGAGCGCGCAACAATTTGTGCTGGTCTAGAATTTGACTGTAGTTGAGTAAGTCATCTTTTTCATAGCGCAGAATAAATTGCGTCAGTTCTTTTTGTGCTGTTTGGAGAAGCACGTTGTCCGGAAGAGGCTTAGTTAAACAATGATCGAGTCGGCCTTCGTTAACTGCAGTTAGAATGGCGTCAATGTCTGAGGAACAGCTGATCAGAATTTTTCGGGCCCGTTTAGTGTGAGGCTCTCGGTCAAGTCCAATAAGAAAATCAACGCTATTAAAATTGCCATGATGGCTCGCGATGACGAGGGCGACCGTTTGTTGGCGCAGCTCTATCTCTTTTAATGCAAGTGTTGCTTCTTCTATTGATTCAGCAGAGAGGATATCAAACTTGCTAGAAAAAGCGGTCAGCTCCAATCGAAATTGCTCGGCACTGTTGGGGTTATTATCAAGGCACAATACAGCGTAGCGGTTCACGAGTGTTTGAGCTCCGGTTATCAGTTAGCAAATTTACCATACCAATTTAGTGCGCTAATGAGTGAGAGCTAGGTTTTATTCTTGACTAATGGGCTAGGGTAAGCATCAATACTCTGATTTGTCTCAATGTTTTATCCGCTTTAGGTTTAGGTTAGACTGAACAAAAATACTTAAAAAGTGACATTATGGAAAATTTAAAAAAAATCGGTGCAATCGGTGGTGCTGTTGTACTTGCGCTTTGTTGGCCGCTGGCGGTTGGGCAAATTGGCCAATCCATCATTGAGGATGGTATTGCCAATATGAATGATGGAACAGTTAAGGGGGAAATCGTTAAATACGATCGTGGCTACCTTTCATCTTTGGTGCTGACTCGCTATACGGTTGTCGATCCCGTGTTAAAAACACAGCTGGAGCGCGATGGGTTGGCAACAACATTTGATGTGACTAGCAAGGTAAGCCATGGCCTCACCAGTCTGACGGCTGATTCCACGTTAGTTGATAGCGCTTTCTTACCTCTTACTATGCACAGCCAAACTCAACTTAATGGCAACACGGCATTTACCCTTGATCTCGATAGTTGGAGTTACCAGAATGAAGCACAAGGCGTTTCTTTCTCGACTAGCCCAGTACAAGTGACAGGGGATGTCACCGTGTTAGGTGATTTGAACTATCAAGTGTCTGTGCCTTCTGTTCAAGTCGATTTTGCGAATGGCGAAGAGTTCCACCTCAGTAATTTAACTGGACAAGGTAAAGGCAAGCAAGCAAAAGGGTATTGGTTAGGCGAGCAGACTTTCACGTTACAAAAGTTGGATGTGGTTGATGCGACACTTGCGCCGGTTTTCATGATAGAGAATGCAAGCTATCGTGGTCATACCAAGTTAGATGAAGCGGGTGAGAAGCTCAATAGCGATCTGAATATTAGCGCGAAGAAAATGCATCTGACAGATGGGACACAAGTAGACGATTTTAAACTGGACTTCTCTATTGCTGATGTAGATAGTCAGTCGTTTGATCAAATAATGTCGATATATCAAAGTTCTCCCCTGTTAGATGATCAAGACATTAAAAGTTTATTGCCTCATATTAATACGTTGTTTGATAAAGGTTTCCGTCTTTCAGTAAACGAACTGTCTTTAGCGTTTGGTGAAGGTAAGTTCCGCAATGAATGGCAATTGTCTGTGCCTCAAGGAACGACTGATATTACTCAGGACCCAATGAAACTCGTGACGGCGACTAATGGCTCATTAAGTACCTATTTTTCTGATGAGTTAGTGGATCTTTACCCATTCATTCAGGAGAGTATTGACGAGTTAATGGTGATGGAAATGATTGAAAAAACTGACAGCGGTTACGAGTTGAAAGCACAAATATCGGACGGAAAGTTGAAGTTCGAAAATGGGCAAGAGTTTTCTTTAATAGCCTTACTCATGCCGGCTTTGATGCAGTAGAGGATTGCTACCCACACCCGTATCGCAGTATCGATATCTTAAGGTCATTTGGGTATACAAAGTGAGTTTTAACTTTTTCATTTTAAAAAGAGGTCGTAAGACCTCTTTTCTTGTTTTTATCCTTGTAAAAACGTGATATTACTTTCTTTGTAATCTTTATTTAGCAGGAGCAATGAGCATCATGGAACAAAATACGGACAACGTATTTAACTTCAGTGCAGGGCCAGCAGGTCTGCCTAAAGCAGTCATGCAGCAAGCACAAAAGGAGCTAATTAACTGGCAAGGTCTGGGTACTTCAGTGATGGAAATCAGTCACAGAAGTAAAGAATTCATCAAGGTTGCAGAAGAGGCTGAGCAAGACTTGCGCGATCTTCTGAGCATTCCAGATAACTATAAAGTACTGTTTTGCCAGGGTGGTGCTCGAGCTCAATTCGCTGCTGTGCCGCTAAACCTATTAGGTAACGCGGAAACAGCGACTTACATTGATGGTGGATACTGGGCAGAAAGTGCGGTTGTAGAAGCCCAAAAATACTGTGAACCAGATGTATTCAACGCTAAGACTGAAATTGAAGGTAAAGTGGCGATTTTACCTGCAAGTGAGTGGCACATTTCTCCGGATGCGGCGTACGTGCATTTTTGTCCAAATGAAACCATTGATGGTGTTGAAATCAATGATTTACCGGTAACGGACAAACCAATCGTTGCTGATATGTCATCGAACATCTTATCGCGAGAAATCGATGTCTCTAAATACGGTGTTATCTATGCTGGCGCGCAGAAGAACATCGGTCCATCGGGTATTGCAATCGCCATTGTTAGAGATGATCTACTTGGTTTAGCTAAAGAAGTACTGCCAAGTATTCTAGATTACACGGTACTGGCAGAGAAAGAATCGATGTTCAATACGCCACCAACGTTTGCTTGGTATTTATCAGGGCTGGTATTCAAATGGCTCAAAGGGCAGGGTGGTGTCAAAGCGATGGAACAGGTGAATCGTGAGAAAGCACAACTGATTTATGATTACATCGATCAGTCTGATTTCTATAGTAACAATGTATACAAGGTAAATCGTTCATTAATGAACGTACCCTTTCAACTAGCAAAACCAGAGCTCGATGCTACGTTCTTAGAATTGGCAGACGCAAAAGGTTTGAAAGCGTTAAAAGGTCATCGTGCAGTCGGCGGTATGCGCGCGTCGATTTACAACGCAATGCCGTTAGAGGGGGTTCAAGCCTTGGTTGACTTCATGCGCGAATTTGAGCGAGAGTACGCTTAATCACGACCTGTGATATAATCCTTTAAAGCGTCGCAATTGCGGCGCTTTTTGTTTTTCTATAGATGTAAATTTCTAATGGGTGGATGCGCATCGAGCCATCTCGACCTTTACTGTTGTCAAAAGCCTCTTTGACCTTTGTATCAAGCTCGTGACGATTTGCCTCGCGCTGAATAGCCTTATGACGGAGCTTAATCCATAATAAAACCCACTTCGAGAAACCCCGGACACCTTCGCTATACGGACAACAGTGAAGCACAGCAGGTATTCGCTTAGAGCCTTCCGAGTTGGCTGGTATGGTTGGATCGGTGTATGTTTCGAATGACCAAGAGTACCAAGCGAGAATGGTGCTTACTGAAGACAGATTGAAAAATGAGACGCACCTAGTGTGGGCTACGGTTGACGTTATGGTGCCTGAGGCTGGAATGTCGGCTTACCTGGCAGAATCGGGTCGATAATCGATTTTGCACTTGCTTTGGGAACAGTGAGAGCAAAAGAAAAGGGCTCATGAGCGGATGAGCCCTTTGTGTATTTGAGTCTCTAAATTACAGAGACTGAAAAAGCTGGTGGTAACGCCCTTTCTGAGCAAGCAGAGCTAGGTGGCTACCTTGTTCGATGATCTCGCCTTGCTCCATCAGACAGATGTTGTCCATGCTTTCTAACTCAATCAAACGGTGAGTAATAAATACCACAGTTTTGTTCGCAAAGTGCTCTTTGAACAGTTTCATTACCGTATGCTCAGTGCGTTTGTCCAGGCCTTCGGTTGGTTCATCAAGAAGTAGGATAGGGGCATCGCGCAATAGGGCACGAGCAATACCAATTCGACGCTTTTCGCCACCGGACAGTTGACGTCCGCCATCACCTAACCAAGCGTTCAATCCCGGCTCGTCTAATAGATTCGTTAAATCTACTTTCGTAAGAATATCAGCCAGTTGTTCGTCCGTGGCTTCTGGGGCTGCAAGCAATAGGTTGTCACGCAATGTGCCATTAAGAACATCAACACGTTGACTCACTACTGTGATTGCTGCGCGCAGATCGGATTCGCTCCAATCTTGTAGAGGCGCACGACCGATGCTCACTTGACCTTGGTTTACATCCCAGTAGCGGCAAAGCAATTGAATAAGCGTCGATTTACCAGAACCGGTTTGACCGACAATCGCCGTTTTTGAGCCTAGTGGCAGTGATAGTGTTAGATCTTTCAGTACTTTTTGCTGACCATCAGGGTAGGTGAAATCAACTTTGTTGAACTCAATATCCAGTGGTCGGTCTACATGTTTTGATGCTTCTGGGAAGACAACGTCTGGCTCAGCTAAGGTGATTTCGTTTAATCGACGTGCTGAAGTCAATGTTTGACCAAGGTATTGGAAAGCGCCTGCGATTGGCATCAGAATTTCAAAACTCGCCATGGTGGCAAACGCAAATAGCGCAATCCAAGGATCTGGCGCACGACCACCAACACCGTCCGCAGCAAACCAAAGCATAGCAACTAAGGTTAAACCATTCGCTAGCATCAACAGACCAGAAGCCATACCTGTTAGGTTAGCGTTGACGAATTGATTGGATAGTAGCTGCTTTTGCTTCTTTAGAATCACATTACGGTAGCGTTCTTCTGCGCCAAATAGGCTCAGTTCGCTGTAACCTTGAAGCCAGTCCAGTGTTGCTACTCGTAGCTGTGCTTTATTTTGAGTCAGGTGTTCGCCGTTATTCTTACCAAGTTTGTAGAACAATACCGGCCACACTAGCAGCATTACCGTTAGAGTACCGCCAAGTAATAGGGCAAGGTGCCAGTCAAAGAAAGCAAGCACAGCGGTTAGCGACAAGATGCCAAACACGCCCACAATCACAGGGCTGATCAGACGTAAGTAAACATGGTCCATTGCATCTACATCCGCCACCAGACGGTTTAGCAAATCCGCATCACGCAAAGTCGAAACACGACCGGGGATCAACGGTGCAAGCTTCTTGAAGAAGAAGATACGTAAATCAGTCAGTAATTTGAAGGTTGCGTTGTGGCTAACAACGCGCTCACCCCAACGACCTGCCGTACGTGCCATTGCTGCACCACGAACACCTGCTCCTGGAAGCATGTAATTGAAGGTTTCACGAGCGATGGTCAAGCCTGCAACCGCAGCTGCAGAGATAAACCAACCTGACAGCGTTAGCAGACCAATAGAAGCGGCTAGTGTTAGGAATGCTAGGAGCATACCCAGTGACAAACCAAACCAATGCTTTTTATACAGTTTTAGATAAGGGAGTAAATCACGCATCTAAGTTGCCCTTGTCTGATTCACGTTGAGCTAAGTTGGCCGTCAACATTTCTTTAAATAAACCTTCTTGAGACGCCAATGTTGCGTAGTCACCGCGTTGAATGATTTGACCTTGTTGCATCACCAAAATCTGAGACACATTCTGCAGTGGTGCCAGCTGATGAGTGATCATCAAATTTGTAGTCGACGCTGTGTATTTGTCGATGCCTTCCATCACAAGTTTCTCGCTACGTGCATCCAAACTTGCCATCGGTTCGTCTAATAGCCAAAAACGACCGTTTTGTAGCATTGCCCGAGCTAGCGCAAGGCGTTGCGCCTGGCCCACAGACAAGCCACCTGAGCGGTCAGAGATTTGGTATTCCAAACCGTGCATCTCTACAAACTCTGCGGCGTGAGAGTCACTGAGTACCGAGTGCACTTGTTTGTCTTGAATATCTTGCTTACCAAGCGTGACATTGTCACGAATGCTACCATGTAGAAGCATTGGATTCTGACCAATCCAACTGATCGTCTTACGCCATATGGCTAAATCAAGTTCAGACAATTCACAGTTGTTGATCTTTAAGCTGCCGCTATATGGCATAAAGCCAAGAATAGTGTTTACTAGGCTGGTTTTACCTGCACCACTTGGGCCGACCAATGCTGTACTTTGGTTGGCATTCAATGAGAAGGTGAGGGGTCCTGCTAGCTGTTTGCCTTCTGGGCTGAAGATAACGAGATCATTGGCTTCTATATGAATCGGAGCGTTTTGCTCAACAACTTTACTGCCGTTTTTAACTTGGTCTACATCGAGATCTAAGAACTCAACGATGCTCTCTGCAGCGCCAACCGCTTGCTGCTTCGCATGGTAGAAAGTACCAAGGTCTCGCAGTGGTTGGTAAAACTCAGGCGCAAGGATCAGAATAAACAGACCTGCGAACAGCGTCACGCCAGTTCCGTAGTAGCCGAAGTTCAGTTCACCGATGTAGCTGAAACCGAAGTAAACCGCAGTAATGGCAATCGAAATCGAAGTGAAGAACTCAAGCACGGCAGAAGATAGGAAGGCAATCTTCAACACGTCCATAGTACGAGTACGGAACACTTCTGACGCGCCTTTCAATGTTTCAGTTTCTGATGTTGTACGGTCGAACAAGCGGATCGTCGTCATGGCTTGCAGACGGTCGTAGAAATGACCAGAAAGTCGCTGTAGTGCTTTGAAGTTTTTGCGGTTTGCGTCTGCGGCTTTCATGCCAACTAGCGCCATGAATATAGGTACAAGCGGCGCCGTGATTAGAAAGATTAAGCCAGCCACCCAGTTAATTGGAAATACCACCACAAGGATGACGAAAGGAACTAATATAGAAAGCGACATTTGAGGAAGGTAGCGAGAAAAGAAATCTTGCATGTCTTCGACTTGCTCTAGGATCAGTGTTGCCCAGCTACCGGCAGGTTTGCCTTTGATGTATGCCGGACCGAGTTGATGGACTTTGTCTAGAATCAGTTGACGAATATACACACGGATCTGTTCACCGCAACGGTACCCCGCAATTTCGCGCCCCCAAGCACAGACTGCGCGTCCAACTACAGTGGCACCTAATCCAGCAAAATGCCAAACGAGTTCGCTTTTGTCCACATGCTCAATGATTAACTGATGAAGAATGGAGGCGAGCAGGGCTGCTTGAGCCAATAAAAACACGCTTGATAGTACGCCTAGGCCTATTGCAATCATTAACCAGCGCTTGGCCAGTTTACTTTGTTGCTTAAGCCACTTATTCAAGCTGCTTTGCTTTTTCTTATCCATTATGAAGGTTTAATGATAATTGTTTTAATGGGCAGTAGTATACAAAAGAAAACCCAACGGGAATACCGTTGGGCTATAAGGATATGACACAAATGTGAAAAGTTATTTGTCAATATACCGATTGTGTTCAGTTATTCTGGTAAAGCGTCTAGGAAACGCTCTGCATCAAGTGCTGCCATACAACCAGTACCTGCGGAGGTGATAGCTTGGCGGTAGTTGTGGTCCATAACGTCACCAGCTGCAAACACACCTTCAATACTGGTTTGCGTCGCGTTGCCGTCTAGGCCTGACTTAACGATGATGTATCCATCTTTCATATCGACTTGGCCTTCAAAGATTTGCGTATTCGGTTGGTGACCGATCGCAATGAATGCGCCCATCACTTCTAAATCTTCCGTTGTACCGTTGTTGACATCTTTAATACGGACGCCAGTAACACCCATTTCGTCGCCTAGCACTTCATCTAGAGTTCGATCCGTATGAAGAATGATGTTGCCGCTTTCTACTTTATCCATCAGACGATTCACAAGGATCTTCTCCGCACGGAAAGTGTCACGGCGGTGGATTAGGTGGACTTCTGATGCAATGTTAGATAGGTAAAGTGCTTCTTCAACGGCAGTATTACCACCACCCACAACCGCCACTTTTTGATTACGGTAGAAGAAACCGTCACAGGTTGCGCACGCTGATACACCACGACCTTTAAATGCTTCCTCAGATTCAAGACCTAGGTATTTAGCTGATGCGCCTGTAGAGATTATTAACGCATCACAAGTGTACTTACCAGAGTCACCTTTCAGGCGGAATGGACGTTGAGACAGATCCACTTCATTGATGTGATCGAACACGATTTCTGTTTCGAATCGTTCTGCGTGTTCTTTCATGCGCTCCATCAAGCTAGGGCCAGTTAGACCTTCTGCGTCGCCAGGCCAATTTTCTACTTCTGTTGTTGTGGTTAGCTGGCCACCTTGTTGCATTCCCGTCACAAGCACAGGGTTTAGATTGGCACGCGCTGCGTATACCGCCGCAGTGTAACCTGCTGGACCAGAACCAAGAATTAATAGTTTACAGTGTTTTACTTCGCTCATTATGGCTCCAAAGAGGGCTGAACATTTCTTTCGATTGTATGGAAATTCTTAGTGCTTTAAAAGCATAAACGAAAAGAGCCGATCGAATTATTGGTTATAGGTTAGAACTTGCTTGTGATAGTGGAGCAACTGTACGGGGTAGAATAAAATTCTGTTTATAGTGGAGAACTCTAGTTTCAAATGTTGCATTAGGCTCGTTTTGAACATTTAAACTACGAAGTGATAACTCGGTGGTTTTAAGTATTATTTTTTCTGTTTTGTTGAAGCTATCAACGTCAAATTCTGGTAATTGCAGAATGTTTGCGTATCCTAGAATGTAAATTAAATGTTAACTTAGCTAACCAGGTGTGCCTCATTAAAGGAGCCAATGATGTTACATTCACGTGAGAATACTCTACATTTAACTCAGCTCAGCATGGCTGCGATTGAACAACTATCTGCTTCCTTTGAAGGCTTACCACGTACCGAGCATGCAGATGGTCAATATCGTTTAAGACGTTACTCTGTTGTTGGTTTTGAAGATGGACAGGTCATTGACTTAAATAAAAACAGCTTTGTGCAATCTTCGGATATCAACCGATTTCAGGGAGATGTGGTTCGTCAATTCGAACCGATCGAGAAAGATATTCTTTTAAGTGAGGGCTTCCGTGAAATGTGCGAGTTGTTCGTCAACGCGAATCACTTGGTCGATGGTCAAGAAATAGAAATTCACCAAATTCGAATCACCGCGATTTATGATGAAACCCAAGTGGCACCAGAAGGCGTACACCAAGACGGTTTCGATCATATTGCTTTGGTTGGAGTGAGTCGCCACAACATTATGGGTGGCGATATCATGCTTTATAGCAGCCATAACCAAGCACCATTCTTCCGCAAAGTGCTTGAGAATGGGGAAGTGGCGATGCTGGCAGACAGCAAACTGTGGCACAATGCTGTGCCAATTCGCTCAGTAATTAATGACCAAGAAGGTCATATGGATGTCTTTGTATTGACAGCGATGGACAAGCGAAATGAACTTCAATCTTAATCAAATCCGAGATCAATTCCCGGCACTAGCGCAATATCACAATGAGCGGCCGGTGACATTTTTTGACGGCCCTGGTGGTTCACAAGTGCCGCAATCGGTGTTGGATAGCATGGTGAACTACCTTGGCCATTTTAATTCCAATCTTGGTGGCCACTACTTCTCTAGCCAAGTGACAGTCAATGTCATGCAAGCGGCACGAGAGTCAGCACAAGCATTACTGAACGCGCCGTCATCCGGTAATATTGTGTTTGGTGCCAACATGACGTCACTGACTTTCCAACTAAGCCGCGCCATTAGCCGCGATTGGAAAGAAGGGGATGAAATCATTGTTTCTGCTCTAGATCATTACTCTAACGTGTCGAGCTGGCAACAAGCAGCAGAAGATAAAGGGGCTGTGGTTCATCAGGTTCGTATTAATGAAGAAGATTGTACACTCGATCTTGAGCATCTTCAGAGCTTATTGAGTGAGAAGACCCGCTTAGTAGCCGTAACCTATGCTTCGAATACGACCGGGTCTATTGTTGATATACATCGAGTGGTTGAGATGGCACACAACACTGGTGCTCAAGTTTATGTAGACGCGGTTCATTACGCGCCGCACCACTTAATTGATGTGCAAGAGTTAGATTGTGACTTTCTAGTTTGTTCGGCGTACAAGTTTTTTGGTCCACACGTGGGCATCGCTTATGTTGCAGATCAATGGCTACACAGTATTAAGCCCTATAAAGTTGAGCCTGCAACCAACATTGGTCCGGGGCGTTTTGAAACCGGTACACAAAGCTTTGAAGGCTTAGCCGGCGTGACGGCTGCGGTGGCGTATTTAGCTCAATTTGGTGATGCGGGCTCATCACTTCGCCAGCGTTTAGAACAAAGCTATGCTTTATACAATCAGCATGAACAACAACTGAGCGAGCATTTTTTACAGCGTTTAAGCGCACTTGATGGGGTGAATCTGTTTGGTATTGATGATGAAGGTAGCCAACGAAGAACGCCGACATTTGCGCTTACGTTCGACAAGTACTCACCGGAGTTCATCGCCAAGACATTAGGCGAGAATAACATCTGCGTTTGGAATGGCCACTTCTACGCACTTGCCTTGGTTCGTCAATTAGGTTTAGAAGAATCTGGTGGCGTGGTTCGCATTGGCTGTATGCATTACAACACAACGGCGGAAATCGATATGTTGTTTGATGTGTTGGAAAGGACTCTAGACGCGTAACGCCTATTATTTCCCAGAAAAAATAAAAGCTCGAGCACATGGCTCGAGCTTTTTGCTTTTCGGTAAGGTCAAAGATGGCTTATGCGCTCACTTCTACTTCGTACGAGGTAAATTTACGCACGTTGATTACGCCAGTATCAAAGATTAGGTACTGACCTTTGATGCCTTGCAGCGTGCCCGTTACGACAGGGTTCTTATCGAAATTGTGCGACGTTATTTTGGTTGGATGTTGCTGAACTGGGTAGCTCAAATCGGTAATGCTTTCACTGAGTACTTCAATCGCGTCTTCACCGTATTGTTGTTTGATCTCAGCAATCTTATCTTCCACCAGTGGCAGAAGTTCAGCAAAGCGGTCTTGCAGTGCGATAGGTTCGCCATCGCCTTTTAGTAATGTACGCCAGTTAGTTTTGTCAGCGATATGTTTTGCTAATTCCACTTCAATCAAACCAGAAATATGACGCGTTTTTACTTTAAAGATCGGTAGACCTTGCGTCGCGCCTTGATCAATCCAACGTGTTGGAATTTGGGTGTAACGGGTGATACCCACTTTTAGGCTTGAAGTGTTCGATAAGTAAACGAAGTGATTTACCATGCAGTTTTCTTCACCCCATTGCGGTTCTCGGCAGGTGCCTTGCTCGTAGTGACAAGTTTCTGGCTTCATGATGCACATATCGCAGCTCGCCAACTTCTTCATACAAACGAAGCAGTGACCTTGAGAATAGCTTTTCTTAGTTTTGTTGCCGCAAGAGCAGCAGTAGATGTTGCCTGTGTGAGTCAGGGTAAGTGTTTGACCAAGAAACAGACTTAAATCCACCTCTTCCTTGCCTACTGGTAAACGGTAGCTGACAGCACCATCAAGAGAAGCACGCATTTTGTTTAGCGTGCCAGTCGCAATTATTGACATGACATTACTCATTATTGTGTTTTTGGCCATTATATCAGAACAGTACCTACGCTGCTCAAGAGGTGAGAGTGTGAACCTTTTCGCAAAGCAGTACTTAATGGAAAATTGATGTTTTATTGGAGTAATATCACGCCATATAATTGTAGTCGGTTTCAAAAATGAGATTTTTTTGGAAAGAGGTGGCAATATCTCTTGATAAAAAACTTAATTTGAAGTTAGAAAAAGCATCAGTACACTGTGCTATATAGCATAATGACAGCTAAATAAGTATAACAACAGCGAAGCTAGGTAATATTGTCAATGAAGCGGATACATAAACTCATTTTTGCACTCTCTATTTTTACCATCAGTTTGGTTGCCATTTATAGTCTGATAGGTGATACGCGAAAGCTTGTGATTACGCCGGACAAATTCAACTTTCATGCGACGAGTGATGCTAGCGCAGGAGGCATGAGTGAAGCTGATATCTCCTATCAAGAAAATGGTTTAACTCTGAGTTGTGATATTAAAAAAAGCCAATATGCTTGGCCATATTGCGGTATCTCAATTTATACCGATGTCATAGAGGCGACAAAGGGCATTGACCTTTCAAACTACCACACCGTCCGACTGAAGTTACGCTATGAAAATGCAGGCGAAGGTGATAAAGAGCTTCGTTTGTATCTGAGAAACTATAACCCCGAGTATTCGAATCCAGATGATGAATACACGATTAAGTACAATGGGATGCAATTTTCACCATCGGACTTTGGTGAAACGATTGAAATTCCAATTAACAACTTGCAAGTGATGACATGGTGGTTGGCTGATAACCATGTCGCGATTGAACATTCGGGCCCAGAGTTTTCCAACATTACTCGTATTGATCTTGCTACCGGGGCGAGTGCAGGCCTTGGCGAGCACAAGATTGTGATTGAGAAAATCGAGTTTGAAGGTGAATACGTAGAACAGTCAACATTACTGTTTGTTCTATTGTTTTCTTGGATGACGCTTGGTCTTGCTTTTTCTCTTCATGAGTTGCGCAAGAGCCAACTGGCTTTTGAAAGGGTGGAGAAGCGTCACCGCCACTTAAAAAAAATGAATAGTACGCTGCGAACTCAGAATTGTGAGTTTGCCGAACTCGCTCACCGAGATGCATTAACGGGTGCGATGAATCGCCATGCTGTTCAAACCTGGTTGGAGCAAAAAGCAAGAGAGGTGAGATGGGGGCATGACTCTTTCTCCGTTCTCTATCTGGACTTAGATAAGTTCAAGAATGTAAATGATCAGTTTGGTCATCAAATGGGTGACGATGTGTTGAGAGAGTTTGTCATGGTCATTGCAAGCTCAATTGAGGCTGAAGACCGATTGGTACGCTGGGGTGGGGAAGAGTTTGTCGTATTTTGCCCAAATACCAATATTGAGCGAGCGGTGAAACGAGCGGAGAGTATTCGTGAAAATGTGGAACGCCATTTGTGGGTTCATGGGGAACCACTAACATGCAGTATTGGTGTGGCTCAAATGCAAAATGAGCGCGTGTCAGAAACGATGGCTCGAGCCGATGAGGTGTTGTACTTGGCGAAGCGAAACGGTCGAAATTGTATCGAAGTAAACTATGGTATGCAAAACCAGCTAGCCATCAACCAGTAAGGTGTTTTAAGGCATAAAAGTGGTCTGTGACCACCAATGATCATCTCTTTGGGGGAAGTGGCGGCATTGGTTTGATGCCGTGGCCAACAGTAAAAATAGAGCAGCGTATGCTGCTCTATTTTTAGGGTTACCAGAATAGCCATGCAAAGAGCGTTAATGCGCCAATGCAGGCAATATTAAGCACAAGACCGATTCGCATCATCTCTTGTTGCTTGATGTGCCCAGTACCGAATACAATCGCGTTTGGTGGGGTCGCAACAGGGAGCATAAAGGCACACGAAGCAGCGATTGCAATCAGTGCAGACAAGATCACCGGGGATAGACCCAGAGCTTCAGCAATAGTGGCAAAGACCGGCACTAGTAGAGCCGCACTGGCCGTGTTACTCGCAAATTCGGTAAGAAATACCACAAACGCCACAACCGCGAGAATGGTCAGTAGAATGCCAGCTTGCTCTAAGAAGCCCGTTAATCCGTGCGCAAGGAAAACGCTGGTCCCCGTTGTTTTAAGCACATTACTCAAACAGATACCACCGCCGAAGAGGATCAATACGCCCCAGTCCGTGGTTTTTTCAATGTCCTTCCACTCTACTGCACGAGAAGCACCAAGCATTAAGATTGCACCCATTGCCACTAACGTATCAAACTTGGCAAAACCACCTAACATGGCGTTGATTGGCTTACTGAAGATCCAAAGCGTTACGGTTAGCAGGAAGATGGCTAACGTGATCATTTTGCCATTGGTCCACTCAACAGGCTCATGGGAAAGTTCAAACGTATGGCCTAAGTCTGGTTTGGTGATGGTATACAATACCAGCACGGCGATCGGTAACAACATCAATGAAATTGGTAGGCCTAATTTCATCCAATCCGTAAAGTTCAATCCGACTTCTGCTGCTGCAATCGCGTTAGGTGGACTACCTACAAGCGTAGCGATCCCGCCAATGGATGCACTGTAAGCAATGCCCAGTAACACAAATAAAAATGTGCGATGATTTTTCTCAGCGTCTAACTTGCTCATTACGCCTAGTACTAGAGGCAACATCATTGCAGTCGTCGCAGTGTTTGAGATCCACATGGAAAGAGAAGCGCTGACACCAAAAAGCATGAACACCGCAACAGACATCTTACCGCGTGCGATAAGCAGTACTTTGTCTGCAATGGCTCTGTCCAACTCTTGTTTGTGCAGCGCTGCTGCTAGAGCAAAACCACCTAGGAACAAGAAAATAATTGAATTGGAGAAGTTGTTCAGTGCAGTTTGGGTATTAAAGACACCAAGAAACACCGCCAGTAGAGGAATCAATAGGGCTGTGATACTGACGTGAATGGCTTCCGTTAACCACAATACTGCGACGAAGACCAAAATGCATAATCCGGTTACGATTTGAGGTTCAAAGGGTAAGGTATTAAATAGAATCACGAACAGCATGATATTGGATGTTAAAATCATGCTGTTGCGAGTGAAGAACCAGTTCTTCAATGTCACAGCGAAAGCGGTCATGGTTATGCTCCTTAGGCTTTGTCTTGTTATTTACTTATTACAGCAAGGTAACTGACTTGTGTGTTTGTTGGATGGATGTTACACGCAATGAGCAGATCAATTTGTTCTTAATCAAAGTAAGAATAAGAAATTGTGATGTTAAGAATTAGAAATGGGTAGGAAACTACCCATTTATTTTTGGAGTCTGTTGAGGGGCAGAGAAACGCTCGAGGTCGTTGTTATTCCGTAGGGATTTGTCGCTCTTCGGAATGCTCTTCGGCACTCTTATCGACGGTAATGTCGTCTACCGCAACAATGGGCACTTGAGGGCCAAGGAAGCGTGGTTGCGTATTCATGATGTATAAGTCTAGGAAGGCTTTTACTCTTGCGAGTAATTCACGTATACGCATCGATGATTTTTGCTTGCTTGTGGTTGGCCCAGCAGCGGCAAGGCATTGAGCATCAATACTGTAGGCATCGGCAATAAATAGCGCGCGTTCACAATGAAAGCGCTGGGTAACGATAAGAAATCGCTCTGAGGCGAAAATCTTTTTAGCACGGACGATCGAGTCCAATGTGCGGAACCCTGCGTAGTCAAGATGTATCACTTCTTCTGGAATACCAGCTTTGAGTAAATCTCGTTTCATCGTCCAGGGCTCGTTGTAAGAACGATGAGCATTGTCACCACTAAGCAGAAATTGCTTTACTTTACCTTGTTGGTAAAGTTCGATAGCGGCATTGATGCGGTGGGTATAGTAGATATTGAGAATCTTCCCAATGTATTTGCTAGTGCCCAGAACAACGGCAACTTCATGTTGTGGAACTTGTTCATAATCCGTAAAAATTTGCGCTTTTGCTTGAAGCACCACCCACCGGTCGATAGCAATGACAGTGACAACTAGACTGAGTAAAGAGATCGACAAAACCAAGGCCAGACACTTCCATGAAAATTTAAGCTTCCATTTTGACTTCCTACGAGAAAACAGCAAAACGATCGATGTCCTTAAATGAATGTGTATTTCTCATCATATCTGATAGGCACAAAAATTGAGAAGCTCATTTATGCCAAAATATGGTTAAAATAAGATCAAACAGCATAAAAAAACAAAGCCCTCGTAGAACGAGGGCTAATAATTATACAAAGCGTCTCAAGACTTAGAATGCTGTACGCTTGTAGCGACGGTAAACCGGCTGCCAGAACGATTGCTCAATGGCATCATTTAGTGCTTCATCTGTAATTTCGAGTGCAACGCCTTGCTCGATCGCTTTCTTAGCCACGGCAAACGCAATCTTTTTCGATACCAAGTGAATCTCTTCCAGTGGTGGCAGTAATGGGCCTTGACCATGAATTGCTAGAGGGGAACACGTTGCGAGTGCACGGCTAGATTCCATTAGCATTTCATCAGTGACGCGTTTGGCATTTACCGCAAGTACACCGAGACCAATACCCGGGAAGATGTAGCTATTGTTACATTGAGCGATAGGGTAGCTGCGACCTTCATGAACGACAGGTTCGAACGGACTTCCCGTTGCAACCAGAGCTTCACCGTTTGTCCAACGGATGATGTCGTTTGGTGTCGCTTCTACACGGCTGGTCGGGTTCGAAAGTGGGAATACGATCGGACGCTGACAATGTTTATGCATCTCTTCGATAATTTCTTGGCTAAATAAGCCCGGAGCACCAGATACACCGATAAGGACGGTTGGTTTGGCATTACGAATGACGTCCAGCAGTGAGAAGGCATTTCCTTCATTTTCCCACTCCTTAGTATTGTCGAACTTCTGAACCAGACGCTGTTGGAAATCAAGAAGGTTAGGCATGCCTTCTTGTAGCAGACCCCAGCGGTCAACCATGTAAACTTGTGAGCGTGCTTTCTTATCTGAAATACCTTCCGATACCATTTGTGCAATGATTGCTTCCGCAATACCGCAACCTGCTGAGCCAGCGCCCAGGAATGTAATACGTTGGTCAGAAAGCTTCGTACCTGCCGCTTTACAAGCCGCAAGCAAAGAGCCCACAGTAATAGCAGCGGTACCTTGGATATCGTCGTTAAAACAACAGATGCGATCTTTATAGCGTTCCAATAAAGGCATTGCGTTTTTCTGTGCAAAATCTTCAAACTGGATTAATGCATCTGGCCAACGACGTTGCACCGCTTGAATAAATTCATCAACGAACGCGTCATAATCTGGCCCGGTGATACGAGGGTGACGCCAGCCCATATACATTGGGTCTGCCAAGCGCTGTGGATTGTTAGTACCTACATCAAGCACGATTGGCAGAGTATAAGCAGGACTAATCCCGCCACATGCTGTGTAAAGGGATAGCTTACCGATTGGAATGCCCATGCCGCCAATACCTTGGTCACCCAAGCCCAAGATACGCTCGCCATCCGTCACTACGATAACTTTAACATTGTGGTTAGCAGCATTGTTTAACACGTCATCAATACGATCACGGTTCGGATAAGAAATGAACAGACCACGTCCACGACGATAGATATTCGAAAAGTTTTCACAAGCCGCCCCTACCGTAGGGGTATAGATGATAGGCATCATCTCTGAAATGTGGTTTTGCACTAAACGGTAGAATAGGGTTTCGTTCGTGTCTTGGATATTGCGCAGGTAAATGTGCTTATCCATGTCACTTTCGAAACTTTTATACTGCTGATACGCACGTTCTACCTGTTCTTGGATGGTCTCGGTTGTCTCAGGTAGAAGTCCTTCTAAGTTAAATGAACCGCGTTCTTCAGTAGAGAATGCGCTGCCTTTATTTAAAAGTGGAGTTGCCAAAAGAGCCGGACCCGCAAATGGGATATAGAGTGGGCGCTTGTCGTTGTTCATTGGGTGCCTTAAATGTAGGGTTGAAGGAAGCATGCAAAATTCTAACGGCTTCACTATTTAGTTGTAAACAATCGTTGATGTACATCAACGTAATGTCGCAAAAAAAATCAGTTGTAGATGAAAATATCGTCTGTAAGTGATGCGTAGTGACTCTTTAAAACACGACTGATAGGCTTTGATTATCCAAAGAACAGGCGACTTACCAAAATCCGCTGATGGTTTCTCTATAAAACAGAGCAGCGGAATGGGCCTACCTTGTTCCCTCTCTGTGACGTCATCAGCCAATTTGCTAAGTAATAATCTGACCTATTAGTGACCTAGGTTGGTATAATACTTCGCAGTTATTTATCACGATGTGACCTTTATGTCTCCATTACCTATCGATGCTTTACAAGCTGAATTTGACCAACTCATTAATCACCATCATCTAGTGGTAGAAGCCGAAACCGGTTCGGGTAAATCCACGCGTTTACCGTTATGGGCGGCCAATCATGGTCGCGTACTGGTGATTGAGCCACGTCGAATCGCGTGTACGTCATTAGCAGAGTTTCTTGCGGAGCAATCAGGAGAGTCTTTAGGTAAAAAGGTCGGGTATGCCATCAAGCTTCACGCTCATTTTGATGAAAATACCCAAATCGTATTTGTGACCCCTGGTGTCGCTTTACGTTGGTTTGTGGAAGATAAACTTGCTCGCTTCGATATTGTTATGGTGGACGAATTTCATGAACGCCGCTGGGACACTGATCTCCTTACCGCCATTTTAAAGCAAGAAAAACAACATCGCTTGATTGTGACTTCAGCCACATTAGAGGGCGAAAAGCTGGTGTGCTATTTGGACGCCAAGCGCCTGCGTTCCGAGGGGCGCTGCTTCCCTGTAGCAGTGTCACATCGGTCTCTTGATAGCCGTTACTTGCCAAACAAGAAAGGTTGCGAGACTGACGTCGTCAAAACGGTAAAAGAAGTGTTGGAAGACGAAGAGGGCGATGTCCTTGTTTTTCTACCGGGTCGCAAAGAGATAACTCAATGTTGGCAGATGCTTCAAAGTCTGGATGATGTGCTGGTGGTCAAACTGCACGCGTCAGTCAGTGATGAGGAGAGACATAGGGCATTAACCATCCAAAAGCAACGTAAAATCGTGTTGGCGACCAACGTTGCAGAAACCTCGTTAACGATACCGAATATTCGAGTCGTCATTGATAGTGGATTAGAGCGCAGAACCGTTCAACGAAATGGGCGCACGGCACTCACGTTAACCAATATTTCTAAAGCAAGTGCAGCACAACGAATGGGCCGTGCAGGTCGTGTAGCTGAAGGGATATGCATTCGCTTATTCGGTGAACATGCGCCACTGGAGCTTGTGACGCCTCCCGAGCTTCACCGCGAAGAGCTTGTTGAGCCAATGCTTGCAGCAGCATGTTGCGGTTACCAACTTTCTAAGCTGCAATTTCTCGATATGTTGCCAGAAAAGTCACTGACTTCTGCATCCCAAACGCTGCAAGCGATGGAAGCGATAGATGAGCATGGTGACGTGACTGAGCATGGTCAAAAAGTTTATCCATTACCAATTGATGCCTTGTTCGCTGATTTAGTGACGCGCATTCACGCCAAAACTGAAAAAGAAGCCATGATTGACTTAGCTGCAGCATTATCTGTGCCTGCTCAGATGTATCAATTGCAAGGTGGGGAGTCAGCTGAAACACTGGCACAGCAAGAACCTTTTGGTTGTGATGCATCGTTGATGATTCGCTTAGTGCGAGGAGAACAACTTCCAGGTGTAAGCATCGATGCTAGCGTGCTGGAAGAGGCTCAAGGTTTAGCTACGCAGATGCGAGAAGTGTTTGAACTGCCTGAACTTGAAGTAGCTTCGCGATACAAGCGAGACGAACTCATCAAAGCCATTGCTAAACTGCACCCGGAGTTAGTGTTTGTACGTCGAGAACGTAGACGTGATGCATTGGGCAATGGTGTGATGGAAATGATGGTCGGTCGCAATAGCCGATTTCCAGAAAAAAGCGAAGCCGCATTGGTTTTAGACAGTCATAGCGTACCAGGACGAGGGGTGAAACAAACGCTTAATCTCGCCTCTGTTATGTTACCTGTACCACTTAATTGGCTTCGTGAGTTAGCGTTAGGTGATTGGCAGCAAGGCGAAACCAATTATGATGAACACGAACCGCGAGCCACCATGCATTTGGTTTATGCAGGGCGAACCATCTGTACGGAATACCAAGCACTCCAAGGCGAAGTGGCCGTCCAATCGATTGTTGAAATGATTGAAGATGAAACCTTGTTGCCAGGATTCGCACCGTTAAGAAAACAGCAGATCCAACATTGGAAAATCTATAACACACTTGGAAGGAATCCATATCCAGTCGATAAAACGGCTCTAGACGCATTGTCTTTTTCTACTTGGGTAGTGGAACAGTTGGAAACATTGGGCGTTGAGGGCATTGAAGATATCGGCTTGTTTGAAGCGGATGATATCCCGTTCGAAGGTATTCCGGATTGGGAATATGAAGATTTTGCTGAGCAGTTCCCGCTTAAACTTGTTTTGGCCGAGCTTAAGTTGGATGTGGAATACTTTGTATCGCGCAAGTTGGTGCATGTTGTTTATAGTGGTGGGGGACGCAAAGGCGATCCTAAACGCTGGGAATTGCCTCGCTGGATAGGTTGGAAAGTACAATACAAAAAAGCCAGTCGAGTTGTTGATGTGAAGTAGGCGTTCGGAAAGATAATTGCTTAATTTTTTTCCTTTGCAATTTATGGCCAATATCTTAGCGATAAGGAATGATATTGCCGTTCAGTTTGGGCGGTGTAAAGGAAAACGAAAACGATGAAGTATAAAGTGATTCCACTACTGTTATGTCCCGTATTGGCTTACGGAAAAAGCATAACGCACATTTTAACCTATGAAGACAACGATGTTTTAGGTACCTACACCTCATACATCAATCAAAACGCATACAATGAACTTGGCTCTGAAATGGACTCTTTGCAACATTTTGAAGTCAAGTTTCAAAATTTCGTATCTATTCCATTTTATCGATTCAATTCAGGTACTGCTCTGATGGGCTCGTACACTCAGAAGTCTCTTTTGCAACTTGCTCATTCTGGCATCTCTTCTCTTTCAGAGAGTCTAACTACAAACCACAAGTGGTCTTAGCCCATCAAACAAATATGATGTTATATAACCATCTAGAAATAGGTTATAGACATGAGTCGAATGGTCAATCGAGTAAACTGTCTCGTTGTTGGGATAGATTTTACATTGCGGCAGAACGATTACGCCCACTCCCAGAGCCGAATTGGACTCGGTATTCGTTTGGTGAATTTATAGAGTATTTTCATTGGCTTGTTGATTTTACCTCGTTTTTTGTTTCAGTATGAATTAGTAATCAATTGAACGTATATATATAGCTAAGCTGTACATCATTTGTTACAAAGTTGGTTTTAATATTTCCTTTTGAATTTAAATGCGGAAATAAAAGACTATTGTTTTATATCCTATTGCTATATCAAAGTAATTGTACGATATTTTGTATAACTCATTTTTAGAGTTTCGAGGCATAGGATGGAACAACAAGGAAAGATGTGCATTGAATTCGATTACACCAGTTTTTTAGGTGCAACAGGCGCTAAAAAGTGGACCTTTTTAGAAGCTTTTGCCACTATCGCACCTATTTTTGGCCTATTGTGGAAACAGAACATCGCGGAATTAAGCAAACCTGAAGATCGCCTTTGGGATGCTGCATTGAAATCGATGTCTTCACGCCAAAGCGATGAATTCAACTTGGTGATACTAGCTAAGCTAGCAAAGCATGAAGGGATTCAAGAACTACGCGTAGTGATGCCTTATTCGTTAGACCCAAAACAAATTGAGTACATTGAATCTAGAAGTAAACTAAAAGTAGATACCACAGAACAAGATGTATTGAATCTAAAGCTCTAACGATAATCTCCAAAAAGCGACCGTAAATCGGTCGCTTTTTTTATACCGTCAATAGACCCAAGCAAGTTACGCTTTCTTTACTGGAGCGCTTAGTCAACCAGTCCGTAGTCTTTACTTAAAATCTCGATGATTTCAGCTTTCGGGTTGTCGCTTAGCTTAATTGGTTGGCCTGTGATCTTTTCGGCGATGCCAATGTAAGTGCGAGAGATGTCCAGCAAAGACGCAACTGGCAGTGCGTTATCGCGAGCCAGTGCTTCACGCTCAGGCATGCGTTCTTTGTTCAGCAGGATGTCTGGGTCAGGGAAGTGGTTAAGCAGAAACTGACGGAAACCTTCTTTCGAGTTTTCCACGATGTTGCCCGCTTGGTATGCTTTCGTATCCCAAATACGTGATGAATCAGGTGTACCCACTTCATCCATGTAAATCAGTTTCTCGTTCCCTACTGCGTCGTGTACGTAGCCAAATTCAAATTTAGTATCAACGAACGTTTGGTCAATTGTTTCAAGAGCATGGCTGATAACGTTGAAGCCTTCTTTAAGCAACTTCTCGTATTGTGCGATGTCTTCTGCACTAGAGAAATTAAACGCCTCAAAGTTATCCACGATGTTTTGACGAGTGATGTTGACATCATCCGCTTCAGGAACACCAGGAATATCTTTTAGAGTGCCTTTGGTTGACGGTGTCATTAGTAGCTCAGGTAACGCTTTGTCTTTCTCAAGGCCTTCCGGTAGTTGAATACCGCAGAACTCACGTTCACCGTTCGCATAAGCACGCCACATAGAACCAGTAATGTATTTACGGCAGATCGCTTCAATTTTAACTGGCTTGGCTTTTTGAACGATCCACACGAATGGGTGAGGGATGTCTAGAATATGGCTATCCGCAAGACCGTTGTCTTTGAACAATTTGAACCAGTGATTAGAAATCGCGTTAAGAGCTGCGCCTTTACCTGGAACGCCTTTTAGCCCACCTTCACCATGCCAGATACAATCAAACGCGGAGATACGGTCACTGATCACCATGATTGCCAGTGGGGCATCAGGAGCGACATCGTATCCTTTTTCTTTGATCAGTCGTGCGCTGTCTTCTTCAGTTAACCAGTAAACGGAGCGAACTTTTCCGCTATGAACAGGTTTGTGGGTGCGAATTGGCAGGTCGTCATTGACGGCAAGTACTTGATTGGCAAGGCTCATTTCGGCATTCCTATCATCTTAATCAAACGTCATAAAGAGAAGATATTCAGTGAGAATGATTCGCTGAATAAATCGAATGAGGGCATCATACCAGAACTATTTTTACGCGCCAGAGAAAAAGCAAACGTTTGCCTTAATTTGTTGCAGCATAAAAAAGCCTCCTTTAATGGAGGCGTGATGCAGGATGAATAACGTCGATCTTATTAATGATACTTGTTTATTCTGCCTTCGACGAAAAAGACTTCACACTGATAACGCAGGGCAATATCGCGAAGCATTGATTGATTCATCAGCGCAATATTGTTCGATGCGACAATGGCACTGGCGTTCCCAGACTGAATCGCTTTAATCACAATTTCCACTTCAGAAAGCTGTTGAGAAGGCTTCATCTGAATGATGTTTTGACAGCGAATGTTAGACGCAGTAAGTTGCTCAAAATCAGGACGATGGCACTCCGCAGTAAACAGGATCCACTGTTGTTGCTGTGACAATACTGCCAACTTAGCAAGAAGCAGGTCAGACACATCCATAGGCTGTGTTGCTTGTGACAATACGTTGTAGCGAGAGTATGTATGAAATTGACTTTGTAACTGCATCCTACTGTTCCTTTATACATGCTGTGTATATATACAGTAGTTTGTTTTTGATGTCTGATCAACCAATTTTTTATGCACCTAGTGGACTTTTGTTTATACAATCTTGAAATGTTCGGTTTTAAGCTGTTGAATATTAAAGTTTATATTTTTAAGGTTGTTTTTGGATATGTCTGTTATGGATTTAAAAATGTGATGATAATTACATTCTAAGTACGGTATATACAGTGGTTTTTAGTGTGCTATACAGTGCATTTAAGTAATGTGGCTATGCTGGGATAGTAAATGGAAAGGAAAGACGCCGTTAAGAGGATAAATAAGATGTAGCGTCGTGGGGGAGGGGTAGAGCGCGACGATCAAAAAAGCGCCTTGTGAGAAAGGCGCTCTTGAAAATCAGTTCCGTTGATTTACTCTGTCTAATTGGCGTGCGGTGTCATGCGCTCACGCATTTTCATCTCACCTAGATTAAACAAGCGAACATCGATTTTCGCAATGTCGTAGCATGTTTGGCATGAGTGATTGTGCTTGCCATCTAAATAATCGTGACGAGTAATAAAACTTGGTTTTTTACACCAGTCGCAGGTGCCTTCTTCAGTGAACATTGATTTTCTCCCCACCTAGATTAATTATGTGTCGTTAGGTGTCATTTTTCGTGGTTATTATTGCATATAAAACAGTTGAAAGTTAACTGACTGTTAATTTCTTTGAGAGGGAGATCGATTGCGAGCCACTCTTTTTGGGGAAAAAGAGCTCGGATTCAAAAGATATAGAAGTAAACTTTACTCTTTTGTAACATTTTGTGAGATGGTTTTAAATGCGAGATTTAGGCGCTTCATTTCTTCTTCACTTCCTCTTGAGTCAGGGTGATAGAGTTTGGACAATTGTCTGTAGCGCAACTTCACTGTTTTACTGTCTGGAATAGAATGTGGAGTGTACCCAAACATGGCACATGCGACAGCCAGTTTTTGGTTACCAGTTTGCGCTTTTATCTGCTTAAACTCCTTGAATACTTTTTCAAATTGTCGCTTGAGTTGTTTGTTTGCAAACTGTAGTTCATTCACTTGATTTTCTAACTGTTGAGATTTAGCTACTTCGGAAGCTGAATGAATGTGTGCTCGTTTGGAAGACCAACGATAGCCAAATGCGCCACCTCCGATCAAAACAGCCAAACAAAATGTCCCAGCGGCATACCTTATAGTTAAGAACTCAGCCTTTTGTTGCGTTGTGGATATCACTTGTTCTTGCTCTTCTTGAACGATGGCTTTTTTATCTAGATCAACAATCTCTGAGACTTGCTTGGCTCTTAGCTGATTGAAGCGATCCTCCAAAAACTGATTATAGGCTTCTTCTGCTTGAGGGTTTTTGAGTGCGGCGAGTTGGTACCAAGATTCGACGAGGTCAGCCTTCGATACTTGTGCTTGATGATATTGGACAAAGTCTGCCAACAAAAAACCACTATCGGTTGGGTCATTTAAAGCGACAGAAGTGAACCAATAAATTGCTTGTGAGTAATTGATTTCACCAGTGAGACCACGACCGTAATCTGCCGCTAATTGTTTTTGCGCCGGGATATAACCGTGGTAAGCGGATTGTTCTAACCAATAACGTACATCAGAAGGGGAGTCTGGGTTTGGTTTTAGCGCCAGTTGCTGAGCGAGTTCGAACTGAGCTTCAGGTTTTGTCGGATTTTGGAATGCGAGGGCAAGGCTAGATAGGCAGACACTTGAAACAAAGAGAAGAGTCGTGATTCTGAAAGACATTGGGTATGTCAGGTCTAGCGTATTTCACTAGACCTGCTCCGATAATAATGGTTACTACCGGTATGGTGCTACTAAATTACTTCAGTGGCAAGATCTGGATTTCAACACGGCGGTTGCAAGCACGACCTTCAGAAGTTTGGTTTGAACACAGTGGGTTACGTTCACCATAACCACGAGCGATTGCACGGCCAGGTGCAACGTTTTGAGATACTAGGAACTGACGTACTGATTCGGCACGGCGCTCAGATAGTGTTTGGTTGTATGAGTCGCTACCCGTGCTATCGGTGTAGCCATCAATCACTAAGCTTGTATCTGGGTACTCAACGAGGATACGAGCGACGCCACGAAGAGTATTGTGAATGCTTGCATCTAATTGGTAAGAGCTCGATGAGAATCCAATGCCGTTTTCCATGCGAAGTAACAGTTGATTTTCACCAACACGCTCAACTTGTACGCCAGAGTTTAGTAGTGCACGTCGCAGTTCTGCTTCTTGTTTATCGAAGTAGTAGCCAACACCCGCACCGGTTGCACCGCCAGCTGCAGCGCCGATTAATGCGTGTTTGCGACGTTCTTTTGCGTTGTCACCCGTTGCCAAACCGATAGCCGCACCTGCGATTGCACCGATCAGTGCACCTTGTGTCGTCGAGTTTGTTTCGTACTCACCTGTGGTTGCGTTTTGTCGTTGAGTAGCTTGACAGCCTGTAAGTGCCAGCACTAGCGCAAGTGCAATAGACATCTTTTTCAAGGGAATATCTCCGTATAAAACTGAGGCGCAGGCGCACCTCATAATAAGTGTTGGATTATGGATGAATAGTTATTGATATTTGTTATGTGAACGTCAGATTGACTCATGATTGAGAAAGAACTACTTGTTTTCTAACATTCTTCTTGCTTGCTCCCCGCCAACCCCACGGTTAACAGATACTCTGCGACCTTTTTTAAGTCCGACTTCATAATCGGCGGTGAGGTTTTTCATCGCTTCTTTAAGCTGCTTCTTAAATGTTTCACGGTCGATGTTTTTAAATTCTTTATCAATGTAGTTGTTGATTTTGTTGGCAGACTCTTCGTCTGGCGAGATCACGGGCAGTTTTTCTAACGCGCCTTCCACCCAGCCTGATACAAAGGAGTTCACTCGACGGGTCACTTCCATCGAAGAGGTACCAGAACCCGCAAAGCTGTTGCGAAACTGACCTGTGCTCTCGTTCAACTCGCGGTAAATAATGTCAAAAGCAAAGGCCGCAAAAATGGCGCGATCAGCTTCACCGATAAATTCAACGCGCTTAAGCCCTTTATGATTCAACAAAACGGCTTCAACACCAAACTTGGTGTTAATACCACGAATCACACGCAGTAGTGTAGAGCTGATATTCGCTGGCAATAGATGAGAAGATTGAGTTTTCCCCATTTTGATAAACTCAATATCGTCTTTATCTAATCCATATTTGAGCATGAGGCTGTGGGCCATTTTAATGGCGTTAGCAGCCTCATTCACGTTGGCAGAATTACCCAACTCTAAACACTTGGCGATTTTTTTCAGGGCTTTTTGTTTATTCATCGGCGACCAGTAACGAGAACAAAAAATTTATGAAGTCGGCTATATTACCTTTTTTGCTTCAAAAGCGAAACAAGAGGTGAGAGAGAAAGAGGGGGAGAGTAAATAAAGCCCCTAGTGGTAGGGGCTTAAAAGTAGCTTGTGATGATGGGGAACTTACAGGCCTAATTGGTCGAGCAGATCATCGGCTTCATTTCTTGAGCTTGTGGACTGCGCTGCGTTATCGGCCATACTTTTGCGTGTAGCTTCTAGAATGTCATCGGGACATTCATCTGCTGCCACTTCAAACTCTTCGAGTTGGATAAACTCAGTTTTGTCCATCGCTAACTCTAGGTAGAAAATATTGTTGTCAGCGGTAGAAAACGTTACACGGCGCGCCTGAGGTCGGTCTAGGTTGGTATCTACTTGCAGAATGACTTGCTTGTTTAGCGCTAGCATCTTT
Source organism: Vibrio sp. PID17_43 (assembly GCF_002608565.1). Classification (GTDB taxonomy): domain Bacteria; phylum Pseudomonadota; class Gammaproteobacteria; order Enterobacterales; family Vibrionaceae; genus Vibrio. The sequence goes on from NZ_LIXM01000006.1 coordinate 103,944, forward strand.
GGTTGATTTTGAGTGATATTCGTTTGCAGTTCTTTGCGAATCTTATTGGTGAAATCACCAACCAGTTGGTTCATCAGTTCACCAAGTACGTTACCCACTTCATCGGAAGTATGTGAAATCGCCAATTCTTCTTCAGGCATGCCCATGTTGCGCATGTAGTTGGTGTAAATCTCTAGTGCTGCTTTTGCTGTAAAGTTAATGACAACCAGACCAGTGAAACCGCCGTCAAACAATACAAAGCAACCAAAATCAGGTTTTAAACTGGTTTTGTTGATCTTTTGCACCATTGCAGAGTAGTTAACTTGTGATGACGTAGCGGACGTGAGGACGCCAGAAACAGACTGGCAAAGTTTTAAAAGAATATCTTCAGTCGTGACAACTTTATTTTTTTTCATTCCGAAAGCTCATAGTGAGATGCTATTTTCTTTTCAATGTAAGCGATTCACGCCTAAGAAATAAAGCATCTTGCATTGAGATTCTGATTTGATCGCTTTTTTAAATGTTGTAAAGTGACGAAATTCAAGGAATATTACCTTATTCGTTCTTCAACCCCGGCTTCTCTCTGAGGCATGAAGCAGGCGGATGATGTTTAGTTATATAACCCGTGGCTGATTGGATCAGCGCAGTAGGGGCAGGAAGCAAATGTTACCAAGATTACACTCGCAAACGGATGTCGATCCTCTTGTTCTTCGTTTTCTCAAAGAGCTTGACCAATCCGGGTTCACTGGCGATATTGAAAGCCAATACTCAAGCCGTCTCGCGGTAGCCACCGATAATAGTGTTTACCAACAACTTCCTCAGGCTGTTGTTCATCCTAAAACCACTCAAGATGTTTCCCTTATCGGCAAGTTAAGCAATACCGAAGAGTTCGAACGCATTACATTTTCTCCTCGTGGTGGTGGCACGGGCACCAACGGTCAGTCGCTGACTAAAGGGATCGTGATCGATTTATCTCGCCACATGAACAAAGTTCTTGAGGTAAACAAAGAAGCAGGCTGGGTTCGCGTTCAAACGGGGGTTGTTAAAGATCAACTGAACGATGCCGTTCGCCCCTACGGTTATTTCTTCTCTCCAGATTTATCGACCAGTAATCGCGCAACGATTGGTGGGATGATCAATACCGATGCTTCTGGGCAAGGTTCCCTAAAATACGGTAAAACCTCTGATCATGTTCTCTCACTGCAAGCGGTCTTCGCAGATGGATCGATTTTGGAATCTGATCTCTCTCATGGTTTACCTCGTAAGGGTGAGTTTGCAGAGGAAGCAATGCGCGTGACGGAGTCGGTTTGTCGTGAAAAGCGTCAGCAGATCAACGATAAGTTCCCTCCGCTCAATCGTTTTCTGACGGGGTATGACCTAAAGAATGCCTTTGATGAAGACAAAGATAGCTTCGATATTACCCGCGTATTATGTGGCGCTGAAGGTTCTCTGGCAATTATCACTGAAGCCAAGCTCAACTTAACGCCTATTCCCAAAGCGCGTACCTTGGTGAACGTTAAATATAACAGCTTTGATTCTGCATTGCGTAACGCGCCATTGATGGTAGAAGCGAACGCTCTGTCGGTTGAAACTGTCGATTCAAAAGTTCTTAATCTCGCTAAACAAGATATTGTTTGGCACACCGTAAGTGACTTACTCACCGACGTACCAAATAAAGAGATGCTGGGTATTAACATGGTGGAATACGCAGGTCAGGATGAGGAAGAGGTGACGGCACAAGTCGCTGCGTTGACTGCCAAGCTGGATACCATGTTAGAAACTGAGGAAGCCGGCATCATTGGTTACCAAGTGTGTAGTGATGTCGCCAGTATTGGACGTATTTACAACATGCGTAAGAAAGCGGTGGGTCTACTAGGGGCGGCGAAAGGTCGCGCGAAGCCCGTTGCCTTTGCGGAAGATACGTGTGTCCCCCCCGAAAACCTGGCGAATTTTATTGAAGAGTTTCGTGAGTTGCTGGATGCGAAATCGCTTAACTACGGCATGTTTGGTCATGTTGATGCGGGCGTATTGCATGTTCGTCCGGCGCTTGACCTGTGTGACCCTCATCAAGAAGCCTTGATGCATGAACTCTCGGATGATGTGGTTAAGCTGGTGGCAAAATATGGTGGCTTGATGTGGGGTGAGCACGGCAAGGGCTTCCGCTCCGAATATGGCCCCGAGTTCTTTGGTGAAGAGCTGTTTACCGAATTACGTAGAGTCAAAGCGGCTTTCGATCCGTACAATAAAATGAACCCAGGCAAGATCTGTACACCATTAAACAGTGATGCAGAGTTGGTCAAGGTGACCGATACAAAGCGTGGTTATTTTGATCGTCAGATTGACGTTCAAGTGCGCGATAGCTTCAAACAGGCCATGGAGTGTAATGGTAACGGCTTATGCTTTAACTACGACACTAGTTCGCCAATGTGCCCCTCAATGAAGGTAACAGCAGATCGTCGCCATTCACCAAAAGGACGGGCGGGTTTAGTACGTGAATGGTTACGCCAGTTGACTGAGCAAGGCATCGATATTCTTGATTTAGAGAAGCAGATACTCGAAAACAAGCCGGCCATCAAAACCATGATCGATCGCGTGCGGCATTCGATTAATCGTCGTCACGAGTACGATTTCTCACACGAAGTGTACGAAGCAATGAATGGCTGTTTGGCGTGTAAAGCGTGTGCCAGCCAATGTCCTATAAAAGTAGACGTGCCAAGCTTCCGCTCTCGCTTCCTCAATATTTACCACTCGCGTTACCAACGCCCGGTAAAAGATTATTTGGTGTCAAACATCGAAACGATGTTGCCTTTCATGGCAAAGGCGCCAAGTGTGGTGAATGGGATGCTGAAGCAGTCTTGGGTACAAAGTTTAACCGCTTCTACTGTAGGTTATCTGGATGCGCCTTTATTGTCTGTTCCAACGTTGAAGGAGCGCGTTGAGTCGTTGACCACGGCTTATGATCTTCAAGCTTTGAGCGGGTTATCATCCGAGGATAAGAAAAAGCATGTACTTATCGTTCAAGATCCATTCACCAGTTACTACGATGCAGAGGTAGTGGAAGACTTTATCAAGCTCGTCAAAAAGCTAGGGATCAATCCGGTACTTCTTCCGTTTAAACCAAACGGCAAAGCGCAGCACATCAAAGGTTTCTTGCGCCAGTTTAGAAATACCGCTCAAGATACCGCGAAGTTCCTAGAAATGGTTGCAGGTTTGAATATCCCAATGGTTGGCGTCGATCCTGCTTTGGTACTTTGCTATCGTGATGAGTATGCAGAGGTCTTAGGTTGCCAGCGTGGTGAGTTTGATGTGCTTACTGCACATGAATGGCTTCACCCAAGATTGAGCGAGTTCGATGTGCATGAGCCAAAAGAGCAAGCGCCTTGGTATTTATTCGCACATTGCACCGAGAAAACCAAAATGCCAAACGCAGAAAAAGAGTGGGGCGCAATTTTTATTCACTTTGGTGCTGTGTTGAAGGCAGTGCCTGTTGGCTGTTGTGGTATGGCGGGGACATTCGGTCATGAGGTGGATAAATTTGCAATCTCGGAAGATATTTATGACCTGAGTTGGAAACCAAACTTGGACAAAGTCGACAACGAGAGATGCTTGATTACGGGCTATTCATGTCGAAGCCAGGTGAAGCGTTTTGAAGGCATCAAACCTAAGCACCCAATACAAGCATTACTAACGCTTATATAGGGTTAGCGAATCTACACTTTCATAAGGATATGAAAATTGAAAATTCTTGAGCTTAAAGTACCACCTGTGGCTGTGTTTTTAGCGGTTGTATTATTGATGTATTGGTTAAAAGAGATATCGCCAGCGCTATTAATTACGGTGCCTTTTGTCAAAGTTGTTTCTGCGGGTTTAACTGGCATTGCGGTTTTTGTCGCTGCTGCGGGTATTTATGAGTTCCGTAAAGCAAAAACGACGGTGAACCCCATCAAGCCTGAATCGGCGTCATCGGTGGTTAATACGGGTGTTTTTGCCTACACTCGAAACCCGATGTACTTTGGATTACTATTGATTATTATTGCATTGGGTCTTTGGTGGCAACATTTAAGTGTAATACTTTGCGGCGCTTTGTTTGTGACTTATATGAATCGGTTCCAAATTAAACCCGAAGAGCGCGCGTTAGAAAGGCTATTTGGCGAAGATTACGTCGATTATAAGAATCAGGTTCGTCGCTGGATTTAAACGTGGAATAGCGAAACAGAGCAAAGAAAGCCCAACAAATGGTTGGGCTTTCTTTTTTATTCAATAGGCCTACAGGGGGCTTAGGCTGCTTTAGTGAACTTTGCTAAAAAAGCGTCTTTGCGTTCTTGGAAGCGCTGTACTAGATCATCTACTGCTTCTTGATCGTAGGGTTTAAGTCCTGTCGCCACCATACGTTTAATGCCTGTCCCAACCACATTGCCGTCTTGCTTAAATGCAAAGTTCAGCGTTACGACACCACGCTTTCCTTCAACATCAAATGTAGCACCAGTAAAGGCCACTTCAGGGTTTGTGAGATCAAGTCGGCTGAATTCGACTTCCATGCTCTCATAAATCACCAATGGACGTTGGCAGTTGATCATCATTTGTTTCTCTTTCATCAGAGGAACCATGATGTGTGGGAAGTTCATACCAGAAAATTGAACATAGTTAGTTACTACATGTTCAATGAATGCAGGGTCGTGATTGGTATCGCCTTCGCGCGACATGAGCAAGTATTCTTTACCAGTCTCATCCACCACAGTACTTTCTTTTTCACACTTATTTTCAATATGCAGTGCAATGCCCGCACTCACCATGCCTGAGAAATTGAAACGCATCTTCTGACTGACGCCTTCTTTGCTGAGAAGAACCGCGAAAAGTAGGTCTCCTGGGACACAAAAGCGCTTATTGTCTTCATCATGGATAGGGTTGTAATCACCGGCAACACGTTTAGCAAAATGGCTTGCTTGTTCACGGGTGAATTGAAACTGGTGATTAGTGTGTGAATAATAAGGTGTTAGAAACATAATTTTTAGATAGTAACCAAAACTGTCAGGGATTATATGCGAATATCTTAGTGACAATGGTCCATCCAGTGACACCTTAACAATGAAACGATAACGCAGTGAAATAAAATACTAAAGCATGTGTCTCTGCTTGTGTTTATTCAGTATGGCAATAATTCATTGATTTACTATTTCCTGCGCGGCTTAATGGGGATAAATAGAATAAAGGCTCCATGATGGAGCCCTTAGATTAGAAAAAGAATGAATGTTGCTTAGCGCAAGCTAGGTAGCAATTGCTCAGGCATAAATGCATTGTGAAGTGCTAGTTTAAGTAACGCATTGGCTTGCTCAATGTCTGGTGCGAAGTAACGGTCTTTATCGTAGAACGACACTTTCTCACGCAGCATTTGCTTTGCAAGCTCAATACGCTCAGAGGATTTGTTTGGTGCACGGAAATCCAATCCTTGGGCGGCCGACAAGTACTCTACTGCCAAGATGCCACGCGTGTTTTCACCCATCTCTTTCAAACGACGAGCGGCAAAGGTGGCCATTGATACGTGATCTTCTTGGTTAGCTGATGTTGGTAAACTATCAACCGAAGCTGGGTGAGCTAGTGTTTTATTCTCACTCGCAAGCGCCGCCGATGTCACCTGCGCAATCATAAAGCCCGAGTTTACACCGCCGTTGTCGACCAAGAATGGCGGGAGCTTCGACAGAGCACTGTCGATCAGCAGTGCCATACGGCGCTCCGATAAGCTACCAATCTCCGCAATGGCTAGCGCAAGGTTATCCGCCGCCATAGCAACTGGCTCGGCATGGAAGTTACCACCGGAGATGATGTCATCGTCTTCCGCAAACACCAATGGGTTATCTGATACTGAGTTTGCTTCCACTTGTAGAATGTCGGCTGCATTTCGAATTTGCTGTAAACACGCGCCCATTACTTGAGGCTGACAGCGCAGTGAATATGGGTCTTGCACTTTCTCACAGTTGGTGTGGGATTCACCAATCTCGCTGGTCGATCCTAGCATATGTCGATACGCCAATGCCGCATCCATTTGACTGCGATGGCCACGAACGCGATGGATACGTGGGTCGAATGGTCGACGACTGCCTAATGCTGCTTCTACAGACATGGCGCCACAAACGGTAGCGGATGAGAACAGGTCTTCAGCGATGAACAGGCCTTCTAGTGCAAACGCCGTTGACGCTTGAGTACCATTAAGCAGGGCAAGACCTTCTTTAGGAGCGAGTGTGATTGGTTCAAGACCTGCAATTTGCAGAGCTTCTAGACCTGAAATGACTTTGCCATTGTGACGTGCTTGGCCTTCACCGAGTAGAACAGTACTCATGTGAGCCAAAGGAGCCAAGTCACCCGATGCGCCTACTGAGCCTTTTTGTGGCACACATGGGTAAACTTGCGCGTTCACTAGGTCAATGAGCATGTTAATAACTTTCAAACGCAAGCCAGAGAAGCCACGCGCAAGGCTGTTGATCTTCAGTACCATCATCAAACGAACGGTTTCGTCTGACATGAATTTACCGATACCAGCAGCGTGTGAAAGTACAATACTGCGTTGCAATGTTTCTAAATCTTCTGGAGCAATGCGTGTGTTCGCGAGTAGACCGAAACCCGTATTGATGCCGTAAACGGTGCGATCGTCTGCAATCACACGTTCGACAACTTTCGTACTTTCCTCAATGGCTGGAATGGCTTGTGGGTCGAGCGTAAGGTTAACAGGTGAGCGGCTCACCTGACGCAGTAAGTTTAAGCTAATATGGCCTGGTTTTAGCGTTAAATTGAGCATGTCTTTTATCCTTACTTGAGCTTTTTCAGTTCTTCATTGAGCATTGGCAAATCCAGTTTTTGCTCGGCTGCACACTGTTTTGCTATATCATAACCAGCATCGGCATGACGCATAACACCCGTCGCTGGGTCATTGTGAAGTACGCGAGCAATGCGCTCAGACGCTTCATCACTGCCGTCACAACAAATCACCATACCTGAATGTTGAGAGAAGCCCATACCAACGCCGCCACCATGGTGAAGCGATACCCAAGTTGCACCACCCGCGGTGTTTAATAGGGCATTGAGTAGTGGCCAATCCGAGATTGCATCAGATCCATCCATCATGCCTTCGGTTTCGCGATTCGGGCTGGCTACCGAGCCTGAATCTAAGTGGTCACGGCCAATAACAACCGGCGCTTTAAGTTCACCGTTTTTCACCATTTCATTGAAGGCTTGGCCAAGGCGTTCACGGTCTTTCAGGCCCACCCAACAGATGCGCGCAGGCAGACCTTGGAACTGAATGCGTTCACGTGCCATGTCTAGCCAGTTGTGTAGGTGAGGGTTATCCGGGATCAGCTCTTTTACTTTCTGATCGGTTTTATAGATGTCCTCTGGATCGCCAGACAGCGCTGCCCAACGGAATGGTCCAATGCCTTCACAGAACAGAGGGCGAATGTAAGCTGGTACGAAACCAGGGAAATCAAACGCATTGTCGACGCCTTCTTCCAAGGCCATTTGACGAATGTTGTTACCGTAATCCAGTGTTGCAGCGCCGCGGTTTTGCAGCTCTAGCATGGCTTGAACTTGCACTGCCATTGATTGTTTCGCAGCTTTAACCACGGCCGCTTCGTCTCGCAAGCGCATTTCTGCTGCGTGAGACATGCTCCAACCTTGAGGCAAGTAGCCGTTCAATGGATCGTGCGCAGAGGTTTGGTCTGTTACTACGTCTGGCGTGATGTTACGTTCCACAAGCTCTGGGAAGATGTCTGCTGCGTTACCTAGTAGACCGACAGAAATAGGCGTGTCGGACTCTTTGATCATCGCTAGCGCTTCATCTAGCGATGTGGCTTTCTTGTCGACGTAGCCTGTGCGTAGGCGGTAATCGATGCGTGACTCGTCACACTCAACAGCAATCATAGAAAAGCCCGCCATTGTACCTGCTAGAGGCTGAGCTCCACCCATGCCACCAAGACCACCAGTCAGGATCCATCGGCCTTTTGCGTCACCGTTAAAGTGCTTTTTCGCGACCGAGACAAAGGTTTCGTAAGTACCTTGGACAATGCCTTGTGAGCCGATGTAAATCCAGCTACCTGCGGTCATTTGTCCGTACATCATCAAGCCTTCTTTATCGAGCGCATTGAAGTGCTCCCAATTGGCCCAATGTGGTACAAGGTTTGAGTTCGCAATCAAGACGCGTGGCGCATTTTTATGAGTCGGGAAAACGCCGACTGGTTTGCCTGATTGGACTAAAAGCGTTTGGTCATCGTCGAGTCTTTCTAACACTTCCACAATCTTATCGAAGCATTCCCAATTTCGTGCTGCACGGCCGATACCACCGTATACCACAAGTGAGTGGGGATGCTCGGCGACATCTGGGTCGAGGTTGTTCATCAGCATACGAAGTGGGGCTTCTGTAAGCCAAGATTTCGCGCGTAGCTCATTACCGCGTGGAGCACGAATTGTTCTACTTGTATCAAGTCGTGGATCTTGTCCCTGGCGCAGTGTCATTTTAAGACTCCTTTAGTTTTACGTTCATACCAAGTCTGTGCTTGGTTATTTCTACTCGAATAAAGTGCAATTTGAATTGGGTCTTATTCGAGTTAATTGTTATTGGTTTCGGTTAGTTAGGCTTATGCTTTTTCTCTGCCATGGCATTGGCGATGTCCCAACATAAGCGGGCGGCTAATCGAGCCGTTTGGCTATCGACATCATAAGTGGGGTTGTACTCAGCAATGTCTGCCAGCATCAGTTTATTTTTGTAATGCAGGATTCGGTCGAGAAACGGCGAAATGATGTCATAACTGACGCCTCTTGCCGCTGGAGCACTCACGCCCGGAGCGGTCGCTGCAGGAAAGACATCCAAATCAATCGTCAGATAAAGGTAATCGCAGTCATCGATAAAGTGTTGCAGCTGAGTCAGGTGGTAGCTGTGGTTCATGTAGCAGAGTTGCTTATCTTCTACATACCAAACATTCAGGTCATCCGCTTTTTGGAACAGCGCCTTTGTATTGCTGCTGCGACTGACGCCAATGCAGGCGTAGTGGAATGTCCAATCGTTACGTTGACAGAAGTGATGGATTTGATTGAAAGGCGTCCCTGAGCTTGGTTTTACGTCCGCGATTGAACTTTCAAAAGCGCGTAGGTCAAAGTGGGCATCGAAATTGATAATACCAATCTTAGGTTGCTTCGCTGGGTGATGAGTTTTGAAGTATTTTGCCAATCCAGAGAAAGACGCCCACGCAATTTCATGTCCACCGCCTAGCACGATAACTGGTGTGTGCGGTAATGCTTTTGCTACTGTTTCGGCGCATTGAGTTTGGCTGCTTTCAAGAAAATCGTCATCGCAGACTACCGTACCCAAATCATAAAGTTGTGCTTGCTGGTGCCATGCTAAATTGGCTAACGCTCGGCGGATCAAATCTGGCGATTTTTTTGCACCGATGCGACCTTTGTTTCTCGCTACACCTGCATCAGTTGCAAAACCAAGAATGGAGACTCCTTGGCTCACGTTTACTAACTCATCAGTGGATTTATGCTTAATGACATGGTGAACACGTAGGCCAAGCTCGCCGTCTTCAGCATCATGGCGGCCTTGCCAGTGGAAAAGCGGGGTGTTTTGCTCAGATTGAGACATGTTGCAGTCCTTTGTGGGAGACATAGTCACCATTTACTATACGACCTATCAGGCGTTTTGCGCCGACCTGATAGCTTAGATCCGCAGGGTGATCGATATCCCAAATAGAGAAGTCTGCATCAAAGCCAACCTTAATCACGCCACGAGACCCTCCATAACCTAATGCCTTCGCTGCGTTTTGAGTCACACCACGTAACGCCTCTTGCGGGGTTAACTGGAAGAGGGTGCATGCCATGTTCATCATTAACGTTAAATCTGCAAATGGAGAGGTGCCGGGGTTAATGTCTGTGGCGATTGCCATGGGGACTTGATGTTGTCTCAGCAACTCAATGGGTGGTAACTGGGTTTCACGCAAGAAGTAGAAAGCTCCAGGCAGTAAGGTCGCGATGGTGTCAGATTTCGAAAGCGCAATCACACCTTGCTCATCGAGGTACTCAATGTGGTCTGCGGATAGGCCGTTGTATTGTGCTGTCAGTGCTGTCCCGCCCATATTTGATAGTTGCTCGGTGTGGCCTTTAACACTCAAGCCGTATTGCTTTGCTGCCTGAAAGACACGCTCGGTTTGCGCTAAATTGAATCCAATTGACTCACAAAACACATCCACGCTGGTGGCGAGCTTTTCTTCAGCGGCGAGAGGAATGATGTCTTCACAAATGTGTTGGATATAATCGTCAGCACGGTATTTGTATTCTGCAGGAAGCGCATGAGCGGCAAGCAGTGTCGTGGTGATTTTTACTTTGCGCTGTTGCTCAAGAGCTTTCGCCGCACGCAGCATTTTGATTTCGTCTTGCAGTGTTAATCCATAACCGGATTTCACTTCGATAGAAGTCACACCGCTTGCAAGTAGGCCATCAAGGCGTGGTAGTGCAAGTTCGATGAGTTGTTCTTCTGTTGCTTTGCGGGTTGCATTAACGGTGGACAGAATACCGCCGCCCTGCTTTGCGATGTCTTCATAAGGTACGCCGTTAAGGCGCATTTCGAACTCGTTAGCACGATTCCCGGCATAAATGAGGTGGGTGTGACAATCAATCAATCCCGGCATCAACAGTTTGCCTTGAAGGTCAATGGCTTGATTATATTGGTCTGGAGCCAGAAGGGATTCGTTATGTTCGTTGTCTTTACCTTGTCCAGTGGTGCTGATCGCGACAATTTTTCCTGACCGAATACCGACACGAGCAATGAGAGTAGGTAAGTATCCTTGTTCTCCTTCTTGCATGGTCACTAGGCGGGCATTTTCAATCAGCAAATCCATTTCAACTCATCCCATTTTTTGCTAGTTTAAATGTATATACAAATAAATAGGAGAAAAAATCATCACTGGCAAGAGTAATGTTGCTGAAATGTGATCAAAACGAAGAAGTAACGCCTAGTTTACAGCAGGATCTTAGAGCTTAATTTGTACTTGTTGCCTGGATGGTAAAGCTGTGCAGTACTCACAAGCTTATCTTGGCTCCAAGTGCGACGGTTAAGTAATAAGCACGGTTCGTTGGTTTGCATATTTAGGTCCTGTTTGATGCGTCCATCAGGCACAATGGCTTCTACGGTATGTTCAATAGCACTGAGTGGGCAATTATCAGAAAGGTACTGGTTTGGCGTGATGCAAGTGAAATCTTGACTGAGATAGTTTGGTGCGTATTGGCTATTGACCCAGCGCAGTTCAAGTTGGATTGGCGTGTTGTCTTCAAAGTGTATGATCTTGCTATAAAACACTGTCGTACCAAGCATCACGCCAAGTTTGATGGCGATGGCGTCATCGGCTTTTATCGATATTTGCTGAATGACTTCACTGTGATGAGTTCGCCCGCGACTTTGGACTTCTTCAGCGATATTACGGATATCTAATAGAGGGGATTCTGATTTTTCGGCCGGCTCGCAAACGAATGTGCCAAGACGAGGGCGGCGTTGAAGCCTACCTTCATTCACTAAATCGCGAATCGCTTTGTTGACCGTCATACGGCTCACACCAAACTGTTCCGTCAGTTCGATTTCTGTTGCGATACGATGCCCAGGAACCCACTCTCCGGACTCAATCTTATCGACGATAAACTGTTTGATTTGCATGTAGAGTGGGGCAGCCATGTTTATTTCCTTTTAATTGACTATACAAATGGTGCGCAATCCATGGACAAATTGCAAGCAGTGGAAGCTATTTGTGAGTTGATAAAAGGAATTAGTCCGCATTCCTGGAGTCTATTACTTGCAGGAGCTGTATCTGTTGTGTAAACAGATATTCATCGAATCAAAATAATGAAGACAGACAGTCACAAAGGGGTCCCATGTTTAAAAAACTAAAAGCGTCGCTTGGCATTGGCTCGGCAAAAGTCGATACCATATTAGATGAAATGAGTGTGTACCAAGGCTCGACTTTGAAAGGGTACGTTCAGATAATAGGAGGCGATGTAGAGCAGCAAATTGATGCGATTACCATTAAGCTGAATACTGAGATGAAAGTTGAGGTGGACGATAGCGTTAGCTACCAGAGCTTTACGATTGACCAATTGAAAGCGGTTGAACCATTTGTTATTCAACCAAATGAAGAGAAGCAGGTACCATTCGAACTTAAGCTGCACGATGAAACGCCAATCACTGCCGTCAGCGCATTAAAGAATCAATGTCATGTATGGGTTGAAACTACATTAGATATTGGCTTCGCGATTGATCCCCGTGACCGTGACTATATTGAAGTCAAGCCATTACCAGTTGCAGCACGTGTGATTGGTGCTATTGAGCAGGCGGGCTTTACTATGGTGAAAGCGGATGTCGAAAAGGGGAACTTACGCGGTAATACTTTTTCTTCACGTTCCGGTATCTACCAAGAACTGGAATTTCGCAATAATGGCTTTATCTCAACCAAGGAAATCGAGCTGTCATTTATATTAGATCGTGAAGTGATGCACTGTCTGGCGGAAATCGATCGTTCTCTCCGTTTCTCTGGTGACCAATACCGTTCATTTTCGCTGCCATTGAATGCAACTGATGCTCAAGTTGCTTCGGCGGTGGCCCCAATCATCAATTTATAATCTGGCTCTTCTCGAGTTCGGAAAATGAGTACCGATATTTGCATGTTAATACGGTATCGGTACGATTATGCAAGTTTTCGCCTTCACTCAGTACGTTCATATTCGCTTTTCCTCTGAACGGGCACGTTTCACTACAATTAATGCGTACCTATCAGGGCACAATGATATCCTTCATCTAGGTGATATTAAGTCATATCTGCATGTTAAATTAATCGATTAAAGGCATAGAAATGTGCCTGTCGTGAGGCTTTGTTGCTTAATTCAAAGATAAGACACGCTGCGCCATTGTGCTTAATTCTTTCAGGCATACTTAGCCTCGAAAGCTTGTTCAGTGCTTTGATCGTGGCGTTAAGTCTCGCCAACTTGAGCGTTGTCGTTCCTCAGGCTTAATTTCCCCCCTATCAACGGCTTCACTCGATACATTGCTGTCTCTGATAGCGAACGCTTATGATAGCCATGTCGCTTTTTTCACGCCTTGTTAGAGCCGTAGATCTTCTGACAACCTACCGCGAAGGTGCGAGGATGTCCTTGATCCAGAAAGTCGGTTCAACTAGCCCAAATTGAATGGCTAGCTCTTGTTCTTCTGTCTAAACTCAAACAGCACTATTGTATTTCACCATAAAAAGTAAGCTATCCTGATCTCTTTGCGTTTAACTATAAAAGTCATTCCCATCGTCATGCTTAGCTTCGTCTTTAGGTTCTCAACTAGGGGGGGGGGTTGTTATGATAATTGCCGAATACATTGTCAAACTACTGAGGGAAGCGAGTATTCAACGCATTTGGGGAGTAACGGGTGACTCTCTGAATGGCTTAGCAGATAGCCTTAAGTCCGATGGAAGCATTCAGTGGATCGGCGTAAGACATGAAGAAGTGGCTGCATTTGCCGCGGGAGCAGAGGCGGAAGTATCCCAGTCTCTGGCTGTTTGTGCAGGATCATGCGGACCTGGTAACATGCACCTTATCAATGGCTTATATAATTGCTATCGTAATCAAGTGCCAGTTCTTGCCATTGCTTCTGATATTCCTTCAACGGAAATTGGCACTCATTACTTCCAAGAAACCGATCCAAAAACACTATTTTCGGATTGCAGTGTCTATTGTGAAAAAATCACCACACCAGAACAAATGCCTCAAGTCTTTGAAACGGCAATGCGTCAAGCTTTACTAAAGCGCAGTGTGAGCGTGGTGGTATTGCCTGGTGATATTGCTCTCAAAGCTCTCCCCAAGGAAACGGACATAAAATGGCAGACACCATCGCTGCCACGGTTAGAACCTGCATCAGAAGCAACCCAATTAGCCGCAGATTACCTCAACAAGGCCAAGCGCGTGACCCTGCTGTGCGGGGCTGGGTGTCAATTTGCTCATAGCGAAATTCTCCAACTGGCGGATATCCTGCAATCACCCGTTGTGCATGCGCTTCGAGGAAAAGAGTTCATCGAATATGATAATCCATACAGCGTTGGAATGACCGGATTAATTGGCTTTGAATCTGGCTATCATGCAATGGAACATGCCGATACCCTGGTGCTTATTGGTACTGGCTTTCCTTACCGACACTTTTATCCTAAAAATAAAACCATTATTCAAATTGACCATTCGCCCGCAGCAATCGGCCGCCATGTCCAAGTTGATGTCGGTATAGTAAGTGATACAATTGCGGCTTTGGATACATTGACCCCTCTTCTCCAACACAAAACGGATGACCGTTTTTTAAAAGCGTGCTTAAAGCACTATACCGCCACCCGAAATCAGCTTGATAACTTGGCTGAGATAAAACCGAAAAGCCACCAAATTCACCCACAAACATTAGCTAAAACCCTAAGTGACCTTGCCGCAGAAGATGCCATCTTTACTTGCGATGTCGGAACCCCAACACTCTGGTCTGCCAGATATTTGCAAATGAACGGACAACGCCGATTGATAGGCTCGTTTAACCATGGCTCAATGGCCAATGCGCTCGCTATGGCATTAGGGGCTCAATCTACCAATTCAAAACGGCAAGTTGTTGCTTTTTGTGGCGACGGCGGGTTCTCAATGTTAATGGGAGACTTATTAACTCTGCTACCCTACGGACTGAATATCAAAATCGTGGTGCTCAACAATCAATCTTTAGGATTCGTCGATATGGAGATGAAAGCCGCAGGCTTTGTTTCAGATAGTACAAAGCTTGATAACCCAAGTTTTGCTGAAATTGCTCGGGCTTGCGGGCTTAAAAGCGACATTGCGACACAACCGCAAGAGTTGGCCGACAAAGTGTCTTCTTTGCTCAATCACGATGGTCCCGCCTTGCTCGAAGTCATGACTGATCATCATGAACTGAGTATGCCTCCGAGTATTAATGTACAACAAGTCAAGGGGTTTAGCCTCTATGCGTTAAAAGCCATATTTAACGGCTATGGTGATGAGTTAGTGGACATTGTCAAAATAAATCTGTTGCGATAAGCCAACTTAACCTGAACTCGAAAAGTGCAGGGTTGATAAACCTGGACTCTCTCGAATTCAGGTTAGTCACCTTGGCGAGCTCTAATCTAGGCTCAATTGTCGAATTTGATTAGCGGATAGATGATACATCTTCGCTAATTCAGCGGCCGCCAATGCCACCTTCGTTTTAAACTCGGGGGGACTAGTACTGCAGCCTAATTATTCTATGAACTGTGGAAGGTCTCGTTTGTTTAGTGACTTAGCCATTAGGACGGCGCTTATCGCCAAATGAATTTTTCAATGCCGTTGAGAGGTCTGCAAGAATTCATTCATTCTATTTTCAAGCTTGCTCAGCGGCCTTTGTTATGCCCTCATTATTCATGCATTAGCAAGCGAGCCAAAGCGGTTGGCGTTGCGTTTAAGGCCAAAACTAAAGGAGCTATCCAGTGTTTAACCATCGGTGTTACAGGGCTGAAGGTCTACGGTGAGGGCGAGTGGAAAGTAAAAAAGCATGGTATTAACGGGAAACGCTAAATCTGGCGTAAGTTACATTTAGCCGTAGATATAGATATGCATTAAATTATTGCTGCTTAGTTGAGTTTATCGAATGTGATCGATGGTGAAGTGCTTTCAAGTTTGCTTAGACAGACCCGCCTAAGAATCAATGAGATGCCTGGAGAGGATGCTTATGAACAAGGTTGTGTTACGAAGCTATTCACATCAAATAAGCTTTGGAAAAAGAAGTACGGCTACCATAAACGTTCGCTCTCGGAGACGATGATGTACCTTGTGAAGACACGACTCGGCGGTACATTAAGCTTTAAGGGATTACCATGCTCAAGTCGGCGTAACTTACGCCATGATAACAGGCATTAAATATACTCGCGGGGCTGGGTATACCTGAAACGATAATGATCGCCTATCAATTAGTCATGTTAGGCGCATTTTTAACTGAATTCGAATTCGGAAACAAAGCTATGTCAATAAGAAAAAGGCATAACTCGATATTTGCCTTGTTATTTCATCACCATCCTTTAGAATGCCTAGGAATTCAAAGCCGTGTACATCCGTATTTGTACCAAGTTTTGTACCAAATTCAGTTTTTCTACACAAAAACAACATATAGCCAATTGATATTCAATTGGTTATGCAAATTCAAGTGTTGCTTGGTATGCAACACCACTGTAAAGGACATAGCATGCCTATTATTACTCTTCCTGACGGCAGTCAGCGTCAATTTGACAACCCAGTATCTACAATGGAAGTTGCGCAATCGATCGGTCCTGGTCTTGCAAAAGCAACGATTGCTGGTCGCGTAAACGGTAACCGCGTTGATGCGTGTGATCTAATTGAAGAAGACGCAAGCCTAGAGATCATCACAGTAAAAGATGAAGTAGACGGCCTAGAAATCGTTCGTCACTCTTGTGCTCACCTTCTTGGTCACGCTCTTAAACAGCTTTACCCACAAGCTAAAATGGCGATTGGTCCAACCATCGACAACGGCTTCTACTACGACATCGACCTAGACGAGTCTCTAACGCAAGAAGATCTAGAAAAGATCGAAAAGCGTATGCAAGAGCTTGCGAAAACTAAGTACGAAGTTGTTAAGAAAAAAGTTAGCTGGCAGGAAGCGCGTGATACATTTGAATCACGTGGCGAACCATACAAAGTGGAAATCCTAGACGAAAACGTATCTCGTGATGACCGTCCAGGCCTTTACCACCATGAAGAATACATCGACATGTGTCGTGGTCCACACGTTCCTAACATGGGCTTCTGTCAACACTTCACACTATTGAATGTGGCAGGTGCTTACTGGCGTGGTAACAGCGACAACAAGATGCTTCAACGTATCTACGGTACGGCATTCCACGACAAGAAAGCCCTGAAAGCGCACCTAACTCGCCTAGAAGAAGCTGCAAAGCGTGACCATCGTAAGATTGGTAAGCAGCTAGACCTATTCCACATGCAGCAAGAAGCGCCGGGTATGGTGTTCTGGCATCATAATGGTTGGTCTATCTTCCGTGATCTAGAAGTGTTTGTTCGTGACAAACTGAACGAGTATGACTACCAAGAAGTAAAAGGTCCTCTAATGATGGATCGCGTGCTTTGGGAACGTTCTGGTCACTGGGATAAATATGCAGATGCAATGTTCACGACTTCTTCTGAAAACCGTGAATACGCAATTAAACCAATGAACTGTCCTGGTCACGTTCAGATCTTTAACCAAGGTCTAAAATCGTACCGCGACTTACCGCTACGTATGGCTGAGTTCGGCTCATGTCACCGTAACGAACCATCTGGTGCACTACACGGTATTATGCGTGTACGTGGCTTTACTCAGGATGACGCTCACATTTTCTGTACTGAGAGCCAAATTCAAGAAGAAGTAACAAATTGTATTAAGATGGTGTACGATACGTACCAAACATTTGGTTTCGACAATATCGTAGTGAAACTGTCTACTCGTCCAGAAAAGCGTGTAGGCTCAGATGAAATCTGGGATCAGTCTGAAGAAGCGCTAAAACAATCTCTGGAATCGATGGAAATCCCATACGAAATTCAAGAGGGTGAGGGTGCATTCTACGGTCCTAAGATCGAATTCACGTTATACGACTGTTTAGACCGTGCATGGCAGTGTGGTACTGTTCAGTTAGACTTCAACCTACCAGGTCGCCTAGGCGCCACTTATGTAGGTGAAAACAATGAACGTCTTGTTCCGGTGATGATTCACCGTGCAATTCTAGGTTCTCTAGAGCGTTTCATTGGTATTCTGATCGAAGAATATGCCGGTTTCTTCCCAACTTGGTTGGCACCAGAACAGGCAATTCTTATGAACATCACTGATAAACAGTCAGATTATGTTCAAGAAGTAGTACAAAAATTACAAAAAAGTGGAATTAGAGCAAAAGCGGACTTGAGAAATGAGAAGATTGGCTTTAAAATCCGCGAACACACTTTGAAGCGTGTACCGTATATGCTTGTTGTCGGTGACCAAGAGATGGAAGCTGGTGAAATCGCAGTACGTACTCGTAAAGGTAAAGATCTCGGTAAATTTAAAGTGGATGACTTCATTTCTTACATCCAAGACGAGATTTCAAGCCGTAAGCTCAATCTGGAGGAATAAGCTATTAAAGGCGGAAGACGCGGCCAACAGCCGGTAAAACAAAACCCGCACCGTTTAAACGGTGAAATTCGTGGCGTTCGTGAAGTTCGACTAACAGGCGCTGATGGTGAATCAGTTGGTGTTGTATCGATTCAAGAAGCGATCGCAGCTGCTGAAGAAGCAGGTATGGATCTTGTTGAGATTAGTCCTAACGCTGAGCCACCAGTCTGCCGAGTGATGGACTACGGTAAATTCCTCTTTGAAAAGAGCAAATCTGCGAAAGAGCAGAAGAAAAAGCAAAAACAGGTCCAGATTAAGGAAATTAAATTCCGTCCTGGAACTGATATTGGAGACTATCAGGTAAAACTACGCAACCTGACGCGTTTCCTTGAAGAAGGCAACAAAGTGAAAGTAACTATTCGCTTCCGTGGCCGAGAAATGGCACACCAAGACATCGGTGTTGATGTTCTTCATCGCTTGAAAGAAGATACTGCGGAATTTGCTGTAGTAGAATCTTTCCCAAGTCGTATCGAAGGTCGTCAGATGATCATGGTACTTGCCCCTAAAAAGAAGTAATTAACGGCTCATCAAGTAATTAAGACCTAGCCGTTTCCCTTTAAAGGTAAACGGCTGGGTTTTGTTCGCCCTAATTACGTTGTTTATTAAACCTACTCAATGCGGAGTTATTCATCATGCCTAAGATGAAAACCAACAAAGGTGCTGCTAAGCGTTTCAAGAAAACTGCTGGTGGTATTAAGTTCAAGCACGCTACAAAACGTCACATCCTGACTAAGCGTACTACTAAGAACAAGCGTCAACTACGTCCAAATGCAATCCTTCCTAAGTGTGAAGTGGCTGCAGTACTTCGTATGTTGCCATACGCTTAATTCTTTTTAGTTATCAATCGTTTAGTTTAGGAGAAGCATAATGCCTCGCGTAAAACGTGGTGTACAAGCTCGTGCACGTCATAAGAAAGTTCTAAAACAAGCTAAAGGTTACTACGGTGCACGTTCACGTGTTTACCGCGTAGCTTTCCAAGCAGTTACTAAAGCTGGTCAATACGCTTACCGTGACCGTCGCGCTAAGAAACGTCAATTCCGTCAACTATGGATTGCACGTATCAACGCAGCATCTCGTCAAAATGGTCTATCTTACAGCCGTTTCATCAACGGTCTTAAGAAAGCATCTATCGAGATCGACCGTAAGATCCTAGCGGACATCGCAGTATTCGACAAAGCAGCATTTGCTGTACTAGTTGAAAAAGCGAAAGCTGCTCTATAATTAGCAGTTTAGGATTAAGAGAAGGAGAGCATTAGCTCTCCTTTTTTATTGCCTTCAAAACTACTCTACAATTCTCAATTCTCAATTCTCAATTCTCAATTCTTTTTCCCAGTTAGTATCTTTGGTATTTACATTAGTGCCTCACATGGTAATTTGCTGAGGTAATCTAACTATTTTGCAGGGGTATTGAATGATTTACACAACAACGGACACCATTCCTGGAAGAGAAATTTCAGAAATCAGAGGTGTGGTGACGGGCAATGTCGTTCAGTCAAAACATATCGGACGCGATCTTATGGCCGGGCTCAAAAGCATAGTCGGTGGGGAAATTCGTGGATACACAGAAATGATGACGGAAGCGCGCAACATTGCCATACAACGCATGGTAGAAGAGGCAACACATAAAGGAGCAGATGCCATTGTTGGAATTCGTTTTACAACCAGCTCTATCGTTGATGGCTCTTCAGAAATACTTGCGTTTGGGACCGCAGTAAAGTTCGCTTAACATATTTTCCTTTCTTCCATGCTTACTTCAATAAGGTGAGATGAAATGTGACGAATCTCATTGAGAGTGAACTCTGTGTGATTATGCGAAATGTGAACTCAAGGTCTGCATTAATGCTCTGCAATTATAAGTCTGTCTAGTTTAATATTTTTAGTTTTAAGTCTCATACTGGTAATAAGTCCGATTCAAAAAAGGTTGAGGGGGTATTTGACTGCTTAGGAGTTTTTTATTGATAATGAAGCTACATGCATTTAATGGCGAGTATTTGCTATGGAAATGTGTGATAGGGTGTATTGATTCGCATTTTTATATAAAAATATGAACCTATAGCTTGCCAACTCATCTCAAATTGTTACAAATGTAATGTGTATGTAATATATTTAGAAGGAATTGTAGATGAGAGAGCTTACGCCCGAATACTTGTTAGCTGCTTTACGGCAGGCGATTAAAGCGAAAGGGCTAACATATCGAGAGCTATCTGAAAAAATGGGAATGCCTCTTTCTACGTTTAAGAGGCATTTAACCAGTACTAATCTTGCGTTGGACAAGTTACTTGAATATTGCCGAGCGGTGGATTGTACATTAGACGAATTGCAGAAATTAGCAGACAACCTTCAGGCGGAAGATCAAGACTATTTTAGCCATACACAGGATGAAGTGTTTTTTCAGTTTCCTCACCTTTACGATTTTTACCGAGAGTTGCGAATGTTACGTGGTAAAGATGGTTACACCATATTAAAGAAAAAATATGACCTTTCTGAACATAGTATGTCTGACTACCTTGGCGCTTTAGAACTGCTCGACCTCGTATATGTCGATGAAAGCAAAAATATTACGCTGCATGGTCCGTTGTACTATAGCTACGCTGATAATTCCAAACTAAACGATAAATATACAGAGATAATTAAGGAGCAAACAACTCAGTACGAGAAGTGCGTTCGGGTCGCCTTATCACGCATGAAAATTACTGAAGAGCAGCTTATTCAGTTAGAAGAACAAGTGGCAAAAACGGTACTAGATTTTCATTCGGAGAATGTGGTGGCAGAAAACTTTAACGTATCTGATTTTACTAATGTCCTATTGATTGCGGGACCGCACCTTCCAGTAATATTCTCTGACGGTATAGTACAAACGGACAAAAATTTTATCGATGATATTCGTTACGCTATCGCTTCTGCAGGGGATAAGCCGAGCCTATCGATATAGTCGGTTTTTCATACCCAAGTAACCTTGCCCTTTGAGAGCGTGCCACGAAGTTATTTCATCATTCATCAAAGGGGAAGAGTGCGTAATTACGCCGCGCTATTTCCCTTGAACTTGAATCAGTGACCATTCTTGGAATCCTACAATTTCTAATTACTAGGGTATCATTTTCAACTCGTCACTCGTCGTCACTAATGCATTGCACTTTAATTTTTTAGCTTGTCCGCTTAACACCTTTGGGCAGTATAGTGGATTATTTAACCGTATGAACACGATCAAATAGATCTAAGTCATTATTTGAGTTGATTGGGTGCACCTTTGATATGTTTTATCGATAATATGATCATTATGCATTGCAAGTGTTGTTGATATTAAGCTTAGGTATTGGCCTGTGTTATTTAGGATTTAGAGCAGGAGTTATGGTATTGAATTCATTTCGTTGGGATACATATTTTGAAACAGGGATTGCAGAAGTTGATGAGCAGCACCAGTATTTAGTCGGCTTTATTAATACGTACGGCGAACTATTGGCACAAAATAACATCTCGATGACTGATATTCAGATTGCACTATTTGAATTATCCCGCTATGCAGAGTTTCACTTCAAAGAAGAAGAAAACTTAATGCGAGAAGCCGGTATTTATCCTGAGCACCTTCAAAAACACGTTCAAGTTCATCGCGCATTTATGACCGATATCATCAGTATGCAGAGCTTTATTAATGAGGAAGATAAGAATGCCGCTGAGCAGTTACTGAATTTTCTGATCCACTGGTTGGCCTATCATATTTTGGGGATTGATCAGAATATGGCTAAGCAAGTCGCTGCGATAAATGAAGGTATGTCGCCAAAAGCTGCGTATGAATATCAAGAACAACAAGTTAATGCGTCAACAGAGCCCTTATTAGAGGCCCTAAACGCGCTGTTTGCACAAGTATCAGAACGAAATCGAGAGCTACTTAAGTTAAACCTTGTTCTTGAAGAAAAAGTCGAAGAGCGAACCCGGCAGCTCTCTACAGCAAATAAGCAGCTCGAAGTGCTTTCGTTGACCGACTCTTTGACACAGCTTCCTAATCGTAGGAGTGCGATAAAAACGTTACAAGAGTTGTGGAGTGACGATGAACACAAAAATTTACCTTTGGTTTGTATCATGATCGATGCCGATTACTTTAAGCAGGTCAATGATACTTGTGGGCATGAGGCAGGCGACTTGGTGTTAAAGGAGCTTGCGCAAGCACTCAAGCATTATTTTCGTAGTGATGACATCGTTTGCCGCTTGGGTGGTGATGAGTTCTTTGTCATCTGTCCAGATACGGAGTTAGAAGGGGGGCTGCATGTCGCAGAAGCTGTACGTAAGCAAATATCGAACATGTTAGTACCAACATCGTACGACCCTTGGCGTGGCAGCATCAGTGTCGGAGTTGCGGAGCGCAGAGAGGATATGGAAACTTATACCGATCTGATTAGGCTAGCAGACAATGCTGTTTATCTCGCCAAACAATATGGCAAGAACCAAGTTCGCTGTATTCAGCATTAGTCTTAAACTGTCCCTCCTTTCTTTATTTAATCGCAATAGAAACGGATGATGTATGCACTGAGAGCCGCAGCTATTCATCCGATTTCTTTATCGGTTTTGAAAATTACGTTTACAAAGCCGATATTATTCCAATGCAATACTGCTTTTTTTCTGTTTTTGCGTTCTTTTTATTCAATAACCTTCTCTTTTCATAATTCAATTTGGCTTTGGTGGCGGCTTTGGCTACTATGTACAGCTATCAAAAAACCAATCACTCCTTTATGGACACTACCAGCAGGTAGATGAGGAAACGATGCAACATCTAGAAGAGATCATTGCTAATGCGAGCGCAGCAATTGAAGCCGCGCAGTCGCTAGTCGTACTTGATGAAGTGCGTGTTCAGTATCTAGGCAAAAAAGGTGAACTAACAACTCAACTTCAAAGCCTAGGTAAACTACCACCAGAAGAACGCCGTGAAGCGGGTCAAGAGATCAATAAAGCGAAAGGCGTAGTTCAACAAGCAATCGCAGCGCGTAAAGATGCACTACAACGTGCTGAGTTAGAAGCGAAGCTTGCCGCAGAAACGATCGATGTAACGCTACCGGGCCGTCGTATTGAGAACGGTGGTTTACACCCAGTTACTCGTACCGTTGAGCGCATTGAGAAGTTCTTTGGTGAACTAGGCTTCAACACAGAGTCTGGTCCAGAAATCGAAGACGCATTCCACAACTTCGATGCACTTAATATCGCGGCGGATCACCCTGCGCGTACTGATCACGATACCTTCTTCTTTAACCCAGATTTGATGCTTCGTACTCATACGTCTGGCGTACAGATCCGTACGATGGAAAATGGCAAACCACCATTCCGTTTCATCGCTCCGGGCCGTGTATACCGAAACGATTACGACCAAACGCATACGCCAATGTTTCACCAAGTGGAAGGCATGTTGGTTGATGAGAACGTAAATTTCGCTCAGCTAAAAGGTATCCTGCACGATTTCCTATGTAACTTCTTTGAAGAAGAAGTGGAAGTGCGTTTCCGTCCATCGTACTTCCCATTCACTGAGCCTTCAGCAGAAGTGGACGTGAAAGGCAAAAACGGTAAGTGGTTAGAAGTTCTAGGCTGCGGTATGGTTCACCCGAACGTACTACGTAGCGTAGGAATCGATCCTGAAAAATACTCTGGTTTTGCATTCGGTATGGGCGTTGAACGTCTAACAATGCTTCGTTACGGCGTAAACGATCTGCGTTCTTTCTTTGAGAACGACCTTCGTTTCCTAAAACAGTTCAAGTAATCCAGAGGGTTCATCACTATGAAATTCAGCGAATCATGGCTTCGTGAGTGGGTAAACCCTGCAGTTACCACTGACGAACTAACACACCAAATTACTATGGCGGGCCTAGAGGTAGACGACGTACTACCAGTTGCAGGCACGTTCAACGGCGTTAAAGTTGGTCACGTTGTAGAATGTGGTCAGCACCCAGACGCAGATAAACTGCGCGTGACGAAAGTAGATGTTGGTGAAGAAGAGCTTCTTGACATCGTTTGTGGCGCATCTAACTGCCGCCAAGGCCTGAAAGTTGCAGTTGCAACTGTTGGTGCTGTTCTTCCTGGCGATTTCAAGATCAAGAAAGCAAAACTACGTGGTCAGCCATCTCATGGCATGCTTTGTTCGTTCACTGAACTAGGCATTGATGTTGAGTCAGACGGCATCATGGAACTAGCAGAAGACGCAGTAATTGGTACTGACTTCCGTGAATTCCTAGCTCTAGACGATGTAACCGTAGATGTTGACCTAACAGCAAACCGCGCTGACTGTTTCAGTATCCGTGGTCTAGCTCGTGAAGTTGGCGTACTAAATCGTGCTGACGTGACTGAGCCATCAGTAGAAGCAGTAGCGACTTCAATCGAAGACAAAGTGTCTATCGAAGTGAAAGCGCCTGTAGCGTGTCCACGTTACCTAGGTCGTGTTGTTAAGAACGTAAACGTTCAAGCTGAAACACCACTATGGATGCAAGAAAAACTGCGTCGTTGTGGTATTCGCTCTATCGACCCTGTTGTAGACATCACGAACTACGTACTTCTAGAGCAAGGTCAACCAATGCACGCATTCGATCTAGCGAAGATCGAAGGTGGCATCGTAGTTCGTATGGCTGAGCAAGGTGAGAAGCTAACACTTCTTGACGGTAGCGAAGCAGAACTAAACGCAGATACACTAGTTGTTGCTGACCACAACAAAGCACTTGCAATCGCAGGTATCTTTGGTGGCGAACAGTCTGGCGTAACAACGGAAACTAAAGACGTTCTACTTGAGTGTGCATTCTTTGCACCTGACCACATCCGTGGTCGCGCTCGTAGCTACGGTCTTCACACTGATTCTTCAATGCGTTTCGAACGTGGTGTGGACTACGCACTGCAAGTAAGCGCAATGGAGCGTGCAACTCAGCTTCTTGTTGAAATCTGTGGCGGTGAAGTAGCACCTGTTGTTGCTGTTGAGTCTGAAGCAGACCTACCTAAGCCAAACAAAGTTGCGCTACGTCGCACTAAACTAGACAACCTACTAGGTCACCATATCGCGGATGCTGACGTAGTCGAAATCCTAGAGCGTCTAGGTTTGACTGTTGAAGCTTCGGAAGAAGGTTGGCTAGCAGTAGCACCAACATGGCGTTTCGATATCGCTATCGAGCAAGACCTGATTGAAGAAGTTGGCCGTATCTACGGTTACGACAACATTCCTAACCAACACCCAGCAGCAGCACTTAAGATGCACAACCACGTTGAAGCGGATCTTCCACTGAAACGTGTTCGTGATCTTCTTGTTGACCGTGGTTACCACGAAGCAATTACATACAGCTTCGTTGAGCCTGAGCAACAAAAGCTAGTTGTACCTGGTGTTGAGCCACTAGTGCTTCCAAACCCAATTTCTGCAGACATGTCAGCAATGCGTCTTGGTCTTATCCAAGGTCTGCTGAACACGGTTGTTCACAACCAGAAGCGTCAACAGCCACGTGTTCGTCTATTCGAATACGGCCTACGTTTCATCCCATGTGAATCTGCAGAAAACGGCATGCGCCAAGAGCCTATGTTAGCTGGTGTTATCGCAGGTACTCGCGGTGAAGAACACTGGGATATCGAAACTAACACTGTTGATTTCTTTGACCTTAAGGGTGATCTAGAAGCGATTCTAGAGCTATCTGCGAACGAAAAAGCGTACTCTTTCGCAGCAGCGAAGCACCCAGCACTTCACCCAGGCCAATCTGCGGCAATCATCATAGATGGCAAAGAGGTGGGCGTGATCGGTACAGTTCACCCTGAGCTTGAGCGTAAGTTTGGCCTAAACGGTCGTACTATCGTATTCGAAATCGAATGGTCTGCAATCAACAGCAAAGTGATCCCAGAAGCGGTAGCGCTTTCTAAGTTCCCTTCAAACCGTCGTGATATCGCGGTAGTCGTGGACGAAGCAGTCGCGTCTGGTGACATCGTGAACGCTTGTCTAGAGCAAGGCGGCGAGTTCCTTAAAGATGCGAAACTATTCGACGTTTACGTAGGTAAAGGCGTTGAAGAAGGTAAGAAGAGCCTCGCAATCGCACTGACTCTACAGTCACTTGAGTGTACGCTTGAAGATGCAGACATCGCTGGTGCGGTTGACGCTATCGTTGCTCACGTTTCTGATAAGTTTGGTGCGGCTCTTCGAGACTAAGCGTTTCGGGCCTCATCTCTACTAAGAGAGACTAAAAACCCTGCCAACTCGGCAGGGTTTTTTTATGCTCTAAGGTAATTTAGTTGGCACAGTGGGTTGGTATTATTATTGTGATTGCAACTTTGCCCGAATGAAGTCGCTATGGTCGACATACAGCAACTCTGCCGCTTTACGTATTACAGCCTCTTCTAACGGGTCGAGTTCTCCATCGGCGTACGCCACTTCCCACATACTTTTGATCAAGTCATATCGGGTTTCTTGAGTTAGTTCTCTAAGTTGGGATGTAAAGTCATATAACGATGTTGATTCGCGAGATTTATTTTGTGCCTGCACTAGTAGTGCTTCGGTTTGCTGCTCGTTGATTGACAGTAACGTCATGAGCAGTGACCGTTTAGTTGCTTGTTCGCTATCATTGATTTCATGATCGGCTCCTGCAACTTCACAAAGTAGACAAGCGATGGCCAAGTTTGGCGACAGTGAATTAGATTGGCTTAGGTCAGAGCCTTCAATAAGCTGTTTGAATAATGAGGTGAGAGAATTGAACATATCGAACACCAAGCAGTAGTTTATTAGTTTAAGATGGGATTAGTTTGAGTAAATCTCAAGAGCTAATCGCCATCGGACTTAAAGTTTCGTACGAACGAATGACTTAACCGATCCATTATGTTGCAGATAAATAGTGATGAAATCTACTCTTCCACTTCGTGGAGGGAAGTTCTTGTCCATCGCTGGTTAAGATACTAATTTGACTTGGCTTACCATTCTCTTCCAAGCGCAGTTCGCCAATAGCGCTTTGGTTTACTAAACGATATAAGTGATGATTACTTGGCACTCGCTTAAAAAATTTAAGGCGTTTACGCTTGGTGAGCGAGTCCAAAGGGGAGCGAGAGCTATAAAGTAATCGATCTATGGCATCACAAAAACTGAGTAGTGTTGCAGGGAACGGATTCTTAATGCCACTACACGTAATTTGATAGATATTAGGGCTGTTTTTTCGGTAGCGGAGCTTAATGTCATACGTGACTCTGAGCGCCAACGACGCGTTCGCGTGTCAAGCACGAGGACTTTCGGTGAGGTATGAATCGTGTAGTGCCAATCTTCAATACGGTATACTTATGAATAAGCGTCTTCTTCGAGTATTTCGATAACTTGTGAGCTGCTAAGTTCATGCCCCATAAGAAATAAACCTAACATCGCGTCCGCTTTTGATGAGTTATCACTCTTCTCGTCGAGGATTTGCAGTAGGCGGGTGCGAATCAGGTCGATTTCGTGTTCAACAAAACCACGTCCTTCTTCTTCACCTTGGCTATCTTCCGGTGCATTATCAAAGCGCAAAAACAGCATTTCTCCACTCAGGTTGGTTTCTACCAGTCGTTCCGGTAACCATTCTTCACCCATTACGATATCGGGGTCATTTCCCGCGGGAAATGTATTGAAAATGGAGATAAGTTCAGATGCTTTCACTATAAATTGCGGTTTCTAACATTGGTTGCTTATTGTATCGGTGAATTGGGCAAAAATCTAAATCTCATTAAAGAGAGGGAGTAAAAAGCGCATTTTTTGCTGCTAATTTGTGCGGCGAATAAGCGGTTTGAGTATCGGCCTAATGAGTGCTGTACATTTTTCACAAATAGGCAGGTAAACTCGGATATACTGATACGCAAGTATTTCTAAAAATTACAGTGATATAGGAAAACATGATGCACTTTATTAGAGCTTCTATTGCATTTTTGGGCATGTGTCTCAACGCAACTGCAGGGGCTCAGCCCGTTTCTCAAGAGCAAGAGTGGGGCATTGCAGCAATGTATCGCACAGCATCAATTCCTTTTTACACGGCAGATGACGACTCTACGGTCAGCACATTTGTACCAATGATGTTCTTTGAAAATGAATATTTGTACATCGACGGTATCGAAGGTGGCGTGTTTTTATATGATGAGCGTGACTCGAATTGGCGAATAAGCGCGATTACCCGCCTACGCTTTGTTGATATTCCCAAGTCCGTCCAAAATGCTTTTGAGGGAGATCGTGCCGATGTTGGTGTCCAAGTTCGGTACCATGCGGATGAAAACTGGCGAGTTGAAGTTGAACTAATGACGGATGATGAGTTTCAGTTCCACTCAAACTATCGTCTAGCAGCAAATTATGAGTTTGGCGATTGGAAACTGGATCCTTCTTTTACGATTCGTTATAAAGATGCGGACTTTAACAGCGCTTACTATTCATTTTCTGATGTGACGGGTGAAAAAATCGGAGCGGGCATCGATGCCAACCTTGGTATTAAAGCACGTTACCATGTGATTTCTAATTTATATCTGTTGGGAGAAACTAGCATTACCCGACTGGATAGTGAGGCATATCGCAGTCAAGTAGTCGAAGACCGCTATCAAGGCGAACTTTTTGTCGGGTTTGGATTCTTTCACGACAAGACCAAAGCGTACAAGTCAGAGTTGAGTAATCGACCATATTTGCGAGTAGCACATGGTTGGGCTACACCTTCAAATATTGGTGATATCTTCAAACTGAATGCGGAAAAAGATGAATACAATAATCAACTTACGTCGTTATTCTATGGCCATCCTTTAACCGATGAAATATTTGGTTTCCCGCTTGATCTTTACCTAACGCCGGGTCTTGTTCACCATTGGTCTTCTGATGTGCAATCATCTAGTACAGAATATGTTGTGGCGATCAAAGCGTATTACACGTTCAATTGGCCAACCCAGTGGCGCTTTGGTGTTGCAGAAGGTGTTTCTTATATTGATAACGTTACCTACATTGAAGGAACTGAAATGGAGGAGAAGGGATACACGGCAAGTAACCTGCTCAATTATCTCGACTTCTCGTTCGATGTCAACGTAGGCGATTTATTCAACCAGAAAGATTGGGGAAATATGTGGGTTGGTTACTCTTTACATCACCGTTCGGCGATTTTTGAGAGTGCTTCTCAGTTTGGCCGTATCAAAGGTGGCAGTAACTACAACACCATTTACTTTCAGTATAATTTTTAATCTCATGAACTTTGTTTGATTGCATGTTACTATTTTGTGCGCTTGGCGATGAATTAATCAAATGACGTCAAATGATATATAGAGCGTTCAACAAGGGAATGGCTCGCATGACATTGGGTAGAGTGAATGCATTGCTTACCACCGTAGCATGAGCCAATAAAATGAAGAAAAGGAAGTGAATATGAAAAAAGTATTGTTGATTCTGATGGCATTAGCACTTACTGGCTGTATGACAGGGAATGATCTGACGGTTGTTAAAAATCGACACACTACAATAGGGCAGGAGTTAGTTGATCTTAAAAAAGCTCTTGATGAAAATGTTATTACGGTTGAAGAATATAGTGCCCTGAAAGAAGAGATTAAAAAGTCTGCAGAAGTTGGCGTGGATTTCAACAATGTTAATTAGACCACTATGCTTGCAAGGATTGCGTAAACCAAGCATTTAAAGCATAAGTACTCTAGAAGCTCAGTATCCAACACGCATGAGCAACGTGTAGTCGTTTTATAACGCATTGGCTTTTATGCTAACGGTGCATGCTATTGTTCGGCGTGGCAAAATCTCAACAAGGTAATGCCACAAAATGCTCAACTCATATCGATGTTCTATACTCAGGAAGTATCACTATGGTCACGAAATACCGCTGATGTGCGGGTTTCTTTTAGTGAATACGGTGAAAGTGCTAGTCCAAGTAATGGCATGAAGTTGGTACGTTCTATTTTCTATGGATATTCTATTGGAGATATAGAATGAAAGATCAAGAAAAAATCATTACGGTTGTTGAAACCCACACTGATGCTGAAGACGTCATTAAAACGCTTAAAAATGCAGGCTATGATGTAGCTAAAATCTCGATTCTAGGTAAAGGATACCATAGTGAGGAGCACGTGTCGGGCTTCTACAATACTGGAGATCGAGTCAAAAAATGGGGTACGACAGGGGCTTTCTGGGGAGGACTGTGGGGCGCGTTGTTTGGTGCAGGTTTATTTTGGTTACCAGGTGTCGGCGCTCTGATGATAGCAGGCCCGATAGTCTCTACCCTTGTTGGTGCGCTTGAAGGTGCGGTACTTACAGGAGGTCTCGGCGCTATCGGTGGAGCACTTGCGAGCATTGGTGTGCCGAAAGATAGTATCGTTAAATATAATTCAGCAATCAAAGCTGACAAATTCTTAGTTATTGTCCATGGTGATGCAGAAGATATTAAAAAAGCGAAAGCAATTTTGGCCGATTATGAACTTGAGACCATCAAAGCAAAAGCATAATAGTGGATTTTTTTCTGATTTCAGGCTACTGAATTAACCTTGATACAAAAAGCTCCATTATTCTGGAGCTTTTTGTATTTCTGAAACCGAAAAAATGTGCGGTTACTGTGGAAAACTGTTTCTATCCAAGAGCAAATTTGTATTAGAGTTATTTGGTCGTGTGAATAGCTTATCACTAAACCTTTCCGTTATCCCGTTTTTGCCCTTGTGTGGTACAATTCCCCCAGTTTTGTGTAATAAAAAGAATAGGAAACGCTTTGACTTCGTCACTGCCCCCAAAAAAGCAAAAGCTTGAACAGCCTGCTGCAGAGCAAAAGGCGCACGCTAATAATGCAGCATCACTTCGCAAAGCGCTGGAACAGTGCATGTTGCGAGACCGTTTTCGTTTAAGCAAACGCATCTCCGGAGCGAGTAAAATCAAAAAGGATGCCGCGCGTAATGCCGTGTTCGATGAAATCGCCTTAGACATTGCTCAGTCTATGATGGACGTAGAAATACGTGGCAACTATCAACCAAAGATTGAATACCCACCTATTCTTCCTGTTAGCCAAAAAAGAGACGACATCGCTAAAGCGATTGAAGAAAACCAAGTGGTTATCGTCGCAGGTGAAACTGGCTCAGGTAAAACGACACAGTTACCGAAGATCTGTGCAGAGCTCGGGCGAGGCAAGTTTGGTCTAATTGGTCATACTCAGCCGCGTCGTCTTGCGGCACGTTCGGTCGCAAACCGTATTGCTGAGGAGATGGAAACTAAGCTGGGTGAGTTTGTTGGTTACAAGGTTCGATTTAACGATCAAATCTCTGAAAAAACACAAATAAAACTGATGACTGACGGTATTCTGCTGGCAGAGATTCAGCATGACCGCTTTTTAAATCAATACGATACTATCATCATCGATGAAGCGCACGAGCGCAGCTTAAACATCGACTTCATCTTGGGTTATCTGAAAGAACTGTTACCACGTCGCCCTGATCTAAAAATCATCATTACGTCGGCAACCATCGATCCCGAGCGTTTTTCAAAGCATTTCAACAATGCACCCATCATTGAGGTTTCGGGTCGTACTTACCCAGTAGAAACACGTTACCGCCCACTAGGTGGTGAAGATGATCACGATCGTGATCAGATGGAAGGTATCTTCGAAGCGGTCGATGAACTGTGCGATGAAGGTTTAGGCGATATTCTGATTTTTATGAACGGCGAGCGTGAAATCCGCGACACCGCAGATGCACTGTCTAAGCGTAATCTGAAAAGTACCGAGATCGTACCGCTTTACGCACGTTTGTCGGCTGGTGAGCAGAACAAGATTTTCCAACCACATGCTGGCCGTCGTATTGTACTGGCAACCAACGTAGCAGAAACCTCGTTGACCGTACCGGGCATTAAGTACGTTATCGACCCTGGTACAGCGCGTATCAGCCGATACAGTTACCGAACTAAGGTTCAACGTCTTCCAATCGAGCCGATTTCACAAGCGAGTGCGAACCAACGTAAAGGTCGATGTGGTCGTGTGGAAGAGGGGATCTGTATTCGACTGTATTCAGAGGATGATTTTAACGCTCGTCCAGAATTTACAGACCCTGAAATCCTACGTACCAACTTAGCCTCCGTTATTCTTCAGATGACCGCGCTTGGCTTGGGTGACATTGAAGCCTTCCCATTTGTGGAAGCGCCAGACAAACGCAATGTTCAAGATGGTGTGCGTCTACTTGAAGAGCTGGGTGCGATTAATCCAAATGCAAAAGATCCGAAGAAACGCCTGACCGCAAGTGGTCGCCAGTTGGCGCGTTTGCCTATCGACCCTCGCTTGGCGCGTATGGTTCTTGAAGCGCCAAAATTTGGCTGTTTAAAAGAAATCATGGTCATTGCGGCTGCGTTGTCGATTCAGGATCCACGTGAGCGTCCGTCGGACAAACAACAATCGTCAGATGATAAACATCGCCGATTCTTCCATGAGGACTCGGATTTCCTGACGTTGGTGAACCTGTGGGATTACATTCAGAAGCAGCAAAAAGCGTTAACGGGTAACCAGTTCCGCAAGCAATGTAAGCAGGATTACCTGAACTACTTGCGCGTACGTGAGTGGCAGGATGTGTACTTCCAAATTCATCAATCAATGCGCGAGATGGATTTTAAACTCAATGATGAGCCCGGTGCGTACCAAAGCGTACACAGCGCTATCTTAGTGGGTTTGCTGTCTCATATTGGTATGAAGGACCAAGAGAAGAATGAGTACCAAGGTGCTCGTAATGCTCGTTTTCATATCTTCCCTGCGTCTGGCTTATTCAAGAAACAGCCAAAGTGGATCATGTCAGCTGAGCTGGTGGAAACCTCAAAATTATGGGGCCGTATCATCGCAAAGATTCAACCAGAATGGATTGAACCGTTAGCGAAGCACCTGATCAAACGCAGTTATAGTGAACCACACTGGTCGAAGAAAAACGCTGCGGTGATGGCACATGAAAAAGTGATGCTTTACGGGGTGCCCATTGTTCCCAAACGCTTGGTGAACTACGGCAGTATCGACCCTGTCATCAGTCGCGAAATATTTATTCGTAGTGCTCTGGTAGAAGGTGAGTGGGAAACCAAACATGCCTTCTTTAAGCAAAACCGAAAATTGTTGCAAGAAGTTGAAGAACTTGAACATAAGTCTCGTCGTCGTGACATTTTGGTCGATGACGATGAGTTGTTTGATTTTTATGATCAACGAGTCGGCACGGAAGTGGTGTCAGGTAAGCACTTCGATACGTGGTGGAAACAAGCATCCAGAGAAAATAAAGAACTGCTCAATTTTGAAAAAGAAATGCTGTTCAAAGGCGATGCGAGCCACGTGACCGATTTAGATTACCCGAACTTCTGGTATCAAAATGGTTTGAAGTTGAAGCTTAGTTACCAATTTGAACCAGGCTTTGATAGTGATGGTGTCACGGTGCATTTGCCGCTACCAATCCTAAACCAAGTGGAACAAACTGGGTTTGACTGGCAGATCCCAGGCCTGCGTCATGAGCTTGTCGTTAGCCTGATCAAATCATTGCCAAAGAGCATTCGTAAGAATTTTGTGCCAGCACCCAATTACGCGGATGCCTTTTTAGCACGTACAACGGCAATGGATGCACCACTTCTGGATTCTTTGGAAAAAGAACTCCGCCGCATGACTGGTGTAGAGGTTCGTCGCGAAGATTGGAATATGGATCAAGTTCCGGAACACCTGAAGGTGACATTCCGTGCGGTTGACCATAGAAATCGTAAACTGAAAGAAAACAAAGATCTGCACGAATTAAAAGAGAGCCTGAAAGAGAAGGTTCAGGAGACCCTTTCTAAAGTGGCGGATGATGATATCGAACAGCAAGGTCTGCGCACTTGGAGCTTTGGTGAACTGCCGAGGGTCTATCAGCAAAAACGTGGCGGCTACGATGTGAAAGCATATCCGGCGCTGGTGGATTCAAAAGACAGTGTTGAAATCAAACTGTACGAAACCGAGTTTGAACAGGTGACGGCTATGCAAGCGGGTCAGCGTCGTTTGATTCTGTTAAATGTGCCTTCGCCAATTAAGTATTTGCACAGTAATTTGCCGAATAAGTCGAAGCTGGGCTTGTACTTCAACCCGTATGGAAAGGTACTGGATCTGATTGATGACTGTATCGCATGTGGTGTTGATAAGTTGATTGAGCAGCACGGTGGTTTAGCGTGGGAGCCAGAGCAGTTTGAATCTCTAAAAGAATACGTTCGTGCAGAGCTTGGTGACACAGTGGTAGAGATTGCGCAGCAAGTGGAAACCATTTTGACGACAGCATTCAACATTAACAAGAAGCTGAAAGGTCGAATTGATTTCACCATGGCGTTTGCTTTGTCAGACATCAAAGCACAAATCGAAGGTCTGATTTTCAAGGGCTTTGCGACAGAGTGTGGTTGGAAGCGTCTGCCAGATATCTTGCGTTACATGCGTGCGATTGAGCGTCGTATGGAGAAGTTGCCAATTGATCCAAACAAAGACCGTTTGCACATGTTGAAGATTGAGTCAGTGACGAACGATTACAAAGAGTTGCTGAATAAAATTCCGAAAGGCATGGTGATTCCGGACAACGTGAAAGAAGTACGCTGGATGTTAGAAGAGCTTCGTGTGAGCTTCTTTGCTCAACAACTGGGCACCCCATATCCGGTTTCTGATAAACGAATCAAAAACGCCATTGATGCTTGTTAATTTATATCAATGGCGAGTCTGATTTAAGCAGTTATGGATTTGTAAAAACGTACCTTATAGGTCTGTCTTTTTTGAATGCAAATTTAACTGGTATGAAATTTGCTTGATGCTAAAAAATGACACATTAAAGTCATAAAGGAGGCAAAGTTTTGCCTCTCTTATGTTTGTAGTACCAAAGCCAGACTTGAATTGCGGTGTTGGTAATAATAAAAAGCAAAGGTTGATGATGAAGAAAACTTTATTAGCAGTGGCACTTCTAGGTGCATCTTCTGCGGCGATGGCAGACTCATGGATTTACGGTGGCGCTACTGTAGGTCAGTCTGACTACAAAGGCGAAACTGATACGTCATACTCAGTACACGTAGGTACCGGTATTTTGCCAATCATCGGTATCGAAGCGGGTGTTACTCAGCACGGTGAATTCAAGAACGCAGTAGGACAAGAGGCTAAAATGACTTCTTACTACGCAGCGCTCAAGCCAAGCATCGACTTTGGCCCACTTCACGTATACGCGAAAGGTGGTATTCACCAGTGGGATAAGAAAGTTTCTGGCGGTCAAAATGATGATGATATTGATCTGATGTACGGCGTAGGTGCGGAATACTTCATCTTTGGTCCAATGTCGGTTGGCGCAAGCTACATGAACTACACAGCGGGTAAAGAAGATATCGGTTCGCTCTCTCTAAACGCAACACTGCATTTCCTATAATCATTGATATGTTGATGATTAATATGAAAAACACCGGTATTCGCTGGTGTTTTTTTTCACCTAGCGTATGACCGCTGGCGCAATATTCGAATTGTCGTGCTGTTGTTCAATGTGAAATTTAAATCACAGAAAAGCGATTATCTTCAAAAAGTGGTGAATAAAAAAAAGCCAACTGATCTGTTCAATTGGCTCTTAGAAACATCGTTTGATCGTGAGTGTTAATTACATCGCCGCTTTTTTCGCTTCTGCCACCCAAGAATCAAATAACCCTTGGTTCGCTTTAATCCAACCATTTACGTGGGACTCGATATCAGCGGAACTGTTTTTACCCTGACTCATCATCATGTTTTGCGCACTGACATCATTGATGTCCAGTTTAACAATTTCGAACAGCTTTGCAGCGGATGGGTTCTTCTCTGCAAACTCTTTATTTGCAACAATGCGCATTGAGTTCATTTCAAAGCCGTAGTTTTTACCATTTGAAAGAGTAGTATCGACACCTTTGCGCTCACCTGGAAGAGCAGAGAATGGTACCTGTAGCCATACAACATCTTTACCCGGAACCAATACGCCACTTACCCAGTAAGGTGTCCAGGTGTAGTACAGAATCGGGTCACCTTTCTTATAACGTGAGATCGTATCTGCAATGATTGCCGCGTAGTTGCCTTGGTTGTGGGTTACAGTGTCACGAAGTTTATAGGCATTTAACTGTTCTTCAATCACCATTTCACAACCCCAACCAGGGTTACAGCCAGTAAGATCAGCCTTGCCATCCCCATTCGCATCAAACAACTTCGCTAACTCAGGGTCAGTCAATTGGCCAATGTCGGTGATGTTGTATTTCTCAGCAGTTTTTTTGTCAATCAGGTAACCTTGTGCAGCACCACTCACGTATTGACCTTCGCGATAAAACTTTTTATCACCACCAGACATGGTGTATTTATCGGCATGAAGAGGGAACCAACCCACAGCAAGAAACGTGGCATCGCCTTTTGCAATCGATGTGTAACCAACGTTGTAGTCGACTTCTTTTGTCGGTTTTACATCGTAACCAAGCGCTTCTAGGGCACGATTCACTATCAGGGTCTGAAATGTCTCTTCCGCGACGGTCGATTGAAGAGGCTGAACAGAAACGCCTTTGCCCGGAAGCTCGTTAGCTAAAGCCTGAGAGGAAAATGTCATGGTGGTTAACGCTCCCACAGACAGAGCCTTCTTCCATGAATTAGTCATGCGTGTTTCTCCTTAGATTTAAGTTCGGTTGTTTCTTTTTGTTTGTGAATTTTAATAGGTATGAAACGGGGCCGGTGTGATACCAGCGTTGCTTAGTATTACCCGCATTCACGCCCAGAACTTGAGTGACGCGATCAAGTAAAATAGCCAAAATGACAATACCTAAGCCACCGACAGCTGCGAGGCCCATATCTAAGCGACCAATTCCTCTTAATACCATTTGTCCTAAACCACCAACCGCAATCATAGAAGCAATGACCACCATGGATAGAGAGAGCATTAGGGTTTGGTTTACGCCGGCCATGATAGTTGGCAGCGCTAAAGGTAATTGAATTCGGTACAGCATTTGCTTTTTGCTTGCACCAAATGAATGGCCAGCTTCAATCAGTTCCTCAGGCACTTGCTGAATACCAAGAATGGTTAAGCGCACGACAGGCGGTAGGGCGAAGATGATGGTCACCACCACCCCTGGAACGTTACCAATACCAAACAACATGACGATTGGGACCAAATAGACGAAAGCGGGTGTCGTTTGCATGGCGTCGAGTATCGGCCGAACAAATTTAGCCGCAGTGTTACTTCGAGCTAGCCAGATACCCATGGGTAAACCAATGAGCAGGCAAAAGAATACGGACGTTAACACCAGTGACAGTGTCGTCATCGCTTGCGACCAAGCGCCGATTAAGCCAATAAAGATCAGCGAGACGAAAGTTGTTGCGCCCAAGCGGAGATTAGAGAATTGCCACGCCAACAAAAATAGAAGCAGAAGCATAAAAGGGGCGGGAGTGGAAACTAATGCCGTTTCAAATGAAGTAAGGATAAAATCGATAGGAATACGTATTGCTTGGAATAGTGGCCTGCCATGCTCTACAAGCCAATCAAGGCCAGATTCGACCCAGACATCAAGGGGAAGCACTGCATCTTGAAAGGGATTCATGATATCGAAAGGGGTCTCT
Organism: Vibrio sp. PID17_43; assembly: GCF_002608565.1. Taxonomy (GTDB): domain Bacteria; phylum Pseudomonadota; class Gammaproteobacteria; order Enterobacterales; family Vibrionaceae; genus Vibrio. The sequence goes on from NZ_LIXM01000006.1 coordinate 141,669, forward strand.
ACAACCAATTCTGAACTCAGCCAATCGTTACTCTCTGTCGTATCACTAGTTTGTGACCAAGGGTCGTTTTGTTGCGTCGTTGTTGACCACGGATCGTTATTTGTTTGTTCTGATGACATTGTGATTAATCCTTATCCAGCGCTTGCAGTAGGCGTGATTTCGTCACGACACCAAAGTAATTTCCTTGCTCATCAACGACAGGTACCGCATACGGAACACCAGCAACTTTTCCTAGAATGTCGTTGATGGATTGCTGAGGCAGTAGGGTAATACCATCTTCCAGTTGAGCGCTGGTTAAGGAACGATTTTCCTTGTGCGCAAGGCGCAATGAATCGACGGAGACAATACCTGAGTAGTGGCTCGATTTATCCACGACGATTCCGTAGTCACGATCGTGATCCATCAAGATTTGCATGGCAGAAGCAGGACCATCGTGTTCGGATTTTTTGAACACTGCGGCGGGATTTTTACGCGCAATGTCTTTCGCTGTCAGTACACTAGCAATATTGACTCCGCGGAAAAATGCTTCAACATAATCATTGGCTGGATTGTGAAGAATTTCGTCGGGGGTGCCAACCTGAACGACGTCGCCATTTTGCATGATGGCAATACGATCACCGATTCGCATCGCCTCGTCTAGGTCATGAGAGATAAAAACGATGGTACGTTTGTCGTCGTTTTGAAGGCGAATCAGCTCATCTTGCATCTCGGAGCGAATAAGAGGATCGAGTGCAGAAAAGGCTTCATCCATAAGCAAGATGTCAGGATCGCACGCTAAGGCACGAGCTAGGCCGACACGTTGTTTCATTCCACCAGAGAGCTCATCCGGGTAAGATTCAGCGTAAGCTTCAAGGCCAACTCGTTGTAATGCAGACAGTGCACTGGCGTGGCGTTGCTTTATATTGATCCCCGCAAGCTCTAATCCAAAGGAAGCATTCTCAATAACCGTCATATGAGGCATCAATGCGAAGTTTTGAAACACCATGGAGATGTCATTTCTACGGACTTCACGCAGTTCTTCTTCAGAGATATGAGCAATGTCTTTACCTTTAAGATAAACACTACCTTTAGTGGGCTCGATTAAGCGGTTCAACAAGCGTACAAGGGTGGATTTACCCGAGCCAGATAGGCCCATAATGACAAAAATCTCTCCCTCATTAATTGAGAGAGAAACGTTATTAACACCGACGGTCAGGCTCGTTTGCTCAAAAATACGGTCTTTATCGACGCCTTTCTCAATAAGAGAGAAGGCACGGTCTGGTTGCTCTCCAAACACCTTATACAGTCCCTTAACTTCCAGTATGGGATCCATGTTGAACGTCCTTAAAGTATATATTTTGTTGTCAAATGATTTGTACTCTAAGCAATATGGTGGATAATTTCAATTAAATACCGTGATAAATCGTTGGTTGAATTTAGCTATCTATGGGTAATTTTTGATGAGGTGTCTTTTTATTTTCTTTCATAACAATGTATTGTTGTGTTTTGGTTTGGGTTGTAATGGCATCGTGAGTTGGAGGTTAAACAGGTTCAATTGTGAGTCAACGCTTAGGTTTTTCGTTTGATGTGGTGTGTTTTCTGTTTTGACAAACTCAATTCTTGCTGATTGAGTTAGAGTTCAAAGCGTTTGTTTTTGATGGTTTATGCTGTCGCTTAGTCTAATTGACGTCGGCATTAGATTTATTGATTGCTTGAAGTTGGCCTTGGTGATATTTATCACTAAAGTCTAGGCAATGCATGGAATAAAGAATGGAAGCAGAGCAATTAGAAGTTCTCAACTTCATTAGCCAATACCCTCCCTTTGATGATTTACCGGAAGAGCACCTTAAAAACATCGCAATGAATGCGGAAGTGGCCTATTACCGAGCAGGTTCAGACATCCTAAAAAAGGGTGATGACATTCGCGATCTCTATATGATCCGTAGTGGTGTGGTCGAAATTTATCGCCGTAAAGGTGAACTGTATAACCGGTTTGATACCGGAGGTGTATTTGGGCAGATGGGATTGTTGATGAACAATCGTGTCCGTATGCCAGCCAAAGCGATTGAAGATACTTTGATGTATTGTATTCCAGAGCAAATTTTCACGACATTATGTGATGAATTTGAAAATTTTGCTGATTTTATGGAGTTGGAAGACAGCGCTAGATTACGTACTGCCGTATCTAACCATTCAGATGGCAACGACTTTACGACCGCGAAAGCACGCAAGATATTGAGCCGTGAGCCCGTCACTCTTGAGGCGACCGCAACAATCCAAGAAGCGGCTTTGTTGATGGCGGAAGAGGGCGTCACCGCTTTGCTTATTGTTCGGCCAACGGAAGAAATTACCGAAGATGACGATGACCAGCTATTGGGTATTTTAACCGACCGAGATCTGTGTATTCGAGTTTTGGCTCAAGGTATCGATACCAATATCCAAGTCAGCGAGGTGATGAGCTATGATGTGGTTTCCCTAGATTACAGTGCCTACGTGTTTGAAGCGATGTTAACCATGCTTCGCTACAACGTGCATCACCTGCCAATTTTGAAAAACAAAAAGCCGATTGGTGTGCTTAGCATGACGGATATCGTCCGCTACGAATCGCAGAACAGCTTGTTGCTGGTCAGTTCGATCTTCCAGCAAAATACCGTTGCAGACCTCAAGTTGGTTTCGCACCAAGTAAAGGACTGCTTCGTTCGTATGGTCAGTGAAGATGCAAACGCACATATGGTTGGACGTGCGATGTCGGTTATTGGCAGTAGTTTCAAGCAGCGTTTAGCAGAACTGGCAGAACAAGAACTTGGGCCTGCACCAATCCCTTACTGCTTAGTGGCAATGGGATCCATGGCACGAGATGAGCAGTTGATCGTCACTGATCAAGATAACGCTCTGATTCTGGATAACAGTTATGATCCAGATAAGCATGGTGATTACTTTGCTCAGTTTGCAAAATTCATTTGTGATGGTCTAGCTGAGTGTGGTTACTCCTACTGTACTGGTGACATCATGGCGACCAACCCTGAATGGCGTAAAACCCGTGCAGAGTGGGAAGAATGTTTCGCGAACTGGATTGATAACCCGACACCAGAACGGTTGCTAAATAGTAATATTTTCTTTGATTTGTTAGGTGTTCATGGCCGCGTTAAGTGGGCAGAGCAGTTAAGTGGATTTATTGTTCGTCGTGCGAAGAAGAACAATCGCTTCCTTGCATGCATGGCCTACAATGCGATTCGTCGTACGCCGCCGCTTGGCTTCTTCAAAGATTTTGTGATGGAGAAAGATGGCCGCCACAGAAATTCCATCAACTTGAAACGCCGTGGTACTGCGCCATTAGCCGATTTGATTCGTGTGCACTCACTAGCCATCGGCTCTCGCTCTCAAAACTCGTTTGAGCGATTGGATGACATCAACAATGCAGGGATTTTGCCAAAAGGGCGCGGCATGGATTTGAAAGATGCGATGGAACTGATTTACATGGTGCGTATTCGTCATCAAGCATTGGATATTGAGAATGGCGAAGAGCCGGATAACAATATTGAACCAGAGCACATGTCTGAGTTTGAACGCCGTAACTTGAAAGCTGCGTTTCAGATCTTAAGTAACGCCCAGAACTACATTAAGTTCCGCTACCAGAGAAGCAGTAAATAATGTGGTTTTCTAAAAGCAAACACGGTGATTTACCGCTATCCAACACAAGTCATACGCCAGAATGGTCAACGCTGTTTCAACAATTGGCTGCCCAAGCGAAAGATGAAAGGCTTAAGTGTTATTACTCCACACCAATCGTCAGTGGAGAAACATCGCTGAAAGAGGTGCCTTTTGTCGCTATGGATTTTGAAACAACAGGCTTAAATGCGGAAGAAGATGCGATTCTGACCATTGGTCTGGTGCCATTTACCATCGATCGCGTGCAATGTAATGGCTCTCGACATTGGGTAGTAAACCCAAACCGTGAACTTAATGAAGAATCGGTGGTGATTCATGGTATTACAGATTCTGAAGTGCGCAATGCTCCACAACTCGATCAGATTTTAAGCTCGATACTGGACGCATTAGCAGGAAAAGTGGTTGTTGTTCATTACAAAAATATTGAACGACAGTTCTTTAATAACGCTCTGTTAAACGCTATTGGAGAAGGCATTCAGTTCCCCGTAGTGGATACATTAGACATTGAATATGCCATTCAAAGACGAGAGTGCGCAGGGTGGATTAACAAGTTAAAAGGAAGGAAACCCGGTTCGGTGCGTTTGGGTCATGCTCGTGAACGTTATGGTTTACCAGTATATCAACCTCATCATGCATTAACCGATGCTCTAGCGACAGCAGAACTGCTCCAGGCACAATTGCAATACCATTTTGACCGAGATATGGCACTATCTTCAATTTGGCAATAAAAACTATTTGTCGCCCTGATAGTAAAATGCAATGCATTATTGGGGCGTTTAACGTTAAAATTACAAAGTAGAGCAACCTACCTAAAAAGCGACTCAAGACTCGCACATAAGCTTTGCAGTAAGTGACGCAAGAAAGCCATCACTCCAATTCCTACACTCGATTTTTATTTGGTCACGTATTTTAAGGAGATAAATCGTGAGCACCGACAATAACGGTGGCATTCAACGCCCCGATGGTAAAGTAAACGCGATTGACACTGACTATCAAATCGGTCAGGACAATGTAGCGTTAAAAGTAGGCCCATTTGGTCTCGATATCCATAACCGTGTATTTGCTATTTCAGGTATGTCGATCATCCTGTTCGTAGTGCTAACCCTCACTTTCAGACAACAAGTAGAACCGTTCTTCTCTGGACTGCGTAACTGGCTTGTTTCTAACCTTGATTGGTTTTTCCTTTCGGCTGGTAACATCTTCGTTGTGGTTTGTTTACTATTGATCGTGACGCCACTTGGCCGCGTGCGAATCGGTGGTACTGAAGCAACGCCGGATTACACTTATGCAGGTTGGTTAGCGATGCTATTCGCAGCGGGCATGGGTATTGGTCTGGTATTCTTTGGTGTGTCTGAGCCAATGTCTCACTTCAGTGCTGCACTTGGCGGTGTGAACGTAGAAAATGGCATTCGTACTGACTGGGCTCCACTAGGCGCAGCGCAAGGCAACACAGAAGCGGCTTCTGCACTGGGCATGGCTGCAACGATTTACCACTGGGCTCTTCACCCTTGGTCAATCTATGCGCTATTGGCTCTAGGTTTGGCGATTTTCTCGTTCAACAAAGGCCTGCCTCTAACGATGCGTTCTATTTTTTACCCACTTTTCGGTGAGCGCGTTTGGGGTTGGGTTGGTCATGTGATCGATATTTTGGCCGTTATCGCGACAGTATTTGGTCTGGCGACGTCTCTTGGTTACGGTGCTTCTCAAGCCGCTACGGGTCTGAACTTCTTGTTCGATATCCCAGTGAACAATACTACTCAGGTTGTTCTGATTGTGGTTATCACAGCTCTTGCATTGCTTTCAGTGGTTGCGGGTTTGGATAGTGGTGTTAAGCGTCTATCTGAAATCAACATGGGTCTTGCCGCACTGCTGCTATTGTTCGTGATCATCGTTGGTCCAACAATGGCAATCATGACTGGTTTCTTTGAGAACATTGGCGCATACCTTACAAATATCCCAGCACTATCGATGCCATTTGGTCGTGAAGATGTGAACTATTCACAAGGTTGGACTGCGTTCTACTGGGCTTGGTGGATCTCATGGTCACCATTCGTAGGTATGTTCATTGCGCGCGTATCTCGTGGTCGTTCAGTTCGTGAGTTCATCGTGTGTGTTATCCTGATCCCATCAACCGTGTGTGTGCTTTGGATGACGGCGTTCGGTGGCACGGCGATTAGCCAATACGTTAACGATGGTTACCAAGCGGTATTTGATGCAGAACTGCCACTTAAACTGTTTGCGATGCTAGATGTGATGCCGATGGCTGAAATTACGTCTGTCGTTGGTATCATCCTAGTTGTGGTGTTCTTCATCACTTCGGCTGACTCTGGTTCGTTGGTTATCGATACCATTGCTGCTGGTGGTAAAGTCGATGCGCCTACACCGCAACGTGTATTCTGGTGTACGTTTGAAGGTTTGGTTGCTATCGCTCTGATGCTAGGTGGTGGTTTAGCGGCTGCTCAGGCAATGGCGGTGACAACCGGTCTACCATTTACGATTGTGTTGCTTGTCGCTACAGTGTCATTGATAAAAGGCTTGATGGATGAGCCTCGTCCAAAAGCGAAATCAATGAAGAAAGCAAAAGCTTAATCTCTTCACCTTAAATATAAAAAACGGCATGCCTAGGCATGCCGTTTTTTTTTGATTGTTTGTTCCGTCAGTCCCACTTTAGTTGTGTCATCTCTGTACTCATTTACGAAATGTTTTGCACCGCACTATAAATACATTAGACCTCAAATTATTTTTTCTTTCACCATATACTTTTTCTATTGTGACTGGTGTCGCATTAATCAAGATTGATTGGAGGTTTGTTTGATTTTACCCCCAGAGTGATGCCCATAATATAAAGGAATTAATTAGAGCACGAAGGATATGTATCTACACATGATCACGTCAGCACCTTGGGTGATTTATCCAGAAATTGGAGAAGACCCAAGTCAAAAATGGATTTTTCGTGAACCACAAGCAACGGATGGTGATGACATTTACAGTTTGATCGCAGACTGTCCACCACTCGACATGAACTCTTCTTACTGCAACTTTCTCCAGACTACGCATTTCAGCAAAACCTGTATTTTGGTGGAACACAAAGGCAACGTAGCAGGCTTTATTTCTGGTTACCAGAAACCAAATGAGCCTGATGTTCTCTTTGTTTGGCAGGTGGCCGTCTCGCCTTGGGCACGTGGAAAAGGTTTAGCATTTACTATGCTTGATAGCCTTCTAAAGCGAGATGAGTTGGCGAAGATTAACGCCATTGAAACGACGATCACAGAAGAAAATGACGCGTCATGGGCATTGTTCAAAAAGCTTGATGCGCAAAATGGCAATTTTGGTGAAGTGACCACTTTTCTGGATGAAAAAGAGCACTTCAAAGGCAAGCATGATACAGAGTACCTGTATCGCATACCCCTCAAATAACCTTCACTCATTAGGAATCAAATAAACGGTCTCATCATGGATATTTTCAAAAAGCAGGAATCCAACGTACGTTCATACTCGAATAGTTTTCCAGTCGTATTTCGTAAAGCAAAAGGGAGTTGGCTGGAAACAGAACAAGGCGAGCGATACTTAGATTTCCTTGCTGGAGCGGGATCTCTAAATTACGGTCACAATAACCCAGTCTTTAAACAGGCGCTGCTTGAGTACATCGAAATGGATGGCATTACTCATGGCTTGGATATGCATTCAGAGGCTAAGGCGTCATTTTTAGAAGCGTTGGATCGCTTTATTCTGAAACCACGATCATTCGATTATAAGGTTCAATTTACAGGTCCAACCGGAACAAACGCGGTTGAAGCGGCACTAAAACTGGCAAAGAAAGTAAAAGGTAGAAGCACAATCGTTGCATTTACCAACGGTTTCCACGGTTGTACTGCCGGGGCATTGGCCGCAACAGGTAACCAGCACCACCGCCAAGGGGCGGGGTCAACGTTGAATAATGTGACGCGTATTCCTTTTGAAGGCTATGCAGGAGTAGACGGTCTCGCATTATTTGAAACCATGCTCAACGACAATTCTGCGGGTATGGATAAACCAGCGGCAGTGTTAATTGAAACCGTGCAAGGGGAAGGTGGCTTAAACGTTGCGTCCAATGAATGGCTACAGCGACTGGCTCAAATCTGTAAATCAAATGACATTCTGCTTATCGTTGACGATATTCAAGCAGGTTGTGGTCGCACGGGTACTTTCTTTAGCTTCGAGCCATCTGGCATTAAACCAGACATCGTTACCTTGTCAAAATCGATTAGTGGTTATGGTCTGCCAATGGCCATTGTCTTATTAAAACCAGAACTCGACCAATGGAAGCCAGGCGAACATAACGGCACATTCCGTGGCAATAACCACGCATTTGTAACGGCGACTAAAGCACTTGAGACGTATTGGTCAAATCGTGATTTTGAAATTCATATTAAACGATGCTCCGAACAGATCGATGAAGTCATTCAACGCAGCATAAAACGTTTCCCGGAAATGTTTGTTCAACGTAAAGGGCGCGGCATGATGATCGGTATTGAATGTCAAAATGGTCAACTTTCTGGAGACATTGCAAAAGCCTGTTTTGACAACGGTATGGTCATTGAGACAGCCGGTCCTAATGACGAAGTGGTCAAATTCTTCTGCCCATTGACGATTAGCGAGTCAGAGTTAACTCAAGGTTTAGATATTTTTTCAGTTGCGGTAGAAACCATCGCGGCGAAACACTTCAAACAAGCATCGTAACAAGGAAAGAACAATGATCGTTAGAACACTCGACGAGTGTCGCAATAGTGAAAGACGCGTGGTATCGGACAACTGGGAAAGTGTTCGCATGTTATTGAAGGATGACAATATGGGCTTTTCGTTCCATATCACCACAATTTATCAAGATACAGAAACCCACATTCATTACCAAAACCATCTTGAGTCGGTATTTTGCATGAGTGGGGAAGGAGAGATTGAAGTGATCGGGGGGAAGACTTACCCGATCAAACCAGGCACGCTTTACATTCTTGATAAGCACGACGAACATTATCTTCGCGCGTACAAAAACAAAGAAATGGTGATGGCTTGTGTATTCAATCCGCCGATCACTGGCGCTGAAGTTCACGACGAAAATGGGGTTTACCCATTGGTCGATTAATTTCCCTCAATTGGGGTGAGTCTTCACCCCATTTCCCCTCTTTAAAATGATCAATCATTAAGGCCCTCTCATGACTTTTACCGTAGAAAAAATCGGCGGTACATCAATGACAGCGTTTGATGCTGTGCTTGATAACATTCTTTTACGTCCTCAAAATCCATATAACCGCATCTTTGTCGTGTCCGCCTACAGTGGAATGACGGACGCGCTGCTTGAATGCAAGAAAACCAGTAAACCGGGTGTGTATCAGCTGATCGCTAAGCGTGATGATTCGTGGCAAGACGCGTTAGCCTATGTTGAAAGCCGAATGTTGCTGACCAACGAGCATATCTTTGCTGACCCAATGAATCGAATGCGTGCGGACAAGTTCATTCGCTCTCGTATTGCGGAAGCGAAAAACTGCATTTCCAATATTCTAGAGACCTGCCAGTATGGACAATTCTCATTGCGTCATTATCTCCCTCAAATTCGAGAATTTCTCTCTTCAATTGGAGAAGCTCACAGCGCCTACAATACGGCACTGAAACTCAAGAATATGGGTATTAATGCGAAGTTTGTTGATTTATCAGGATGGGATAATCAAGAACCAAGAAGCCTAGAACAATCGATCAGTGATGCTTTTGCCGATATTGATGTTAGTACAGAGTTGCCCATCGTTACTGGTTATGCGTACTGCAAAGAGGGTTTAATGCACACTTACGATCGTGGCTATAGTGAAATGACCTTTAGCCGTATAGCGGCGATCACCAAGGCGGATTTGGCGATTATTCACAAAGAGTATCACTTAAGCTCCGCTGATCCGAGGGTGGTAGGCCCTGAAAACGTTCACCCTATAGGTTCGACAAATTACGATGTCGCAGACCAATTGGCTAACTTGGGCATGGAAGCGATTCACCCTAATGCGGCAGCGGGTTTACGCGAAAGCTGTATTGAACTGCAAATCAAGAACACTTTTGAGCCAGAGCATAAAGGGACACTCATTTCTTCGGATTACCGTCCTGACACTGATAGGATCGAAATCATTGCAGGTAAACAGAAGGTTTTTGCGTTGCACCTGTTTGATCAAGCGATCGTTGGTAAAGTGGATAATGTAAGTTATGAGCTAATGGAAATTATTTCTGATGCTCGTGTAAGTTTGATCGGTAAAGAGATGAACGCTAATTCCATAACTTACTATCTTGGCGGTAGCACAGAAAGCCTGAATAAAGTGTTGTATAAAGCTGAGAAGCGCTATCCTAAGGCATCGATTACAGGGCGAATGGTGGCATTGATTTCTGTAATCGGCTCGCAAATTGATACGAACAAAACCTTAGCCAAAGGTGTATTGTCACTGATGAACAGTGATGTTACCCCCATAGCGCTTCACTCATCCATGAGAAATGTAAACGTGCAGTTTGTGGTGGGTGATAGTGAATACCAACAAGCGATTTGTGCCCTACATGACGAGTTTTTTGAGAAAACGCCACAGGTCACTACATCATCTAACGTGGCATAATCAACGTTCATCTTTTAATGGTTTATGTGTAGTGATAAGTATGCAGAACCATACTTGGGGTGAACTATTACAGATAAGGAGCCAAATTAGGCTCCTCTTTTTAATTTGACCTCATTATCAACACAAGCAGCGGTTTTTTGCTTTGATCATTCAATCAGTGTGCGAACCAAATCTCCACCTGCTAATTCCTCCTTCATCATGCGGGATCGGTACGACTCCCACCATGTGGTCATGTCGACTCATCCGCTACAGTCCCACACTGTGAGATTTTCAAGTGTTACAATAAATAGTTTGTCTTTGAGACAGCCACAGTGCTCAATAGTATTTAAACAATGTTGACCGAACACTTTTTTAAAGGTGTTAAATAGGAAGTTTGCTTTATGCGTAAATCAGATAAGAAAATCGAAAAACAAATTAGTGAATATAAAGCCTTAAGGCTATGTTTGCCCTCTAATTTCAGGGCGACGAATGCCAGTTCGCCAATTTCAACTTACTGAATCATGCTCAGTCTATTCGGGTAATAAAAGTTTGCTCGTCATCCACAAAAGCGACAAAGCCGCCGTGATAGATAAACACTCGGCCACGCCCTTCGACTAGGCAGGCGAGCTGTGGGTTCAAATCTTCTTCGTTATCTTGGCTTTGAAAAGTGCCAGTATCCGTGATTACGCCGCGGAGTGTCGGCAAATATCCATAGGTGCGCTTGGCTTGATCTATCAGGCTCAATTCACTGGTACTAGAGAAACAAGCGGGAATCGAACCGGCGTCTTCAATAAATAGAGGTTTCAGTTCTTCAAAGGCGGTAATCACCAGCCAGTCAATGTCGTTTACATGATGGATAAACATAGGTGTTCTCGATAATTCTGGTTCGGAGATCTTATCACTATCGGGGAAGAACGTAGTAGAGATTTAGTTGTTAAAATCGGTAAACCAGTGCCACACCCAGACATGCACTAAGGTAATTTTAAACACGTTTTGATCGAGAAATAAGCCCTAACTCCTCGTGAAAATCAGTTCACTAATATGCTGGTAGCCCGAACCCTACGACTAATGTCTAACTGTCTGAGAAGATTTGTATTTTTTTGTTTGGTATAAAGCACTAGCAACTGAATTTCAAGGGTTCATGAACATCAGTCATCGAGTTCTTGTAGAAGAGAATATAGGCAACTACTCGCTTAATCTTCGTTTAGTGAGTAAATAACGTTGGTTGGAAAAACACACCTTAGAGTGTGAACGAAAGGAATCACTATGCCACTACACTACAGTGCTGACTTTGGAAATAAAAAAGACATGCTAGCTTGGGTGTTCTATTAACTTAAGTTAGAGGTTTCTATGAAGAAAGTATTATGGGAAATTATTTTTTCACTAATGTCGTTCGGCAGCATCGCTGCAATAATTGCTCCCAATGTCCCTACGTTGTTTTACTTGCTTGGGTGGCTCTATATTATTCTAATGTTAGGTGTTGGTGTTTTGACCCTATATGCTGAGCGAATTATAGCTTGGTGCGATAAAAAGTTAGGGAACACTAAGGATGATTAAATAGGGTGGTTCACTTGCCCTGAAATATACAAGGTCAGCAGTCAGTAATGTGCGGATTGTACCTTACTGTGTGATTACCGAGGGAGGTTGACGGTCTAATTACCGAAGGATTCTGTCGTAGTTCCTTTTTAGGGTAGTCCACCATCTCCCTCCTGTATCTACTCGATAATTAGAGATTCGGCTCGCGCTTCTCGTAATACTCTCGTGTTGAGCTTTTCCTCAACCCAGATATTCCTGACGGTGGAGTGACTGATTGAGATATGGTAACGCTTCATCATCTCACCACTTATCCTGATTGCAGTCAGGTGTGGGAGTTTTAGTGTTAACGATATCACGATGTTTCTTGTTGTTTCATCGATACGGTTGTTGTGACGTGGCAGTCCATACATGCGTTTTAGAGCAAGTGGACCGTGCGCTTCGAGTAACTGACGATTATTGTGAATGCTCTTCACCGAACAGCCACTCTGGCGAGCAGCTTCTCTGACATTTCCTAGTTTATTTGCAAGTTCGATAGCATCCAGTTTCTTCTGAACCTCCTCGCCGTATTCAGTCCTTGAGCTAGGCTCTAGCAGCTCTTTCGTTGTGAGCTCTCGGTCAGCAAAGTAAGCCGTGAAGCCACCATCAAGTCGTTTACGTAGCTCAACTTGTTGGCTGACGATGGAATACCGTAAGGGAGAAGTTATTTGATACATCGAGTTGTTATAGCTGAAGGTGTGGTCTCTACGGATCTTACGATACTCTTTTTGGATACAGACAGCGTCGAGGTCGATGTGTTTGGGAACAGGCGTGTGCTCAGAGCGGATTTGCTTTGCATTCACTTTCAATGTCGTCGCCCAATAATCTGGGATGAACGTGTTTTGTAGATAGTCGTTCGCTTGAGCCATCTCGGCATAAAACACAAAAATTCCCCAATTCTTTGTTTCAGGGCTAGTTTCTAGCTACTCATCATTGAATATCATTTTCGAATCGAGAGTGGTCATCGATGAGTAAAAACATTTATTGGCATTGCAGTGAAGTCAACCATTTCAATCCAATCAACACGTTATAGTGTTTTGAATATTTCATCGATTGGTAATCTAGCTTTTGGCAACCCGAAATTATAATCTTCATCTTCTTTTGGATATCCCATAGCTAAGGCTACCTCACAAACAAAGCCATCTAATTCTTCTTCGAACGCTTGTCCTATCAGGGCCGTATCGACTCCCTCCATGGGTGTGGAACCAATTTCCAATCGAGCCAAGGTGTGCAGAGCATTCCCAAGCGCCAAATACATTTGCGCTTTAGTCCAATAGCCGTTGTAGCCTGCATCATCAGTGTTCACTTCCGCGAACGAGAAGCCTCCGTTTAGCATATTGTCATACATGTCTTCCGGCAGATGGCCGGAGTCTACTTCAACATCTACGCAATGCGCATATTGCTCTTTCGTGAACTTAGGGTTGTAGGCAAAAAGAATGACATGAGATGCCTCAAGGGCGTGGTGTTGATTGAATTGATACTTGATAGCAAATGTGTTGTGGAAACGCTGTTTGGCCTCGTCACTTTCCAATAACAAAAATTTCCAAGGTTGGGAGTTAATGGATGAGGCTGACATCCGAATCGCTTCTTTAATTATCTCAATTTTATCTAAAGGAATACGCTTACTGGAGTCATACTGCTTAACGGTATAGCGAAAGTGCAAATCTTTGATGATTTGATTCATTGTATGTCCTTATTAGGTGTTTGATTTTCTATTAAAGCCTAGTACAAAATATCAAGTTTAAATATTTGAACTGCTCCACAATACTGGACATCAAGTTAAGCGACTTTTGATACTTGTAGTTATCCATAATTTACCAATTTGGTAAAACACTGAAACGCTTTTGCTCCAAAGTTTTCAACGTTGATTGATTTGAACTTGAACAAACCAAAAACTAATGTATAGCCTTTGCTAAACAAAGCAGTCCAAAACACGACTCATTGCTGTTACCACACAGCTAAAAAATCAGTATCAAAATCACTAACTTTAGTTAAGATAGAGTCAATGCCACAATTCATATAAGCATGCTTTACGTGCTGTTAATTAGTTTTTATTTAAAATACGGGGTGCATCATGGGTACAGTTATAGGTATGTTGGTCTTGGCGTTCATCGCGTACTTGGTAAAGAAAAATACGGGGCTGCACTTACATCAGTGGTTTTCTAAGAAGTATCAAGAATATCTAGACACGAAGAGAAAGAACAAAAAATCAGCATGACTCACGATGAGATGTGTTACTTCCATTCGTCATGCCCAGAACTTTCTCAGTGGCACATCGTAAATCAGAATTGTCCATGAAATGAGTCAGTGATTCTTCCGCTCAACTCAGTCACTAGAATATCTACGCAAACAAAAAGGGGCTACGTGAGCCCCTTTCTATATTTGGATAAAAAGCCGTTAACTCAAGCTTTCTGTTATCACTGGTTTGGTATTACGTCTTGCAATCCAATACGCCACGCCTCCCCAAAGCAGTGTTAGACCCCATAGCCCCGTCCAATATTGCGCCACTTGTTGCCACGTTGCGCCCATTTGGTTGAGTGCTAAAAAGCCTTTAATTGCCCATGTACTTGGGCTTAAGTCTGCAAACCAAAGTAGGGGGGCCGGAATCGATTCAACCGGCCAAATAAAGCCCGCTAAAAAGACTAATGGCAACGAGCTAACAAGTACGACAACAGAGACCAGTTCGCGTCGTGGTAGTAAATAACCGAGCCATAATCCCAAGCCACAGCATCCGAGTAAAAATGGCAGTAACATGGTGAGCAATTCGCTCGGGTTTGCAACGCGGTTGACGCTTAAGCGCTCAAAACTAAAACCAAAGTAATACGCGCTGAGTAGGTAGTAGATTGCAACAAAAACTAAGGATCTGGCGAGCAATAAAGCGCCGGTTGATGCTTGTGACCAATAACCACGCCCATGGCGTTGCGTACCCGTTTGCAAACCCACCGCCATGATCAGAGTCTGCTGTAGTATCAGTACGAATACCGCGGGTACAACATACTCGATGTATCCCATGGTTGGGTTGAAGGTCGGTTTCATGTTGAGCTTGAATGCAGAATAATCGTGGCTTGCCATATTTAATGGTACGCCATCAATGAGCATTTTACTTACTTTGACTTGCGCACTTAACGTATCACCGGCTTGTGCTAATCCTTCTACCACTGTGCCGTAAACCAAGAAGTAAGAGGCGTCAGCGGCGTAAGCCAGAGTTGGGCTTTTACCTAACATTAAATCTTTGTAGAAGTGCTCTGGGATCACCAAGAAACCGGTGATTTCACGATTGAAAAATGCGTTTTTTGCATCAGCAATAGTGTATAAACGGGCAACAATGTTCACTTGTGGGGTCGCATCCACCATGCGCTCCAGTGTTAAGCTCGTTTGGCTTCCATCTAAGTTAACAACCGCGATAGGTTGTTCGCGCGGGGTTTGCTGTGCGTAGGGGAGTGGATACAAAAATGAATAAAACACCACACCACCAAATACAGTAAGCACGACGACTGGGTTGGTTAAGACTGAGCGAAATTCAGTTTTAATCAATTGCCAAAAACTCATGCTGCCTCCTGTGGATCGTTATTGCTTGCCATGCTGTCTTTAATCGCAGCATCACGATGCTTGAGCACAAGTACGACGGTGAGCATTAGGGGAATAGTATAACCAATCATTGGCCACATAGAGCTGAGAGATTGAGCCGCACTAGCACCATAGTTAGCTTGGTCGATCTGCACTTCAATATAGTAAGTGATAGGCAATAATCCACGCCACGCCTGAGCCAATGCGTTCATATCAGACACTGGAAACGTAATCCCCATAAAAGCAAAGCTAGGCGCAGTAAAGGCTCCAGCAAAACTCATCGCACGTGCAGGATCCATCGGTAGGAAGAAAAACAATGCCCCCATAATGATACAAGCGATAATGGTAACGAACTGTGCAATTAACATGACAGTAAAGCTGCCTTCCATTGGCCAATCTAACAAAACGTAAAACCAGTATAGGAAGAGGGCACTTTGAAGCATAAACACTGGAATGTATTGGCTAAGAATCTTAGCCAATTGCTGAATGGGTTTTTCTCCCAAGAACGCAAAACGGTTTGCTTTGTTTCCATAGATACGAAAGTGTGCAGTAAGGATCAAGATGGTGCTCACCACGATGCCAATTTGCCAAATAGCCGGGACGATAGCCGTAACCAAGAACTGAGCATAGTTAGTATTTTGATTAAATAGTGCAGTTATTTGAGTAGAAATTGGCACAGCCTGGTCAAGAGCGGCTAGCATAGTAGTATTACCTTTTGCCAGATTACTCATCGCTTCTAATTGCGCATCAAAGTAGCCAAATGATTGTTCCACTGCTGAGCTGATAAGCTTTGCAACCAGAATATATTGGCTGTTGAAGAACACGGATATCTGCGGTTGGCGATGCTGAAGAATGTCCTGATCTAAATTATGAGGGAGTACTACATACGCGTAGATGTCACCTTCAATCATGGCGGTCTTTGCTTCTAAAGCACTATTGTACTGAAAATTTATCGACAAAGTTGGTGATGCATCCAAGGTCTGCATCATTTTGCGTGAGAGTTGGGAATGTTGTAAATCTACCATGCCAATGGGTAGATCTCTTGCAATGCCAATAGAGAAAACACCCCAAATGGTGACGGCTAATAAGACAGGAAGCCAAGTCAGACACGAAAATAACCATTTATCGCGCCGTAGGATCTGTCGTTGGGAGATAGGAATCGTCATAGAGTTAAACCAATGCCATTAAAGTTCAACCACAACGCTCATACCCACACGCAGCCCAGACTCTTCTTGGGTTGGTCGGGCTTCCACTTCAAAAGTACGAAGATCAAACCCTTTAGATGCATCAGTGGCGCGCCATGTTGCGAAATCACCCATCACAGCAACATGAGTAACTTTGAACTCCACTTCTCTATCTAGCGCAGGCAGGTAAGCATTAAAGGTCGTTCCTTTGGTGAAGTGATTCAGAAGATCTTCCCGAACGTTCAAGGTTGCCCAAGAGTCCTGAATATCGATAACGGTGACCACAGGGAAGCCTTGTGGAGCGAGTTCACCGCTTTGCAATAACACTTGTGATACTTCACCATCAAACCAGCTAAAGATTTTGGTGTCTTTCACATAAGCCTCAACTTCTGCTACGGCACCAGCTGCCATTTTAACTTTTTCAGCAGCGGCAACTTTAGTTTCGGTACGCGTTCCCTCTTTTGTCATCTGGTACATTTGCTTAGCGGCACTTTCGGTGTATTTTGCCGCTTGCCATTGAGTGAAAGCTTCATCACGTTTTTGTTCTGCTATGACGCCATCATTGTACAAATTTTCCACACGTCGGTACGTTTTGTTCATCAAACTTGCTGCAGCTTTTGCTTTTAACCATTGATCTTTTGCTGCTTGGATTTGTTGTTCACGTGCGCCTTTTTCAGCTTCTAATGCCAATGCGCCCGCCGCTTTTTCTTCGGCTTTAGCTTGCTCTAGTTTAGCCTCTATCTCGGGATTGTGCAGAGTGAAAATAAGCTGACCTTTTTCTACATCATCGCCTTTACGTACGAGGACATCATCAATACGCCCCGGTACTTTTGACGAAATCGTGTACTGTTGAGCTTCGATCAAACCTTGTAGGCGAACTGGTTCTGGTTGGTATGCGTGGTAAAATTGATAGCCAACCCAAGAAGCGATACCGAGAGCGCAAAGAGAAAGTAGAGTGGGTTTTAAAGATTTTGCTACCATGAACTATTTGACCTTCTTATCTGTTGAGGTTGATGAATGTGCAGTGCTTTGGTATTGATTAAAACTATTCATTTCATTGCTAAGCGCTAATAGTTTGGTTAACGACATTAAATAGTGAAAACGTGCTGTTGATTGTTGAGTTTTGATACTCGCGACAAAGAGTTGAGCGTCAACAACTTCGAGCGAAGTGGCAAGACCTTGTATGAAAGATTTTTGTCTAAGGCGTAAATTTTCGTTGGCGAGTCGTATACTGGACTCCAAGCCTTCCACTTCATCAATGGCTTGTTGAGCTTGGAGATAGGTTTTTTGTACCAACAAAGAAAGGTCCTGTTTCGCCTGTGATTTTAGTGCGTTCACTTGCCTGATCATGCTCTGCGCGGCTTTAACTTGTTCACTACGACCCGATGATTCAATCAGTTGTATATTCACCCCTACGCCCACTAGCCAATCTGGCTTCATTTGGCTCGCGAGGGAATCATCTTCATACAAGTTGTAATCACCAAATAGGAAAACCTCTGGATAATATTTGCCCTTTTCTGCTTTGAGCAAGCTAGATGCCTGCTTGTGCTTCGCGTCGAGTAAATCTAAACCAGGGTAGGTAAGTAGTGTTTGATCAATAAATGCGTTAAGAGGAGGAAGTTGTTTATTTATAAACAAAGCCTCAGAAGGTTCAACCAAGCCAACTTGCTCTAAAATCTTACCCAACGCTGATTGAGCGATGACCAAATCGCTGTTTGCTTTGCGAGTGTCGACTTTTGCTTTGTCGAGGGATGCTTCAGCTTGAAGGCGCTCAACTCGCGAGATTTGACCTTGCTCTTCCAATTTTAGTGCGAAGTCGCGGTGCTTTTCTAAGTCTTTCTCAACGGCTTGACGTGTCGTTAGCACTTCTTTGGCGAGCACCACTGAGAAATAGTATTTTGCAAGATCTTCGAAGCGCGCCTGCTGCTCCATCGCTAGTTGGCTTTTCGCCTCATCGGTTTTACCTTGTGCCGCTGATTGAGCTGCATCAATACGGCCTCCGGTAAAAATTGGCCAGATTGCCCGGATAGAAGAAGAAAAAATATCACGCTCAGTGATGGTTGAGGTGGTATTTGCTAGCGTATTGAACACAGGCTCAACTATCGGTAGAAACTCCGGTGGAACGCTAATTTTTTGCCCAGTACTGTCGAATATCTGTTGGCCTGACAGGGTGACATCGTTATCCAAGTGAGTGTAACTAGCAGTAAGACTTACCTGAGGAAGATTCAAGTTATCTGTCGCATTTTGCTGATACTCGTAATTTTCTACGTTGGCACGCTTTGCTTTTATAGAGTAGTTGTTTTCTAACAATAACTGCCATGCATCACTGAATGTAATTGGAGCTGCTTGGCAGGCAAAGGAAATAGAACTACTAAGAAGACTTAAAATCCAAAACTTTCCATATTGTGTCATAGTCATCCCTTCGTTTAGAGTAATAACTCTAATATAAGGTAATAAATAGTAAGTGTTAAGTAGTTAATTTGGAATTAATAGGGATTGGGTTGCGCCCTCTTTCTAGTGTAGAGGGCAAATGAGCAAATGGGCAAATAGGTCAGTTAGGGGCTATTTTATTGAAGGGCAATAAAACTCAGCTCTCCACTCGAGTTGACGAGAGCCACGAATCGTATTCAGTAAGTCTTTACCACTCATTTGAGGAAAGGAAAGCAGCACTTTAAGGTCGTATGGGCTAACTTCGCTTTTTTCATAAGCTCTGACGTGGGTAAACGTTGAATACATATTTTCTGACAGCATAGCC
The DNA here is from genome assembly GCF_002608565.1 of Vibrio sp. PID17_43. Classification (GTDB taxonomy): domain Bacteria; phylum Pseudomonadota; class Gammaproteobacteria; order Enterobacterales; family Vibrionaceae; genus Vibrio. Next base: position 160,988 of record NZ_LIXM01000006.1, read on the forward strand.
TTATTAAGGCAAATTCCAAATGTATCTCGTTCCATGCTTTGATATTCCTTTGTAACTATAAGTGCATCTTTGTTTATAGCTATACAGCAGCAGTTGGTAGTTAAGCGTTTGTCATAAAAAAAGGTATTATTGCTATTATGTCATTTTTTGAATTACCTAGTGAATGTGTTGAGCATTAAATAGGCTTCCTATTTAGCTGCTTTTTATTCGAAGCTCTGAATGACTCCTTTGACTAAAAATTATACGACCTAACCCCCCGAAATGCCTAAAAATTCGCTAATTTTGACGTGACAAAGATCAAGGTACAGGTGGCAAATGATGTATCGAGTTAAATAGTTAATACGACCATTTGGCTAGCGCTATGATTGGGATTTGATGTTTCACGGCGTTTATATCTAAGTTATTCTCGCTGAATCCAGCATCTTGAGGTTACTTGGGTATATATATTGACCATAAAGCACAGCGTTTGATTCGTTTGTTCACAGATTTATCATTTGATGTAAGCCACTGTGTAAACTCAGTGTTAATTTAGCGATAAATAGGGAAGTATTCAGAGATTAAGGGAAAGAGCAATGAGTTGGAGTACGATCAGCTTTCGCAAGCGCATGCTTATTATTATGACGCTCTCGGGCTTGATCGAGCTTCTTATCCTGGTTGCGGCAGGTTTTACTTACCTCAAGTATGACCAAGAACAGGAAATGGGCGAGAAAGCACTTGGAGTGGCTCGTTTCCTTTCTACCTCTCATATTGTTCGAGAGATGATCGAATCGCAAAACGCGGACCCATACCAACAGAGATTTCGGGATATGGCGGATGCGATAGGCGCTGCATTTATCGTTATTGGTGATAAAAATGGCGTTCGATTGATTCACCCGATAGACAAACGCGTAGGCAAGCCAATGAAAGGTGGCGACAACCAACAAGCGCTGGTGGAGGGGCTTTCGTACATTTCAACTGCTCAAGGTTCATTGGGGTACTCTGTACGTGGTAAAGCGGCGATTTTTGACGCGCAAGGTAACATCATTGGTGTGGTATCGGTTGGTTATCTGTTGGAGCGCCTGCAAGATCGTATTGAACCATTTTTTGCTTTCCTTATTTTAATGGCATTAGTCGTGGTTGCTGCCAATGCGATTGTTTCTAATTATGCCTCGCATAAATTCCAACGAGCGATCTTAGGATTTGAACCAGAAGAAATTGGTCGTTTGTATGGTGAGCTCGATGTCACGATGTGCACCATCAAAGAGGGCGTACTGAGCATTGATGCGCAAGGTGTGTTGCGTTCTATTAACCGCAGCGCTTGTCAGATTTTGGGTATTGATAGAGACGTTGCGCTGAATAAGCCTTTGACTGATACACTCCGTGACAGTGACTTGTATACGGTGCTGGAAACGGGACAAGAAGATCATGATATTGAGATCTTCCTTAATCACAAGCTCTTGATTGCTAACCGTTCACCGATCTACGTAGATGGAAAAATCGTGGGTGCCGTATCGAGTTTTCGTCTGCGCGATGAGATCAACGAACTCACCGAGCAGTTGTCGCAAACCAAAGAGTATGCGGACTTACTTCGCTCTCAGACACACGAACACAGAAATAAGCTCAACACCATTAGTGGATTGATTCAAATGGGTGAACTTGAGTCGGTGCAACAGCTGATTGGCCAAGAAACGGCGCACTATCAAGCGATGATCGAATTCTTACGTGACACGATTAAAGATCCGCTACTTGCGGGCTTGTTGTTAGGCAAAATTGAACGCGCTCGCGAATTAGGGTTGCAGTTGGTGGTCGAAGAGGGCAGCCGCTTAGAGTCATTACCATTGTGGCTGAACTCAGAAGATTTAGTGACCATTCTTGGCAACCTCGTCGATAACGCATTTGACGCTACGATGACTGCGATTCAAACTGAGTCATCGATCAGCAAGGATCGGAGAATCATTGAAGTATCAGTGAGCGATTATGGAAATGAAGTTATTTTGGAAGTGCTCGATCAAGGTTGTGGTTTACCAGAAGATATTGAACCGAAAGAGCTGCTGAAAAAAGGCGTGTCAACTAAGTCGCGTCAGAACAGAGGTGTTGGATTACACCTTGTGAATCAACTGACTATACGTTATCACGGCTACGTTGAGATGCTACCAAATACAGAGCATGGAACGAGAATTACCGTATATTTGCCAAAGGAAGAACAAATATGAATATGGCAACGCGAGTCATGATCATCGAAGATGATATTGCGATTGCAGAGCTACACCATAAATTCCTGAGTCAGCTTTCTGGCCTAGACGTGGTGGGCATAGCAACAACGCGAATGGAAGCAGAGTTGCAGCTAGAAGTGTTAAAGCCTGATTTATTATTGATGGACGTCTACCTCCCTGATGGAACGGGGCTTGAAATCTTAAATACGTTGCGTGCAAACAAGCAAACCTGTGATGTTATTTTGATCACGGCCGCTAGAGATGTGGCAACATTGCAACAGGCAATGCGAGGTGGGGTGGTCGATTATTTGCTAAAGCCGGTGATGTTCCCGAGACTGGAAGCCACGCTGCAAAAGTACGTCTCCCAACGACAGCAATTAGATGTGGCAGAAAGAGTAGATCAGAACTTGGTCGACAAAATGCTGCAATCAAGTATTGCAACGGACACTACGTCTCAGCGCTTACCAAAAGGCATTGATGGTGTAACGTTAGATAAGATTAGCACTTTGTTTGCGGGAGATGAAATGTTTACCGCAGATGAAGCCGGTGAGCAGATTGGTGCAAGTCGCACAACGGCGAGACGTTATTTGGAATACTTAATTAGCTCTGGTGAGTTAGAAGCGGACCTAAACTATGGCACTGTTGGGCGGCCCGAGCGTTGCTATAGGAAGGTGATGCGGTAACGGGTATCTTTAAGGTGAAAGAAAAGCGGAGGTTCAAATGGGCCTCTGCTTTGTCTTTCCTACCTTGATTTGTGAATGATTTGAAAGTGGTCATTGAGTTCTCGACTAATTTTAGTTAGGCGCCGTTCTCAGTCAGAACAAAGTAGGGCTATTTTTCTCTATTAGTGTGCATGGGTGATGTGATGTGATGGATTGTCATTATCGTACAATAAACCGTCACCTTAGCGCTTTTGCGCAATTTTTGCCATATTGAGAAAGTTGGATGTTGCTTATGATTCAATTACTTATATTATTTTATGGAAATTATTTAATCGTTTGCACTAGCAAGTGTTGATGTAAATCAAATAGTCGTAGACAATACGTCCCCGTGTCGGAAATCTCCTCCACAGAGTGCAAGGTTGTACTCTAGAGACATAAGTGTCCGAAGTCACCAGAAAATGCTGAAATCCAAGCTATGTTTAAGGCTCTCAGCAGTGACAGTTATTTCGGTCTATAGGCTTTATCTATCAACGAAATAGGTAAGACCAATTTTCTATTTTGAGGTGCCATTGATAGGGTTGGCTCAATCCTTTTAGCCGTATCCAGGCACACTATAAGTACCTCGTTTTTAAGGGAAAGATGATGGTAATACCAGAAAACAGCAGCATCGTTATTTTTGGTGCTTCAGGTGACCTTACATACCGTAAGTTAATTCCTGCTCTATACCACCTCTATGCGAACAAACAGCTTCCAGATAATTTTGCCATTCTAGGCGTTAGTCGTACTGAATACAGCGACGATTCTTACCGAGAAAAGCTGAAGAAATCGCTGCAGGACATGGAGAAAACGGAGCCAGAAACGCTTAATGCATTTATCAATCACCTGCATTACCAAGCAATCAATACTTCTGACACACCAGATTACAGCAAGTTGGTGACTCGTTTAGACCAACTGGCAGACGAATACCAATTCGAACAACGTAATACACTTTTCTACCTTGCGACGCCTCCAAGCCTATACAGCGTGATCCCTGCAAGCCTAGCAGCACACAGTCTGAATAACGAGGAAGATGGTTGGAAACGTCTGATTATCGAGAAACCATTCGGTTACGATCTTGAATCAGCGCGCATTCTAGACAAAGAAATCCACGAACACTTTCAAGAGCATCAGATCTACCGTATTGACCACTACCTAGGCAAAGAAACGGTTCAAAACCTGCTTGTACTTCGCTTCTCTAACGCGATGTTTGAACCGCTATGGAACCGTAACTTCATTGATTACGTGGAAATCACAGGCGCAGAATTCTTAGGCGTAGAGGAGCGTGGCGGTTACTACGACGGTTCAGGCGCGGTACGTGACATGTTCCAAAACCACTTGTTACAAGTACTCGCAATGGTAGGCATGGAGCCACCAGCTCAGATCAACGCTGACTCCATGCGTGATGAAGTGGTGAAAGTGCTTCAATGTCTTAAACCACTGGATGAAGACGCGCTACGCAATGACCTTGTTCTGGGTCAATACACCGCTTCTGAAGTTCGTGGTCAACACCTACCGGGTTACCGTGAAGAAAACGGCGTAGCAGACGATTCTCGTACCGAGACTTACATTGGTTTGAAAGCTTACATCAATAACTGGCGTTGGAATGGCGTGCCTTTCTACGTACGAACAGGTAAGCGTCTTCCTACTCGAGTAACTGAGGTGGTTATCCACTTTAAACAGACACCACACCCAGTGTTTGGTCAAAATGCACCAGAAAACAAGCTGATCATTCGTATTCAGCCAGACGAAGGCATCCAAATGAGCTTTGGTCTGAAAGAGCCAGGTGCAGGTTTTAAAGCAAAAGAAGTGAAAATGAACTTCCATTACGCTGACCTGCAAGAAACCCAAATGCTGACTGCTTATGAGCGTCTACTTTTAGATGCACTAAACGGTGATGCAACGCTATTTGCTCGTAGCGATGCGGTTGAAGCGTGCTGGCAATACGTGCAACCTATTCTTGATTTCAAGCAAGACCCACAAGCGCTATTTGGATACGCATGTGGCACATGGGGACCAAAAGAAGCGGACGACTTGCTACAGCGAGCTAACCGAGCTTGGCGTTTCCCTTGTAAAAACTTAACTGATACGGACTACTGCGAACTATGATCAACCACAAGATCTACCAAACAGCAGAGCAGGTAGTAGAAAGCCTTGCTAACGACATGAAAGCGTTTAGCGAAATGGGCCGACCTGTTCATATCTCCCTTTCTGGCGGCAGCACACCTAAAATGCTGTTTAAGCTACTGGCAACAGAGGCTTACGCGACGTCAATTCAGTGGCAAAACCTACACTTCTGGTGGGGGGATGAGCGCTGTGTTGCACCGGATGATGCAGAAAGCAACTACGGTGAAGCGAATACACTATTGTTTAGTCAGGTCGCTATTCCTACTGAGAACATCCACCGCATTCGTGGTGAAGAAGAGCCAAAAGCAGAAGCAGAGCGTTTTGCGAAAGAGATGGCAGAAGTGATTCCAACGGAAAATGGCACACCAGTGTTTGATTGGATCTTGCTTGGCGTTGGCGCAGATGGTCATACCGCCTCTCTGTTCCCAGATCAGACAAACTACGATGATGAGAACCTATCAGTATTGGCTTCTCACCCTGAATCTGGTCAGATTCGCGTATCGAAAACGGCACGTGTATTAGAAGCAGCGAAGCGCATCAGTTACTTGGTACTTGGCGCAGGTAAAGCAAACATTGTTGAAGAAATCAATAGTTCACCAGCACAAGACCTCCCATATCCGGCAGCGAAGATCCAAGCGAAAGCGGGTCTGACGGAATGGTATTTAGATTTAGACGCAGCGGCAAAAATCGCGTAATGCAGTCGCTAGTCGAAGAAAAGACAATTGGAGAGAAACAATGAAAGGTGATATCGGTGTAATCGGCCTTGCTGTAATGGGTCAAAACCTTATCCTAAATATGAACGATCATGGCTTCAAAGTAGTGGCGTACAACCGTACTACCGCGAAAGTCGACGAGTTCCTAGATGGCCCAGCAAAAGACACCAACATCATTGGCGCATACTCGCTAGAAGACTTGGTAGAAAAACTAGAAGCACCACGTAAAGTGATGCTGATGGTTCGTGCAGGTGATGTGGTTGACGCTTTCATCGATGCTCTAGTCCCTCTACTAGACAAAGGCGACATCATCATTGACGGTGGTAACACTAACTACCCAGACACAAATCGCCGCGTAGCACACTGCCGTGAGAAAGGCATTCACTTCATCGGTACTGGCGTGTCTGGTGGTGAAGAAGGTGCGCGTTTTGGTCCTTCAATCATGCCTGGCGGCTCTCCAGAAGCTTGGGAAGCGGTTAAGCCAATCTTCCAAGGTATCTCTGCGAAAACTGACGCTGGTGAACCTTGTTGTGACTGGGTTGGTAACGATGGTGCAGGCCACTTCGTTAAGATGGTACACAACGGCATCGAATACGGTGACATGCAGCTTATCACTGAAGCTTACCAGTTCATGAAAGACGGTCTTGGTATGTCTGCAGACGAGATGCAAGCGGTATTCACTGATTGGAACAAGACTGAGCTAGACAGCTACCTTGTTGAAATCACGGCTGACATCCTAGGCTACAAAGATGAAGACGGTGAACCACTAGTAGAGAAGATCCTAGACACTGCAGGCCAAAAAGGTACGGGTAAATGGACAGGTATCAACGCACTAGACCTAGGAATTCCACTAACGCTTATTTCTGAGTCTGTGTTCTCTCGTTGCCTATCTGCACTGAAAGACCAACGTGTTGAAGCTGAGTCTCTATTCGGCAAGACAATCACACCAGTTGAAGGCGATAAGCAAGAGTGGGTTGATGCACTGCGTCAAGCGCTACTAGCATCTAAGATCATCTCTTACGCTCAAGGTTTTATGTTAATGCGCGAAGCATCTAACGAAAACGGTTGGGACCTAAACTACGGTAACGTAGCACTGATGTGGCGTGGTGGTTGTATCATCCGCTCTGCGTTCCTAGGCAACATTCGTGATGCGTACGAAGCGAACCCAGATATCGCATTCCTAGGTTCTGACGAGTACTTCAAAAACATTCTACAAGGCAGCCTAGCGGCATGGCGTAAAGTAGCAGCGAAATCTCTAGAGTCTGGTATCCCAATGCCATGTACGATTTCTGCGCTATCTTTCCTAGACGGTTACACAACAGCGCGTCTACCAGCGAACCTGCTTCAAGCTCAACGTGACTACTTCGGTGCTCACACATACGAGCGTATTGACCGTCCACGTGGTGAATTCTTCCACACAAACTGGACGGGTACAGGCGGTAACACAGCGTCTACCACTTACGACGTATAATTCGTAGTTTTAAAACTGACGAAATACAAAAGGATGCCCAACTGGCATCCTTTTTTTTATTGCCTGTTTACTAGAAACTCTAAGAGTACTTATGCACTCTTTTCTTTTGTATTGCCTTTGTGGTGAGAACCGAATTTGTCATTCAAGTAGAGTAGTCCGCTGACGAGGAGCGTCACAACGGAAACCGTAAAGAGGGCATACATACTTAATACCCAAGCGAATGTGGCTGTCAGAAAGGCAATGAAGGAAAACATTCTGCTGAATGACATAACATGACCGAGTTTAATATTTTTCATAACGCCTCCCAAATCTTAGCGGGTAGAGACAAGAGTGATTTAACACCGCATTTCGATGGTCTCTTTTTTGCCCGAAAAAGACCCAAAAATCAGGCTAAAGATTTCTCAAAAAAGGTTAAATGTTGACCTGTTCGACAGCTTTTGTCGTGGATTTTTATGTGTTTCATTGCCTAAGGTGTTCGTTGGCATTTTTGAGCTTTGAGAAAATCAAAAATGATTTCTAGTTTTAGCTAGAGTTAATGTATCCCAACTGATACCGCAGGAAACTCTTATGCTCAAAACTCAGCTTAAACGTGTTGTATTGCTTACAAGCTTATTGATTTCATCGTCTGCCATGGCGGCGACGAGCAATTACAACACGGATATTCCACAGGGCATTATGACGCCAGATAAGGTGGAAACCAGCATTGGTACTTTAAACTTCAATGATGGTGTACCAAGTGAGCAAACCACTGAGAAGCTATATAACCATTTAGATACCATGCGTGCGACAGAAGTGTTTATGAATGCGATTCCTATGGCATCGTTAGAAGCATTGAGACTTGGGCATGAAGAAATGGGAATTACCCAGTCTAATCAGGTTATGTTGTTCGATAATTTGATGGATTCCAATCCGCTGTTTTTGACAGGGAACACTGACACCGTTTATGCATCGGCTTTTTTGGATTTAGAACGAGATGGCCCAACGGTGGTTGAAATCCCACCAGGAATGGGACCAACAACGATTAATGATGCCTTTTTCCGTTTTGTGACCGATATGGGGGTGGTTGGCCCAGACAAAGGTGAAGGGGGGAAGTACCTAATTTTACCGCCTAACTATGAAGGCGAAATACCAGAGGGCTATCACGTAGCACAATCAACAAGCTACGTGAACTGGTTTATCGCGCGTGGTTTCTTGAAAGACGGGAAGACTGACGCAGCGGTCAATGCATACCATACAGGGTTGAAGATCTACCCACTGTCAAAGAAAGGCGATCAGCCTAAGATGGAGTTCATCTCCGGCAGCGGTAAATCGTTTAACACTATCCATGCGAATAATGAGCATTTTTACGATGAAATCAAAACAGTGATGGATAAAGAGCCGATTGAGTTTATCGACCCAGAAATGCGCGGTTTGATTGCGACAATAGGTATTCAAAAAGGTAAGCCGTTCAAACCTGATGCGCGTATGCAGAAGATTCTGAAAGATGGTGCTGCGATTGGTAACGCAACAGCGCGTGCTTTGATGTTTAACCCACGCACAGAAAATGCATACATTTGGGACGATCGTAACTGGAAAACCGCTTTTATCGGCAAAGATTATCAGTGGCTCATTGATGCAGGTAAAGGCGGGCGCAATCTGGATGCGCGTACTTATTTTTTCTACATGGCAACGGTAAACACTCCAGCGATGGCGCTTAAGATGATTGGCAAAGGCTCTCAGTATGCCATTGTTGATAAAACTGCAGAAGGTGAGTTTTTTGATGGTGGTAAAAACTACAAACTGACGATTCCGGCGAACGCACCAGCGAAGAACTTCTGGTCGGTGGTGGCTTATGACCCTCAAACACGCTCGGAGTTACAAACTAGTCAACCGTTCCCAAGTAAGAACGATAAGCGTGACAAGATGGTAGAAAACACCGATGGTTCTGTTGATTTGTACTTTGGTCCAACCGCACCGAAGGGTAAAGAAGCAAACTGGATTCAAACGGTTCCAAACAAAGGGTGGTTTAGTATCTTGCGCATGTATGGTCCTCTGGAACCTTGGTACAACGGCACTTGGAAGCCAAGTGACATTACGGAAGTGAAGTAAGTTTTGGTGAAGTAATAAGTCATTAGCCGATCTGTTTCAGATCGGCTTTTTTGGCTGTAAATTAGTTTGATGCAGTGCCTGTCTAATAAAAGTTTCCACTTGATCGATGATAGGGTGCTGATAGAAAGCGCGATGATATTGTATGCCTACATCAAAGTCATTTGTTTACCATTAAACAACAATGGAATACGGAAAATACTCTCAGGAATCGAGCTGTCATCAAGGTACATCACAAACACATACGGGCTGACTTTTACGCAGTCGAGGGCCAAGGTCATGGATGAAACCGTGAGCTTTTGATCTAACGTGATCCCAGTGTTTTTTCGTACTCGTTCATAATAAGCACTGACATCCAACGACCCCATCGATACGCGAACCGTCTGCGAGTTTTCTATTTCACAGAGCTGCTGGCAAAGTAATGTTGGTGTATAGATGCTTTTTCTACATTGAATAGTTCGTTGTCAAAATGCTGACGACATTCAGCAACTGGCGATTGAAGGTTGCTTTGCTTATGTCCAAGGTATGGCACACTTTGACTTGTGATTTTTGTTGGTTCAACAGGTGGAGAAAGCGATATAAATTTAAATCGAAAGTGATTTCATGGAGTCAGTTCGCCCAAAATTAGCGTCTTAAGTATCAACGTGTCTCATCCTCTGTTCCAATAAAAGAATCAATGATTTTTCCTTTGTGACATAGAGTTAATATGTTGATGACTACGGTAATCGCTTTGATAGCAAAACTAAGATTACATAAAAGAGGAATAAGAGTATTAGGTAAGCCTTTGATCTCATCCTATAATTAGTGGCATGCGGAGGATGTTTGATAGACCAATATCCACTATTTTTTAAAGCCTGCAAACAAGGAATCAACGAAAGTTGAGATTGTTTACGTTTGCCAAGAAGGTGATTAGCACAATTAATTGAGGTTCTAGCGATGACTCTTAACAAGTACTTTGTTTTTATTCCAGCAGATTTGGATCAGGAAACGCACAAGGAAAATGAAGTGATATTAGAAACGGAAGCTCAACGTCAGGCATTAGTAAAACAGGCGCAGCAAGAGGGCGGATTGTAAACTCGGCTTCAAAATGAGAAGAGCACCCAATGCGATGCTCTTTTTTATTTCCTTGGCACTCGTGATCCCAATGCTACGATTTCAATATACCAAGGGTTTTGAGCTTGCGATAAATGGTATTGCGGCTCAAGCCGAGCATACGTGACGTCTTACTGATGTTGCCCTGAGTGGCTTGGTAAGTCTTGACCAGTTTATCTTCGACTGTCGTACGCATGTCGGCTTCTTGAGCATCGGTAACGGCTTGAGTTGTTAGGCATTGACTCAGTTTGTTCGCGAGATGAGTGGGTACATGGCCCAGTGTTAATTGCGGTTCACCTTCCGCCATTAAGGTAGATACTTTGAGTAGGCTGTCTAGTTCACGTAAATTACCCGGCCAAACATAATTAAGCAGTAAAGACACTAGATGAGGGCAGATAGTCTGCTCAGATGGCGAGTGGCGACGATGAATATTTTCTATTAATGCAAGTTGGTCACTGCGATCTTCAAAGCGTGGCAACTCGATAATCAAACCATTGAGGCGATAGTAGAGATCCTGACGAAATGCCCCTATTGTAACTAGCTGCTCTAGATCTTTGTGTGTCGCAGCGATAATTTGCGTATCGACCTGAATCGTTTGGTTAGAGCCTATCGGCAGCACGGTTTTGTCTTGCAGAACATGCAGTAAACGGGTCTGTGCTTCCAACGGCAAATCAGCAATCTCATCCAGGAACAACACCCCTTTATCTGCTTGGCGAATCTTACCTTGATAGCCTTTGTTGTTTGCTCCAGTGAAGGCGCCAGCAACATAACCAAACAACTCGGACTCCACTAAATCTTTAGGCAGTGCTCCACAGTTTACTGAGACTAATGGCCCGTTTTTTCTCACACTGTTTTTGTGTAGGGCTTTAACGAACTCATTCTTACCAACGCCGGTTTCACCCAGGATCAGCAAGCTAATGTCTTTATCAATTACGCGGTTCGCTTGTTGCCAGCAATGCTCGACATTGGTATCGCCATAGTGGAGATCATTCGATGCAGAAATTGAACGTGATTGAGTTTTTCTTTCTGATAGCGGTTGAGTTTTGAAGACGAGAGCCTGATTGCTCGAAGAGCTATCTAGAATCGCCTCAAGTGATTGTCCAACCACATTCTTTTGGTCAAGCAACTGTGACGCAACTTGATTGTGCGCGAGAATTTGCCCTTCCTGATTGGCGATGATAATGCCTTGCCACCCACTATTGAGCAGCCCCTGTTCGCAAGCAATATCCACTCGAGTATGTCCTTGAGGGATTTGATTGAGAAGTTGGTTCTCCACTTGTTGAACCATGTTCTGTACGAGCACTTGGGTAGAAAAGTCGTGTTTCTTTTGCTCACTAGTGATATCGAGTACACCGATTAAATGTCCCAAATGATCAAAGATAGGACTGGCCGAACAACTGATAAAACGATGATGCTGAATGAAATGTTGGTCACCAATAACCGAAACCGGTTTTGCTTCCACCAATGCAGTGCCAATGGCGTTAGTGCCTTTGAGTTTTTCCTGCCAGCACGCACCAGAACTGAGAGCAATTTCCGTTAATTTTTCACGAAATTTGGGTTGCCCCCAACTGCCGATGATCACGCCTTCGGCATCGGTCAGTATCAGTCGGCTATCACTATGGGCGAACAGTTGATTAAACAAAGGTAAGGCGAATTGCTTTACAGAATCGATTAAGAAGTTGAGTTGGTGGCGTCTGTCTTGCAGAAATGCAGAGGTGACACGAATATCGTCTGGGCGACGTCGCTGTTTTAAACCGGCTTGTTCGCTTCTATCCCATGAAGTTGAAAGCCAGTTGCTATTGGTAATGTGTTGAAGTTCCATGACTGTACCATTTTGTCACAGTGAGGGTGTGCCATTTTGGAACACTTGAACACTGGTGTTCACACCATACATGCGCTCAAACATCACTCACTTGGTTTGTTATCGCTTGGTAATCATAGTTTTACATTTAATTAACAACAAGGTGTGTGTTGTTGGCATGTGACTTGAGTGTTGTTCTTACAAGGAGTTGAACACTCTGCTGTATAAAACTAAAAACTGAACGAGAACAAAAGGAAGAGTTATGATCTATGCACAACCAGGTAGTGACAATGGCATCGTTAATTTCAAATCACATTACGATAACTACATCGGTGGCGAATGGGTAAAACCTGCTAGTGGCGAATACTTTGACAATACCTCGCCAATCAATGGTCAGACGTATTGTAAGGTCGCTCGTTCTGGTGAGGCGGATATTAACCTCGCATTAGATGCTGCGCATGGTGTCAGAGCACAATGGGCGAAAACCAGCGTTACTGAGCGTGCTAACATTTTGCTTAAAATTGCTGACCGTATTGAACAGAATCTAGAAGAGCTCGCGGTGGCAGAAACGTGGGAAAACGGTAAGCCAGTCCGTGAAACGTTAGCGGCGGATCTGCCTTTGGTTGTGGACCATTTCCGTTACTTCGCAGGTTGTATACGCGCTCAAGAAGGCAGTGCAGCTGAGCTCGATGAACATACTGCAAGTTATCATTTCCCTGAACCGATTGGTGTGGTAGGTCAGATCATTCCTTGGAACTTCCCAATGCTGATGGCAGCGTGGAAGCTTGCTCCAGCGCTTGCAGCAGGTTGTTGTGTAGTGCTCAAGCCTGCCGAGCAAACACCGACGTCGATTCTGGTTCTGATGGAAAAGATTGGTGATCTTCTACCTGCTGGTGTGGTGAATGTGGTCAACGGCTTTGGTTCAGAAGCAGGGCAAGCATTGGCCACCAGTAACCGAATCGCCAAGTTAGCATTTACTGGCTCAACTGAAGTGGGTAACCATATCCTTAAATGTGCGGCAGAGAGCCTCATTCCATCGACAGTCGAGCTCGGCGGTAAGTCACCAAACATCTATTTCCCAGATGTCTTCGATCACGAAGATGATTATCTAGATAAATGTATTGAAGGCACTCTGCTTGCGTTCTTTAACCAAGGCGAAGTGTGTACCTGCCCATCTCGTGTATTGGTGCACGAATCAGTGTACGACAAGTTCATTGCCAAAGTCGCAGAGCGTGCTAAAACCATTAAGCAAGGAAACCCATTAGATACCGACACTCAGGTTGGTGCTCAAGCATCACAAGAGCAGTTCGATAAAATTCTAAGTTACCTAGAAATCGGCCGCCAAGAGGGGGCGAAAGTGGTATTTGGGGGGGATGTGGCGAAACAAGAAAACGATCTTGAGCAAGGTTACTACATTCAGCCAACGTTATTGCAAGGTCATAACGGAATGCGTGTCTTCCAGGAAGAGATCTTTGGTCCAGTTATAGCCGTCACGACCTTTAAAGATGAAGCGGAAGCGCTGGCGATTGCCAATGACACCGAGTATGGACTGGGTGCCGGCGTATGGACGCGTGACCAGAACCTTGCTTATCGTATGGGCCGTAACATCGAAGCAGGACGTATTTGGATCAACTGCTACCACGCTTACCCAGCGCATGCAGCGTTTGGTGGCTACAAGAAATCTGGCATCGGCCGAGAAACGCACAAGATGATGCTAGACCATTACCAGAATACCAAGAATCTATTGATCAGCTACGATGTCAATCCGCTAGGATTTTTTTAAACTAGCAGTCTTTTCAAGACAACCAAAAAAGTCCCGAACGTTCGGGGCTTTTTTTATGGAGTGGAGGGGAGAACGAGTATTCGTAATTTCTTACTGATCAATGCTTTCCAGAGTCTGACTCTTATTCACAGGATGTGATCTTTGACATTATCAATTTGTTAACGCTTGCTATACTTACGTGTCCATAAACTAAGGAAAAGGACGTTCAATGTTAAAGCTCAAGCAAATTGTTGTCGCGGCTTCTTTGGCTGCATTAAGTACAAGTTTTTCAGTTTCTGCAAAAGATACGTTCATTACTATCGGTACGGGCGGTGTCACTGGCGTTTACTACCCAACAGGTGGTGCAATTTGTCGTTTAGTCAATAAATCGCGTGCTGATCACGGCATTCGTTGCTCGGTAGAAAGTACGGGCGGTTCCGTTTACAACATCAACACTATTCGTGCTGGCGAACTAGATTTAGGCATCGCGCAGTCAGATTGGCAATCCCATGCCTATAACGGAACGAGCAAGTTTGAAGATAACGGACCTTTTAAAGAGTTGCGAGCGGTGTTCTCTGTTCACCCTGAACCATTTACCGTTGTGGCTCGTAAAGACGCCAACATCAATACGTTTGATGATCTAAAAGGCAAGCGAGTAAACATTGGTAATCCGGGTTCGGGTCAACGTGGCACGATGGAAGTGCTGATGAAAGAGTATGGTTGGACTTATGATGATTTTAAACTTGTGTCTGAATTAAAAGCGGCAGAGCAATCCAAAGCGCTGTGCGATAATAAAATTGATGCGATGATTTATACCGTCGGTCATCCAAGTGGTGCAATCAAAGAGGCAACGACATCTTGTGACAGTGAGATTGTAACTGTTACGGGGCCGATAGTAGATAAATTAGTTTCAGACAATAGTTTCTATCGTCTCGCAACTGTACCTGGTGGTATGTACCGTGGCTCTCCGGATGATGTTCAAACCTTTGGTGTCGGCGCAACATTTGTTTCTTCTACGGCAGTGCCAGATGAAGTTGTGTACAACGTTGTGAAAGCGGTATTTGAAAACTTTGATAGCTTCCGACGTCTTCACCCGGCATTCGCTAACTTAAAGAAAGAAGAGATGGTGAAAGATGGTTTATCTGCACCCCTTCATCCAGGTGCTGAGAAGTACTACAAAGAAGTGGGGTTGATTAAGTAACGCCACATGCCGCCAATAAAAAACGCCATCGTATTTGCGATGACGTTTTTGTTTGTTAGCGCTAAGCAGAACCTCAATGAGTAAAGCGAGCTTTGGCACTCAGGTATAAACATCAACAAAGAAGTAGGCGGTAATTAACATAGAGGAGAGCGCGACAAAACCTTTTACATAGCGAGGATGTAGCTGTCGGGACACGCGTGCAGCTAAGTAACCACCGACTAAAGTACCAACCATCACGACGCTGCCTTTGGTCCAATCAATCGAACCGTTGGAAATAAAAATAACAATAGCAATCAGGGATACACAGGTCGAAACCAGCAGTTTAAGACCGTTCATTAAGTTGATGTCTTGATGTCCTGCAACCACCAAATAACTCAAGACGATGACACCTAATCCAGCATTAAAGAACCCGCCGTAAGCAGAAACGCCAATCAGAAGTAAGCTCAAAGCAATTACACCCACAACTCCGGCATGCTTACTTCCTTTGGTGAATGATTTGATGGCAGCGGTTAGATGCGAGCCAGTGAGAAAAAGCACCGTCGCAAACAATAGTAACCAAGGTATAGCTTCAAGAAAAATAGATTCTGGCGTGTTGAGAAGCAAAAATGCGCCGACGGCACCACCAACTAAACTGAAAGAAACGGTAAATCCTAGCTCATGCTTGTTCTTGAGGATTTCTTCACGAAAACCGATTGCACCACTGATATAGCCAGCACAAGAGGCGTAGGTGTTCGTTGCGTTCGCCGTGATAGGAGGTACACCTACCGCCATTAATGCTGGAAAAGTGATAAAGCTGCCACCACCCGCTACCGAGTTAATGACCCCGCCGAGGATGCCCGCAGCAAATAAAAGTGCAAATTCCAGCAGCATGAATCGTCCTTTAAATTGTTTGTTGTCAGGATGTTAACAATACTTTGGTCGAGAGAATAAAGGAAGCAGTGATTAGCCAAAGAAACAGCCACCGCAGAGGGTGGCTTGGTTTCAAAGGTCTATCTTGAAGGGAAATAGACTTTTTATTGCTCTACCTTTTCAGGTTGGGCTTTCAGTTTTTGAACTAACTTTACAAACAACGGGCTGCCAAGGACTAACACAGCAAGTATTGTGAAGGTTAGTGTGATTGGACGCTCCCATAGGAAATTCAATTCACCGTCAGAAATCATCAACGCGCGGCGTAAGTTCTCTTCCATTAATCCACCGAGGATAAAACCAAGCAACAGAGGCGCGAGAGGGAAGTTAGCCAGCCTCAAAGCGATAGCGGTCATTGCCACGAGAAGCATCACAAATACATCCATGGTATTGAACGACACCAGATACACGCCTGTGATTGAGAAGAACAAAATCATTGGCAGAAGCACCGTTCTTGGTACCGCCAGCAGCTTGGAGATGTAAGGGATCAGTGGTAGGTTCAAAATAACCAGTACGATGTTGCCAAAGTACATGGAGATAATCACTGACCAGAATACATCTGGATGTTCAACAAACAAACGAGGGCCAGGTTGAATGCCGTAAGCGATAAGCGCTCCTAACATGATTGCCGTCGTACCGGAGCCTGGAATACCAAGCGTAAGAAGTGGCACAAATGAACCGCTTGATGCCGCATTATTCGCTGACTCAGGTGCCACTAGACCACGAATGCTACCTTTGCCGAACTCTTCTTTCTTCTCTTTTGGCGCGAGGTTGCGCTCTAGGCCGTAGCTCAGGAAGGCGGCAATGGTTGCACCTGCGCCCGGGAGAACGCCAGTGAAAAAGCCGAGAATGGAAGAGCGAATAGAGACCGGTGCGACTTCTTTGATTTCTTCTTTTGTTACCTTCATCGAGCCAATATTACTTAGTTTCTGTTGCTCCTCATCCCGAGTGTCGTTTGATGGCTTCAAAATGCCCATCAAGGTCTCACCTAGTGCGAATGTCGCCATCGCCAATAGCAAGAAACTAAAACCATCCATCAGATCAGTCATGCCGAAGGTGAAACGTTCAACACCTACGCCTTTATCGATGCCAACCGTAGACAACATCAGACCAAGAATGGTCATCATCCAAGCTTTAATGACTTGACCTTTACCCGCAAACGCGGCAACGGCAGATAAGCCCAATAACATCAGCGCGAAATAGTCTGAGGACTGAAAGCTCAATGAAACTTTCGCCAGCGCCGGAGCGGCCACAAGCAACATAATGGCGGAAAGTGTGCCACCAGTAAAAGAAGAGTACGCCGCCAGTGCCAGCGCTTTTCCTGCTTGACCTTTTTGCGCCATCGGATAGCCATCAAATGCGGTGACTACCGTGGATGAACAACCCGGCGCATTAATAAGAATTGAAGACGTTGAACCACCAAATACTGCACCGTAATACACGCCAGCCATCAAAATCAGACCGGATGACGGATCTAAACCGTAAGTTATCGGGATCATCAGGGCGATAGCAGAAATTGGGCCAAGGCCCGGTAACATTCCGATGAAAGTACCGACGAAACAGCCCACGATCACCATCATGATGTTCATTGGCATAACCGCAGTGGATAAACCTTGTAGAATTCCATCTAACATAATTCAGTCCTTTCTTTTGACTACCAGATGGTAAAAATCAGGCCAGGCTCAAGGTAGATATCGAGACCTTGAGTGAGCAATAAATAAAACGCAATAACGAATGGGAATGAGGCACCAAACAGCACAGGTTTACGTCGTTCGCCAAGTAAATAAAAACTAGCTAACAGGAAAAAGCCCGTTGCTAATACGAAACCAAGGTACGTTAGACCAAGGCCGTATAGAGCCATCAATACGAGGAAGGCGATAAGTAGTTTCCAATTAAAAGACAGGACTGCACCACTTTGTTTGTCTGGTTGGCCAGTGACAAGCAGCATCAAAGATAGAGTGATACCAGCATAAGTCAGAATGGTTGGAAGTGTCCGTGCAGTGAACGGTTCGTATTCATCACCAGGGAATAACGGAATTTGCGACGTTTGATAGCCGTAGCAAAGGCAAAAAATTAAAAAGATCATCGCGCCTACACGGTCACGGCAGAGCAAGTATTCTTTGGTAAAAAGATTGGTTGAATGAGACATATCCAACTCCTAGAACATCAGGGAAAGGCCGTATATGAGCGTTAATGAAGAAAGGTAAGCCATTAACAATTAAGAGCATCACTACAAGTCGAATGACTTAGTGCTTGCGAATTAATAACAAAGGAGTTTTTACATGTCGAATGTCCGACGATGCCCATATACGGCTAAAATAAGAGTGCAAATATAACTGGGGCTAAGGATGGTTAGCCCCGTAACTCGGATTAAGAGTTGCTGTTATTTCAGGAAACCTAGCTCGCGCATTAGGTCACCCATTTGCAGCTCTTGCTCTTCTAGGAACGTGAAGAACTCTTTATCCGCTTTGTAATTGTCAATCCAACCATTGCGGTCACGCACTACTTGCCATTCGTCCGTGTTGTACATTTTGGTCAGAGCCGCATTCCATTCGTCTAGTTTGGCTTGGCTCGTCCCTGGGGCTGCGAAGAATCCACGCCAGTTAGCAAACACGGTCTCATTACCATATTCTGTTAACGTTGGGATGTCTGGTG
The DNA here is from genome assembly GCF_002608565.1 of Vibrio sp. PID17_43. Taxonomy (GTDB): domain Bacteria; phylum Pseudomonadota; class Gammaproteobacteria; order Enterobacterales; family Vibrionaceae; genus Vibrio. The sequence continues at coordinate 179,691 of NZ_LIXM01000006.1, forward strand.
CTGCGTCTAGACGCTTTGGTGCCGTAATCGCGAGTACCTTTACCTGACCAGATTTCGACATCTCAAGTACTTCACCCAAACCGGTTGAAAGCAGTTGAGTTTCACCAGATAGCAGCGCAGCCATCGCCTTGCCGCCTGCATCGTAAGCGATGTAACGTACTTTACGCGCGTCAAAACCTTCGCCTTTAAATGCCGCTGCGACCACAAGGTGATCCATCGAACCCCTTGCAGAGCCACCGGCGATCTTCACTTTACGTGGGTTAGATTCGAATGCACTAACCACGTCTTCCCAAGAGTTATATTGCGAATCGGCAGGCGCGACAATAGCACCGTAGTCTGCGATGGTCGCAGCGACAGGGGTCAGGTCACGGAATGATTGTGGGAAAATACCCGTCAGTGAGCGAACAACGATAGGCGTAGAGTTCACCATCAGGGTGTCTGGTTGACGCTCAGCGGTTTCAATCAGGTGGGCGATCGCTTTACCACCGCCTCCACCAGAGAGGTTTTGAAATGAAACATTCTCAACGATGTCCGATTTTACAAGTACATCACCAGTGCCACGAGCGGTCATATCCCAACCGCCGCCAGCACCACCAGGAATGAGGAAATGAATTTTCTCGACATCAGCAGCGAAAGTGTTGAAAGAAAAAGAGGCAGCAATGATCGATGCAGCGAGTGTTGGTTTGAGTACCTTTAACATGTTTCACGTTCCTTATGTAGGTGACTCTACTGTTTTGAAGAGTCTTATTATGTGGTCGTTTAACGAAGTAGGGGACCTTGTTATCGATGGGTTGAAGGTTAATAAGGTGTTAATGGGAAGTCTCTAATGCGTAAATAAAGAGAATATTGGGCATAATCAAAGTTTTGTTCATAAAGTTCACAGTCTTGTACATGATGAACTGAATATAGAAAAAGCATTTGAGAGTAATAAATGACCGGTAAAAAGGTGTTTGAGCCATTTACATCGAAGTTAGAAGTGGCCTTAAACACCCAGGTATCATGGTTGGATTGTCGACAACTTGTTTTTCGTTGTCGAAATTTGATGATTAATATGCGGTTTATTTCCACTTATCGTCATTAGGAACCTATACCTTAGTCTAAATTGTCGACAATCTTCTTGCTTGTAGACAATGCAATCGGTTATTTTACATTTAAGTTAAGAGATTGTTGGCACTCTGGTGTCGTAAGCGTGAATTCCTGGACATGAATATTGAATTAAAGCCTCGCCAAAAATCGGCAACTTTGGAGAAAGAAAGAACAAAATCTAAAACGTTGATGAGCTCTCTTGTTGAAGCCATCGTCAATGGTGATATACCGCCGGGTACCAAGATCTCGGAGCCAGAACTGGCCAAGCAATATCAGGTTAGTCGAGGTCCTCTACGTGAAGCCATGATGCGTTTAGAGGGGTTAGGGCTGATTGAACGCATTCCCCATGTCGGCGCTCGCGTGATTACCTTCTCTCCCGAAAAGCTGATTGAATTATATTCGGTTCGAGAAGCATTAGAAGGGATGGCAGCGAGGCTAGCGGCGCGTTACATCACTCAAGAAGAACTGCAAAACTTGGAGAGGTTACTGTCGAGGCATTCAAAGCACATTGATAATGTCGAGGGCGCGTCTTATTTTCACCAGCATGGCGATTTTGACTTTCATTATTGTATCATAAAAGCGAGTCGAAACAGTAAGTTGATCTCATTACTTTGCGATGAGCTGTACCACTTACTGCGCATGTATCGCTACCAATCTCCTCGAGCTCAGTCTCGTCCCAATGAAGCGCTTATTGAGCACGAGTTTATTCTCCAAGCCATTCGCAATCGTGATGAGGAGCTAGCAGAAATGCTGATGAGAAGACACATCTCAGGTAGCAGGAAATTGATCGAACAACATATTTCACATTCAGAACGTTTAGAGAAAGAACAAGACTAGAAGGAAATTGTCATGAGCTTATCACCAGGGGCGAAATTCCGGCTCGCCGTTGAGCAAAACGATCCGCTACAAATTGTTGGCACCATCAAC
>NZ_LIXM01000007.1 GCF_002608565.1 Vibrio sp. PID17_43
CCGGATATGGACCGGACTAGAAAAGATAAAGGCGTATGAATTTCTCCATACGCCTTATGGAATTTGGTGGCCCCTCCCAGACTTGAACTGGGGACCAATCGATTATGAGTCGACTGCTCTAACCACTGAGCTAAGGGGCCTTGTTAGGTCAACGATTATAGGGGAAGCGTTGCAAGGTGTCTAGCCACAAGGTAGGGAAATTGCGCTTAGTTTTTATTCGCTTAGCACTGCAAATAATAAAAAAGGTGACCTAAGGTCACCTTTTTGATGCAAATTACTGCGATTACTCGTCTAGGAAGCTGCGCAGAGTCTCTGAACGGCTTGGGTGACGCAGTTTACGTAGTGCTTTCGCTTCGATCTGACGGATACGTTCGCGAGTAACGTCGAACTGCTTACCCACTTCTTCTAGAGTGTGGTCAGTGTTCATGTCGATACCAAAGCGCATACGAAGAACTTTTGCTTCACGTGGCGTTAGGCCTGCAAGTACGTCTTTTGTTGCCATTTTCAGGCTTGTCGCCGTTGCGGAGTCTAGCGGCAGTTCTAGTGTCGTATCTTCGATGAAATCACCTAGATGCGAATCTTCGTCGTCACCGATTGGTGTCTCCATTGAGATTGGCTCTTTAGCGATTTTCAGTACTTTACGAATTTTGTCTTCTGGCATTTGCATACGCTCTGCCAGTTCTTCCGGTAGCGGTTCACGGCCCATCTCTTGTAGCATTTGACGAGAGATACGGTTTAGTTTGTTGATCGTTTCGATCATGTGTACCGGAATACGAATCGTACGTGCTTGGTCCGCGATTGAACGAGTGATTGCCTGACGGATCCACCACGTTGCGTAAGTCGAGAACTTGTAGCCACGACGGTATTCGAACTTATCTACCGCTTTCATCAGACCGATGTTACCTTCCTGGATCAGATCCAAGAACTGTAGACCACGGTTGGTGTATTTCTTAGCGATAGAAATTACCAGACGTAAGTTCGCTTCAACCATCTCTTTCTTCGCACGGCGAGCTTTCGCTTCACCGATAGACATACGACGGCTGATGTCTTTGATACTTTGTACTGTTAGAGACGTTTCCTCTTCAATCATCCTTAGTTTGGTGATTGAACGGCGGAGATCTTCTTCACTACGCTTGATCTTCTCAGCGTATGGCTTATCTGATGCTAACACTTCATCTAACCAAGCTTGGTTTGATTCGTTGCCAGTAAATAGCGCGATGAACGATTTCTTCGGCATTTTGCCGTATTCAACCGCCGCTTTCATGATCAAACGTTCTTGAGTACGAACGCGATCCATAGCGGTACGCAGTTCATTCACAAGGTGATCGAACTGTTTTGGTGTTAGACGGAATTCTTTGAATACGTCTAGCATCAATTCGTTAGCAACGGTCGCTTTCGGGCTGTCATAGCCGTGTTCGTTAATTGCTAGCTGAAGGTTTTGGTACGTGCTGCGTAGCTGGTTGAATTTCTCAAGCGCTAACTCTGGGTCAATACCAACATCTTCTTCAGATTCGCCTTCTGAATCGTCGTCGCCATCCTCATCTTCATCGACATCTCCGTCGTCTTCATCTTCTAGTTGAGATTCAGACAGTTCAGAGCCGATGTGCGTTGCCGTTGGCGCAGTTGTATCTTCTGCGTCAGGATCAACAAATCCAGAGATTAGGTCAGTAAGACGCAGTTCTTCTGCTTGAACTTTATCAAACTGTTCAAGAATGTATGGGATAGTGCCAGGGTATTCCGCAACAGACGATTGAACTTGGTTAATACCTTCTTCAATACGTTTTGCGATATCGATTTCGCCTTCGCGTGTTAGTAGTTCTACAGTACCCATTTCACGCATGTACATGCGAACTGGGTCTGTTGTACGACCAATTTCACTTTCTACGCTAGAAAGTGCAGCAGCAGCAGCTTCAGCTGCATCTTCATCGGTAATATTTGTGTCATCGTTCAGTGCGAGATCATCAGCATCAGGAGCAGTTTCTACTACCTTGATACCCATATCGTTGATCATCTGAATGATATCTTCTACCTGTTCTGAATCTACGATTTCAGCAGGTAGGTGGTCATTTACTTCGGCGTAGGTCAGATAGCCTTGTTCCTTGCCTTTAATAACAAGTGACTTTAGCTGTGACTGCGGATTTTGATCCATAGACGGTATCCAACTTCGTAATCTGGTGAAGGAATCAGTATGCGAAATGCAAACCACTTACTATAACAAATTAAATTGTTGCTGACTAATTAATCAGGGTTACGCTTTCAAGTCTCTCATGATTAAATCTTGAAGCTCCCTTTTTTCTTCGGTTGATAAACCGACACTTCTTGCTTTGGCCTGCAGGTTTTCAATTTGTTTTTCTACACACTGGGCAATAATTTTGTCCAGTGAGTCAAAAAATATTTCTTCTTGATTGTCTTCATCGAGGGGAATATCCCAGCTCGCAAGACGAGACAGAAGGGTCTCATTCTGGTTGTTACGCCAATGCTCTAATAATTGGCCTGTATTGATATGGGGATGCGCCTGACATTTATCAAGTACATCAACAAATAAACTTAGACCTGGTATGGATAACTCTCTAACGGTAGAGAGATCCGGTACCATTTGAGCATAGCTCGGATTTTGAATAAGTAGAGCGATAACCTCGCGCATTGGAGTACGTTTAATCTCCTTGTGCGGTTGAGGTCGAGATTCACTGCTCTTTCTACGTGATTGACGCAGGTTGTTGTCAAAGCCCGTGCGCTCATCAAGCAGTTTTTCAAGTAACTCCTGAAAGTATGGGTCAGGAATTTTGTCTATCAAGGCACTGGCGTAAGCTCGCAGTGCTGATTTCCCCTCATGGTTACCCAGATTGATTTGGTGCAGTTCAATCAGGTTATCAAATAGGTAGCTTGATAGCGGGGTTGCTTGCTCAATCTGTTGTTCAAATGCCGCTTTGCCATATTTACGAACATAGCTGTCCGGGTCTTCACCGTCAGGCAAGAATAAGAACTTCAGAGTGTTGCCTGTTTTTAGGTACTGAAGTGCGTTCTCCAATGCGCGCCAAGCGGCTTCTTTACCGGCGCGGTCACCATCGTAACAACAGACAACGGTGTTGGTTTGACGAAACAGCAGTTGAACGTGGTCGCCAGTAGTGGAGGTACCCAGCGAGGCGACAGAGTAATCTATGCCATATTGCGCAAGTGCTACAACATCCATATACCCTTCAACCACCAAGATTCGTGGTGGCTCACGATATGCCTGTAATACTTCATAAAGGCCGTAAAGTTCTTTGCCTTTATGAAAGATTGGCGTTTCTGGTGAGTTAAGGTATTTCGGTGTGCCATCGCCAAGTACGCGACCACCAAAACCAATCACTCGGCCACGACGATCGCGAATAGGAAACATAATACGGCCACGGAAGCGGTCGTAACGGTTGCCTTTATCGTTTTCAATCAACATGCCGCCAGTGACGAGCATGTCCTGATTGTCTTTTTGTTGGCCGAAGTTTTTACGTACCAAGTCCCACTCATCAGCGACGTAGCCGATGCCAAATTTCTGCACTATTTCACCAGACAGTCCGCGATCTTTTAGGTACTCAATGGCCACTTTGCTGGCTGGCTGTTTGAGTTGATTGCGATAAAACTGAGCAATACTGCCCATTAAATCGTAAAGACTGCGTTTTTCACTGCTGTTGGCTTGTGGGCCGGAATTCGATGGGCCGCTACCACCGCTGCGTTGTTCACGTGGTACATCCAAACCAAGATAAGAGGCCAGTTCTTCAATGGCTTCGACAAAGTCTAAACGTTCGAACTCCATGATGAAGTCGATGGCATTACCGTGCACGCCACAGCCAAAGCAGTGATAAAACTGTTTCTCTTGGCTTACGCTGAATGAAGGGGTCTTTTCGTTATGGAAAGGGCAACAAGCGCCGTAGTTTTTTCCTTTTTTCTTAAGTTTTACGCGTGCGTCGATGATATCGACAATATCAAGCCGAGCTAGGAGGTCATCAATAAAACTACGTGGGATGTGTCCAGCCATAAAACCTAACAAAAAAAGAAAACAGTGAGCAGAGAGATGGAACCAGCTTGAGAATGGCTGATTGTCTTCCATTCATCCAGATACAAACAAGCCGTGCGCTCCAAAGGATAGCACGGCTTGCTGCAATTGGGTGGGGTGTTAAGCTAATTTAGCGCGAACTAAACCGCTCACTTTACCCATATCTGTACGCCCTTGAATTTGCGGTTTCAGAACGCCCATTACTTTGCCCATGTCTTGCATGCCAGCTGCGCCAGATTCAGCGATTGCATTCTCGATAAGAGTTGCAACTTCTTCATCGGTCAGTGGTTGAGGCATAAAGTCCTCAAGAACGGTAATTTCTGCTTGTTCCGCATCAGCAAGATCTTGACGACCCGCTGCTTCAAATTGCGTGACAGAGTCGCGACGTTGTTTAACCATTTTGGTCAGCACAGCAATAATGTCGTCATCGTTCAGAGTAATCTGTTCGTCAACTTCACGTTGCTTAATTGCTGATAGGGCTAAACGAATAGTACCAAGGCGCAATTTGTCCTTGGCTTTCATCGCTAATTTTTGCTCTTCTTTGAGTTGATCAATCAGAGCCATAACTAAATTCCTACCGGAGCTCAGTTATTAGTACAGGCGAACGCGACGAGCGTTTTCGCGAGCTAGCTTCTTAGCGTGACGCTTTTGAGCTGCTGCTTTAGCGCGTTTGCGAACTGTAGTTGGTTTTTCGTAGTGCTCACGACGACGCACTTCAGAAAGGATACCTGCTTTTTCGCAAGAGCGCTTGAAACGACGTAGTGCAACGTCGAACGGTTCGTTTTCACGTACTTTAACTACTGGCATATGCCTTTCACCTCAGGGGTTATTCGTTAACGCTGGCATTCAATGGACCAAATCACAAATGTTTGATCACTTACCAGCTTGATCAAAAATGGTGCGGAATTTTAATCCGATCACTACAGCTTTGTAAAGTGTTTTATCGCTTATTGTCTGTACAAAATTTGTTTGAAGTGGAAAGGCAGGGTAATATGACGCTCAAATTTCCCCTAGACAGAAAACATACTGAGAAAACCATGCGCATTATCGGTATTGAAACCTCTTGTGACGAGACGGGCATCGCGATTTATGACGATGAGAATGGTCTGTTGTCACACAAGTTGTATAGCCAAGTAAAGCTACATGCAGATTACGGTGGCGTTGTGCCGGAACTGGCTTCACGTGACCACGTTAAGAAAACGATTCCTCTTATTAAAGAAGCGCTAAAGGAGGCCAATCTAACCCCGAAAGACATTGATGGTGTGGCGTACACCGCTGGTCCAGGTTTAGTCGGTGCTCTGTTGGTTGGCGCGACCATTGGTCGTAGTATCGCTTACGCTTGGGGAGTGCCAGCGGTGCCGGTTCACCATATGGAAGGCCATTTGCTTGCTCCTATGCTAGAAGACAATCCACCGCCATTTCCATTTGTGGCGGTATTGGTGTCGGGTGGCCACTCTATGATGGTGGAAGTAAAGGGCATTGGGGAATACAAAATCCTCGGCGAGTCGATTGATGATGCAGCAGGTGAAGCTTTCGATAAAACTGCGAAGCTGATGGGCTTGGATTACCCTGGTGGACCGTTGCTATCCAAGCTGGCAGAAAAGGGCACGCCGGGTCGCTTTAAGTTCCCACGCCCAATGACGAACGTACCCGGTTTGGATATGAGTTTCTCTGGCTTGAAGACCTTTACTGCGAATACCATCGCGGCAAATGGTGATGACGAGCAAACTCGTGCTGATATCGCGTTAGCATTCGAAGAAGCGGTATGTGCAACGCTGGCAATCAAGTGTAAGCGTGCACTAGAGCAAACAGGCATGAAGCGTATCGTGATTGCTGGTGGTGTCAGTGCGAATCGTCGTCTGCGCGCAGAGCTTGAGAAGCTAGCGAAGAAAATCGGTGGTGAAGTGTATTACCCACGCACTGAATTCTGTACCGACAACGGGGCGATGATCGCTTATGCTGGCATGCAGCGTTTGAAGAATGGTGAAGTGGCTGATATGTCTGTAGAGGCGCGTCCTCGCTGGCCAATCGACCAACTAACGCCTATTGCGTAACGGCGATTAAAGTGAATGGTTAATGCGAAAGGTCTCTGAAATAAGAGGCCTTTTGTTTATGTTTCTTTGGAACATGATTTTGGTGATGGAACGGTTCATACCAAAAGAAAATGGAAATATGCATGAATAAATTTGAAATTGAAGGCCAGCAACTTGCTTATTTAGATATCGGCGAAGGTCCGGTGCTGTTGTTTGGTCACAGTTATTTGTGGGATAGCCAAATGTGGGCGCCTCAAATTGAAGTATTAAGTCAATCTTATCGTTGTATCGTGCCGGACTTATGGGCGCATGGCGAATCAGAAGCCGCCCCAGTGTCAACCCACTCTTTGGTGGATTACGCTCAGCATATGTTAGCGTTGATGGATCATCTCGAGATCGAACAGTTCTCTGTTGTTGGGTTATCTGTTGGTGGAATGTGGGGCGCAGAGTTGACATCACAAGCGCCGCAACGAGTGAAGTCATTGGTACTGATGGATACGTTTATCGGCCTTGAGCCGGAAGTGGCGCATAAGAAGTATTTCGCCATGCTGGATACCATCAGTCAAGTTCAGGCAGTTCCTGCGCCTATCGTGGATGCTGTGGTGCCTCTGTTTTTTGCCAATGATGCGGAGCAAACCAACCCTGAGATGGTATTGTCGTTCAAACAAAGCCTTGAAAATCTGAAAGGTGAGCGTGCGGTTGAAGTTGCTCGCATTGGTCGAATGGTGTTTGGTCGCCGTGATGTGATAGAAGACTCTGAAATGTTTGCTTTGCCAACCTTAATTGCGGTAGGTCGTGAAGATAAACCACGCCCGGTATTTGAGTCTTACTTGATGAGTGACTGCATCACTGGCAGTAAGTTAGTAGAAATTCCGCAAGCGGGCCACATTAGTGCGTTAGAGCAGCCAGAATTTGTGAATCAGATGCTATTGGACTTCCTAAATCAAGTACATGCTTAATTTCACCCTATGCATTTAACGCTTTAAATAAAGCTCGGCATTACGCCGAGTTTTTTTCTGCCAACTTCTTCTCACCGATTTTAGGCTCTTCACCAGACAACAATCGGCGTATGTTTTGGTGATGCTTAAACACAATCAAACAGCACAGCATGGCGACAGGCAATGTGTATTGTGGTTTGAACATCCAAGCGTAAAAAGGGGTCACCAACACCGTGACTAAGGCTGCGAGGGAAGAGTAGCGGAACAAAATGGCCACAGATAGCCAAGTGAGCATCACAAGGCCGGTTAGATCTAAACCGATAGGTGCGATCGCGCCCAATGCGGTCGCGACGCCTTTACCACCTTTAAAATGGAAGAAAATCGGATACATATGGCCTAAGCAGGCGGCAATGGCAATAACGCCAAGGATAATTGGGTCGATACCCAAGAAGTAACCACTCCAAACAGGAATGGTGCCTTTGAGCATATCGCACAGCAATACAGACACCGCAGCGCCTTTACTACCAATGCGCAAGACATTCGTGGCTCCTGGGTTATTGGAGCCGACTTTGCGTGGGTCTGGCAGTTTTAGTAAACGACAGATCAAAACCGCACTGGAGATCGAACCCAGCAAATAGGCAGCCATTGTCATTATCAGTGCCAGTGCGTCCATAGAAGTCCTTGATGGATTGGAAATTAATGCTCAGTTCCCGCGTAGTTGCTATCATAGCGCGAATCGGTGATGAGCAAAATCACTCTCTGCGATAGAGCTTGCATAATAGTCGTTCTTGTATATAAAGAGTCGTCGCAGTTTATACCCAAGTAACTTTTTATTTCTAAGTGTTTTGCTCACGAGCACTTAGGTTGCTTCGGTATAGAATATTACGATCAAATTACCCTTATCGGGTATCCGACCTCTGGGATTAAAGGACATAAGATGGCCCTAGATAAAGTATTTATTGAGCAGTTAGAAGTGATCACCACGATTGGTGTGTACGATTGGGAACAGCAAATTAAGCAAAAATTAGTACTAGATATCGAAATGGCACACGATAATAAGCCCGCGGGTAAAAGTGATGACGTTCAAGATGCGCTTGATTACTCACAAGTGAGCCAAGCGGTACTCAATCATATTGAAAATGGTCGTTTCTTATTGGTAGAGCGCGTTGCAGAAGAAGTCGCAGAGTTGATCATGCAACGTTTTTGTGTGCCTTGGGTAAAAATTCGTTTAGCGAAACCTGGCGCGGTACCTCAAGCACGCGCCGTTGGCGTGGTGATTGAACGAGGTCAGGCATGGTAAAAGCTTATATCGGCGTTGGTACCAATATAGATAGAGAGCAGCATTCGCTTGCCGCTTATCAAGAGTTACAGCAGCTTGGAACGAATCTCCACATATCGCCGATATATGAATGCGAGCCAGTTGGCTTTAGCAGTCAGAATTTTTATAACTTCGTGATCAGTTTTTCCACGGAGTTATCACTCGACGTGTTAAGTGACCGCTTACGCGAGATTGAGTTTAAGTGGGGACGCGAGAAAAATGCGCAAAAGTATCAGGATCGAACCTTAGATCTCGATATCGTTTTGTTTGGTGATTGTATTTCGCAGCAAAAACCTGAGCTGCCTCGCAGTGATATATTCAAATATCCTTTTATCACAAAGCCCTTGTATGATCTGGAACCTTATTTGGTGATCCCCGGAGATGGGCGCACTGTTGCCGATATCTGGCAGGCGATGCAGCCTACAGGAACGCTCAGACCAGTTTCTTTTTCACTTTAATTTTGAGTTATTTACATGAGTTACTTTGAAGCTTTTATCTTGGCTCTGATTCAGGGGCTGACAGAGTTTTTGCCAATATCCAGCTCTGCGCACTTGATCCTGCCTTCCGCTATTTTGGGTTGGGAAGATCAAGGTTTGGCGTTTGATGTTGCCGTTCACGTCGGTACCTTGATGGCAGTAGTGATCTATTTCCGCCAGGAAGTGATCACGCTATTTCAAGCGCTGTTTGCATCGATCTTTAAAGGCGATCGCAGTAAAGAAGCCAAACTTGCATGGATGATCGTGATCGCGACGATCCCGGCGTGTGTGTTTGGCTTGTTGATGAAAGACATCATCGAGGTTTACCTGCGCAGCGCGTATGTGATCGCGACCACAACCATCATTTTTGGTTTACTGCTTTGGTGGGTGGACAAGAACGCAGAGCTAGTAGCGGATGAGTACCAAACGGGTTGGAAGAAAGCGTTATTTATTGGTATAGCACAAGCGTTGGCGATGATACCGGGTACTTCTCGTTCAGGAGCTACCATTACCGCAGCACTTTACCTAGGCTTTACTCGTGAAGCGGCAGCACGTTTCTCATTTCTAATGTCGATCCCAATCATCACTTTGGCTGGTGGTTACTTGGGTATGAAGCTAGTGACCAGTGGTGAACCTGTGCATGTTGGCTTCTTGCTGACGGGTATCGTGACTTCATTTATTAGTGCCTACATCTGTATCCACTTTTTCTTGAAGATGATTTCACGCATGGGCATGACGCCATTTGTGATTTACCGTCTGATTCTAGGTTTTGGTTTGTTTGCAATCTTACTGAGTGCATAACCAACCGATCTATCAAGAATCCCGGATGAATTGAAAATGCCCACTCAGCTGAGTGGGCATTTTGGAGTCACTTATGTGGGGTGGATTCGGGATTATTTAGTGCAACGTTGACCGCTTCAATACGACGTTTTTCCTGTTCGTCACGGATTGCCGGGCCTTTGAACCCATCCTGGATAATGGCCTGAACATTAATAGATACCGCTGCTTGATAGGCACGCATAAACAACGCCGCTTGCGGGTAAGATTCACCTTCCAACCCTTTACGGCCTGCGTGGTCGGCTTGGCAGCAAATCAAGATGTCTTGCAAGCGTTCGGGCTTTCGCCACACATCAAATTTGTTAAGAATCTTGATGATAGTTTGTGGTTTGAGTTCGGTGGCGCGGTGGATATTGGAGTGTTGTTCGCACACCATTAAAGCGAGATCGCGAAACTCATTTGGCACGCGAACTCGTTCACATAGTCGCTTAATTAACGTTAAGCCGGTATGGCAATGCATCTTATGACTTGGCCATTCGCTTTTCGGTGTGACACCTTTACCTAAGTCATGCACTTGCGCTGCAAAGCGAACCGGCAGTGAATGGCTTAGTTTTGCTGCTTGCTCTGCGACCATTAAGGTGTGAATGCCAGTATCAATCTCAGGGTGCCACTTTTCAGGCTGAGGTACACCAAATAGAGCATCGATTTCTGGTAAAACAACGGCTAAAGCGCCGCAGTTTCTGAGTACAGACAGAAACACATCGGGACGAGGCGTTGAGAGTGATTTGTACCACTCTTGCCACACACGTTCAGCGGTGAGTGTACTCAGTTCACCAGAGCTCGTCATCTCCTCCATCAGTTGCATTGTTTCTTCCGCGACGGTAAAGCCTAGGTCTGACAATTTAGCTGCAAAGCGAGCAACTCGCAGAACGCGCAACGGATCTTCGATAAATGCATCGGAGACATGACGCAGTACTTTTGCGGTGAGATCTCGTTGACCACCGTATGGGTCATACAGTTTGCCGTCGTCATCCATCGCCATCGCATTAATGGTGAGATCGCGACGGATAAGGTCTTCTTCGAGTGTCACATTTTGATCAAAGAAGCATTCAAATCCCGTGTAACCAGCACCAGATTTTCTTTCGGTTCGTGCAAGTGCGTGCTCTTCTTTATTTTTAGGGTGAAGGAATACAGGAAAATCTTTACCAACGGCCGTGTACCCCTGGGCAAGCATGATCTCTGGTGTCGCACCAACCACTACCCAATCTTTGTCATAGCTGTTAATTCCGAGTAACTGATCTCGGACGGCGCCACCTACTAAATAAACTTGCACGAATTACCTCTTAATTTATCGATATGACGTTGGACATTGTAGCAAGCAATGGTACTTTTCTTTACTCCTAAGAGCAGATGCGCTGTGGTTTCGCCCATATCTGACTCTATGCGACCGTTTTTTAGCTGGAGATCCTAATGTATAAGGACTTTTTCGGGTTTGTTGAACTGCCATTTTCGATCGTTCCAAACTCGCGTTATCTGTACCTGAGCCAACGCCATAAAGAGGCCATTACGCATCTTCAGGCGGGGTTAGGCGATGGTGGTGGTTTTGCCATGCTGACAGGCGAAGTCGGGACAGGTAAAACGACGGTCGCAAAAGCGATGTTGGCGAACTTAGATGAAAACACCAAAGCGGGCTTGATTCTCAACCCTACATTTTCTAGCCGTGATCTACTAGAAGCCATCTGTGATGAGTTTAACGTAGCGTATCCACAAGATGCGACATTAAAGCAGCTTAACCAAACGATTCATGGCCACCTGCTGGACAATCACAAGTTCGGCAGGCAAACCCTGTTGGTCATTGACGAAGCTCAGCACTTGGCTGCGGATGTGTTAGAGCAGTTACGTCTGCTGACCAATCTAGAAACGGACACCAGAAAACTACTCAAAGTGCTACTGGTGGGTCAGCCAGAGCTACAACGTTTACTGCAAACCACTCAGCTGCGTCAGCTTGCGCAACGTATTACCGGACGTTACCACTTACTACCGCTGGATGAGAAGGAAACAGTAGATTACATTACTTTCCGTCTGCATACAGCCGGTGGTGACAAGCAACTGTTTGACCGCAGTTCAACCAAATTGATAGCGAAGTACAGCCACGGCATTCCACGCCTTATCAATCTGATTTGTGATAAGTCGCTGAATATGAGTTATTACAAAGGCAATGTGGTGGTCGATAAGCAGACGGTGCATCAAGCTTGTGAAGAAGTGATGCAGTTTCAAGCGGATATTTACCAACAAGATAAACCCGTTCAGAGTTTCGAATGGCCAATGTGGGGATCGGTGGCCGTTGGCATATTGGCCGCGTTGGGCATTGGGTGGGGAGTAACGCAGCAGGTGTCACTTAAATTGCCTTTGGCGACTAAGCCCGTCGAAGTTGCTCAAGTGGTCCAGCACATAGCCTCCCCAATGGTGAATGAACAATTGACGAATGAGCAGCGCGATACTTTGTTGGAGCAGGCACAATCGAGTTTAGTGGTAAACGAACTTTATAAACTATGGGGTTATCAGGCTTCGGTGCGTGATAACTTATGTTTGTCAGAGCCGCAATCGACCATGCGCTGTGAACGAAAAATGGCGACTTGGGCGCACTTAGTCCAACAGAATCGCCCTGTGATTCTAGAGCTTAACTACCAAGGCCAAGTTGGCTACGTCATTTTGTATGCGATTGGTGATAACAAAGTCGAAGTACTCAATGGCAGCCAACGTCTACGTTTGCCAGTTTCATGGCTTAAACCGTTGTGGCAAGGCAATATCATTGAGTTATGGCAAGCGCCACTTAAAGAGACATTACGTTTGGATATGCAGGGTCCAGCCATTGAAGTATTAGATGAACTGTTAGCCCAAGCCGTTAATGAACAGCCGCTGGAGTCCGATATTTTTGATCGCGCTTTAAAAGAGCGCGTCGAACTGTTTCAACGTTGGCAAGGCATTGCGGTTGATGGCATTGCAGGTCAGCGTACATTAGAACGCTTACAACAGAGCATACAGCCCAATGCACCAGTGTTAGAGAAAATCCGCGGGGAGGAAGCATAATGCTGATGATGAAACATGTAGGGCTCTTCCTGTTACCTGTCAGTTTAACCGCAGTTGGCGTAGCCTGGTATCTGGATTTATTTGCTCAGGCATCGCCAGAACCAGTTAGGGTGACGCAAGCTGCCCCTGTGGTTGAAACCGCGCCAGTGGTCGTAAAGCAGACGTTTGAAAGTTTAAGTTATCCAGAAACGCCAATGCTTGCTCATTTGCCACGCGAATGGCCAACGGCAGAGCTACCAAGCGATATGGGCACTTTTAACGACGCACAATACACCAGTCATGAAACCGTACCAGGCGAGTTGACTCTGTTAGAACGCCCTCATCAGGCAGGGAAAAATGCGTTGGATCTATCGCTTGATGATCTTGACCTTTCCTCGTTAGCTCCAGATTTGGCGTTAAAAGTCGAAAATGCATTGGCCAATACAGAGCAACCAGATAGCGCCTCTGTCCAAGTGAACGATTTAGAACGTAACGCGCAGCAATGGTATGGACGTTTGCCTGCACTAAACCTGCAAACCCATATGTACGCCAGTGATATCAAGCGCCGCTGGGTGAAAATCAACAACGTAGAGTATCTTCAGGGTGATGTCGTTGATGGGCAAGTAACATTGAAAGAGATTCGGCCACAAGCGGTGATTGTCGAGTTCCAAGGTGAGCAGATTCGAATCCCAGCACTCTATGAGTGGAAAGGGTAATCTCGTTACTTGAATTGCAAATAGAAAAAAGCCAGTCGAATATCGACTGGCTTTTTTATTCAATCAGCGTTGGTGATTATGCCCAACCTGCTGGCGATTTCTTTCTACGTGGAATGAGAAGAGGAAGAATCAAACCAAACAGAAGGCCAAGGCCTGCCACACCACCACCGTAAGTGAAGTACTTCAGCAGCATGTCATCTTTTTGCGTGTCTAGCTTAGCGCGGAGTTCGCGGTTTTCTGTTTCAACAGATGTTAGCTGGTCGCTGATCTCTGAGTATTTCTTCTCTAGATCAGAAATTTGTTGGCTGCGCGTTTCTAATGAGGTGACGAGACCCGCTTTTTCTGTGTCTGAGTTGTGGCGTGCGTTTGCCAGTTGCTCTTTCACTTCTTTCAGTTCTTTCTCTACGCGAGGAAGACGAATCGCCATGCTCTCTTGGTTAGTAACAAACTTGCTTTGAACCCAGCCTGTACGACCACGAGCGTCACGAACTTGTGTGTATCCCGTGTCTTTGTTTGTTTGGAGAAGTTGTACTTTTGTGCCTGCGTTAACACTGCCCATAATACGGTAAGTGTTGTTTGGACCAGAGTGCATAAAAGTGAATAGGTCATCAGAAATGTAACGGTCTGCCGCTAGTGCTGCTGGCGCCGCTAGCAAAGTAAACAAAACTGTGATGAATAGTTTTTTCACAATAAATCCCTTAACGATTTTCTTGGATACAGCTTTGGCACCGATTGGAGCCGGAAATAGACGAATATTATGCAGTTTCAAACTGCGGTGCAACAAAGAAGGGAGGCAAAGCCTCCCTTTCTGTGCGTTTGAGTCAATAATGACAAAGCGCTTACATTGTATTGACGTAGAGCTTTACACCAAAGCAGTCTTACGCGAACATCGCTTGGATGCCGTAGAAGAACACAACCGCCAATAGCGCACCTGCTGGCAGTGTCACAATCCAAGATGCTACGATGTTACGTACTACGCCTAGGTTAAGTGCTGCAATACCGCGAGCAAAACCAACACCTAGAACTGCACCAACAAGGGTTTGTGTGGTAGAGATAGGTAGACCAGTACCTGACGCGAGAACTACCGTACATGCAGTTGCTAGCTGAGCGGCAAAACCACGGCTTGGTGTCAGTTCAGTGATACCGGTGCCAACCGTTGCCATTACTTTGTGACCAAGTGTTGCTAGACCAACGACGATACCGAAACCACCTAGAGGAAGAATCCACCATGCGATGGTGCTTTTCGCTGTGACTTCACCCATGTGTTCAACAGTCGAAACAACCGCAGACAGTGGACCGATCGCGTTAGCTACGTCGTTTGAGCCGTGAGCAAATGCCATCGCACACGCTGTGATAACCATCAGTACGCTGAAAATGCTTTCTACGCCAGCAAAACCGTGGTCTTCTTCGCGGTTAGCAAATTTCTTCTGAATGTAGAAGTAACCACCGGCCATTACCACTGCAGATACGATAGCTGCCCACATCCACGCTTCGCCATTGGTTAGGTGCAGGCCAACGTGCTTTAGACCTTTCTTGATCGTTACCAGTGCAATCACCATGGTAGTGATGAACATGTAAACTGGTACGAAACGTTTCGCGTTGATCAGCGGGTTTTCAGTATCAAAGATCAGGCGCTGTGCACTGACGAAAATGAGGTAAGCAAAGAAGCCTGAAATAACAGGTGTAATGATCCAGCTACCAACAATCCCTTGAACGCTGCTCCAGTCAACGGCTTCTGTACCGACAGACACACACGCAAAACCGATGATTGCACCGATGATTGAGTGAGTGGTAGATACAGGCCAGCCCATGTAAGAAGCAAGCAATAGCCACGTACCAGCAGCAAGAAGCGCTGACATCATACCGTAGACAAGAATGTCTGGTTGGCTAGCAAATAGAGATGTTTCGATAACACCTTTACGGATAGTGTCGGTTACTTCACCACCTGCAAGATATGCACCCGCAAATTCGAAGATCATCGCAATGATGATCGCTTGTTTTACGGTTAGCGCTTTTGAGCCGACTGATGTACCCATCGCATTAGCAACGTCATTCGCGCCAATACCAATTGCCATCATAAAACCAAAAATCGCTGCAACAATAATCAGGACAGTGCCGTAGTTCGCAAGGATATCCATCGTAGTACCTAGTTGTTTTATAACAAGCGGAGCAAAATTTTACGCGCATCAGTCCATAAGACGGTGAAAATAATCATCGTCCATCTGACAGGCGTTAGTCGTGCTCTTCGTTATGTCGTTAACTTATGTTTTAAGATCGAGATAGCATGACTTCCAAACGAGCACCTACGCGCTGCGCTTGGTCGGCAATACCACCTACCCATTCAAGAATCTTGTACAAGAACATGACATCAATAGGGTTCAATTCAGATTCAATCGCCATCAATTGTTGGCGCAGTTCAATCTGCATTGTATCGGTGTCATCTTCAATTTCGTCCAACTGATGAATCATTTCAGCAACGAGCGTTACTTCGCGGCCTTTGAAGCCGGTCTCTAGCAGTTCATCAAGTTCATTAATTACTTTTTGCGCCTGGTTAGCAGCATCAAGACAACGTTGAACGTAAGCGAGGAAGTTTGGTTGGAGAGTCTCAGGAATGACAAGCTGACGACCATATACACGGCCAGCAATGTCTTTTGCCAAGTTAGCAAGTTTGTCCTGCTGAGTCAGAAGCTCAAGCATGTCAGTACGGTCTACTGGCAGGAACAAACCGCGAGGCAGTTTTAGACGGATCTCACGCTTTAGCACGTCCGCTTCTTTCTCTAGATGAGAAATTTGAGCACGGATTTCAGATGCTTTTTCCCAGTCACCTTTTGAAGAGACTTCAAAAAATTTAACTAGGTGTGAACAACATTCGTTGACACACACAACGTGGCGTTGCAAAGGCTTAATAGGGGACTTTGCAAATAACCCCATAATTGTATTTACTGGCATGGTCATTCAACCTAATAGCTATAACCTTAAAAAAACATACACCATTTCTTGGCGAAATGTTGAACGGATGGCTATAAAGGCGCGCATGGTAACGCATAAAATGGCTCTTTAAAACTGTTTTAGATCATCATTCCGTTGATATTTCTTTCTTGCCGAGTGGGAAATTAGGCAATATCCTGTTTCTATCTGCTTTGAAAGGTATAGCTATGGAAACCGAGATAGAACTGAAGTTTTTTGTTTCTCCTGAATTTTCAGAAACTTTAAGAAACAAAATTTCTGAAACAAAAGTTCTTCAGCACAGTTGTCGTGACTTGGGTAACACTTATTTTGATACGGCTGATAAATGGCTACGAAAGCACGACATTGGTTTAAGAATTCGTCGCTTTGATGATGTATTTATTCAAACAGTAAAAACCACTGGGCGCGTTGTTGCTGGCCTTCATCAAAGACCAGAATACAACGCTGAGCACACGAGTAATAAGCCAGAGCTCACACTTCACCCATTTGATATTTGGCCAGTGGGGAAAGACGTTGCGACGTTACAATCTGAGCTTAGCCCTCTCTTTTCTACCAACTTTACTCGTGAACAGTGGTTGATTGGTATGCCTGATGGTAGCCAAATTGAAGTGGCTTTTGACCAAGGTGCAGTGATCGCCCAAGGTGAAGACGGAGAAGAGAAGCAAGATTCTATCTGCGAAGTCGAGCTAGAACTAAAATCGGGTCAAACTGATGCGCTATTTACCCTAGCTCGCAGCCTATGTGAGACGGGAGGAATGCGCTTAGGTAACTTGAGCAAAGCGGCTAAAGGTTATCGTCTTGCCTCCGGTTACTCAGGAGACGAGGTTAAACCACTGGCTTTAGTCAACACCAGCACGACGGACACGGTAGAATATTGCCTCATTAACTCATTAGAGCATGCTCTATCGCATTGGCATTACCACGAGCAAATTTATACTGAGCGCGATTGCGTTGAGGCATTGCGTGAAATCGCGAATGCAATCCGTTTTATTCGTCAAACGTTGACGATCTTTTCCAGTATAGTGCCACGCCGTGCCAGTGCAATCTTACGCCAGGAGCTCAAGTGGTTGGAAGAAGAGCTTGTGTGGTTAGATGAACATGCCCATTTGGAAGAGCTGTTAGATGATAAAGGAAATGTGCTGCGAAAATTGGATGCACGTAAGTTCCTTGTCTCTGAATTGACCGCTCAACTTGAAGAGTTACCGAGCCGTGAAGAAGTGCTGACGTTATTGAGTTCCGCACGTTATACCGGATTGTTGCTTGATTTAAGCCGTTGGATCTTAACCCGTGGTTGGCAGCCATTCTTGGACGAAAAAGCGCGCGAGAAAATGTCGAGTAACATCCAGCCATTTTCGGTGGCGCAGCTGGACCGCACGTGGGCAGAGCTGATAGAGGCTTTTCCTTCTGAGCGTGAGCTATCAGCACAAGACTATGTGGATCAGCGTTATCGTTTATTGCGTAACCTCTATACGGGGATTGGTTTTGCGAGCTTGTATGACGCTGAAGAGCGTAATAGCTTTCGTTTACCTTGGGCGGATTTAGTCCATGGTATTGATGATCTACTGATGCTTAATCACTTGTTGCCATTGGTTGGTATGCTTGAGGGGGAAGAGCAAGAGCAGTTAGAGCGCTGGCTAACCCGCCAAGAGCGCTCCATCTTGCATGCGATGGATCAAACGCGCGCCATCAGTGTTGAAGTTGAGCCGTATTGGCAAGAGTAATGATAAATAAAAGAGAATAGGTCCTTTGGGGCCTATTTTTTTGTCTGTTGTTTTTGCTCTTGCAGCGCCTGTTCGATGCTTTGCAGTCGATTTATGATCTGTTCCTGCTTATCAAGAACCGCTTCCAATGCCTTCTCTTTGTTCTTCAAGCGGTGATCTTGCTGCTCAGTCTGTGCAGTGAGAATTGAAGTAATTAAACCCGAAATCATACCAAAGATGCCGACACCACATATGATGATCAGCACCGCGAGCAGTTTACCTGCCGTCGTGATGGGATAATGGTCGCCGTAACCGACCGTTGAAATCGTCACAAATGCCCACCACAAGGCATCGGCACCAGTCTGAATGTTCGCCTCTGGGTTTTTCCCTTCGATAAACAGCATGGCGCTGGAGCCAAGCGTAATCAACACCACCATCAGTAACAAGATGGAAGCCAGAGTGGTTTCTCTGCGGTTGCGCTTTAACTGGATAAGGATATGTTTGGAAGAGCGTAGCATCAGTATCACACGTAAAATATGAAACAGGCGAGCGAAGCGCAAAGGCTCAACCATTGGGATGCTCGCGACAAAATCGATCCAGTGATGTCTCAAAAACTGCCTGCGATCTGTGGCTCGGATCAAATCAATGCTGATCTGCAGTATAAAAATGCTACAGATTATAAAATCTAGACCGATAAGCACTTGACGGGTTTCGTGATCAATTGGGAAAAACAATAGGCCAGAGATCACAAATAGTGCCATAAAAGACAATATTAGTGATAGCAGCCCCATCGGTTTTGTGCTGTTTTTGATATCATTGTTTTTCATACGAAGCTCAAAATAAATCGCGTAATGAAAGCTAAGCGCGAAGGTAAGTATAAGTAATATAAAGACTCGGTGGAGAACTGACAATGGAAAAGCTGGCATTTAAGCCGTGGGAAAGGGTGATATCCGACATCAAACTCGTACCTAAAATGGTCATGTTGATGGTCTTCAGTACGATCTTGATTGTGTCGAAACAATTATGGGACGCGAATACTTTTTATAATGCCCTTCTTGCCGCAACCCAGAATGAGCAAGTGGCTCAACAACACTACGATGCTTACCTAACTCAAGTCGCCTGGCAAACGGCGATATTAATTGCTGTGTTTTTGGTTTTGTTACTCGCAGCGGCACGAGTGATGCTGCGCCAAACTCAATACTTGAGTGATGCGATTAAACTGATGGCGAGTAAAGATCTCTCGGTTTCATTCGGCATGGACTGTAAAGATGAATACGGTGATGTGGCTCGTGAACTAGAGAAAACGCGTCGTCAATTGCATGATGTGATTCAGTTACAAGTCCATGCTTCTGATGAGTTAGCCACGTTAACAGAAGTGATGACACTAAGCATGTCAGAAACGAAAGAGTCGGCTCAAGATGAGTTTAACGAGATAGACCAGCTGGCTACCGCCATGAGTGAGATGTCTTCTACGGTTCAGACGGTAGCGGAACACGCTCAAGTCGCTTCTTCTCTGACGGAGCAAGCCTCGACTCAAGCGGTGACTGGACAGAAATTCTTGCAAAGAACGATGTCTAAGATGAGCGAACTCTCTTCCGATATCTCTTCCTCTGCGAATGCCGTTAATCAAGTTGAAGAGCGTGTTGAAGCGATTGGTAGTGTCGTTGGTACGATTCAAGGTATTTCTGAACAAACCAATTTACTCGCGTTGAATGCCGCGATTGAAGCGGCCCGAGCAGGAGAAGCAGGACGTGGCTTTGCCGTGGTAGCGGATGAAGTTCGTAACCTAGCGCAGCGCACTCAGCAAGCCACCATTGAAATTCAAGAGATGATCTCTCAATTGCAAACCAGTGCAGAATCGGCTGTTGAGTTGATGGAGAAAAGTGTCGTGGAAGCGGCAGAAGGCGTTGAGTTGGTGTCGAATGCTGGCACGGAGCTCGATGGCATCGTTGGACAGGTGACTCAAATTAACGACATGAACTTCCAAATCGCAACCGCATCGGGCCAGCAAAGCAGCGTGGCAGAAGAGATGAGCCAGAACTTAACCAATGTTCGTGAGCTTGTCGAAGCCTCTGTTGTGGTGATGACTGAGTTACTTGAAACCTCTGAAATGATGCAAAACAATGCGGGTGAGCTAGATAGGAAGATTAAATCTTTCCAAGTCTAAGCCTGACAACCATTGATTAAACGCCCACAAACCTTTTGTGGGCGTTTTTATTTACCCTAACTCTGGTATAAATAGAGGGGGCTTTCAAACAAGGAAGAAAAATGCAACTGCCTTCGTCACTGATTTCTGTTGCCGATTCAGCGCTTCAATATGCAGAACAAGCGGGATACACCCAGCAATGGCCAACCGAAATTGCTGAGCAATTTCATTTCGTCTCTGGTTTAAGTAAGTTCATCACGGAGACGGTTCATCGAGATGAGAAGCTTGCCCAAGCGTTGCCAACCATGTTGGCCGAAAACAGTCGACTACACGCTTATCGAGCGCATCTCGCTGCATTATTAGCCGAGTGCCAAGATGAAATGTCAGGACACCGCGTGCTGCGCCAATTTCGTAATCGTGAAATGGTCTATATCGCATGGAAAGATTTCACCCACACTTGGACGTTAGAAGAATCATTGAGTCATCTGTCCCAATTAGCAGAAGCGATGATTTTCGAAACCTACCAATGGCAATACAAGATCTGCTGTAACGAGTGGGGCACGCCAACCAATGCCGAAGGTGAAGCGCAACCGATGCTGATCATCGGCATGGGTAAGCTCGGTGGTGGAGAGCTGAACTTCTCTTCTGATATCGATCTGATTTTCACTTACCCAGAAAACGGTGAAACTCAAGGTGCACGACGCAGTATTGCCAATGCGCAGTTCTTCACTCGTTTGGGACAACGCATTATTAAGGCACTCGATCAGCAAACCTTTGATGGCTTCTGCTATCGCGTTGATATGCGTTTACGCCCATTTGGTGAGAGTGGTCCATTGGTGATGAGCTACGCGGCGTTGGAAGACTACTACCAGGAACAAGGCCGGGACTGGGAGCGCTATGCGATGATCAAAGCGCGTGTCATGGGCTGCGAAATGTACCCGCAATACCAAGAACTACGCCAAATGTTGCGTCCATTTGTGTTCCGCCGCTACATCGACTTTAGTGCGATCCAATCGTTGCGCCGTATGAAGTCGATGATCAGCAGTGAAGTGCGCCGTCGAGGATTAAATAACAATATTAAGTTGGGGGCGGGCGGCATTCGCGAGATCGAGTTTATCGCCCAAGTATTCCAACTGATTCGTGGTGGCCGCGAACCCTCATTGCGAGGGCGTGGTTTGTTAGAAACGCTGCGGGCAATTGGTGAATTAGGTCTGCTAACAAAAGTGGAAGTCGAACATCTAAAGTTGGCCTATAAGTATTTACGGCAGTTAGAAAACCTGTTGCAAGCGATGGCGGATAAACAAACCCAAACCTTACCCGATAGTGAGGATGAACGCTTGAAGTTAGCGATAGCGATGCGTTTTGCTCATTGGGACGATTTAGCGGCTCAAACCCAACAGCATATGGCCAATGTGCACCATGTGTTTGAATCTTTGATTGGTGATGACGAAGAGGACGAAACCGAAGCAGTTGCGCGCCATTTTCATGAGTTATGGGACATGGCGACGAAGCAAGACGTGATTGAGCTTGTTCTGCAACAAGACATTAAAGTTGAGAGGTCCGAAGAACTCGCCAAGATCATCATGCAGTTCAAAGCCGATCTGGCGAAGAAAACCTTAGGGCCACGTGGTCGTGAAGTACTGACGAAGCTAATGCCGAAAGTGTTCTCTGCGGTATTTGCACACCCGGATGCGCAGTTTGGTTTGCCACGCGTATTGCATTTACTGCATAACATTTGCACTAGAACCACCTATTTAGAGTTGCTGGATGAACATCCTGCGGCGCTGGTTCAGCTCGTGCGCTTGTGTACCGCAAGTCCGATGATTTCTGAACAGTTGTCTCGATACCCGATCTTGCTTGATGAGCTGATTGATCCGCAACATTTGTATAATCCTATCCCGCTCGATAGTTACCGGACGGAGTTACGTGATTTTCTTGCTCGTATTCCTGAAGATGATATGGAGCAGCAGATGGAAGCACTGCGTCAGTTCAAGCAAATCTGCATCTTGCGCATTGCTGCCGCAGACATTGCGGGAGTGTTACCCGTAATGAAAGTGAGTGACCACTTAACCTACCTCGCAGAGGCTATTGTCGAAGCAGTAGTAAGCCAAGCATGGCTACAAGTATCGGAAAAATATGGAGAGCCAACACACGTCAAAGATCGTGAAGGCAAAGGCTTTGCAGTGATTGGTTATGGCAAAGTGGGGGGCTGGGAACTGGGTTACAACTCCGATCTCGATATTGTGTTCATGCACGATTGCCCAGTAAATGTGTACACCGATGGCAAGAAAGAAATTGATGGGCGTCAGTTCTACCTTCGCCTAGCGCAGCGCATCATCCATATTTTCTCTACCCGCACCGCATCAGGTATTTTATACGAAGTGGACACTCGATTACGTCCCTCTGGCGCTTCAGGTTTGCTGGTTAGCCCAACCGATGCGTTTGATGATTATCAGCATCAAGATGCGTGGACGTGGGAGCACCAAGCGTTAGTGCGCGCTCGCATGATTTATGGTGATGACCCGCTAGCAATCGCTTTCCACAACACTCGTCACGATGTTCTCTGCAAAGAACGAGAGCAAGAGATACTGAAGAAAGCGGTAGTGGAGATGCGTGAAAAAATGCGTGACCATCTTGGTGGAAAAAAAGCGGGACGTTTTATGCTCAAGCAAGATCAAGGTGGCATTACGGATATTGAGTTTCTCGCCCAATACTTGGTCCTTAACTACAGTCACACTAAGCCGAAGTTAACGCGTTGGTGCGACAATGTGCGTGTCTTTGAGACCTTGATTGGTCAAGGCGTGATGGACGAAGATCAAGCGATGCAACTCACACGTGCCTATACATCAATGCGTGACGAAATTCATCGACGTAATTTGCTTAACTTGGACGCGGACGTCGCTGAAGATAAGTTTGTTGCAGAAAGAGAGTGGGTGAAGCAAGCTTGGAATCAATGGCTTGCCTAAGTACAAGGTTCTGCCTAGATAAGGGCTGTGTTAAACTCACCATGATTTAATTTTTGGAGACCAATAATGAAACCAATTCTACCTGATTACAGCAGCGCTGGTGTGCTCATCATCGGTGATGTCATGCTAGATCGTTACTGGTATGGCCCAACGGGACGAATCTCTCCTGAAGCGCCTGTGCCTGTTGTAAAAGTAGAAAACAATGAAGAGCGCCCGGGTGGTGCTGCGAACGTCGCGATGAACATTGCCTCATTAGGTGGGCACGCTCACATTGTTGGTCTGACGGGCATGGATGAACCGGCGAAGGTACTAACGGAAACGCTAACGTCTTTAAAAGTAAAGTGTGACTTCGTCGCATTACCTGAATACCCAACTATCACCAAACTGCGTGTGATGAGCCGTGGTCAACAGTTGATCCGTTTAGATTTTGAAGACAAGTTTGAAAACACCGATCCTGAACCTGTGCTGTCACGCATGGAAATGGCGTTGCCTAACGTGCAGGCGGTGCTCCTGTCTGACTACGCAAAAGGCTCTTTAGAGCATGTTCAGGCTTATATCCAAAAAGCTCGCGCGGCGAACGTGCCAGTATTCATTGACCCGAAAGGTGTTGATTTTGAACGCTACCGTGGCGCAACGCTGCTGACACCAAACATGAAAGAGTTTGAAGATGTGGTCGGTAAAGTGAAGTCGGAACAAGACCTGGAAGAAAAAGCCCTTGCGCTGGTTGAAGAGTTTGACTTTGAAGCTTTGTTGGTCACACGCAGTGAAAACGGCATGACATTGATTCGTCGTGGTCAGAAGCCATTCCACCTGCCAACACAAGCAAAAGAAGTGTACGACGTGACAGGTGCAGGCGATACGGTGATTTCTGTATTAGCATCGTCAGTCGCTGCGGGTAAATCCTTTGAAGAAGCGTGTGCACTCGCAAATGCTGCTGCTGGCGTCGTGGTGGGCAAACTTGGTACCTCAACGCTGTCTGAGATTGAATTGGCAGAAGCGGTTCACGGTAGCCAAGACACCGATTTTGGTGTGATTTCGGAACAAGCATTGATTGACGCGGTGAAGAAAGCGCGCGCGAAAGGTGAGAAAGTGGTCATGACCAACGGTTGTTTCGACATTCTTCATGCGGGGCACGTTTCCTACCTAAATCATGCTGCCCAGCTCGGTGACCGTCTGATTGTTGCGGTGAATACGGATGAGTCTGTTAAGCGTTTGAAAGGTCCGGGCCGTCCTGTAAACCCGACGGATCGCCGTATGGCGGTATTGGCTGGACTTGGCGCAGTGGACTGGGTGGTTCCATTCAGTGAAGATACGCCACAGCGTCTGATTTCCGAAGTACTGCCAAGCTTGCTTGTAAAAGGTGGCGACTACAAACCAGAAGAGATCGCTGGTGGTAAAGAAGTGGTTGCTGCTGGTGGTGAAGTGCGCGTCTTGAACTTTGAAGACGGCTGCTCAACTAGTGAAATCATCAATGCGATTAAAGGTGGTAAAGGGTAAGTTTTTTCTCGCTAACCTAATGAGTAAAGGTCGCTTTTGAGTGACCTTTTCTTTTTTGTGGCGCTGAACTAGAAACGAACGCGATGTGATCCTCCCCCTTTTTAAGGGGGGGAGTTAGAGGGGGTTAATGTCCGAAGAGCGGCCCCCTCCCTAACCCTCCCCTTAGAAAGGAGAGGGAACAAACTTTGAACCCAGTGATAATTAAAGCGTAAAAAACGCCAGCGAGAAAACTTACCGGCATTTGTTCATTTCAACCTGATGTTTAGCTTGCTGGCTTTAGGCCTGCGTCAATATCGAGTATATCTTGCTCGCTCAGTGTCCCCACCGCTTGGCGTAGTTGCAGAACGCTTAAGATGTAGTTGTAACGTGCATCAGACAGGTTTTTGTTTGCATTGTACAGACTTTGAGTTGAATCTAGTACGTCAACGATAGTACGTGTACCCACATCAAAGCCGGCTTCTGTTGCTTCTAAAGCGGCTTTAGCAGAAATAACCGTTTGTTCGTAAGCTTTTAGCGCACCAATCGAGGCGTTGATGTTGTTATTCTGTGCACGAACATTGGAGACGACACTGCGGTATTCTTTTTCTAGATTTTCACTCGCAGAGACGTAATTGAATTCAGCCTGTTTTGTCAAAGAGGTGATTTTGCCACCAGTGTATAGCGGGACAGCAAGATTGACGCCTACATTGAAATTATTGGTCGTACCATCACTGTCGTCACTTTGAGAAATATCAGCATAATTGTAGCCACCATCTAGCGATAGCGTCGGCAGGTGACCAGAACTTGCAAGTGCGATGTTTTCGCGTGCAATATCTTGTGCTATGCGTGTTGATAAAAGGCTTAAGTTTTTGCTTTTCGCTTCATCGATCAGCGCATTGATAGGGGTGTTCGAAGGGCTAGCTGAGAAGCGTTTAGTATCAAGCTGATCCAGTGTTTTTGGTTCTTGTCCTGTAATTTCACGAATGGCTTCATAACTATTGAGTAGATCATTTTGAGCTAGAATTTCATTTGCTAATACAGAATCATACTGCGCTTGTGCGTCATAAACGTCAGTGATTGCTGATAGACCGACTTCAAAGCGCTGTTTAGTCTGCTCTAACTGGCGGCCAACTGCGGCTTTTTCCGCACGTACAAAGCCAAGGTTATCTTGAGCACGCAGTACTTCGAAATACGCTTGTGATACACGAAGGATTAAACCTTGTTGGGTCGCCGCGTATGACGCGTCGGCCTCGCGTGCCGTTTTTTCTGCGATATCAAGGGTTATCCAAGACGTACGGTTGTAAAGCTCTTGAGATAAAGCGACACCAGCAGACAATGTGTTTTTGTCATTAGAGCGATTATTTCTGACACTATCTAAATCGGTATCTCCGCGAGTTAAATTATATCCCGCCGTTAGATTGATTTGTGGTAACAGGGCACTGCGGCTAGATGTGATAGCTTCAAATGCCGCATCACGTTGTGCAGCAGCACTAAGCAGTTGTGGGTCATTTTGTTTGGCTAAGTCATAGATCTCAGTAAGAGAGTCAGCCCATGCAGACGTGCTCATGCTACCTAGCGCTGCACTAATAAATAGTGGAAGCAGTTTTTTCATTTTCCATTCCCGCGGTCAATAGATTGTTTAATTCTCAGTAGTTTAACTCAATTTGAGCGATATTTACTCTAAACATTGTACTTTTTTACACATAACCATCCAGCTGTACGATAAGCATTTAATGAATAGGTTTAAAATAATTTATAACTATTGTACAAAAAGTTGAGCCAAGTCCTTTGAGCATGCGAATAAGAATGAGTAAACTACAAGATTCACTCTGAGAGGTGTTCGATGCAACAATGTGACAAGCAACAGAACGAGTTTACCCCACAAGATGTGGACATAATCTCAAAGGAAACCGTCTTTAAAGGCTTCTTTAAAATGGTGAAATACCGTTTTAAGCATAGATTATTTGCTGGTGGTTGGAGCGGTATTGTTGAGCGAGAAATGTTCGAACGTGGGCATGCGGCAGCGATGCTACCGTATGACCCGGTGACGGATCAGGTTGTGATCATTGAACAGATTCGCGTAGGGGCATTAGAGCATCATTCCCCATGGCAGTTGGAAATTGTGGCTGGCATGATTGATCGTGAAGAATCAGCTGAAGACGTCATTCGTCGTGAAGCGGAAGAAGAAGCGGGTATACAAGTGAAGCGGATTGCAGCGGTAACCTCTTATTACCCTTCTTCTGGTGGCTGCTCTGAAAAACTAGATGTTTTTGTCGGCGAGGTCGATGCATCTAAAGCGCATGGCATTCATGGTTTAGACTATGAAGATGAAGACATTCGAGTCCATGTGATCAGTCGCGAAAAAGCGTATCAATGGGTGAAAAGTGGAAAATTTGAAAATGGTGCATCTATCATTGCTTTGCAATGGTTGCAATTAAACCACCAAGAATTGAAAACACAGTGGGGATAAGCCCCATCGATGGAGAGTAAGTAATGGTGCAAGTGGCGGATAAACAGCGATATCATGTCGACTTAGCGGGTCTGATGAGAACATATGAGACTAACTATGCTAAGCTCAACGCGCTGCTGCCTGCTTGTGCCGAAGTGGGTGATGTTCGTTGCTATCAGGCTGCAAACATGGTTTATCAACTGACCGTGAATGAAATCACAAAATACACCACGGTTGTTGAGATATGTCAGAGTGATGACACACCAGTATTTCCTTTACCGAAGATGTCTGTCAGGCTTTATCACGATGCGAGAGTCGCTGAAGTCTGCTCGAGTGGAGATTTCTCTCGCATAAAAGCTAAATATGATTATCCCAATGATCAGCTGATGCAAAAAGATGAAAAGCATCAACTTAATACCTTCCTTGGCGAATGGCTGACGTTTTGTTTACGAAGTGGTATCAGTAGGACACCGCTTGCTTTCAATTAATCATCACGCCTTCACGGGAAAAATAATAAAAAACAATATAGTGGACGAGTCAGGTTTTCATTTTGCAATCATCGAGTGACAGCATCAAACTACTACAAATTACGGATACTCATCTGTTTGCCGCAGACGAGGGAAGCTTGCTGAGCGTAAGAACCGCCGATAGTTTTACCTCCGTGGTACAAGAAGTTCAACACCGTCAGGTGCCGTTTGACTATATTTTGGCAACAGGTGACATTTCACAAGATCATAGTGCAGAGTCCTATCAGCGTTTTGCTGAGGGAATTGCTCCGCTAGAAAAAGACTGTTTCTGGCTGCCGGGCAATCATGACTACAAACCCAATATGGGCAGCATACTGCCTTCTTTGCAAATACAATCGGTAGAACATCGACTTCTGGGGGAATGCTGGCAGTTGGTTCTATTGGATTCACAAGTCGTGGGTGTACCACACGGTCGTTTGAGCGACCAGCAATTGTCGCTACTAGAAGAAAAGCTAACTGAAAATCCGCAGCGGTACACTTTGGTGCTATTGCATCATCATCCACTTTTGGTTGGCAGTGCTTGGCTTGATCAACATACGCTTAAAGACGCGGAAGCATTTTGGCAAATTGTTGAAAGGTTTGAGAATGTGAAAGGCATTTTGTGTGGCCATGTTCACCAAGATATGAATGTTCTCCATAATGGCATTCGAGTGATGGCAACGCCTTCGACTTGTGTGCAGTTCAAACCAAACTCCGATGATTTTGCGCTTGATGTACAATCACCAGGATGGCGTGAGTTAGAGCTGCATCGCAATGGTGAGATAACCACGCAAGTCAGTCGCTTAGCAGATGGCTTGTTCTTGCCTGACTTTTCTTCCAACGGATACTAATCAACTATCATGCCCGAACCTTATGTTCGGGCTTGCTTTTCGTGTGAGGCTTTTATGAGTAAACCCTCGTTATTATTGTACATCCATGGTTTCAATAGTTCGCCGCTCTCAATGAAGGCAAACATCATGAAAGCATTCTGTGAGCAACATCGCCCAGATATCAAGGTCATTATTCCTCAGTTACCGTGTTTTCCTCTGCAAGCCGCTTTGTGTTTATTAGAGATCATTGATCGACATAAACAAGACTACAGCATCGGTGTCGTTGGCAGCTCATTGGGCGGTTATATGTCGACATGGCTGAACGCTAAGTTTGGTTTTCGCGCAGTGGTAGTTAACCCGGCAGTTAAGCCATATGAGCTTTTATTAGATTACTTAGGTGATCAAACCAACCCATATACGCACGAAAGCTATACACTTGAAGCACATCATATTGACGAATTAAAAGCTCTTGATGTACAAAGCATCGCGTCACCTCAATCTTTCTGGTTGTTACAACAAACAGAGGATGAAGTGTTGGACTATCGCCAAGCAGTAGAAAAGTTTGCTGATGCTAAGCAAACGGTAGAAGAAGGCGGTGATCACAGTTTTGTTGGATTTGAACGCTATCCTGCGCAAATCATTGAATTCCTAAAACTGTAAATTGAAGAGGCGATGGGCATAGGCTCATAGTTTTTATTGATATATCCAAGCGTTTCTTGACATAGACGGCATGCTTTCCGACTATGTTTTGCCGAAAAAATCTTAAGGGTATGAAGCCCTGACTACTTTGTTATGCACGAATTTATCGATGGGTAAGTATGCAGACGGAGTAGTTTTTTCGTTTCTCGAGTAGGGCTTACCAGTGGGTGAGGCTCGGGTTACAAGTAAACTTTGAGAACAATTCCGTATTATGACTGAACAATATAATGCTGGTGCCATTGAAGTACTAAATGGCTTGGAGCCAGTACGTCGCCGACCAGGGATGTATACGGATACAGCGCGCCCAAACCACTTGGGCCAAGAAGTTATCGATAACAGTGTCGATGAAGCGCTAGCCGGACATGCCTCAAAAGTACAAGTCATCTTACATGCGGACCAATCACTAGAAGTGATCGATGATGGTCGCGGCATGCCAGTTGATATCCACCCAGAAGAGAAAGTATCAGGCGTTGAACTGATCCTATGTAAGCTTCATGCTGGTGGTAAATTTTCCAATAAGAATTACCAATTCTCTGGTGGTCTGCATGGCGTTGGTATTTCGGTAGTAAATGCGCTGTCTAAGCGTGTTGAAGTGACCGTTCGCCGTGATGGTCAGGTATATGACATCGCTTTTGAACATGGTGACAAGGTTTCTGACCTCACCGTAACGGGGACGTGTGGCCGTCGTAACCGTGGTACGAGTGTGCATTTCTGGCCAGATGCAAAGTATTTTGATTCAGCGAACTTCTCTGTGACTCGCTTGGTGAACAACCTACGAGCGAAAGCGGTGTTGTGTCCTGGTCTAGAAATTACCTTCACGGATAAAGTGAACGGCAAAGACTACAAGTGGTTTTATGAGGATGGTTTAAAAGACTATCTGGCAGAAGGCGTTAAAGGCTACCCAGTCATGCCTGAAGAGCCTTTTACTGGTGAGTTTTCAGCAGAGACTGAAGCGGCAAACTGGGCGGTAATTTGGCAGCCTGAAGGCGGTGAGATGATCACCGAAAGCTACGTTAACCTGATTCCAACCGCGCAAGGTGGCACGCACGTTAATGGTCTGCGTCAAGGCCTACTTGATGCGATGCGTGAGTTCTGTGAATTCCGCAATCTGCTTCCTCGTGGCGTGAAGCTAACCGGTGATGACGTTTTCGACCGCTGTTCATACGTTCTGTCGGTTAAGATCCAAGATCCTCAATTTGCTGGTCAGACCAAAGAGCGTCTCTCTTCTCGTCAAACCGCAGCATTTGTTTCTGGTGTGGTAAAAGACGCTTTCAGCCTATGGTTGAACGAGAAGCCACAACTGGCAGAGCAGCTGGCTGAAGTCTGTATTGCTAACGCACACCGTCGTATGCGCGCGAGCAAAAAAGTCGTACGTAAGAAAGTCGCGTCAGGCCCAGCACTGCCAGGTAAGTTGACTGACTGTTCGGTACAAGACTTAAATCGTACTGAAATCTTCTTTGTAGAGGGTGACTCGGCGGGCGGCAGTGCAAAACAAGCGCGTGACCGTGAATTCCAAGCGGTGATGCCACTACGCGGTAAGATCCTGAATACGTGGGAAGTATCTGCAGACCAAGTGCTTGCTTCCCAAGAAGTGCATGATATCTCTGTTGCATTGGGTATTGATCCTGATAACGACAATCTCGATGGTCTACGTTACGGTAAAGTGTGTATCCTTGCCGATGCGGACTCGGACGGTCTGCACATCGCAACACTGTTATGCGCACTGTTCACGCGTCACTTCCGTGCTCTTGTTGAGGCGGGTCATATCTATGTGGCAATGCCACCTCTGTATCGTATCGACTGTGGTAAAGAAGTGTTCTATGCCCTAGATGATGACGAAAAAGATGGTGTCCTTGAGCGATTATCGAAGAAGAAAGCCAAAATCAACGTACAGCGATTTAAAGGTCTGGGTGAGATGAACCCACTTCAGCTGCGTGAAACAACCATGGATCCAAACACACGTCGTTTAGTTCAGTTAACCATTGATGACGCTGATGCGACTATGGAGATGATGGACATGCTGCTTGGTAAGAAACGAGCAGATGATCGCCGTGCTTGGCTTCAAAATAACGGCGATATGGCAGAGGTTTAACGGATGTCTACAGAAATTACCTACGATGGCGTTGAACAATTGCCGATGCGCAAGTTCACCGAAGACGCTTATCTGAACTACTCGATGTACGTCATTATGGATCGTGCATTGCCATACATTGGCGATGGTTTGAAACCGGTTCAACGACGCATCATTTACGCGATGTCGGAGCTGGGTCTATCGGCATCAGCAAAATACAAAAAATCCGCGCGTACCGTTGGTGACGTACTGGGTAAATACCACCCGCACGGTGACTCAGCGTGTTACGAAGCAATGGTATTAATGGCACAGCCGTTCTCTTACCGTTATCCTCTGGTAGACGGTCAGGGCAACTGGGGTGCGCCGGACGACCCGAAATCGTTCGCGGCAATGCGTTATACCGAAGCAAAACTGTCTAAGTTTGCTGAAGTACTGCTAGGTGAGTTAGGCCAAGGTACGGTGGAATGGCAACCAAACTTTGATGGCACGATGAAAGAGCCACAAATGTTGCCTGCACGTTTGCCTCATATCCTGTTGAATGGTGTCACGGGTATTGCGGTTGGTATGGCGACAGATATCCCACCTCACAACGTTCGTGAAGTGGCAGAGGCAACGATTCACCTTATCGACAATCCGAAAGCGGAATTGTCTGATGTGATGGAGTATGTAAAAGGTCCTGACTACCCAACGGAAGCTGAGATCACGTCGCCTAAAGCAGAGATTGAGAAGATCTACCGTAACGGTCGCGGTAGCATTAAAATGCGCGCAGTATGGCATAAAGAAGGTGCCGATATTGTCATCACTTCTCTGCCTCACCAAGTATCGGGTGCGAAACTGCTTGAGCAAATCGCCAACCAAATGCGTGCGAAGAAACTGCCGATGGTTGACGATCTTCGCGATGAATCGGATCATGAAAACCCAACTCGCATCGTGGTGGTACCAAAATCAAACCGCGTCGATTGCGACTTGTTGATGAACCACTTGTTCGCATCAACGGATCTTGAGCGCAGCTACCGAGTTAACTTGAACATGATTGGTCTCGACAATCGTCCCCAAGTTAAAGGCCTGGTACAGATCTTGTCAGAGTGGATTGAATTCCGTCGCACAACGGTACGTCGCCGCTTACAGTACCGCCTAGATAAAGTAATGGCTCGTCTACACATCTTGGAAGGTTTGTTGATTGCTTACCTAAACCTAGATGAAGTGATTGAAATCATTCGGACAGAAGACGATCCCAAAGCAGTACTGATGGCTCGTTTCGGGATTACCGATATTCAAGCGGATGCGATTTTAGATACCAAACTTCGTCACTTAGCAAAACTTGAAGAGATGAAGATCCGTGGTGAGCAAGACGAGCTAGAGAAAGAACGTGAGAAGCTAGAGCAACTACTGGGTTCAGAGCGTCGTCTAAATACACTACTGAAGAAAGAAATCAAAGCAGATGCTGAGAAATACGGTGATGACCGCCGCTCTCCAATGGTTGAACGTGCAGAAGCAAAAGCGCTGACTGAGCGTGATCTAGTACCAAGTGAGCCAATTACGGTTGTGCTTTCAGAGAAAGGCTGGATTCGTCACGCGAAAGGTCATGATGTGGATGCAGAAGGCCTAAGCTACAAGTCTGGTGATAAATACCTAGCGCATGCGCGTGGTAAGAGTAACCAGCAAGCAGTGTTCTTTGGCAGTGATGGCCGAAGCTACTCACTTGAATCGCATTCATTGCCGTCTGCGCGAAGCCAAGGTGAGCCAATTACTGGTCGCTTGAATATCACTGCTGGCAGCAGCATTCGTCAAGTGTTCATGGGTGAAGAAGAGCAGTTATGGCTGGTGGGGTCTGACGCAGGTTACGGTTTTGTTTGTAAAGGCTCTGATTTGTTGTCGAAGAACCGCAGTGGTAAAGCATTAGTCACTCTACCTGCTAACTCAGAAATCATGACACCGAAGACAATTGAAGACTTGGATTCGGATGAAATCTTAGCGATCACTAACCAAGGGCGTATGTTGCTGTTCCCAATTAAGGACCTGCCGCAATTGGCGAAAGGCAAGGGGAACAAGATCATTAACATTCCTGCCGCAAAAGCGAAAGAGCGTGAAGAAGTATTGTCGCATTTGATGGCGTTGCCACAGGGCGCTTCTCTGACTCTGTATGCAGGGAAACGCAAGCTAGGGCTGAAACCTGCTGATCTGGATAACTTCCGTGGTGAGCGCGGTCGCCGAGGCGGCTTATTACCAAGAGGTTTACAGCGCGTAACGCAAGTTGAAGTTGAACTGGGTACATCTCAGAAAGCAGAAGAACCTAACGAAAGCGAATAATGCGAACAAATAAAAATCCCAGCCAATGGCTGGGTTTTTTTTATGCTTCTTGCTTGTCTTCGGCGATGGTGACTTTTAGATTTATCTTTTTGCCTTTGCGGATAATACCGACATCGACAGTCGTCCCGGGACGTAAGTCAGTAACAATATCCATGACGCTTTGGCGTCCCTGAACTTTGGTACCGTTAATGCTAATAATGATGTCTTGTGGCTCAAAGCCTGCGGTGCTTGCTGGGCCGTTTGGATCAATGCCGAGCACGATGATGCCACCAATATGTTCATTACCAAGTAAGCGAGCCGTTACTGCATTGATATCCTGCCCATCAATGCCAATATAGCCACGAATGACTCGGCCATCGGCAATGATCTTCTGCATGATCTTATTCGCCAATGGGGCTGGAATCGCAAAAGAAATACCATAAGTTTCTAAGTCAGTCGCTTGTTGGAAAGAGGCCGTGTTGATGCCAACCAACTCCCCTTGAGTATTCACTAAGGCTCCCCCTGAGTTACCTTCATTGATAGCGGCATCGGTTTGGATAAAGGCTTGGCGACCATCACTAATTGATGAACGGCCTGTCGCAGAGATAATACCGAAGGTGGTAGTTTGACCTAAGTTATATGGATTGCCGATAGCCAGTACCACATCACCAACTTGAGGTTTGTATTCCGGGTTGAGTGGAATGACCGGAAGATTCGACCCTTCTACACGCAAGATGGCAATATCGGTTCTCTTATCTGTACCAACTAACTGTGCAGCCGCAACGCGACCATCTTGCAGTGCGACGACAATTTGATCAGCTTGAGCGACAACATGGTAGTTCGTGATGATGTAGCCTTTTTCGCTGACGATCACGCCAGAGCCTAGACCTTGCGTCGATAGCTTACTGCGATCATTTTCCACGTACTTACGGCTGTAGATATTAACCACGGCCGGAGCGGCTTTTCTTACTGCCTGGTTAAAAGAGACTTCAAGTGAAGCGATATTGTGAGGCTTCGGATCGACGAGATCGGCAGGAATGAGGTTGCTACGCAGTGATGGAACGGCGAGTAACACAATAATGGCCGTTGCTAAGCCTAAAAAGACAGAACGTAACAAAAAGCTAAGCATATCCTCTCCATGCATAGATGCCTAAAATGGCATAGAAAAATGAAGGATAGCATTACATTGATGAATAACAAAAGAGCAGCATGATTCCATACTGCTCTTTAGAGAGGTGATTCAAATGATCAACGTACGACTTGGTAGATAGTTTGATCGCCTCGTTGGATATTTAGAGCTAATACCCCTTTGTAATTTTCAGCAATTGCTCGTAGGTCAGCTAAGTTCTTAACGCGTTTGCGATTTACACCAATTATGATGTCCCCTTGCTCGAGTTTGAACTGTGCCGCCGGAGAGTTCGCTTCCACACTGGTGATTTTAACCCCTTGTATCGGATCGCTAGAGGTTGTATTACCTAACACCGCGCCTTTTAGACCTTCATGCAAGTTTTCTGCTTTGGCTTTCACCGTGTTTGACTTGCCGAGCGTGACGTCAAAGTTCTTGCTCTTTCCATCACGAATTACGCCAAGCGTAATCTCTTTACCAGCACCTAAGGTTGCCACCTTTGCTCGTAGTTCGGAGAAGGTATTGATGGATTTTCCGTTGATTGAAACAATCACATCCCCGGCTTGTAGACCCGCTTTAGCGGCGGCACTGTCAGGTACCACTTGGCTAACGAAAGCGCCTTTGCTTGATTCATAGCCCAGCGCTTTTGCGAGCTCTGAGGTCATTTCGCCCCCTTGAACACCTAGCATGCCGCGTTTCACTTCGCCAAATTCAAGGATTTGCTCGGTGAGGCTTTTCATCATATTGGATGGAATCGCGAAGCCAATACCGACATTACCGCCATTCGGGCCTAGGATCGCTGTGTTAATACCGATCAGTTCGCCATTGAGGTTAACCAAAGCGCCGCCAGAGTTACCGCTGTTGATAGCCGCGTCCGTTTGAATGAAGTTTTCAAAGTTCTCGACATTCAAGCCGCTGCGCCCAAGCGCTGAAACAATACCAGATGTTACCGTTTGGCCTAAACCGAATGGATTACCGATAGCCACTGTAAAATCCCCTACACGCAGTTGATCAGAATCGGCAACATGAATCTGAGTAAGGTTTTTGGCTTTTTCGAGTTTTAGTAGCGCAATGTCAGACATTTCATCACCGCCAACCAGTTTAGCATCGTACTCACGGCCGTCATGGAGGCGTACCCGAATATCATCCGCGCCTTTAATGACATGATAGTTGGTTACGATCTGACCTTTCTTCGCATCAATGATGACACCTGAGCCTAAACCACGGAAAGGGCGTTCTTGAGTTTGTTCTACCGGAAAGTCCGGACCAAAGAAAAATTGAAATTGGTCTGGAATTCGGCGGGATTGCACTTGCTTACCTTCCACTGCAATGCTCACAACCGCCGGGGTCACTTTTTCTAGCATTGGGGCAAGGCTAGGCAACTGCTGGCCATCAACACTGAATGGAAGAGCTGCAGAAGCGGAAATAGGGGTGATGATTGCACTTAAGCTCAAAGAGAGAACGGTTAGTGCAAGCAAAGGTTTTTTCATCCAATTACTCCTCTAGATAACGGGTCTGCCAAAAAGAAATATTCGAGTTTGTCGCTGTCGAATTCTAAGCTGCATAAAAACAGCCTGAGAGTCTATGCGTCCTATTTTTATATAGGGGCGGTTCGAATAATCACAAGGTAAAGGCAGTTCACTGCAAGTTAGAGATGAGTTATTTCTGAAAAGTTCAAATAGGGTCAATACAAATTGATAAAAAAGTCTCTGTATTGACCCTAAGGAAGGCAGGCATCGTTATGATGCTTTAGCGGTAATGACTTCAGGCGCTTTGATGATTTCTTTTTCTTGAACCTTCAACAGCCCTGTTGCGCCATTAGCGTAATCTTTTGGTTGCTTATTGGCATCAGGCTGATCTTCTTCAATTTGTTCCGAAGACATCGCCGCTTTTTTATCGAATGGGTTATCTTGTTCAGGCAAGTTAGGCAGAAGCTCTGAAGAGGTCTTTGCCATATGCTGGTACAGCTTGGTGTAATCTTTACCTAGGGTATCTAGCATCTCTGCTGTTTGTGCAAAATGATCGACCAGCTCTTGGCGTTGCTGTTCTAATTCAAATTTGGCAGCTTCCAGCTCCTTTTGTACAGACTTTTGTTTTTTGTATTCTGGTGTGGTTAGTCGACTAATGATGACGCCTACGATGGTACCGACCAGCAAACCCACAATGGCATAAATCCAAGGCATAACTGCTCCTTACAGTTGTTTTAACAAGTCTATTACTACTTAGTTACATGCAGTGCTTGACCATGTTACTATGGCTTGCACAGTCGATAAAGAAAATTAGCGGTATGTTTTCGGGGACTGATAACTACTTCTCTCTTATCTCAAAACTGACCCTGAGGTGACAATTTGCACCGTCCCTCTGATATGACCCAATGCGATGACACCATTAGAACGATATAAAAAAGACATAGCAGACCATGGATTCCAGCGTGATGATGCCCAATATAATGCGGTTGTTGCTTTAGATAAGCTCTATCATGCGATATCGGATTATCAGTCTGCACCGATTCCTCAGCTTAGCACTTGGCAGAAACTTCTTGGAAAAAAATCTGAGTTACCCGAACCACCCAAGGGATTGTACTTTTGGGGAGGTGTAGGGCGGGGCAAAACTTATCTCATGGATGCCTTTTTTGATGCTTTGCCAACCGAAAGAAAGATGAGGGTGCATTTTCACCGTTTTATGTATCGAGTTCATGATGAGCTCAGGCGTTTAGGGGATGTTGAGAACCCCTTGTCGAAAGTAGCGGAGCAATTTAAGAAAGAAGCTGATGTAGTTTGCTTTGATGAGTTTTTCGTTTCTGATATTACTGATGCGATGATTTTGGCCACGTTATTGCGAGAGATGTTTAAGCGACAAATGATCTTGGTCGCAACGTCCAATATCGAACCGCAATACTTGTATCGTAATGGCCTGCAACGAGCTCGTTTTCTTCCAGCCATTGCCATGATCCAAGAGCGTTGTGACGTGCTCAATGTAGACAGTGGGGTGGATTATCGTCTTCGTACTTTAGAGCAAGCTGAAATTTATCATTATCCTTTGGATGAGCAGGCATCGATTAACCTTAAGAAGTATTACCACCAGTTGGTTGGTGAGAGAAAAGTGGCAAGCAACGTGATTGAGGTTAATCATCGTGAAGTTGCGGTTATTGAAGTAAGTGATGGCGTATTGCATGCCTCTTTTGAGCAACTTTGCCAAACTGCACGAAGCCAGAACGACTACATTGAACTCTCGCGTATCTACCATACGGTCTTATTGGCGGATGTGAAACAGATGGATCGCAAGATTGATGATGCGGCAAGACGCTTTATCTCTCTTGTCGATGAGTTCTATGAGCGTAACGTAACATTGATTATCTCAGCAGAGGTCCCGATGGCGTTGCTTTATGGGGAAGGGCAGTTAGAGTTCGAGTTTAAGCGTTGTCAGTCTCGATTAACCGAGATGCAGAGTCTTGAGTACTTAAGTCGAGAGCATTTAGCTTAAAAAAGTTAAGAAAAAAATAGTGATTGAGCGCAAAAAAAGGTGATTTTTTCTTCGCTCTTCTCTATAATCCTGCAACCCACCGTTACTGCAGACCTGATTATCGAAGTTACTTCGACATAATAGGTCGAGAGTACCAACGACTCGAAGGGGTGATGACTGGGCTCTTAGACAGTGTGGGAGCACTCTACGGTGTTCCTTAAAGTTTAAATTTTAATTAACGGGTTATTATTAGCATGAAAACTTTCGTTGCTAAACCAGAAACTGTAAAACGCGACTGGTACGTTGTAGACGCTGAAGGTAAAACTCTTGGCCGTCTAGCAAGTGAAATTGCATCTCGCCTACGTGGCAAACACAAAGCTGAATACACTCCACACGTTGACACAGGTGATTACATCATCGTTATCAACGCTGAGAAAGTTACTGTAACTGGTAATAAAGCTAAAGGTAAGATTTACTACCGTCACACTGAATTCCCAGGTGGCCTAAAGTCAATCAGCTTCGAGAAACTGATTGATCGTAAGCCAGAGATGGCTCTTGAGCTAGCAGTTAAAGGTATGCTACCACGTGGTCCTCTAGGCCGTGCTATGTACCGTAAGCTGAAAGTTTACGCTGGCGCTGAGCACAACCATGTTGCTCAACAACCTCAAGTACTAGACATCTAATCGGGGATTTCGAAAATGGCAGAGAATCAATACTACGGCACTGGCCGTCGCAAAAGCTCAGCTGCACGTGTTTTCATCAAACCAGGCAGCGGCAACATCGTAATCAACAAGCGTAGCCTTGATGAGTACTTCGGTCGTCCAACTTCTCGCATGGTTGTTAAACAACCTCTTGAGCTAGTTGAACTAACTGAGAAACTAGACCTATACGTTACTGTTAAAGGTGGCGGTATTTCTGGTCAAGCTGGTGCTATCCGTCACGGTATCACTCGTGCTCTTATGGAATATGATGAGTCTCTACGTCCTACTCTACGTGCAGCTGGTTACGTTACTCGTGACGCTCGTTGCGTTGAACGTAAGAAAGTTGGTCTACGTAAAGCACGTCGTCGTCCACAGTTCTCTAAGCGTTAATTTCCACTTATTGGAAATTATGCTGTTCCAGGCTTGTTCTGGAAACTGTGCATCAAAGCTCGGCTATATGCCGAGCTTTTTGTTTTTTGTGTTCAAAACACCCTTATCTTATTACACTCATGTGTAGTACTGTCTATTTAATGTTCTCGTAACATTTATTGGGCTAATTACCGTATTTTTCTTATTTGGCGTGCTACATAGGTCATGGCGACAAACAAGGCTCTTTCTGCGTATATTTGCTATTTCTTCCGACCTAATTTCTTGAAAACAACCCAAATAAAAGGCGTGTTCTGGCTTTTTGGAATGTTATTCCTCTCGCTTTCTTGTTTCAAATCACATCTATTTTTTAGAATTTTACTGCTTTTGTGACGGCGTGGGCGATTTGCCTCACAATTGTTACGAAAAGGTAGCTTTATCTTGTCAAAAAGTAGGGTTTTCTTTATCATTTCCCCCCAATAATTAGAACTAAATTCATTATTTGTTAGCCATGCTCTTATAAGCGGAATAATAACGATCCAAAGGGAGCAAATGGGAGAATGTTTGGATGAGCAACGCGCCTTTAAATAACGGTCGCAGGCGTTTTCTAACCGCTACAACGGCAGTTGTTGGTGGCTTAGGGGCAGCTGCCGTCGCCGTTCCTTTTATCAAATCATGGAATCCGAGTGCCAAAGCAAAAGCGGCGGGTGCACCGGTGGAAGTGGATATCAGTAAAATTGAAGCCGGTCAGATGGTCCGTGTTGAGTGGCAGGGGAAACCTGTATGGGTAGTTCGCCGTACTCAAGAAGTGGTCGATAACCTTAAGAACATTGATGGGCAGCTTCGCGATCCACAATCAGAAATGGAACAACAGCCAGTTTATGCTCAGAACGAGTACCGCTCGATTAAGCCTGAGTATTTTGTGGCCGTTGGCTTTTGTACTCACTTAGGTTGTTCTCCAACCTATCTACCTGATACGTTCGCAGAACAAGTTCAAGGCGTTAAGTCTGGCTTCTTTTGTCCTTGTCATGGTTCAAAGTTTGATATGGCTGGCCGAGTGTTCCAGGGTGTACCTGCACCACTGAACCTTGTGGTTCCTAAGCACATGTATTTGAGTGACACGAAGCTCATTATCGGTGTTGATGAGGGAGACGCATAATGCAAGCACTATTAGACTGGGTTGAAAAACGACTTCCGGCAATGAATGCTTATAAAAAGCATTTGTCTGAATACCCAATGCCAAAGAACTTTAACTTTTGGTACCTTTTTGGTTCTTTGGCAATGTTGGTACTGGTTAACCAAATTCTTACAGGTATTTGGCTGACGATGAACTATGTTCCTTCTGGTGAAGGTGCGTTTGCTTCTATCGAATACATCATGCGTGACGTTGAGTACGGTTGGTTACTGCGTTACATGCACTCGACTGGCGCGTCAGCGTTTTTCGTTGTTGTTTACTTACATATGTTCCGTGGTTTGATTTACGGTTCATACCAAAAGCCTCGTGAGCTATTGTGGATCTTCGGTATGTTGATCTTCTTGGTTCTAATGGCAGAAGCCTTCATGGGTTACCTGCTACCATGGGGTCAGATGTCATACTGGGGTGCTCAGGTAATCATTTCGCTGTTTGGAGCGATTCCAGTGATTGGTGATGACCTGACGCTTTGGATCCGTGGTGACTACATCATCTCTGGTGCAACACTGAACCGTTTCTTTGCACTGCACGTGATCGCACTACCTATTGTTCTGCTACTTCTTGTTGTACTGCACGTATTGGCTCTGCATGAAGTGGGCTCAAACAACCCTGATGGTATCGAGACTAAACTACCAAAAGGCTCAATGGGTGATGATTACAAAACGCAATTCAAGTTCCATGAGTACTACTCGAATAAGTACGACATCATTGATTCGATTCCTTTCCACCCATACGGTACGGTGAAGGACTTGGTGGGTGTGGCCGGTTTCTTATTCTTCTTCTGTTACGTGTTGTTCTTTAACCCAGAAATGGGTGGGTACTTCCTTGAGCCGCCTAACTTTGAAGCTGCAAACCCACTGAAGACACCTGAGCACATCGCTCCAGTATGGTACTTCACGCCGTTCTACGCAATTTTGCGTGCGGTTCCTGACAAACTATTGGGTGTCATCCTAATGGGGGCGTCAATTGCCGTACTGTTTGTTCTCCCTTGGCTGGATCGCTGTAAAGTACGTTCGTACCGTTACCGTAGTAAAATCCACCTATTAAATATTGTTCAGTTCACTATCGCCTTTATCGCTCTGGGCATTTTGGGGGCACTACCGGCAACGCCGCTGTACACGATTCTGTCTCAGATCTTTAGCTTGTGTTACTTCATGTTCTTTGTTCTGCTGTTTTTCTACAGCAAAAATGAAGCAACCAAACCTTTACCAGAGAGGGTGACATTCAAATGAAGAAGTGGATTGTAATTCTATTTGCTATGTTGCCATCTCTCGCGATGGCAGCGGGGGCCAGCGTGCCGCTAGACAAAGCGAACGTTGACCTATCGGATAAAGCCTCGCTGCAAAACGGTGCGAAGTTATTCATGAACTACTGTTTTGCTTGTCACTCAACGCAATACCAGCGTTACGAGCGTGTCGCGACAGACTTGGATATTCCCATTGACCTGATGAAGGAAAACCTAATTTTCGATCCTGAAGCGAAAGTGGGCGACCTGATGGTTAATGCGATGCCAGCGAAGCAAGCGGGTCAGTGGTTTGGTGCTCCGCCACCAGATCTGACGTTGGTTGCTCG
Organism: Vibrio sp. PID17_43; assembly: GCF_002608565.1. Taxonomy (GTDB): domain Bacteria; phylum Pseudomonadota; class Gammaproteobacteria; order Enterobacterales; family Vibrionaceae; genus Vibrio. The sequence continues at coordinate 41,876 of NZ_LIXM01000007.1, forward strand.
TGTTCGTGGTGCGGATTGGCTCTATACGTACCTTCGTTCTTTCTACACCGATCCATCTCGTCCATTTGGCGTGAACAACTTGGTATTCCCAAGTGTTGGTATGCCACATGTGTTAGAAGAACTACAAGGTATTCCAACTCCGGTATACGGAACAAAAGTCGTCGACGGTGAAGAAGTTCAAGTGGTGGTTGGCATTGAAACCGATGGTACTGGTGAACTTAGCACTGGCGAATACGATAAAGCTGTCGGTGATTTGGTCAACTTCTTGGTTTACTCTGGTGACCCAGTTCAGCTAGAGCGTCATGCACTTGGTTGGTGGGTCATGGGCTTCTTGGTATTGCTGACGATTGTTGTTGTGATGCTTAAGAAAGAGTATTGGCGTGATGTGCATTAATTGTGCTATCATACCGTGCTAATTCCCAATTTTAATTGATGGATAATGGAGGCTTAGCCTCCATTATTTTTATTTGTAAGTGTACTGGAGGGCTCTATGGCTGTAGCTGCCAATAAACGTTCTGTGATGACTCTTTTCTCAAGTGCATCAGATTTGTATAGCCATCAGGTTCGCATCGTACTTGCTGAAAAAGGCGTAAGTGTAGAGGTCGAGCTTGTTGATGAAGCAAACCTTCCTGCTGAGCTTGTAGAGCTAAACCCATACAAGTCAGTGCCAACTCTTGTTGACCGTGAGCTTGCTCTTTACGATTCAAAAATCATCATGGAGTACTTGGACGAGCGTTTCCCTCATCCACCTCTAATGCCGGTTTACCCTGTTGCTCGTGGTAACAGTCGTTTGATGATGTACCGTATCGAACGCAACTGGTACTCACTGGCTGAAAAAGTAATGAAAGGCAATGCTGAAGAATCAGAAAAAGCGCGTACCAAACTACGTAATGATCTTCTGACTCTAGCGCCAATTTTTGCTGAATACGAATACTTCATGAGTGAAGAATTCAGCCTAATTGATTGTTACCTAGCACCACTATTGTGGCGTTTACCTCAACTAGGTATTGATCTTGTTGGTCCTGGCTCAAAAGAAATTAAGGTTTACATGAACCGCGTATTCGAACGCGACTCATTCTTGGCTTCTCTAACGGAAGCAGAACGTGAAATGCGCCTAGTTCGCTAAGCGACTCAGTAACACGTTATGGATATTGCAAAAATGACGGCTCGCCGCCCATATATGCTTCGTGCATTTTATGATTGGCTAGTAGACAACGACTTAACTCCCCACCTGGTTGTTGATGCAACCATGCCAGGTGTGCGCGTACCAGTGGAGTTTATTCAGGATGGTCAGATTATCTTGAATATTGCGCCACGTGCTGTAGGCCACTTAGAGTTGGGGAATGATGCGATTACGTTCCAGGCTCGCTTTAGTGGTCGTCCGCACTCTGTTATCGTGCCAGTGTATGCGGTTCAAGCTATCTACGCGCGTGAAAACGGCGCAGGCACTATGTTTGAGCCTGAAGAAGCGTATACGAACATCGAAGATGAAGCGATGGTTGAAGAAGAGCAAGCGTCGACATTTACGACAGTAAGTGATGAGCCTTCTGAAATGGTTGACTCGACATCGGATGAGGAGCAAGCGCCTCGCCCGAAAGGTAGACCAAGTTTACGAGTAATCAAATAACAAAAAAGCAGCGTGTAACGCTGCTTTTTTTGTTTGGTTAGACAGACACCGTCTGGATAGACTTACAGATTAGCTGTGCTGTTTTCTACAGACTCAGTCTCACCATATTGAAACCCCTTGATGACCTGTTTCACACCTGAAATATTACGTGCGATTTCTATTGCTCGTTCCCCCTGCGCAGGAGTGACATAACCAAAGAGGAAGACTTCACTGTCTTCCGTAATTACTTTAACTTTTATCCCATTAAGTTCACTGTCGGTGAGTAGAGATGATTTTACTTTGGTGGTTATCCAGCTATCGTTGCTGATTTGGGTAACGGTTAATGGCTCTTTGAGCTTGATTTGGTTGTGAACATTTTTTACCCCTTCGACTTCTCTCGCTCTGCGTTCCAGTTCATTGTTCCACTCTTGTGTTGGGGCCTGGCCCATTAACACAACCGTTCCGTTATAAGAACTGGCCACAACGCGAACTTTGCCTTTAAAAGGGGCTTTGTTACCAATGGCAGCAACCTCGAATTCGATATTGTTGTCTTGCCAGATTTGTTTGGTCGAACGAGTATCAGTGACAATGTTCGCTGTGGTGGCAGCACCAGCAATAAACAAACCAGCACAGCCACTCATGTTGAGTACGGCACACAAAATGACAAAACTACGTATCATAATTCTAACTCTTAATATCCATTATTCTTCGTGAGCAGGGAAAAGCACTTGGTCTATCAAATCACATAAACAGTGAAGCGTAACCATATGTACTTCATGAATACGTGCTGTGCGGTGAGATGGAATTCGAATCTCAACATCATGTTCACCTAATAAACCCGCCATCTCGCCACCGTCTTTGCCGGTTAATGCGATGATGGTCATATCACGCGTTACGGCGGCTTCCATTGCTTTGATGACGTTTTTGCTATTACCGCTAGTTGAGATGGCTAGCAGGATATCCCCTGGCTGGCCAAACGCACGCACTTGTTTTGAGAAAATCTCTTGGTAGTGGTAGTCGTTGGCTACGGCGGTTAGGGTGGTGTTATCTGCCGTCAGTGCCATCGCTGGTAAGCTAGGACGCTCGGTTTCAAATCGGTTTAAAAGGCATGAAACAAACTGCTGAGAGTTCGAGGCGCTCCCCCCGTTACCGCAACACAAGATTTTATTGCCATTGAGCAGGCTCGAAACCATGGCTTGAGCTGCATGAGTAATGGCATCTGGCAGCGCTTCGGCTGCCGCTATTTGAATTTGAATACTTTCTGTAAAACTGTCTTTAATGCTGTCTAGCATCACTTATCCTTCAGATATTGCATTTTGTATCCAGTTGATATCTCGACCATTATCATGAATGGCTATCACATCAAACCGATAATCTATATTTTGTGCAGCGCGTCTTTTCTGGCTAAGCCAAATCTGTGCGGTTTTGACCAGTTTACGCATTTTTGTACGGGTGACCATTTCTGCTGCTGAACCAAACTTATCGTTCTTGCGATATTTGACCTCAACAAAGACGATAGTTTCACCTTGTTGGAAGATTAAATCAATTTCTCCGACTTTAGTCAGAAAATTTTGATCAAGAAAGTGTAAGCCCTGGCGTTGCAAATATTGCTTCGCCAGGGTTTCATATTGATTGCCTATTTGTCGTTGACTAAAGAGCCCCACGCTCTGCCCAGCTTAGCTCGCGTTGCACAACACAGTTATTGTCGATACTGAGTGTACCGGTCTGGCCGTCAACGGTGTGACCTAGAACGACTTTCATTTTAGGAAGCTCGCCAATCAACTTGTACGCGTCCATCCCCAATGCCTCTAAGCGTTTTTCCATGTTGGATTGCTCAGACCAAAGCTCACTCATTTGTGCCGTGATGCTTGGGTCTGCTTGGATGAGAAGTGGGATGTCGCTGTAAGTGACGCCAGTGAGATCTTCATATGTCGTACCGCCACTGTTGCTCCGTGAGTTGGAGAACAATTTTGGTGGCTTAGCGTCAGGGTTGATCGCCACTTCAATAAACGGTTTTATCAACGTGAGCTCAGAGCTTTTTGCTACAATATAGACCGCATCGACATCGCGACGACTACGTGGTTGGCTTTCTAGTGGGATACCCATGAGAGATTGCATTTGAGCAATACGCTGCTGGCTCTCCTGTAGGCCGAACACCTCGTTGATGTTCTTTTGCAGTTGGCGTTTGTCACCAAAGTAGTTGGTGGCGACTTTGTTAGAACTATATTTGTCCCATTCTTGATTAAACGCATCCACAACACGCTGACCGTAACTGCCGCTTGGAGCTAGAATCATCGGGAATTTGTACCCCTGACTGAACAGGTATTTTGCTGCCTGCGCTACTTCTTGTTCCGGAGATAAAGCCAAGTAGCACATGTTGGTACCAGGTTGGACGTCTTCAGGAATGTTCAATGCAAGAGCAGGGATCGCCACGCCAGTCTCTGACCCATCCAGTGTTGATTGCAGCCGTTCGACGTTTTCTTTTTGCAAAGGACCGACAACAAAGTCGATGTTTTCGCTGATCAAACGCTGCTTAATTTGCTCAGCATTGTATGCGTGTGTATCGATAACGGTAAGCGTTGAACTTGGATCCCGATGAGTGTCATTCATCATCGCAAAGATAAAACCATCCCGAATAAGCTGAGCTTGCGGCGCAAATTTACCCGTTAACGGGAGCAATAGTGCGGTGTTGCTTGGCTTGACGATGTTCAAAGACAAGATATTTTGGATCTCAGCGGGCGTGTATACCGCTGCCGGGTGGGAGGGGTTTTCGCTCAACCAGCGCTCTAGAGTATTCTTGAGCTGAGGGATATTGCCCGATAAGGTTTTGGCGTAAATCGCCAGTTGTAGCCAGCCATCTAATACGTCTTCGTTTGGATCGGTATGAAGCGAGGTGAGCTCGTTTTCTGAGTAGCTGTTGAGATTCATCCAAATGCGGCTAGAGATGTCACGTTGCTCTGCTGATGAAGAGTATTGACCTAAGGCAACCAGTTCACGGTTAGCGTCAAATGGCTGGTTTAAGTTTTGGTATGCTTCTGCGCGTAGTGAGTAGTAGTCTTTCCATTGCTCACTTGGCAGTTTCCACCAAGGTTTGAAGTTGAGTTGCTGCAGCAACTGTGAGTAATTGCCTTGTTTATGCTGCATTGTCGCGCGAGTCAGTTGCCACTCCGCCTGCTGAACTTCCGTCAATTGCTGACGAGCAAGACGTTTGATAAGCCGTTCCGCTTGGTCGAAGTCGTTAGCTTGAATCGCAGCCTTGGTTGCCATGATCAACCAGTCGTTTTGTAAGCTACCTTCGGTGCTATCCGCTTGAATCATGTAGTTCTGAACAGACTGGGTAGGCTCAAGTGTTATATCGACGCTGCCAGGCTGTCGAGGACCTGAAGAACAGGCGGCGAGCGTAATTGCCAGTGCAACAGGAGTGAGTAAGCGTGGTACACTGAGTCTCTTATGGTTCATCATTGCCGTGAGTTCTCTATAATTTTGTACAAAATTGTCTCTATATTAATCGTTGAAGTGATGGTAAACAAATGACAGATAAAAATAAGTTGCCGAATGAGGGGCCAACTCTCTACATCGTACCGACGCCAATCGGAAATTTAGCGGATATCACTCAACGTGCTATCGAAGTTCTGTCGAATGTGGACATCATTGCCGCTGAGGATACTCGACATACAGGCAAATTACTGTCTCACTTCAATATCCAAACCAAAACCTTTGCGTTACACGATCATAATGAGCAGCAAAAAGCACAGGTACTGGTTGAAAAGCTACTTTCAGGTCAGTCCATTGCACTGGTCTCTGACGCTGGTACGCCGCTAATCAGCGATCCAGGATACCATTTGGTGACAAAATGTCGTCAAGCGGGCGTAAGAGTTGTGCCGCTTCCCGGTGCATGTGCGGTTATCACCGCGTTAAGTGCATCTGGTTTGCCATCGGATCGCTTCAGCTTTGAAGGCTTTCTACCACCGAAAAGCAAAGGTCGTAAAGATAAGTTTCTTGAGATTGCTTCAGTTGAGCGCACTTGTATTTTTTATGAATCGCCACATCGTATTTTAGACTCTTTACAAGATATGTTAGACGTTCTTGGGCCAGATAGGGAAGTGGTATTAGCTCGAGAGTTGACGAAAACCTTTGAAACCATTCAGGGAATGCCACTTGGTGAGTTGATTGGGTGGGTAAAAAGTGACGGCAACCAGCAACGTGGTGAGATGGTGCTTTTGATCCATGGATATCGTGATTCTAGTGAAGAAACGCTACCGGATGAAGCGACTCGTACACTGGGTATTTTGACCAAGGAGTTGCCTCTTAAGAAAGCGGCGGCCTTAGCGGCGGAAATCTACAACCTAAAGAAAAACGCGCTATATAAGTGGGGGTTGGAACATTTAGGCTAACCTCATTGAGATAGTCAGTTTCATTTTGCAAAAAGGGTTGGTGTGAGAGCATCGGCCCTTTTTCTTTGGCTGTTCATTTGTATTTGTCTAAAATATCGCCAATTGATTCATTCATTTCATCATATCTGTGATCTCACTAGACTCTGAGTGGATAACTCTATACAATCCGCCCTTGGAGCTGACTGGGTAGTCGCTGCTTTGTTGATGTCCTTCGGGAGACTGACAAAGGGGAGGAAAGTCCGGGCTTCATAGAGCAAGGTGCCAGGTAACGCCTGGGGGGCGCAAGCCTACGACAAGTGCAGCAGAGAGAAGACCGCCGATGGCCCCTATTTTCGAGTAGTGGTGCACAGGTAAGGGTGAAAGGGTGCGGTAAGAGCGCACCGGACGACTAGTAATAGTTCGTAGCAGGGTAAACTCCACCTGAAGCAAGACCAAATAGGCCTCCACATTGCGTTGCTCGCGTAAGGAGGCGGGTAGGTTGCTCGAGCCAGTGAGTGATTGCTGGCCTAGACGAATGGCTACCGCCGCGCAAGCGGAACAGAACCCGGCTTATGTGTCGGCTCCACCTATTCGAGACCCATCACTACTTTGGTAGTGATGGGTTTTTTGCATTTTATTGACGCAAACCATGTCATTACCAATAAACTTGGCGCTGAATCACGTCTAACTTTAGACTTGTGGTGGCGATGATGTGGGAAATCAGTACACTAAAGAATCGCTTCAAGATCATTCAACGAGAAAGCTATGACCGAAACATTTCAACATATCTCAGTGTTATTAAATGAATCCATTGATGGCTTGGCTATCAAACCCGACGGTATCTATATCGATGGAACATTTGGCCGTGGCGGTCACAGTCGAACTATCTTGTCGAAATTAGGTGAAAATGGTCGACTGTACAGTATTGATCGTGACCCTCAAGCGATAGCTGAAGCGGGCAAGATTGATGATCCTCGTTTTACCATTATTCACGGACCATTCTCAGGAATGGCAAAGTACGCAGAAGAGTACGGTTTAGCCGGCAAAGTCGATGGGGTTCTTTTGGATCTTGGCGTGTCTTCACCTCAGCTAGACGATGCAGAGCGTGGCTTTAGCTTTATGAAAGATGGCCCGTTAGACATGCGTATGGATCCAACTTCTGGCATCCCTGTCTCTCAGTGGTTGAGGGAAGCTGACCTTGATGACATCACTTGGGTGATTCGTGAGTTTGGTGAAGACAAACATGCACGTCGCATTGCTAAAGCCATCGTGGCATACCGTGAAAACGAAGAAAACGAGCCAATGGTTCGTACAGGTCAACTAGCAAAATTGATTTCAGATGCGGCACCAAAGAGCTTTAAAGAGAAAAAGCACCCGGCGACGCGTGCTTTCCAAGCATTCCGTATTTACATCAACAGTGAGCTAGAAGAAATTGATACGGCACTAAAAGGTGCGGCGAGCATTTTAGCGCCTGAAGGCCGCTTGTCAGTGATCAGTTTCCACTCATTGGAAGATCGCATGGTGAAACGCTTCATTCGTAAAGAGAGCAAAGGCCCTGAAGTGCCACACGGTATTCCAATGACGGAAGCGCAAATCCGTGCGCTTGGTAGTGCGAACATGAAAGCCGTTAGCAAAGCGATCAAACCCACTAAGCAAGAAATTGAGCTTAACCCTCGTTCGCGCAGCTCTGTGCTAAGAGTTGCTGAAAAGCTGTAATTGTTATGACGAAATCCACTCCCAATCTTGCTAAGTTGATTGCAATAGATCTGTTTACTGTCGGTCGCTGGTCACTTGTGCTGATGCTACTGATATTCGCATCTGCGATGGGAGTGGTGTTTGCGACTCATCACGCACGCCAAGCGATCACCGAGAAAGATCATACATTCGTTGAGCGTGAGCAGCTTGACAGTGAATGGCGCAATCTAATGTTAGAAGAAACCGCCCTCGCGGAACACAGTCGCGTCCAAGATCTTGCCAAAATCGATCTTGAGATGAAACGTCCCGATGGCGATAAAGAAGTGGTTATCACGCTAAAATGATGGGAAAGAAAGCCAAATCTAAACAAGGAAACCCGAGTACTTCTGCTGTGAAAGAAAAAATTGCAACGGAGAAGCCGCAAGTTAAAAATGAAGCGGTCAGTACAGAGCCTGAGGCATTTTTAATTCGTTGGCGTTTTCATTTGCTATTGTTTTTTGTCTTTTGTGCTTTCGCCCTACTTGTGGGGCGTGTGGCTTATATCCAAATTATCGAGCCTGATAATCTTATTAAGCAAGGCGATCTCCGTTCTATCCGTGTCAAGGCTATTCCGTCTGCTCGAGGTATTATCTCTGACCGCAATGGTGAGCCTTTGGCCGTCAGTGTCCCTGTGGAAGCCGTTTGGGCGGATCCGAAAACCATCTTTAAAGAAGGTGCGTTAGAGCAAACCCAAAGCTGGTATGCGCTAGCCGATGTACTTGGCCTCAATCGCCAAGGCTTAATTGACAAGATTAAACGCAACGAAAAGCGTCGTTTCATTTATCTTCAGCGCCAAGTCAGTCCTGCTATGGCCAAATATATTCGTGAGCTCAAATTGCCCGGCGTCGGTCTTAAGTCCGAATCTCGTCGTTATTACCCTGCAGGCGAAGTCAGTGCTCACCTAGTCGGCGTTACCGGTATTGATGGTCATGGTTTGGAAGGCGTTGAACGCAGTTACGATAAATGGCTAACGGGTGAGGCGGGCAAAAAGATCATTCGCAAAGACCGTTATGGCCGAGTGGTAGAGAACATCGCACTTGAGGAGAAGCAAGAAGGTAAGCCGCTTAAACTCACAGTGGACCAACGTTTACAAGCGATTGCGTATCGTGCAATCAAGCAGGCCGTTGCGGATCACCGGGCGACCTCCGGCTCTGCGGTGATGTTGGATGTTAAAACGGGCGCAGTGCTGGCGATGGTGAACGCGCCATCCTACAACCCGAATAACCGCAGCGACTGGCAAAGCTACAAAATGCGTAACCGGGTCATCACTGACTCAATGGAGCCGGGTTCGACGATTAAGCCATTTGTGATTCTGGCCGCCTTAGAAAATGGAGTGGCAGATGAAAACACCATTGTGGATACCGGTAATGGTATTCTTCAGCTTGGTGGTAGCCGCGTACGTGATGTCTCTAAAGTAGGCAAAGCGAGCCTAACTCAGATCCTGAAAAAGTCGAGTAATATCGGTGTGACCAAGTTGGCAATGCAAATGCCAGTTGAAGCGTTGTTGGGACTCTATAGTTCAGTGGGGTTGGGGGAGCTTTCAGGTTTAAATCTAGTCGGTGAAGTGACGGGCATTTTCCCTAGCCGTTCACGTTGGTCTCCAATCGAACGCGCCACCATTTCTTTTGGTTACGGTTTGTCGATCACACCAATTCAGCTTGCTCATGCTTACGCGACCTTAGGAAATCTGGGTAAATATGAGCCTGTGCATATGATTGAAAGTAATGATATGGGTATGTCGCGCCAAGTCGTAAGCCATGAATATGCTCGTCAGGTGCTTGATATGCTTGAAACGGTTACTCAAAAGGGCGGTTCAGCTCGAAGAGCGGCGGTGCCTGGTTATCGGGTAGGGGCAAAAACGGGTACTTCACGTAAAGCGAGTGCAGGTGGTTACAGTGATGAATACATTACTTATACGGCAGGCCTTGCTCCAGTCAGTGATCCCCGTATTGCACTTGTTGTTATCGTCAACGAGCCGCAAGGCGATGATTACTACGGTGGCTCAGTAGCGTCCCCCGTTTTTTCTGAAATTATGAAAGGTGCGCTGCAAATCCTGAACGTTGCGCCAGATGAAAATAAATTCCAGCCGCATGCTAAGTAGTGTGCAGCAAAAAATGTTAAGAAAACCTGAGCTTAAGCTCGGAGAACAAATATGACCAAAGCCATCAGTATGGACGTATTGCTTTCCCCTTGGGTGGATTGCCCTAGCTTGTCGTCCGTCCTCGTCTCAGAACTAGAACTTGATAGTCGAAGAATTCAACCTGGTACAACATTTGTCGCCATTGTTGGCCACGTTGTGGATGGACGTAAGTTTATCCCAACAGCCATTCAGCAAGGCGCGAATGCGGTTATCGCTCAAGCCTGCGATGTAAAAACGCATGGTACGATTGAGATTATGGATGACGTACCCGTTATTTACCTCGATGCATTGGACAAATGCTTATCTCAAATCGCTAGTCAGTTGTATCACTATCCAAATATGGATCTGATTGGTGTCACTGGCACTAACGGTAAAACCACCATCACCCAATTGATTGCGCAGTGGATTGATTTAGTTGGTTCAAAAGCCGCTGTCATGGGCACGACGGGTAATGGTTTCCTTGATAACTTGCAAGAAGCCGCAAACACCACTGGCAATGCGGTTGAAATTCAAAAAACATTGTCTTCGCTCGCTGAGCAAAAAGCGCAATACACAGCGCTTGAAGTTTCTTCACACGGTTTGATTCAAGGTCGTGTGAAAGCGCTGTCGTTTGCCGTAGGCGTTTTTACGAACTTAAGCCGAGATCACCTTGACTACCACGGTACGATGGAAGAATACGCCAATGCAAAGTTAACCCTGTTTACTGAACATCAATGTGAACACGCGATCATCAATGTTGACGATGTAGTCGGTGCTGCGTGGGCGAAGCAATTAAGTAATGCACTTGCTGTGTCGTTGAAGCCCCATTGTGAGTTTGAGCAGGCTGTTTTTGCGAATCATATTGCTTACGCAGAGTCCGGCATTATGATTGAATTTGATGGCAAGTTCGGTTGCGGTACGCTTCATGCCCCTTTGATTGGTGAATTTAATGCGGCAAATTTGATGTTGGCGTTCACAACCTTGTTGAGTCTCAATTTTGACAAGCAAGCTTTACTGGCAACAGCAGGCCAATTGCAGCCAGTGCTTGGTCGGATGGAGCTGTTTCAAGCCGATGACCGCGCTAAAGTGGTTGTGGATTACGCTCATACGCCAGATGCACTAGAAAAAGCACTGCAAGCGCTGCGTGTGCATTGCCAAGGGCAGTTGTGGGCTATCTTTGGCTGTGGTGGTGACCGCGATGCAGGTAAACGTCCAATGATGGCAGAAATTGCTGAGCGTTTAGGCGATAAGGTGGTTCTGACCGACGATAACCCACGCAGTGAAGACCCTGTTCTTATCATGAAAGACATGCTAGCAGGGCTTGCTACACCTGCCGATGCGATTGTGCAGCATGATCGCTTTAAAGCACTTTCTTACGCTCTTGAGCATGCTTCTCCACAAGATATCATCCTGTTGGCTGGTAAAGGCCATGAGGATTACCAAATTCTAAATAGCGGAACCATTCATTACTCTGATCGAGAGTCCGCCATGCAACTATTGGGGCTTTCATCATGATTACCGTATCACTCTCTCAAATTGCTGACACCACTCGCGGTGAATTAATTGGTCATGATCTGACGATCGATTCTGTATCGACCGATACTCGCACTATTGAACAAGGTGCGCTGTTTGTTGCCTTAGTTGGCGAACGTTTTGATGCGCATGACTTTTGTCAGCAAGCGGTTGAGTTGGGTGCCGGTGCGCTACTGGTGCAAAAACGTTTAGAGATAAATGTGCCTCAAGTAGTCGTGGTCGACAGTAAAGTCGCAATGGGTGAGTTGGCTTCATGGGTTCATCAATCTTGTCAAACGCCAACGGTGGCGATCACCGGTAGTTGTGGCAAAACGACAGTGAAAGAGATGGTGGCCAGTATCCTACAGTTGAAAGGTAAAGTGCTGTTTACTGCGGGTAACTTCAACAATGATATTGGTGTACCGCTCACGTTACTGCGCTCACAGCAAGACGATGATTACGCGGTGATTGAGTTGGGGGCTAACCATATCGGTGAAATTGCTTATACAACGCAGTTGGTTAAACCAGATATCACCTTGGTAAACAACGTGGCAGCGGCACATCTCGAAGGTTTTGGCTCTATCGATGGCGTGAAGCAAGCTAAGGGTGAAATTTACCAAGGGCTTTCTTCTGGAGGGGTAGCGATTGTTAACCTCGATAGCAATGGTGAAGATAAGTGGCAAACTGTGTTGGCAGATAAAAAAGTCATTACTTTCTCGCCAACGAACACAGATGCCGATTTTTACGCGTCTAACATTGTGATGAACACAGCGGGTGAAGCAAGCTTTAACCTACATATCGCAGCAGATTCACAAGAAATTGAACTGTCTCTGGGTATCATAGGTCAGCACAACGTGGCGAACGCGATTGCGGCTTCTATCATTGCGCTACAAATGGGAGCAACGTTAGAAGAGATTCGGGCTGGCCTTAAGCACTTAAACAAGGTTAAAGGCCGTGTTGAGGTGGAAGAGCTGAGCGATAAGATTAAGCTGATTGATGATAGCTACAACGCAAGCGTTCCAGCGATGAAGGCGGCGGTTGATTTGCTGGGGGCATTCCAAGGTCAACGTTGGTTGATTTTGGGTAATATGGCGGAATTGGGTGAGGAAAGTCTTGCACTTCATCGCCAAGTCGGGGAACATGCTGCCCCACAAAAATTTGAACATGTTCTCACGTATGGTGCAGACGCGAAGGTCATTAGTACACTTTGTGACGGTATCCATTTCGAGACCCATCAAGAAATGATTGACTACATCAAGCAGCATTTAGATCAAGCCGCTCCTGAGTGCCATACAATTTTGGTGAAAGGGGCAAACGGTGCTCGTATGTTTGAAGTCGCTGCTGCTTTGAAGGAGTATTATTAATGATTATTTGGCTTGCCGAGCTGCTACAGCCATACCTGTCTTTCTTCCGTTTGTTTGAATACTTGTCTTTTCGAGCAATATTAAGCGTACTGACTGCACTAGGCCTGTCTCTTTGGATGGGGCCTATCATGATCAAGCGTCTTCAGATGCTACAAATTGGTCAGGTTGTCCGTAACGAAGGACCAGAATCTCACTTTAGCAAACGTGGTACCCCAACGATGGGCGGTATCATGATTTTAGCGGCAATCTCTATCACGATTCTGTTGTGGGCTGATTTGTCCAACCCTTACGTTTGGGCTGTGCTGGTTGTGTTGCTTGGTTATGGCGCAGTTGGCTTTGTCGATGACTATCGCAAAGTGGTGCGTAAGAACACCGATGGTTTGATCGCGCGTTGGAAATACTTCTGGCAGTCATTGATTGCGTTTGTTGTCGCTTTTGCACTGTACGCCTATGGCAAAGATACGGCTGCAACTCAGCTAGTGGTGCCATTTTTTAAAGACATCATGCCGCAGCTTGGCTTGATGTACATCATTCTGACTTACTTTGTGATTGTTGGTACCAGTAACGCGGTAAACCTAACGGATGGCCTAGACGGCTTGGCAATCATGCCAACGGTGCTGGTTGCGGCTGGTTTTGCCTTCATTGCATGGGCGACGGGTAACGTTAACTTCTCTGAATACCTACATATACCATACCTACCGCACGCTTCTGAGCTGGTTGTTGTATGTACGGCAATCGTTGGTGCTGGTCTTGGTTTCTTGTGGTTCAATACCTACCCAGCACAAGTATTCATGGGCGATGTTGGCTCACTAGCATTGGGTGGTGCTCTAGGGACCATTGCAGTTCTGGTTCGCCAAGAGTTGGTTTTGGTGATCATGGGTGGTGTATTTGTAATGGAAACGCTATCGGTTATCCTACAGGTCGGTTCTTACAAATTGCGTGGTCAGCGTATTTTCCGCATGGCTCCTATCCATCACCACTACGAACTTAAAGGCTGGCCAGAACCTCGCGTCATCGTGCGCTTCTGGATTATTTCTATGGTTCTTGTTCTGATTGGTCTAGCGACACTGAAAGTGCGTTAATCGCACTTTCCAATAACTTTCTAAGAATAACAGATACGGTGTGATCAAATATGGAACGTTGGCAAAACATACATAAGGTCGTCATTGTAGGGCTCGGTATTACCGGGCTCTCTGTCGTTAAACACCTAACAAAAACACAGCCGCAACTGGCGGTTAAAGTCATCGATACGCGTGCTAACCCACCAGGTGCTGAGCGTTTACCTGAACAGGTAGAGTTGCACAGTGGTGGTTGGAATAGCGAATGGTTAGCTGAAGCCGACTTGGTAGTGACCAACCCAGGTATTGCCTTAGCTACGCCAGAAATCCAAACAATAGTTGCGAAAAGCACACCTGTTGTTGGCGATATTGAGTTGTTTGCTTGGGCAGTAACGAAACCAGTTATCGCGATCACTGGCTCTAATGGCAAAAGCACGGTCACTGACTTGACGGGCGTGATGGCGAAAGCCGCTGGACTAACCGTTGGCGTTGGCGGCAATATTGGAGTGCCTGCTTTAGATTTGCTAGAGCAAGACGCGGATTTGTACGTGCTTGAGTTATCGAGTTTCCAACTAGAGACTACGTCGAGCCTGAAGCTTAAAGCCGCCGCGTTTCTAAACCTTTCTGAAGATCACATGGATCGCTATCAAGGCATGGCGGACTACCGACAAGCGAAGTTGCGTATTTTTGATAATGCCGAGCTAGCAGTCGTTAACCGTGATGACCAAGAAACCTACCCTGATAGTGACATGCCGTTGATGACGTTTGGCACTGATGAGCGAGCTTATGGTTTGGAATCAGATGCCGGTCGCACTTGGTTGCTTGATCACGGCCAGCGTGTGATTGCTAGCGATGAGCTCAAACTGGTCGGTAAGCACAACTTGGCGAATGCCTTGGTCGTGCTCGCTTTACTCAAGGCCGCAGGTATTGACTATCACAAAGCGTTACATGCACTGAAAACTTACACGGGTTTGACGCATCGATGCCAGGTGGTTGCGGATAATCGTGGCGTAAAATGGGTGAATGATTCCAAAGCAACTAATATTGCTAGCACGATGGCCGCACTTTCCGGACTAGAATCGAAGGGCAAACTGTATTTGTTGGTTGGTGGGGTTGGTAAAGGCGCAGATTTTTCGCCGTTAAAGCCTATCTTCACTACGTTGAATCTGCAACTTTGCTGCTTTGGTACCGATGGTGATGCCTTTATGCCACTGCACGAATCGGCAACTCGTTTTGACAGCATGGAAGATGTGATTCAACAAATATCTTCGCAGTTAAAACCTGGCGATATGGTGATGCTCTCTCCGGCATGTGCTAGCTTTGATCAATTCGATAACTTTATGGCAAGGGGCGATGCCTTCGCTAATCTTGCTCAAAAATACGCATAATTAAAGGTCACACATTTCGTGGTTTTAGGTAACGTTAAACGCAGCATTGGCACTTGGCTTAAGCATCCAGCACCAGAGGCGCTCTTTGATCGTCAGTTGGTATGGATTGCGCTAGGTTTGATGTTAACTGGCTTGGTGATGGTGACCTCTGCATCGTTTCCCATCAGTTCTCGACTGACGGATCAGCCATTCCACTTTATGTTCCGTCACGCTCTATTCTTGGTCGTTGCCGTTTCAGCATCTTCGGTTGTCCTTTGTAAGCCCTTAGACTTTTGGTTTCGGAACTCTAAATACATCGTTGGGATATCGGTTGCACTGCTTGTCATTGTTTTAGTTGCAGGTAAGTCTGTTAATGGTGCTTCTCGATGGATCCCCGTTGGACCAATTAATTTACAGCCGGCAGAGATTGCCAAGCTCTCTCTGTTTATGTTTATGTCTGGATACTTGGTTCGTAAACAGGATGAAGTTCGTCAGACATTCTTTGGTGGCTTCATTAAACCAATAATGGTTTTTACGGTATTTGCGGTATTACTCCTGCGTCAACCTGACTTAGGTACGGTTGTTGTGATGCTGGTGACCCTGTTTGGTATGTTATTTATCGCGGGGGCCAAGTTAACGCAGTTTTTGGCGTTAATGATTGCAGGGATAGTTGCTGTTGTAGGCTTAATTTTGATTGAGCCTTATCGTATGCGACGTGTCACGTCATTTCTTGACCCATGGGAAGACCCATTCGGCAGCGGCTATCAATTGACACAATCGTTGATGGCATTTGGCCGAGGTGAATGGTTTGGTCAAGGTCTGGGTAACTCGATTCAAAAATTGGAATATCTACCCGAAGCCCATACCGACTTTGTGTTCGCGGTGCTCGCAGAAGAACTCGGCTTTGCCGGCGTTGTATTGGTATTAATGCTGATCTTCAGTTTAGTGTTAAAAGCGGTTTATATCGGTAAGCGAGCCTTCGAAGCGGGCGAAATGTTTGGTGGTTATTTAGCATTTGGCATTGGTATTTGGTTTGCTTTCCAAACCTTAGTTAACGTTGGTGCGGCAGCAGGCATTGTGCCAACCAAGGGGCTCACCCTACCTCTGATCAGCTATGGTGGCTCAAGCCTATTAATCATGTCTATTGCAGTTGCCATATTGCTGCGTATCGATCACGAATGCCGTTTAAAGCGCGGTCAGAAAGAACAACAAGACGATGAAGAAAAATAAACGTTTGATGGTGATGGCCGGTGGTACTGGTGGTCACGTTTTCCCAGGCTTGGCCGTAGCGAAGCAGTTGCAACAGCAAGGTTGGGAGATTCGCTGGTTAGGTACCGCGGATAGAATGGAAGCGGATTTAGTGCCAAAACATGGCATTGAAATCGACTTTATCAAAGTAAAAGGTCTACGAGGTCAAGGCGTTAAACGTCTTCTTGCGGCACCATTTCAAATTGTTAATGCCATCATGCAGGCTCGTGCTCACATGAAACGTTGGCAGCCAGACGCTGTGCTTGGCATGGGCGGTTACGTGAGTGGCCCTGGTGGTATTGCGGCTTGGATGAGCGGAATTCCTGTTGTGCTGCATGAGCAAAATGCCGTCGCAGGTCTCACAAACCAATGGCTATCGAAAATCGCTAAGAAGGTGTTTCAAGCTTTCCCTGGCGCGTTTCCAAAAGCAGAAGTGGTTGGTAATCCAGTACGTGAAGACGTAACCCAGCTCGATGCTCCTGCTGCACGCATGCAAGAACGACAAGGTCCAATTCGTATTCTTGTGATGGGTGGTAGCCAAGGTGCACGCATTCTTAACCAAACGCTGCCAGAAGTGATGGCAAAATTGGGCGATGATTACTGTATTCGTCATCAAGCGGGTAAAGGTTCCGCGGAAGAAGTGAATGCGGCATACCAAGCGAATGGTGTGGCGAATGCAGAAGTAACAGAATTCATTGACGACGTAGCAGAAGCTTATGCATGGGCTGACCTTTTGGTTTGTCGTTCAGGAGCGTTAACCGTTTCTGAAGTATCAGCGGCGGGCGTGGGGGCTATCTTTGTTCCGTTTATGCATAAAGACCGTCAGCAAGCACTGAATGCAGACCACTTGGTGGATTGTGGTGCGGCGAAAATGATTGAACAACCAGATTTAACCGTTGAGTCACTGACTCAGCAGATCCAACAATTGGATCGACAAGCTTTACTTACAATGGCTGAGCAAGCGCGTGGCGCTGCAAAATTGAATGCTGACCGAGTTGTCGCACAAGCCATTGTTGCTTTGACCGAAAAGCGTTAACGAATTATTGAGAATAGAATTGATGACAATCCAACATACACAAGACTTAGCTCAAATTCGCGCAATGGTGCCAGAGATGCGCCGCGTGAAATCCATCCACTTCATCGGTATTGGTGGTGCGGGCATGAGCGGCATTGCAGAAGTACTGTTGAACGAAGGCTACCAAATCACAGGTTCTGACCTATCAGAAAACCCTGTGACCGAGCGTTTAGTATCAAAAGGTGCAACGGTATTTATTGGCCATCAAGCCAGCAATGTTGAGAATGCCAGTGTTGTTGTGGTTTCAACCGCGATTAACGAAGAAAATCCAGAAGTGATGGCGGCGCGTGAATTGCGTATTCCTATCGTCCGCCGCGCAGAAATGCTGGCTGAGTTGATGCGTTTCCGTCATGGTATTGCTGTTGCGGGTACGCACGGCAAAACAACGACTACGGCACTTGTAACGCAAATCTATTCTGAAGCAGGCCTTGATCCAACGTTCGTTAACGGCGGGCTGGTGAAGAGCGCTGGCACGAATGCACGTCTAGGTTCAAGCCGTATTCTGATTGCTGAAGCAGATGAGAGCGATGCGTCATTCTTGCACCTGCAACCCATGGTGAGCATTGTCACCAATATTGAAGCGGATCATATGGATACTTATGGAGGTGACTTCGAAACATTGAAGCAAACCTTCATCGACTTTTTGCACAACCTACCATTTTACGGCCAAGCGATTGTGTGTATCGACGATCCAGTCATTCGTGAGTTGATTCCACGTATCAGCCGTCAGGTGATCACTTACGGTTTCTCAGAAGATGCAGACGTACGCATTGAAAACTACCGTCAAGAAGGTCAGCAAGGTAAGTTCACCGTGGTTCGTGAAGGTCATGCGAATCTAGACATTACATTGAATATTCCAGGTCGCCACAATGCACTGAATGCTTCGGCAGCGATTGCGGTAGCCACAGAAGATGACATCAGTGATGAAGCCATTCTTAAAGCGATGGCTGGTACTGAGGGGACTGGGCGCCGTTTTGACCACCTTGGGGAGTTCGATACCGGTAATGGTCTAGCTATGTTGGTGGATGACTATGGTCATCACCCAACAGAAGTAGGTGTAACGATTGATGCCGCACGTAGTGGTTGGCAAAATAAGCGTTTGGTGATGATTTTTCAGCCGCATCGCTACAGTCGAACGCGTGATCTTTACGATGATTTTGCCAATGTACTTGAGCAGGTTGATGTATTGATCATGTTGGATGTCTATGCGGCAGGAGAGAAACCCATTGCTGGCGCTGATGGTCGTGCGCTATGTCGCACAATTCGCAGTCGTGGCAAGGTAGATCCCATTTTTGTTCCTGAAATTGAACAACTACCATCAGTTTTGGCTAATGTTATACAAGACGGCGACTTGATCTTGACTCAAGGGGCGGGCGATGTTGGTAAAGTAGCGAAGCAACTGGCTGTTCTTGAGCTGAATGTTAATAAGATGCTCGGTTAACAGCGATGATTGATACAAAGCACAGATAAAGACCTAGATCTCGATTTTGTATCAAGAACGTTGTGATTTATCACTATCAGTGTTTGATAGTTTACAAGAGCTCAGTATAATCCCAAGGTTAAAGTCAATGCTTTTATTAGTGTGTAATAACACGATAAAAAGCACAGGACAAAAATCAGGAAACGAAGACGTTGTTGAATATTGCACTGAATGAAGAGCGGCTTAACACGGAGAATCACCGTGGTCGCCAAGAGAAGATCTTGGGTGCGCTATTTTTCGTTATCGTGATGACAATAATTAGTTCTGTTTTGTACTCAGCGATCAGTTGGATGTGGGATGACCAAAGGTTACCTCTTTCCAAAATCGTACTTCAGGGAAAGCTGGAGTATGTCACAGCAGACGATGTTCAAGCAGCGTTTGGCAGTATTGATCACATTGGAACCTTCATGTCACAAGACATTGATGTGTTGCAACAAAGTGTAGAGGTCCTTCCTTGGGTAGCCCATGCGGCTATTCGAAAGCAGTGGCCAGACACGGTAAAAGTATTTTTGACAGAACATCACCCCGTCGCCATTTGGAATGGCATCGAACTGTTGGACAACAATGGTTTGGTATTTGAAGGGGATGTCGGCCTACTAAAGGAAGAGAAAGTTAAGCTATATGGACCCACTGCAACCGGGCCGGAAGTCTTGCAAACCTATCGTGAACTTCGACCTAAATTTCAGCAGCTGGGTCTTGCAATATCGTCTCTAGTATTAAACGAGCGACGAGCTTGGCAAATCATCCTTGATAACGGTATTCGACTAGAGCTCGGTAAAGAATCTTTGGATGAGCGAATAGAGCGTTTTTTCTCACTCTATCATAAGCTTGGAAGCGACACGCAAAGAATCAGTTATATCGATCTTAGGTACGATACGGGAGCCGCGGTTGGTTGGTTTCCTGAACATGAGTTAGAACAAGAGAGTACAGATGACTAAGGTCGCCGATGACAACATTATTGTTGGTCTTGATATAGGCACTGCAACCGTTTCAGCTCTAGTGGGTGAGATTCTACCAGATGGCCAAATAAACATTATTGGTTCAGGTAGCAGCCCTTCACGCGGCATGGATAAAGGCGGCGTGAATGATTTGGAGTCGGTTGTTAAATCAGTACAACGCGCGATTGATCAAGCAGAGCTAATGGCCGAATGCCAAATTAGCCGTGTATTCATTTCGTTGTCTGGTAAGCATATCGCAAGCCGAATTGAAAAAGGCATGGGCACCATATCTGATGAGGAAGTGTCTCAAGAAGATATGGATCGCGCTATCCATACCGCAAAATCGATTAAAATCGGTGATGAACAGCGAATCCTACATGTGATTCCGCAAGAGTTCACCATCGACTATCAAGAAGGGATTAAAAACCCACTTGGTTTATCTGGAGTGAGGATGGAGGTTAGCGTCCATTTGATCTCCTGCCATAATGATATGGCACGCAATATTATTAAGGCGGTAGAACGCTGCGGCCTTAAAGTGGAGCAACTTGTTTTTTCTGGGCTTGCTGCAAGTAATGCGGTAATCACCGAGGATGAAAGAGAGCTTGGGGTTTGTGTGGTTGATATTGGCGCTGGAACAATGGATGTATCCATTTGGACTGGTGGCGCATTACGTCACACTGAAGTGTTTTCTTACGCAGGAAATGCTGTCACTAGCGATATTGCTTTTGCTTTTGGTACACCAGTGAGTGATGCCGAAGAAATAAAAGTAAAATATGGCTGTGCCTTGAGTGAACTAGTCAGCAAGGATGACACGGTTAACGTACCAAGTGTCGGTGGACGACCTTCACGCAGTCTGCAGCGTCAGACTTTGTCAGAAGTGATTGAGCCGCGATACTCAGAGCTTATGGGACTGGTTAACCAAACTATCGACTCAGTACAAGCAAAATTGCGCGAAGAAGGCATTAAGCACCATCTTGCCGCAGGTGTTGTTCTTACCGGCGGTGCTGCGCAGATTGACGGAGTGGTAGAGTGTGCGGAGCGCGTATTCCGCAATCAAGTAAGGGTCGGCAAACCGCTCGAAGTCAGCGGCTTAACTGATTATGTAAAAGAGCCGTACCATTCTACGGCAGTTGGATTACTTTATTACGCAAGAGATATGCAGTCTAGTGACGATAGCGATTATAATGAACCTAAGCGTTCTTCCGCATCTGTGACTAACTTTTTCGGTAAATTGCGTAATTGGATAAGAAATGAGTTTTAACCTGAGTTGCAGGATAAACGGAGACAACACATGTTTGAACCGATGATGGAAATGTCTGACGATGCAGTAATTAAGGTCGTTGGAGTTGGTGGTGGCGGTGGTAACGCCGTTGAACACATGGTGCGTGAATCCATCGAAGGAGTGGAATTCATCAGCGTCAACACTGATGCGCAAGCACTTCGTAAGACAAGCGTTGGTAATGTCATTCAAATCGGCGGTGATATCACTAAAGGTCTGGGGGCAGGTGCGAATCCACAGGTCGGCCGTGAGGCTGCTCTCGAAGATAGAGACAGAATTAAAGATTCCCTAACTGGCGCCGACATGGTGTTTATCGCCGCAGGTATGGGTGGCGGTACAGGTACAGGCGCTGCACCTGTTATTGCTGAAGTGGCTAAAGAGCTTGGCATTCTAACGGTAGCGGTAGTAACGAAACCGTTCAGCTTTGAAGGCAAGAAGCGTTTGGCATTCGCTGAGCAAGGTATTGATGAGCTGTCTAAGCATGTTGATTCTTTGATCACGATTCCAAACGAGAAGCTACTTAAAGTTCTTGGTCGTGGTGTAACGCTATTAGAAGCTTTTGCAAGTGCGAATGATGTTCTTAAGAACGCGGTTCAAGGTATTGCAGAGCTCATCACTCGTCCCGGCATGATCAACGTCGACTTCGCAGACGTACGTACTGTGATGTCTGAAATGGGTCACGCAATGATGGGTAGTGGCATCGCGAAAGGCGAAGATCGTGCAGAAGAAGCAGCGGAGATGGCAATTTCTAGCCCACTTCTGGAAGATATCGATCTAGCGGGCGCTCGTGGTGTCCTTGTTAACATCACTGCAGGTCTTGATATGCGTCTTGATGAGTTTGAGACAGTGGGTAACACAGTGAAAGCATTCGCATCTGACAATGCCACCGTGGTTATCGGTACTTCTCTAGACCCAGACATGACTGACGAAATCCGTGTAACAGTGGTTGCTACGGGTATCGGCAATGAGAAAAAGCCAGACATCACATTAGTTGCTGGTGGTAAAGCGAAAGTTGCACCAACGCCTGCTCCGCAACAACAAGCGGTGCTACCACAAGTTGAGGAAAAACCGGCACAAGTTTTACAAACTCAAGTGCAAGAGAAACCGCAGGTAACTCCTCAGCCAACAAACACTGTTTCTTCTTCTGTATCTGTGGGTCAAAGCTCTGCAGCACCGAAACAAGAGAAAGAGAGTGGTTATTTAGATATCCCAGCATTTTTGCGTCGTCAGGCTGACTAATCTTTAATCCATAAATTTGACAGAGTTCAAAATTATGGTAGCATTCACGGTCGACGTTACAGGCGGCCGTGTTTTGTAGCATTTTTTAGAGAGGCAAGCAGATGATCAGACAAAGAACTCTGAAAGAAATAGTGAAAACAACTGGTGTGGGTCTCCACTCTGGTCGTAAAGTGACACTTACTCTGCGCCCAGCTGCTGCAAATACAGGCATTATTTACCGTCGTACAGATGTAAATCCACCTGTAGATTTTCCAGCTGATCCGGCATCTGTTCGTGACACTATGTTATGTACAGCATTGGTTAACGACGAAGGTATTCGCATTTCAACGGTTGAACACTTGAATGCAGCACTTGCTGGTATGGGTATCGACAATATTATTGTTGAAGTTGACGCACCTGAAATTCCAATTATGGATGGTAGCGCAAGCCCGTTCGTATATCTGCTGCAACAAGCTGGTGTCGAAACGCAAAATGCGCCAAAGCGTTTTATCCGTATTAAGAAACCAGTTCGTTTTGAAGACGGCGATAAATGGGCTGAATTTGTACCATTTAACGGCTTCCGTATGGACTTTGAAATTGACTTTAACCACCCTGCGATCGAGTCAGACGAGCAACGTCTTCTGTTTGATTTCTCATCTCAAGGTTTCGTTCGTGAGATTTCTCGTGCGCGTACGTTTGGTTTCATGCGTGATATCGAATACCTACAATCTCAGAACTTAGTTCTGGGTGGTAGCTTTGATAACGCAATCGTACTGGATGATTACCGTATTCTTAACGAAGAAGGCCTACGCTTTGAGAATGAGTTCGTAACACACAAAGTATTGGACGCGATTGGTGACCTTTACATGTGTGGTCATGCCATCATCGGCGAATTCCGAGCGTACAAATCAGGTCATGGTTTGAACAACCAACTTCTACGTGCCGTTCTTGCTGATCAAGAAGCATGGGAATGGACAACATTTGAAGAAGAAGCGGGTTCACCGGTTGCTTTTGCAGAACCAAACATGGTTCTAGCATAATACTAAATGCGCAGACGTAAATAGATTAAGAAAGCCAGGCAATGCCTGGCTTTTTGCTATCTGTAAATAAGTCGTTTAAAAAAACGCTCATTTGTTGCTCTTCTTTTCTGCCATGTCAGCGAGACGCTTTAAACGCTCTTTAATTTTAGGCGGAGCGATATCTGCAATGATCATTAATGAGTTAGCCGCCGCTTCAGTGAGAGGTGGGCGTTTTGGCCGATCATCATGTTCAAAGCGATTTCGGTACAAAGAAGGGTTAATTCTCACCTCAACACTCATGAGTTTGGCGTAGCCTTGTGTACGCAGTTTATTGAGGATCATTAAACGATCGTAATCGACCTTCATTTTGATCGCAGCACTAGAGACATCAATCAACAAGTGGCCATTGCGAATATTCGCTACTCGGCAATGATCGGCGGTGCCTTTCGGTAAGATCGATTGTAGAGCTTGGTTTAGCTGTAAGATCTCTCCAGCATGCTGTTGAATCTGCTTAAACTGAGATTCAGCAATAAGATCGTCTGTAGCTGTTGGGCGATGATCACGCATAGGCAAAATCTAATTTTGTTGAGATATTGGTATTCTAGAGCAGCTTTCCATCTAGGTATAGTTTACATTATTGTCTTTATTACCCAATTGCCCTCGAAATTAACGCAAAAAGAGGTGCTTTTTAGGTAGAAATACACGCTAAGTATATCAAGATGATGATAATTGTACTGAGAATATCGATTTCGAATCTCAATGTATGAGCAAATACTGGCTAATCCGTCACCACTTTGATTAAAAACTTCAGAGTGCTTCAAACAAATACGTCTATTAATGGTTGTATGGATGAAAAATCCTTACACTAAGCCACATTGTTTCAAAATTTGGCCTTGAAATGCGGATGTTTGAACTCAATATCTTTGTTAAATGATTTATCTCAGTATTCTTAGTTCAAAATTGGCAGAGACTGAAGGCATTACGAGTAGATCGGGAACGGTCTGATTAAAGAGAGATTCACGAAAAATGATAACTAAGCTACTGACAAAAGTGATTGGCAGTCGCAACGACCGAACACTGCGCCGCCTTAGAAAAATTGTAAAAGAGATCAATAACTACGAACCAACATTTGAAGCTCTATCTGATGAAGAGCTAAAAGCGAAAACTGTTGAGTTCCGTGAGCGCCTAGAGCAAGGCGAAACTCTTGATAAGCTACTTCCAGAAGCTTTTGCTACGGTTCGTGAAGCATCTAAGCGTGTTTACGGTATGCGCCACTTCGACGTACAGCTAATCGGTGGTATGGTTCTGAACGGTGGCCAAATCGCGGAAATGCGTACTGGTGAAGGTAAAACTCTAACTGCAACTCTTCCTGCTTACCTCAACGCACTACCAGGTAAAGGCGTGCACGTTGTTACGGTGAACGACTACCTTGCAACGCGTGACGCAGAGACAAACCGTCCTCTGTTTGAATTCTTAGGTATGACCGTTGGCATCAACGTGCCAAACATGCCTCCTCAGGCAAAGAAAGAAGCTTACCAAGCCGATATTCTTTACGGAACCAACAATGAGTTTGGTTTTGACTACCTTCGTGACAACATGGCTTTCCGTAATGAAGATCGTGTTCAGCGTGAGCGTTTCTTTGCCGTTGTCGATGAAGTGGACTCAATTCTTATCGATGAAGCTCGTACTCCTTTAATTATCTCTGGTCCAGCAGAAGACAGTTCAGATCTATACACACGTATTAACCTACTTATTCCGCAGCTTCAGAAACAAGATAAAGAAGACTCAGAAGAGTATCGTGGTGACGGTCACTACACTGTGGATGAGAAGTCTAAGCAAGTATACCTGACTGAAACAGGCCAAGAATTTGTCGAAGAACTGATGGTGAAAAATGGCTTGATGGAAGAGGGTGACACACTTTACTCTCCAACGAACATCAGCCTACTGCACCACGTGAACGCAGCACTTCGTGCACACGTATTGTTCGAGCGTAACATAGACTACATCGTCAATGACGACGGTGAAGTGGTTATTGTTGATGAACACACGGGGCGTACGATGCCAGGCCGTCGTTGGTCTGAAGGTCTTCACCAAGCGGTTGAAGCGAAAGAAGGCGTTAAGATTCAAAACGAAAACCAAACACTGGCATCGATCACATTCCAGAACTACTTCCGTTTATACGAAAAACTGTCAGGTATGACAGGTACAGCGGATACCGAAGCATTCGAATTCCAATCGATCTACGGTCTAGAAACGGTGGTTATTCCAACTAACAAACCGATGGTCCGTAACGATATGCCAGATGTGGTGTACCGTACTGAAGCAGAGAAATTTGCGGCAATCATCGAAGATATTAAAGAGCGCGTAGAAAAAGGTCAGCCGTCTCTTGTTGGTACGGTTTCTATCGAGAAATCAGAGCTATTGTCTAACGCACTGAAGAAAGCGAAGATTAAGCACAACGTACTGAACGCGAAATTCCACGAGCGTGAAGCGGAAATTGTTGCAGAAGCAGGTACGCCAGGTGCGGTCACCATCGCAACGAACATGGCGGGTCGTGGTACAGATATCGTGTTAGGTGGTAGCTGGCAAGCAAAAGTGGAAGCACTGCAAGATCCAACTAAAGAACAAATTGATGCGATTAAAGCTGAGTGGAAGCAAGTTCACGATCAAGTGCTAGAGTCTGGTGGTCTACACATCATTGGTACTGAGCGTCACGAATCTCGTCGTATCGATAACCAGCTACGTGGTCGTTCTGGTCGTCAAGGTGATGCGGGCTCATCTCGTTTCTACCTATCAATGGAAGATTCACTACTACGTATCTTCACATCAGATCGTATGGCTAGTCTTATCCAAAGTGGTATGGAAGAAGGCGAAGCGATTGAATCTAAGATGTTGTCTCGTTCAATTGAAAAAGCACAGCGTAAAGTGGAAGGACGTAACTTTGATATTCGTAAACAGCTTCTTGAATACGATGACGTGGCGAACGATCAACGTAAAGTGGTCTATGAACTTCGTGATGAGTTGATGAGTATTGATGACATCAGCGAGATGATCGAACAAAACCGCGAAGACGTTATGACCGCTATCATTGATGAGTACATCCCGCCACAGTCTTTAGAAGATATGTGGGACGTGGAAGGTCTTCAAGAACGTTTGAAAGCGGACTTCGATCTTGATGCGCCGATTAAGCAATGGCTTGAAGAAGATGACAAACTGTATGAAGAAGCACTGCGTGAAAAGATCATTAATCTAGCGGTTGAAGTATACAAAGTGAAAGAAGAAGTCGTAGGCGCTCAAGTTCTGCGTAACTTTGAAAAATCGGTCATGCTTCAAACACTGGATACGCTATGGAAAGAGCACCTAGCGGCGATGGATCATCTTCGTCAAGGTATTCATCTACGTGGCTATGCACAAAAGAACCCGAAACAAGAGTACAAGCGCGAGTCGTTTGAATTGTTTGAAGGCCTACTAGAAGCGCTGAAAACCGATGTGATTACGGTATTGTCTCGAGTTCGCGTTCAGCAGCAAGAAGAAGTTGAGCGTATGGAAGAGCAACGTCGTGCGCAAGCTGAAGAAGCCGCTCGTCGTGCGCAAGCTCAACATGCAGCGGCACAAAATCCACTTGTGGAAGATGAAGCTGCTGCGGAGGGTTCAAACCAACCAATGGTTCGTGATGAGCGTAAAGTGGGACGTAATGAGCCTTGTCCATGTGGCAGTGGTAAGAAGTACAAACAGTGTCACGGTCAAATTAACTAATTGAGTTTGATTATGTATTAAAAAGAGTCGCTTAGGCGGCTCTTTTTGTATCGATAGATCTAGGGATAAACCCATGAAAAGAATTCACATTGTTGCAGCGATCATTTTCAACCAAGAAAGGTCGCAAATTTTTATTACTAAGCGTCCCGATGATAAGCACAAAGGTGGCTTTTGGGAGTTCCCCGGCGGTAAAGTTGAGCAAGGTGAAAGTGTTGAGTTAGCGATGGCTCGTGAACTGGAAGAAGAGATCGGCATTACGATCACCGAGCAATCTCTGTTTGAACACCTTGAATATGATTACCCAGATAAGTCATTGAAATTTGATTTTATTTCTGTAACGCAGTTTGATGGTCAACCTTATGGAAAAGAAGGGCAGCAAGGTCGTTGGGTTGAAATAGGCGCATTATCAAACTATGCCTTCCCAGAAGCGAACGTACCGATTCTGGAGCGAGTGATTAAAGAGTTTTCTTAACTCACAGCGAACTGTCTTGTGGTTAACACGGGATATTGTTAGTTTAAAAAGATTCAGTGAAACGAAAGAAAACGAGAGTAAGCCTCGTTATCCAGAGAAGGAGAGAAAGCGCAATGGTTCGTATTGCAATCGCAGGTGCTGCAGGCCGTATGGGTCGTAACCTAGTTAAAGCATCACACCTAAATCCAGAAGCATCCGTTACTGCGGGATCTGAACGTCCTGAGTCTTCATTAGTTGGTGTCGATGTGGGTGAGCTTTGTGGGGAAGGTAAAATTGATGTCTTCTTGACCGATGATCTTGCTAAGGAAATCGACAACTTTGATGTGATCATCGATTTTTCCTCTCCAGTCAGCACGTTAGCTAACCTTGAACTGTGTAAACAGCATGGTAAGAGCATTGTGATTGGCACAACAGGCTTTAGTGAAGCAGAGCGAGCATTGATTGAGGACGCGGCAAAGCAAGTCCCTGTTGTTATGGCTCCTAACTATTCTGTTGGCGTGAATCTTGTCTTCAAGCTACTAGAAAAAGCCGCCCAAGTAATGGGTGACTACTGTGATATTGAGATTGTAGAAGCGCATCACCGTCATAAAGTTGATGCCCCATCTGGTACTGCGATTGGTATGGGCGAAGCGATTGCAGGTGCGATGGGCAATAAGTTAAGCGATGTTGCCGTTTACGCTCGTGAAGGTATCACAGGTGAACGTACCAAAGACGAGATCGGTTTTGCGACGATTCGTGCTGGTGATATCGTGGGGGAACACACGGCAATGTTTGCTGATATTGGTGAGCGTGTCGAAATCACTCACAAAGCGACCGATCGTATGACTTTCGCAAACGGAGCAGTAAAAGCAGCCGTGTGGTTAAATGCTAAGCCATCAGGTTTTTATAGCATGACCGATGTGTTGAGCTTAAATGAGCTTTAAGTACATAATCATTCACCGGCGCAAGCCGGTTTTTTTATGTTTATCGAAAATGATGTAAAAAAATCTAGTAAGATTTTTGGCCTTTTTGGGGTAGGTTAAGTGTAATTTATGTGGCTTTTGTGGTTGTTTTTGCTTGAAGCGCCTAAAAGTTTGGTTTGTTTTTTTGGTGATGAACGTTTGCGTGATGATCACATAAATTTTTGTGAACTGTAATATGTTCAATTTTGTAAAATCTATAAAAGTGTCATCATGCTAGGTCTAATTTTAGATAAAACTTATTTTTTTAAGGCTCTTTGCTTGAAAATGGATTTACCTGCTAGAAAGCAATGATTTATTTTTCGAACGGTATTGACACTTTCTAAGTCCATCCTTAGAATACCGCCAATTTGTCAAAAATACCTGTTTATGTAGATATTCAAGGTAAAGGAAGGCAGGTTTGCAACTTAATTTATTTTTTATGCATTTTTATTCTGGAGGTTGTCTTGGGTAAATTAGCACTGTTAGTCCTAGAAGATGGGACAGTGTTCCGCGGTGTGTCCATTGGAGCAGATGGTATTTCCGTTGGTGAAGTTGTTTTTAATACCTCGATGACGGGGTACCAAGAAATTCTCACTGATCCTTCCTATTCTCAACAAATCGTTACTCTTACTTATCCTCACATTGGCAATACCGGAACCAATTCCGAAGACGAAGAATCCTCTTCAATCCACGCTCAAGGCCTTGTGATTCGCGATCTCCCTCTTATCGCTTCTAACTTCCGTAATGAACAATCCCTTTCTGATTACCTTAAGTCGCAAAACATTGTCGGCATTGCAGATATCGACACGCGTAAGCTGACTCGTATCCTACGTGAGAAAGGTGCGCAAAACGGTTGTATCGTTGCGGGCTCTTCTATAGACGAAGCCCTAGCATTAGCGAAAGCGAAAGAATTCCCTGGCTTGAAAGGAATGGATCTTGCGAAAGAGGTTACAACAAAAGAAGCGTATCAATGGAAACAAGGTTCGTGGACGCTCGAGGGTGGACTTCCTGAAGCGCAAGACGACAGCGAGTTGCCATATCACGTTGTTGCCTACGATTTCGGCGCAAAGCGTAACATCCTGCGTATGTTGGTGGATCGCGGCTGCCGCTTAACGGTTGTGCCTGCTGAAACTTCAGCAGAAGAGGTGCTGGCTCTAAATCCTGATGGCGTTTTCTTATCAAACGGCCCAGGTGACCCAGAACCATGTACTTACGCCATTGAGGCGACCAAAGTATTTCTAGAGAAAAATTTACCAATCTTTGGTATCTGTCTTGGCCACCAAATTCTTGCGTTAGCATCAGGTGCTAAGACGGTGAAGATGAAGTTTGGCCACCATGGTGCGAACCACCCAGTAAAAGATTTGGATCGTAATGTTGTAATGATTACGTCTCAAAACCACGGTTTTGCAGCAGACGAAGCAACACTACCTGAAAATCTACGCGCGACTCACGTATCGCTATTTGACGGCTCTCTGCAGGGTATTCACCGTACAGACAAGCCAGCATTCAGCTTCCAAGGTCACCCAGAAGCGAGCCCAGGTCCAGAAGACGCGGCACCGCTATTTGACCACTTTATCGAACTAATCAAAAAACACAGCGCTTAATTCGGAGTAGTAGATAATGCCAAAACGTACTGACATTCAAAGTATTCTTATTCTTGGTGCTGGTCCGATTGTAATCGGTCAGGCATGTGAGTTTGACTACTCTGGCGCACAAGCGTGTAAAGCTCTGCGTGAAGAGGGTTACCGAGTTATTCTGGTGAACTCTAACCCTGCAACCATTATGACTGACCCAGATATGGCCGATGCGACTTACATCGAACCAATCCAATGGGAAGTGGTGCGTAAGATCATCGAAAAAGAACGCCCAGACGCAGTACTACCAACAATGGGTGGCCAAACGGCACTGAACTGTGCGCTTGATCTAGAAAAACACGGTGTTCTTGCGGAGTTCGGCGTCGAGATGATTGGTGCAACCGCAGACGCGATCGACAAAGCGGAAGACCGTTCTCGTTTCGATAAAGCGATGAAGTCTATCGGCCTTGAGTGTCCACGAGCAGATACTGCAAAAACCATGGAAGAGGCATACAAAGTTCTCGATATGGTTGGCTTCCCATGTATCATTCGTCCATCTTTCACCATGGGTGGTACTGGCGGTGGTATTGCGTACAACAAAGAAGAATTTGAAGAAATCTGTCGTCGTGGTCTAGATCTTTCTCCTACCAATGAACTTCTTATTGATGAGTCACTTATCGGTTGGAAAGAGTACGAGATGGAAGTGGTTCGCGACAAAGCAGACAACTGTATCATCGTATGTGCGATTGAAAACTTTGACCCAATGGGTATCCACACAGGTGACTCCATCACGGTTGCTCCAGCTCAAACGCTGACAGACAAAGAATACCAACTAATGCGTAACGCTTCTCTAGCGGTACTGCGTGAAATCGGTGTTGAAACGGGTGGTTCAAACGTACAGTTTGGTATCAATCCGAAAGATGGTCGCATGGTTATCATTGAGATGAACCCACGTGTATCTCGTTCTTCTGCGCTAGCATCGAAAGCAACAGGTTTCCCTATCGCGAAAGTGGCAGCGAAACTGGCGGTTGGTTTCACGTTAGATGAGTTAATGAATGACATCACTGGTGGCGCAACTCCAGCATCATTCGAGCCAACCATCGACTACGTAGTCACTAAAATTCCTCGTTTTAACTTCGAGAAATTTGCCGGTGCTAACGACCGCCTGACTACTCAGATGAAGTCAGTTGGTGAGGTAATGGCAATCGGTCGTAACCAGCAAGAATCTCTACAAAAAGCGCTACGCGGCCTAGAAGTGGGCGCGACTGGCTTTGATGAGATGGTCGACCTAGACGCACCAGACGCATTGACGAAAATTCGTCATGAACTGAAAGAAGCAGGCGCAGAGCGTATTTGGTACATCGCAGATGCATTCCGTGCGGGTATGTCAGTTGATGGCGTATTCAACCTAACGCAAATCGACCGCTGGTTCCTAGTTCAAATAGAAGACATCGTTAAGCTTGAGCAAGATCTTAAAGCGAAAGGCTTTGCTGGTTTGAACAAAGAAGAGCTTAACAAGCTGAAGCGTAAAGGTTTTGCGGATGCGCGCCTATCTAAGATTCTAGGTGTTGCGGAAAGTGAAATCCGTCGCCTACGTGACCAGTACGACATCCACCCAGTTTACAAGCGCGTAGATACGTGTGCGGCTGAGTTCTCATCTGATACGGCTTACATGTACTCATCTTACGATGATGAGTGTGAAGCGAACCCAACAGACAAAGAGAAGATCATGATTCTAGGCGGCGGTCCAAACCGTATCGGCCAAGGTATTGAATTTGATTACTGTTGTGTACACGCATCACTAGCACTACGTGAAGATGGCTACGAAACCATCATGGTTAACTGTAACCCTGAGACCGTTTCAACAGACTACGACACGTCTGACCGTCTGTACTTCGAACCAGTAACACTGGAAGACGTACTAGCAATCGCTCGTGTTGAAAAGCCAAAAGGCGTTATCGTTCAATACGGTGGTCAAACACCACTTAAACTGGCTCGCGCACTTGAAGCGGCTGGCGTGCCAATCATCGGTACGAGCCCAGATGCCATCGACCGTGCAGAAGACCGTGAGCGTTTCCAAGTTGCGGTTGACCGTCTAGGTCTTCTACAGCCAGAAAACGCAACAGTAACCACGATGGAGCAAGCGGTAGAGAAATCTCGTGAAATCGGTTACCCACTGGTTGTGCGTCCTTCTTACGTACTGGGCGGTCGTGCGATGGAAATCGTATACGATGAGCAAGACCTACGTCGTTACTTCAACGAAGCTGTTAGCGTATCAAACGAATCTCCAGTACTACTAGATAGCTTCCTAGATGACGCAGTTGAAGTGGATATTGATGCTATCTGTGACGGTGAGCGAGTGGTTATCGGCGGTATCATGGAGCACATCGAGCAAGCGGGTGTTCACTCAGGTGACTCGGCATGTTCTCTTCCTGCATACACGCTAAGCCAAGAAATCCAAGACGTCATGCGTGAGCAAGTTGAAAAACTAGCGTTCGAGTTGGGTGTTCGTGGTCTGATGAACACGCAGTTCGCGGTGAAGAACAACCAAGTATACCTAATCGAGGTTAACCCTCGTGCAGCGCGTACGGTACCGTTCGTATCGAAAGCAACGGGTGCACCAATCGCTAAGATTGCTGCTCGTGTCATGGCGGGTCAATCTCTAGAGTCTCAGGGCTTTACGAAAGAAATCATCCCGCCATACTACTCTGTAAAAGAAGTGGTACTGCCATTCAACAAGTTCCCGGGTGTTGACCCACTGTTGGGCCCAGAAATGCGCTCTACTGGTGAAGTTATGGGGGTTGGAGCAACGTTTGCGGAAGCTTACGCGAAAGCAGAGCTTGGCTGTGGAAATGTGTACCCAGAAGGTGGCCGTGCACTACTGTCTGTTCGCGAAGGCGACAAAGAACGTGTTGTTGACCTTGCATCAAAGCTATCTAAGCTTGGTTACCAGCTAGATGCAACACACGGTACAGCAGTCATTCTTGGCGAAGCGGGCATTAATCCACGTCTAGTAAACAAAGTACACGAAGGTCGTCCTCACATTCTTGACCGTATCAAGAACAATGAGTACACCTACATCGTGAACACTGCCGCAGGTCGTCAAGCGATTGAAGATTCTAAAGTTCTACGTCGCGGTGCACTAGCAGAGAAAGTGAACTACACGACAACGCTAAACGCTGCATTCGCAACTTGTATGTCACACACAGCAGATGCGAAGAGCACAGTGACTTCGGTTCAAGAGCTGCACGCAAAAGTGAAAGCGAGCCTAGAAGCGTAATAGATAAAAATCAGTAAGCCCGAAAAATAGGGCTTATATGACAACCTCATTGCCCGCTCATCTGAGCGGGCTTTTTTGATCTCATGAGAATTAATGAAAATCTGGAATAGGTTAGTGTCTTGAGTTTCCTTTTTCTCGTTTGTGAGGCGGTGTTATCGTTGCCTTCTTTTCGTTACACATTTTTACCAGGACGCATAAGTGGAAATCACTTTTGAGATTTTAATTGGATTGTTTTTTGTCGCATCAGTCGCTGGATTTATTGATGCTATGGCTGGTGGCGGCGGTCTATTGACTCTACCTGCTCTGCTGGCGGCGGGGCTAAGCCCAACTCAGGCGCTGGCGACCAACAAGCTACAAAGTTCATTCGGCAGTTTTTCAGCCAGTTGGTACTTTGTTCGTAATGGTATCGTGAGCTTGAAAGAGATGCGCCTTGCCATTTTATGTACTTTTATTGGCTCAGCCATTGGTGCTGAAGCGGTGCAGTATATTGATGCTGGAATATTAACTAGCCTTATTCCAGTATTGCTGATCGCGATTTCACTCTACTTCTTATTTGCTTCAAACTCGAAAGCCGCAGGCGGAGATCGGAAGCTTTCTGAAGCTATGTTTGCGTTATGCGTTGGTGGTGGCGTTGGCTTCTATGATGGCTTTTTTGGCCCAGGAACGGGGTCTATTTTTGCACTTTGTTTTGTTGCGCTTGGTCATTTCTCGTTAGTCGATGCAACTGCCCGAACTAAAATACTGAACTTTACCTCAAACATTGCGGCGCTGCTGTTTTTTATTCTGGCTGGTTTGCCAGTATTGGAAATCGGTTTCACCATGGCTATAGGGGGCTTTATTGGTGCTCAGCTAGGTGCCAAAGTCGTGGTGACTAAAGGCCAAAAGTGGATTCGACCTCTAGTAATTACCATGTCTATGCTGATGGCGATGAAACTTCTTTGGCAACAACATCAGCAATGGCTTCTATCACTGTTTTAATTCGTTCGCTGCGATACGCATTATGGCGTAAGCAGATGTGAATCGGGCGAATCAGCGGTGATAGCTCGTCAAATGCATAGCAATACTCAGGTGCAATGTTTAAAGTTTTTACTATCGATTTGGGGATTAAAGCTGGTGCCATTCCACCCAGAGCCAACTGTGCGGCAGCAGTGTATGAGTCCATCTCCATTAAAGGCTGAATGTCGTGTTTGGACAACACAGCTTGCTGGTAAGTATTGGCTGGATTATTCAAATCATTGGTGAGAATCGTCTTTGGCATTTCAGTGAGCTTATGTTTACTGATGATAGAGAAAGGCTCATCCGCTAGATGAAAACTCATCAAACCATGATGTGGAGGTAAGTAGCCCGCGCAAAATCCCAGCGTGGCTTTGCCTGATTTAACGTTTTCAACGATTCGTGGCGTATGGTTGGTTGAAATTCTGAGGTAAGGATCTTGGGTCAAGCGCTCTTCCATGATCAAGCTGAGGTAACCTGCAACTAACGTTTCTGAGCAATCCATTCGAATCAACGATGTATCTTCGAGTTCTTGTTGATCGTGAATTTGACCACGTAATTCGTTAAAGGTTGGTTCAATGATACTGATCAGTGCAACAGCATCAGAGGTTAGCTTAATGTGGCGTCCACAGGGCTCAATCAGTTTCTTACCGAGCTTTTTTTCTAGATTCGCAATGCGTTTGCTCACGGCTGATTGGCTGATGTAGAGCTGACTGCCAGTGCGACTCATGGTTTTTTCTTTGCTCAGTACTAATAGCGTTTCAATGCCTTCCAGTAACATTATCTATCCATGAAAATGGGGAATAGTCACACCAATATAACCAAGCTTTCGGTCAGATGCTAATCGTGTGTTGAGAAATAAAAAGAGCCGATTTTTAGGTCGACTCTTCTCGAGAAACTTGCGATGCTGATTACTTATCGATTGATGGCAAAGGTTGGCAGTGACAAGTGCCAGCGAATTGCGCCCAGACGGATCATCAGCGTTGATATCACCCCAGCGAGTAAGGCTACAGAATGATCGTAACCCATACTTAATGCTGTGGTATGGAAAATGCCACCAATGATACAAGCCGTTGCGTAGACTTCACTTCTCAAGACCATAGGGACTTCACGAGCTAGCACGTCTCGAATGATGCCCCCGCCACAGCCGGTAATTACGCCCATGATCACTGCAACCATGCCTGATGCGTTATAGGCGAGAGCTTTCTCTACACCGATACCAACAAACACCGCCAAACCAATCGCATCACATACAGGAAGTACCCACCAAGGTAGGCGTTTAGGACGACGAACCAGAATCATAGTCAGTAAACAGGTGATGAAAATGACCCAAAGATAGGTGGTGTCAGTGATCCAGAATACCGGGGTTGCACCGAGCGCCATATCGCGAATGGTGCCACCGCCAATTGCGGTGACGCTACCGAGTACGATCACTCCGAAAGGGTCCATCTTTAATCGGCCTGCGAGTAAAACACCAGAAACCGCAAAGACAGCAGTACCGAATAAATCGATCATATAAAGCAGCATGGAGTCCATGTTACTTAGTACCTTTTAAACAAATTGTGGGGAACAGAAATAGGGTGGAAATTTTACGGGATTTCCAATGAAAACGTTAGCGTTTTTGCCGCACGCTTTCAAAGTGTTCACACACCTCTGTGATCGCGTTTAAGGTTCTTGGGGTCGGGCGGTTGATCAAATCGGCATTCAGAGACCAAACATGGCCATTTTTAAGCGCGGGGATGTCG
Organism: Vibrio sp. PID17_43; assembly: GCF_002608565.1. Taxonomy (GTDB): domain Bacteria; phylum Pseudomonadota; class Gammaproteobacteria; order Enterobacterales; family Vibrionaceae; genus Vibrio. The sequence goes on from NZ_LIXM01000007.1 coordinate 78,027, forward strand.
TTTTTCCAGGCAACCCACTTACCATCATCACTCATTGCATGGCGAGAAGTGAACAGCACTTCAGGCTGGCGAGTCATCACTTGCTCGATGCTGACTTGCGGGTAAGGAGCAATGCCTTTGGCAAAGATATTCTCACCACCACAGAAGGTGAAAACTTCACTTGGCCAATTATTGCCCGTAACGGTGATGATCGGCTTTTCACTCAACTGATAGAAGTAGCGGACTTTCTCTTCGGTATTGTACTTTTCTTTTAACGCTTTCAGTTGTGCACGAAAATTTGCGGCGCTCTTTTGTCCTACTTCCGGTCTTTCACTGTACTGGCTGAGCTGTTCAATATTTTTGGCAATATCTTCTAGCGTCCCCGTTGTTGAAGAGTAAATAGGGATGCCAAATTGTTTGAGCTTCTCAAGTTCTTTGGCAGGATTCCCTGCAGGCCAAGCGATAACCAAATCGGGCTGAAGAGCAATGATGCGTTCAAGTTTGATACCTTGGTAGTTTGATACTCTTTCTAGGCCTTTAGCTTGCTCTGGGTAGTCACTCATCTCACTGACCGCTATCAGTTTGTCTCCAAGACCTGCGGCATAGGCGATTTCCGTTGCGTGTGGCGCCAGACTGATGACGCGTTGAGCGGGTTCATTGGCAAAAGAAGCGGCAGAGAAGAAAAGAGGAAGAGCAAAGCAAAGTTTGTTCATCATAGTCCTTGATAAATGAGTCCGAGGATAAGGCTTTGGATAACGATCCAAGCCAAAATACGCCATACAATGAGGGTTTGGATTTGTGCCAAATGAATAGCAGATGGTGCGATACGACCACCAATTTTTGCTCGTTCAGCTCTTTGACCTTGGTACAGTGCTGGGCCGCCAAGTGACAATTGAAGCTTGTTACCAATCGAGCACAACAACCAAGCTGGTCCTGGAAGCGGCCAAGATTTCGCTTGTTGAAGCATGGAGGTGGAAACACTTGATAGGTTTTTCCCCATGCTAATGAACATGGCAAATAAGCGTAAAGGAACAATCTCCAATCCAGCCGTTAGCTGAATAGCAGGCTTACCAAAAGGTGAATACTGGCGGCGACTTGGGGACCAAGCGCGAGCGAGCTCTGCCGTTAGGCGATACATTAATGCGCCAATTCCACCAGTAAATCCATACCAGAACAACACGCACACAACGTTACGTCCGTAGCCCATGATGATGGTCTCTGCACCTGCTTTACCAATCCCTAAGAGCGATAAGCTGTCTGTATCGCGGTTAAGGTAAGGCTTGAGTAGTGCTCGGCACTGCACTTTGTTCTCATTCGACATTGCAGTGACGAGTTGTTTAGCAAGTGATTCGTTGTTTCGCCAGTCAAGAGCAATAAGCAGTAATGCCAGCTCAAATAAGGGCGCTTGCCAAACTAAGGGCTTCATCGCGAGCAGTAATATCAAACAGGGTACAAGCATAAGAAGCAGTGCGAGCCCGCCAGAGAGAACGCTTTGTGAGTAGTTGTGGTTGTTATTAACTTTATTCGCCAGTTGTTCTGCGAATTTATGCCACAAAGTGACGGGATGCGCAGCGTGTGGAATGGGGATTAATAAGTGGAATAGTAATGCGCCCCACATGACGAGGAGCGCACCGTTGGCATAGATCTGTTGAAAGGTTTCTTCCATGAAATCTGAGAGACTTACTTAGTCAGTTCCAACATTTTGAACACCATTTCTGAAGAGCTTTTCGCTGCTAGCGGTAGGAATTCTTCGAAGCTCATTGGTGACTCTTTGTCTGCTACGTCAGAGATAGCACGAACAACAACAAACGGTGTGTTGAATTGATGGCAAGTTTGAGCGATAGCAGATGCTTCCATCTCTACTGCGATAACAGATGGGAAGTGTTTACGAATGAACTCTTGGCGTTCTGCAGTGCAAACAAACGCATCACCAGTACAGATAAGACCACGAACTGCGTGAGTGTTTTCCATTTGAGCCAGTGCTTTTTCCGCAAGATCCATTAGCTTCTCATCTGCTTTGAATGCTGCTGGTTGACCGGCCATTTGACCCATTTCGTAACCAAACGCAGTTACGTCTGCATCGTGGTGACGAACTTCTGTTGAGATAACAACGTCGCCTAAGTTTAGGCTTGAGTCAAAACCACCCGCTGAACCGGTGTTGATCACTACATCTGGTTGGTATTCATCAAGAAGAATAGTGGTGCCAACAGCTGCCGCTACTTTACCGATGCCAGACTGAAGCAGTACCACATCTACGTCGTTAATTTGACCAGAGAAAAACGTACAACCTGCTTTGTTTACGGTTTGGCAGTTTGTCATAGCTTCTTTCAGGATGGTGACTTCTTGTTCCATCGCACCGATGATACCAACTTTCATAACACTCTCTTTGGGTAAAATTTGTAAGTTGGCGAGAGTATACCACTCTGCACCAAGATGTGGTGCTATTTGATTAATTTGGCCGTGGTTAGCAGAGAACGCAATTGGTCTGCGCGTTTGCGATTGACGCCAAAGTCTGAATAGCCGACACGAGATTCGGAACGAACAATGAGCTGGTCGCCTTCGATCTTAAGCTCTAAATCGTCCACAAAGCGCATGATTTTAGATGTGCATTCAATACGTAGGTAATTGCCTTCTTTGAGGGCTGTCTTCGCCCCCGGCAGTTCAAGCGCCACTTGCTCAATCGCATCGATGTTCGCTGAATCAGTTAGGGTAAATGGCGTTAGATTATATTCTTCACGCGTGTCTTGGGTGGAAACGCAGTTTGGTTTGTCACCACAAGGTGATTGAGAACGATCTGTCATGGTTGTGACTCCTTGGCTACAAGCGGTTAAGCCGAGCAAAGTGATGGAAAGGAGAGCGACTTTTTTCATTATTCTATTCCTTATATTAGGAATTTAATTATATGTAATAAAAGAAAAAAGGATCCAACAATAGGATCCTTTTTGAGATGTTAGGTGTGATTAAACTTCGAGGTAATCGAGAATGCCTTCCGCCGCTTTTCGACCTTCATCAATTGCAGTCACGACCAGATCAGAGCCTCGTACCGCATCCCCGCCAGCGAAGATCTTTTCGTTGCTGGTCTGGAATTGGAACGCTTGTTTTGCAGGGGCTTTGATACGACCCCACTGATCCAAATCGACATCAAACGGTGCTAACCAGTCCATTTTGTGTGGTTGGAAACCAAATGCCATGATCACGATGTCTGCCGGTAGAACGTGCTCGCTGCCTTCGACGGGCTCTGGACGGCGGCGACCTGCTTCATCAGGTTCGCCAAGTGCGGTTTTCACCACTTTGACACCCGAGACTTTGCCTGATGCATCCACTTCAATCCCCAAGGGCTGCAGGTTGAACATGAACTTTACGCCTTCTTCTTTGGCATTTTTCACCTCGCGGCGAGAGCCTGGCATGTTGGCTTCATCACGACGGTAAGCACATATAACATTTGATGCGCCTTGGCGGATAGAGGTACGAACACAGTCCATTGCGGTATCACCACCACCCAATACCACGACGCGCTGTTTCGCCATGTCGATAAATGGCTGGTCGTGTTCTAAGCCCATCACTTTGTAAGTATTGGAAATCAAGAATGGCAGAGCATCGTAAACGCCCGGCGCGCCCTCATTTTCTAATCCAGCACGCATGTACTGGTAAGTACCAACCCCCAAAAAGACGGCATCGTACTTATCAAGCAGCTCTTGCATGTACACATCTTTGCCTACTTCGACATTCATACGGAACTCTACGCCCATCTCGGTAAAGACGCGGCGACGGTTTTCCATCACGCCTTTTTCAAGCTTGAATGAAGGAATACCGAAGGTCAGTAGACCTCCAATTTCAGGATAGCGGTCAAATACGACAGGTTTCACGCCATTGCGCACAAGTATATCGGCGGCGGCCAAGCCTGCTGGCCCTGCACCAATGATGGCAACCTTTTTATCGGTCCATTCCACTTTGGACATGTCAGGCTTCCAGCCCATTTCGAACGCTTTGTCGGTAATGTATTTTTCAATGTTACCGATGGTGACAGCGCCAAAGTCATCATTGAGGGTGCAAGAGCCTTCACACAGACGATCTTGCGGACAAACTCGACCACAAACCTCTGGCAAGCTGTTGGTTTGGTGTGACAGCTCAACGGCTTCAAGGATACGACCTTCATTGGCAAGTTTTAGCCATTGAGGGATGTAGTTGTGGACTGGGCACTTCCACTCACAATATGGGTTACCACAATCCAAGCAGCGATCCGCTTGCGCGGTCGCTTGTTGCTTGGTAAACGGTTCATAGATTTCAACGAACTCGATCTTACGAATTTTGATGGGTTTCTTCGCAGGATCAACGCGCTGGACATCGATAAATTGGTAAACGTTCTGGCTCATGATTCAAACATCCTCCATGATTACTGGGCTTGAACGCGCAGTTCTGCGGCGCTACGACTTTGGTGACCAAGCAGGGTGCGTAAGTCTGCTGCTTGTGGTTTCACCAAGTAGAACTTTGGAATCCATTCATCAAAGTTCGCCAAGATATCTTCTGCGTAGCTTGAGCCGGTTTCTTCAAGATGCTCAGCAATCAGACCACGTAAGTGCTCTTGGTGGATGTAGAGATCCGACAGAGAAATTGCTTCAATTGATTCGCTGTTCACGCGACCTTGGAAGTCTTGGTTCTCATCCAATACGTAAGCAAAACCGCCAGTCATGCCCGCACCAAAGTTGACGCCTGTCGCGCCAAGAATGGCGATGATACCGCCGGTCATGTATTCACAGGCGTTATCGCCTGCACCTTCAATGACGGCAATCGTGCCTGAGTTACGCACGCCGAAACGCTCACCTGCTTTACCTGCAGCGAACAGTTTGCCGCCCGTTGCGCCATACAAGCAGGTGTTACCAATGATGGTCGCTTCATTACACTTAAACGCCGTGCCAAGGTGAGGCTTGATCACGACCTTACCACCAGCCATGCCTTTGCCGACGTAGTCGTTCGCATCACCAGTGAGGTAAAGCTCTACGCCACCCGCGTTCCAAACACCAAAGGATTGCCCTGCGGTTCCATCTAGGTACAACTTGATTGGCGTTGCCGCCATGCCTTGGTTGCCGTAACGCTGAGCAATTTCACCCGATAGGCGAGCGCCGACAGAACGGTCGGTGTTGATCACGTTGTAAAAGAAGCTTGCTGATTGACGTTTCTCAACTGCTTGCAATGCGTCTTCAACGATCTTCTGGTTTAGCTCCGCTTTATCAAATGGTTTGTTTGGCTGTGTCCAGTAAAGGGGATGTCCCTCTGGAGAGACTGGCGCTTCGAGAATATTGGAGAGATCCAACTTTGATTGTTTCGCTGTCAGACCTTCAACGGTTTCCAACAAATCCGTACGACCAATCAAGTCAGTCAGTTTTTCAGCCCCAAGTTCCGCGAGCAATCCACGCACTTCGTCCGCCAGACCAATGAAGTAGTTCATTACCATTTCCGGTAGACCTTTGAAGTACTCTTTACGCAGTGTCTCGTCTTGAGTTGCAACTCCAGTTGCACAGTTGTTGAGGTGACAAATACGTAGGAACTTACAACCCATTGCCACCATTGGCGCAGTACCAAAACCGAAGCTTTCTGCACCTAGAATTGCCGCTTTAACCACGTCTAGGCCGGTCTTTAGACCACCATCTACTTGCAGGCGGATCTTATGGCGCAGACCATTAGCAACCAGTGCTTGTTGTGTCTCCGCCAGTCCCAACTCCCAAGGGCTACCAGCGTATTTCACTGAAGTTAGCGGACTTGCTGCGGTACCACCGTCGTAGCCGGAGATGGTAATGAGATCAGCGTAAGCTTTCGCTACCCCCGTTGCGATGGTGCCAACGCCTGGCTCAGAGACTAACTTCACTGAAACTAGCGCATTGGGGTTGACTTGTTTCAGGTCGAAGATCAGTTGGGCTAAATCTTCAATAGAATAAATATCATGGTGCGGAGGAGGGGAGATCAGAGTAACCCCTTGTACCGAATAACGCAGCTTAGCGATTTCGGCTGTGACTTTGTGTCCTGGCAGCTGGCCACCTTCTCCCGGTTTCGCACCCTGTGCAATCTTGATTTGCAGTACGTCCGCATTAGTTAGGTAATGAGGCGTTACACCAAATCGACCTGAAGCAATTTGTTTGATGCGCGAATTACGCTCAGTACCGAAGCGACGAGGATCTTCACCGCCTTCACCCGAGTTAGAGTAACCACCAAGGCGGTTCATCGCTGTTGCAAGCGCTTCGTGCGCTTCTGGGCTAAGTGCACCAATCGACATTGCTGCCGAGTCAAAGCGTTTGAACAGTTCAGTGCTTGGCTCGATTTGCTCAAGTGGTAGCGGTGAATCTGATTTTTTCAGCGACATTAAGTCACGCAGCATGGCAACAGGACGTTGGTTTACCTGTTTAGCAAAGCTCTGATAATCGTTGCTTTCACCTGATTTCACTGCGGTTTGCAGTGTGCCGACCACATCTGGGTTGTATGCGTGATATTCGCCACCGTGGACGTATTTCAGTAAACCGCCATGCTCGATGGCTTTACGTTTCGCCCAAGCTTTACGGGAAAGGTTGTACAAGTCTTGTTGGAAGTCGTCGAAGTTCGCACCCTCAATGCGAGTGGTTACGCCTTTAAAGCACGAGTCGACCACTTCTTGGCTCAAACCAACGGCTTCAAACAGTTGTGAGCAGCGGTAAGAGGCGATGGTCGAGATACCCATTTTCGACATGATCTTGTACAGACCTTTGTTGATGCCTTGTTGATAGTTTTGCATCACATCGCGATAGTATTTTTCTAGTGCTTTATCATCAATCAGTTTACCTAGCGTTTCATACGCAAGGTATGGATAAACCGCAGTGGCACCAAAGCCAAGCAAGACCGCAAATTGGTGTGGGTCACGTGCTGTGGCGGTCTCAACAACAATGTTGGCATCACAACGTAGGTTCGCATCGATCAGGCGAGTTTGAACCGCACCGACCGCCATTGCTGCAGGAATTGGCAGTTTGCCTTTGACCAACGCGCGATCCGAAAGCACCACTAGTACCGTGCCTTCACGGACGACTTGTTCTGCTTGATCACACAGTTCATCAATGGCTTGTTTTAGATTTTTCTGCTGTGGGTCATAGTTGATATCGAGAATGGTATTACGGTAGTGATCGTCACCAAGCTCGAGTAACTGTTGCATGTCGGAATAAAGCAACACTGGCGAATCGAAGGTCACTCGATATGCGTGACCATCGGTTTCACAGAAGACGTTCATCTCCTGACCGATGCTAGTCGCCAGTGACATTACGTGTTTCTCACGCAGAGGATCGATTGGCGGGTTGGTTACCTGGGCGAACTTCTGGCGGAAGTAATCAGTTACCAAGCGCTCTTTAGAAGACAGAACGGCGATTGGGGTGTCATCACCCATAGAGCCGACCGCTTCTTGGCCCATATCACCAAGGACACGCAGTACTTGATCGACTTCTTCATTGCTCATGGCGAATTGCTTTTGATAAGTCTTAAGCAAATCTTCATCAAAGCTGCGCTCGCCCACTTGATCTTCAGGTAGCTGAGCAAAAGGTGTGAGCTTATGAACGTTGTTCTCCATCCATTTGCGATAAGGGTGACGAGATTTCAGATCGTTATCGATCTCGCGAGACTGCCAAAGTTTACCTTTACGGGTGTCTATAACCAGTAGTTCACCCGGACCAACGCGTCCTTTCTCGGCAACTTCATCGGGAGCGTAATCCCAAATCCCCACCTCAGATGCTAGGGTGATCAACTTGTCTTTGGTAATCACATAACGAGCAGGACGCAGACCATTTCTATCGAGGTTACAGGCAGCGTAACGGCCATCGGATAGTACGATACCTGCCGGGCCATCCCATGGTTCCATGTGTTTGGAGTTGAAGTCGTAGAACGCTCGCAGATCCGGATCCATGTCTGGGTGATTTTGCCATGCTGGTGGCACAAGCATGCGCATGGCACGGAATATATCCATGCCGCCAGCTAAAAAGAGGTCTAGCATATTATCGAGGCTGGAAGAATCTGAACCTGTCTCGTTAACAAATGGTGCTGCCGTTTGTAGATCTGGCAACAGTGGTGATGAGAACTTGTAAGCACGTGCTCGCGCCCATTGGCGGTTACCTTCAATGGTGTTGATCTCACCATTGTGAGCAAGGTAACGAAACGGCTGAGCCAGTGGCCAACGTGGCTGAGTATTGGTTGAGAAACGCTGGTGGAACAGGCAGATAGCGGATTCCATGCGTAGATCAGCAAGATCAAGATAGAAGCGTGGTAAGTCTGCAGGCATACACAAACCTTTGTACACCAAAACCTGTGTAGACAGGCTACAGATGTAAAAATCTGGATCTTCTGTGATTTGTTTCTCGATGCGACGGCGTGCGATATAGAGGCGACGTTCAATGTCACGCTCGCGCCAACCTGCCGGTGCAGAGATAAAGACTTGCTGAATATTTGGAAGCGAATCAGCGGCAATAGGCCCGAGGACTTCGGAGTTGGTTGGAACCTTACGCCAGCCTGCAATGGTTAAGGTTTCTTGGGCGAGCTCTTTATTGACGATGTTTTTAGCGAGCTGAGCTTTCACCGGATCTTGGTTGAAGAAAATCATCCCTACGGCGTATTGCTTACCAAGATTGAAACCACTTTCTTCGGCGATAAGGCGTAAATAGGAGTCGGGCTTTTGAAACAAAAGACCACAACCATCACCGGTTTTGCCATCGGCGGCGATACCACCACGGTGAGTCATGCGATCAAGTGCAGAAATTGCTGTACGTACCAACTTGTGACTTTGTTCGCCTTCCATGTGCGCGATTAAGCCAAATCCACAGTTGTCTTTCTCAAGACTTGGATCATAAAGAGCCATTGCAATTCTCCCTTTGCTTATCTGTCATCCCTACAGATATATCAACACTGCTCAAGTTGATAACGATGACTAACTACGCGTCACTTTCTAAGTTTTATGTATTTCTATTCAATAAAATTCGTTAAATATATTAACAAAAGTTGTGCGTTTTATTTGCACCAAATTCACAACCTATAGCTTATTGTAAAAAAGGTCAAGTTATTAGTGAATCATCGCGCGAATATGCGATTTACCATTTAATTGGCTAAAATAATTCAAGTAATTCAGCGATATAGGCTATTTAATGTTACGGGGTCCTAACATTTGGTCTTGAGGGAAATAAAAAAGACCAGCACAAAATGCTGGTCAAAATATAAAGATTGGAAGGAACGGTCTTCTTTCCTGATAATCAGCCATCTATAGTGCTGATGGCTGGATTTACGGCTCGAAAAGAAGAAGTGAGCGAACTCTGTTTACGTAGAAAGCATCAATGAATCTGCTTTTGCTTCTAGGTTTGTGCCACCCATTAGGTAACCATCGATAGCACGGGCACATTCACGACCTTCGTTGATGCAACGCACAACCAGAGATTGGCCTGTTCGCATATCACCTGCAGCAAATATACCTTCTTGGTTAGTGGCAAAACCTTGTGTTGCTACGTTACCGCGATCATCTAGCGCGATATCCAGTTGAGCAATCACCCCGGTTGGCTCTGGGTGTAGGAAACCCATCGCAAGGAATGCCATATCACATGGGATCACACGTTCACTGCCTTCTACTTCTTTGAAGCTTGGGCGCTCGCTTGGCTTAGCATCTTGCCAAACAATATCGGCCAGACGAAGGCCAGTGACTTCGCCTTTGTCATTACCAATGAATTCTTTGGTCAGGATGTTCCAGTGACGATCAACGCCTTCTTCGTGAGACGTCGACGTACGTAGGATCATCGGGTACTGTGGCCATGGCATATTGGCAGGGCGCTTCTCTGGTGGAATCGGCATGATTTCAACCTGAGTGATGCTTGCTGCGCCATGACGGTTGGAGGTACCTACACAATCAGAGCCAGTATCGCCACCACCGATGACGACCACATGCTTACCTTTTGCATGGATCTCTTCTGTTTTGAGATCCATGTTGTTAGCACGACGGTTGTTCTGTCCTAGGAATTCCATCGCAAAATGAACGCCTTTTAGCTCGCGGCCTGGAACTGGTAAGTTACGAGGAACGGTTGAGCCACCAGTCAGTAGAACCACATCGAATTCTTGACGCAGTTGCTGGGCATTCACATCAACACCAACGTGTTGGTTAACTTTGAATTTGATGCCAGCCTCTGCCATCAGATTGATCTTACGATCAATCACATCCATTCCCAGTTTGAAGTCTGGGATCCCAAAACGCAGCAGACCACCTACTTTCTCGTCTCGCTCGAATACCGTGACGGTATGACCTGCGCTGTTTAGCTGCTCAGCAGCCGCAAGACCCGCAGGGCCCGAACCAATGATCGCAACGGTTTTACCAGTGCGAGAACGCGGTGTTTTTGGTTTGGCATACCCTTCACGATACGCCGTTTCTACGATGGTTTTCTCGATATTACAGATGGTGATTGGGTCTTGGTTGATGCCAAGTACACAAGCACTTTCACATGGAGCAGGGCAAACACGACCAGTAAACTCTGGGAAGTTATTGGTCGAGCTTAGAATGTTCCATGCTTCTTCCCAGCTATCACGATAAACTGCGTCGTTAAACTCTGGGATGATGTTACCGATAGGGCAGCCGCTATGACAAAACGGCACGCCACAATCCATACAACGAGAAGCTTGAGTATTGATCTTGTCACCAAACTCCTCGTTCAGAACGAACTCTTTGTTGTTCTTGATGCGTTGAGCTGGGTCGACCTTCTGTGGAAGTTCACGACCATGCTCTAAAAATCCAGTAGGCTTACCCATTATACTGCCTCCGCTTGAGTTTCGTTTCCTTGAGACTGTGCTTCAGCTTTACGTTTTTGAAGAACCGCTTTGTAGTCACGCGGCATCACCTTAACCATAGAGGCTAGGCTAGCTTCAAAATTGTCTAGGAAAGACTGAGCGACTTCACTTCCTGTGAATTGAACATGCTTAGTTAGCATGTCGAGCAATAGATCTCTGTCTTCTTGCTCGATTGGATCTAGGTCTACTAGCTCTGGGTTCAGTTTTGACTCAAAGTCGCCTGATTTATCCCATACGTAAGCCACACCGCCACTCATGCCTGCGGCAAAGTTACGACCTGTTGAGCCAAGGATAATTGCTGCACCACCAGTCATGTATTCACAACCGTGGTCACCAACGCCTTCTACAACCACTTTCGCGCCTGAGTTACGAACACAGAAACGTTCACCAGCCATACCGCGAATGAAAGACTCACCTGAAGTTGCCCCGTAGAAACAGACGTTACCAACCACGATGTTGTCTTCCGCGACAATGCTCGACTTCGCATCTGGGTATAGCACTAGCGTGCCGCCAGACAAGCCTTTACCCCAGTAGTCGTTGGCATCACCTTCAACTTCGAATGTCACGCCCTTAGCTAGGAATGCACCGAATGACTGACCAGCAGAGCCTTTGAACTTAACGTTCATTGGTTGAGGCAGGCCTGCGTCTTTGTACACTTTCGAGATTTCGTTCGACAGCATGGTACCCGCAGAGCGGTCTGTGTTGACGATAGGGAACTCGGCATTTACCGCTTCACCTTTCTCTAGAGCAGGAATGGCGGCTTGAATCAGTTTGCGATCCAAGACATCTTCTAAGTTGTGGTTTTGCTGTGTTTGATTGAACACGCCATCCGCTTCGCGCGCTTGTTCAACGTGAAGAACTGGTGATAGGTCAAGATTCTTGTATTTCCAATGAGATACATCTTGGCGAACTTTTAGTTTTTGTCCTTGACCAACCATTTCGTCGATCGTACGGAAACCAAGTTCAGCCATGATTTCACGTAGACCTTGTGCCATGTACTGGAAGAAGGTTACGACGTCTTCTACGCGACCATCAAAGCGTTCGCGAAGTGTTTTGTTCTGAGTTGCGATACCAACAGGACAGGTGTTCTTATGACACTTACGCATCATGATACAGCCTTCAACCACCAACGCTGCGGTTGCTACGCCCCATTCTTCTGCACCTAGTAGTGTTGCGACTGCAAGGTCACGAGGTGTCTTCATCTGACCATCTGCTTGAACCACGATACGATTACGTAGACCATTCTTCAGTAGCGTTTGGTGAGTTTCTGCCAAGCCAAGCTCCCAAGGAAGACCGGTATGACGGATTGAAGACATTGGTGATGCACCCGTACCTCCGTCGAAACCTGCGATAAGCACAACGTCAGCTTTCGCTTTCGCTACACCAGAAGCTATCGTACCTACGCCAGCTTCCGATACCAGCTTCACGTTCACACGGCCTGCGCGGTTCGCGTTCTTCAAGTCGTAGATCAGCTGAGCCAAATCTTCGATTGAGTAAATATCGTGGTGTGGCGGTGGCGAGATCAGACCGACGCCAGGCGTCGAGTGACGTGTTGCACCGATCCAATCATCAACTTTATCACCCGGTAGCTGACCACCTTCACCTGGTTTCGCACCTTGAGCCATCTTGATTTGCAGCTCTTCAGCGTTAGTTAGGTAGTAAGAGGTTACGCCGAAACGACCTGAAGCCACTTGCTTGATTGCAGATCGTTCCCAATCGCCGTTCTCTTTGCGCTCAAAACGCATTGGGTCTTCACCACCTTCACCAGAGTTCGACTTCGCGCCAAGGCGGTTCATCGCAACAGCCAGTGTGGAGTGTGCCTCGTAAGAAATAGAACCGAATGACATAGCACCTGTCGCGAAGCGTTTCACGATGCTTTCAATTGGCTCGACTTCGTCGATAGAGATAGAACCTGCTGGGTTCTTAATGAACTCAAGTTGGCTACGCAGGGTTACCGCGTTGTCGCCTTGCTTATCTACTGCTGTCGCGTACTGCTTGAACTGCTCGTAGTTCTTGTTGCGCGTAGACTCTTGCAGTAGAGAGATAGTTTCTGGGTTGAAGAGGTGCTTCTCACCACGTTGTTTCCATTGGTAAACACCGCCAACATCCAACATTTGAATTGGGATTTCGCGTTGTGGGTAACCGATGCGGTGACGGATCAGCACCTCTTTGGCGATATCATCAAGGGTTAGACCCTGGATACGAGAAACCGTACCTGTGAAGTATTTGTCTACCACTGATTTGTGGATACCCAAAGCTTCAAAGATTTGCGCACCATGGTACGACTGTAGCGTAGAGATACCCATCTTCGAGAAGATCTTCAGAAGACCGCCATTGATCGCTTTACGGTAGTTGTTGAATAGGTCGCGAGGGTTCGCTTCTGGATCCAACTTCTTGGTGCGTTGTAACTCAACGATGGTTTCAATAACCAAGTATGGGTTAACCGCATTCGCACCGTAACCAAGTAGCGTTGCAAAGTGGTGCGTTTCACGCGCATCACCGGTTTCAACCACGATGTCACACTTCGCACGTAGACCTTTACGGATTAGGTGGTGGTGTACTGCGCCAACCGCCAACATTGCAGGGATCGCCGCATGGTTTGAGTTCACTGCACGGTCAGTTAACAGGATGATTGAGTAACCATCGATAACTGCGTCTTCTGCGTATTGGCAGATACGTTTTAGTGCACGCTCAAGTTTGCCTTGATCTTCACTAGCTTGGAATACAATATCCAGTGTCTTCGCTTGTAGGTGCTCGTTATCGATCGCACGCAGTTTTTCAAGCTCAGAGTTCGCCAGAACAGGCGATTCCAATTCGACTTTCTGACAGTGAAGTGGGGTTTCAGTCAGAAGGTTTTGGTCTTTACCTAAGTAAGTATTCAGCGACATGACCATACGCTCACGGATCGGATCGATCGGTGGGTTGGTTACCTGTGCAAACAGCTGCTTGAAGTAGTTTGAAAGATGCTGAGATTGGTGAGATAGAACCGCAAGCGGCCAGTCGGCACCCATTGCTGATAGTGGCTCTTTCGCGTCATTCGCCATTGGGACGATGATTTCGTTTACTTCTTCACTGCTCACACCGAAAGCTTGTTGACGGTGTAGCAAACGCTCAGGAGAAGGTTGGCTGAATTGGTTGCTTGCGTCTGGCAGCTTCTTCAAGCTCAGTAGGTTGTCTTCTACCCATTTCTCGTAAGGCTGGGCCGTTGCGATGGTGTCTTTGACTTCTTCATCAGAGATGATGCGACCTTGCTCTAGGTCTGCAACGAAGATACGACCTGGTTGTAGACGACCGCGGAATTCAACGTTCTCTGGCTCAATATCCACCACACCAGATTCAGAAGCCATTACTAGGAAGTTGTCTTTGGTCACTGTGTAGCGAGAAGGGCGCAGACCGTTACGGTCCAGTGTCGCACCAACTTGAACACCGTCAGTAAAACATACTGAAGCTGGGCCATCCCATGGTTCCATGATGTTCGCGTGGTACTGATAGAACGCGCGACGTTTAGGATCCATGGTTTTGTTTTCTTGCCATGCTTCCGGGATCATCATCATCAATGCATGTGGCAGGCTGCGGCCAGAAAGCACTAGGAGCTCAAGTGCCATATCAAAGTTAGATGAATCTGAACTGCCTTCCTGACAGATAGGAAGCAGCATGTCGATTTCAGCCTGAGTGAACAGATCTGATTCTAGGATTGCTTCACGGGCTTTCATCCAGTTCAAGTTACCGCGAACTGTGTTGATTTCACCGTTGTGTGCAATGTAACGGAAAGGCTGTGCAAGACGCCATTTCGGGAAGGTATTGGTAGAGAAACGAGAGTGTACCAGTGCCAGTGCGGTCACCATGGTCGGGTTTTGCAGATCAAGGAAGTACTGAGGTACTTGCTCTGTCGTCAACTGACCTTTGTATACCAATGTCTTGTAAGACATTGAGTTAATGTAGAAGTCGTCACCAATATTTGAAACGCTTTCTAGGCAAACACGTACCGTGTAGTTACGAAGTACGTACAGTTTGCGCTCTAGCTCTTCAGGTGTGATGCCAGGACCACCAGAGATAAACACATGCTCAAACTGAGGCTCTGTGCTTAGCGGATCTGCACCGATCATTGAGTTATCGGTTGGCAGTACACGGTAGCCGATAACTTCAAGGTCTAGACGCTGTGCGTTGCGTTCTAGAATGTCACGGCATTGTTCGCGTTTGTATTCGTCTTTCGGGAAAAGAACGACACCAACCCCATACTTTTCAAACGAAGGCAGTTTAATGCCTAGCTTAACGGCTTCTTCTAATAGGAATTCATGAGGTTTTTGTAGCAAGATACCCGCACCGTCACCGCTGCATGGGTCACAACCTTGACCACCTCGGTGTTCCATGCGAGCCAGCATATCCAATGCTTGAGTCACGACTTCATGAGATTTACGGTTTTTAAGGTGAGCAACAAAACCGATACCACAAGCGTCATGCTCCAGCTCCGGAGTGTACAGCCCCTGTGAATTTTGCTCTCTATCTACCATAGATACATCCTTCCAGTTCAATGTCGACGCAAGAATCCCGGACAGATCTCGACTGCCTTAGGTGCGCTCTGTGCGTCTTGTCCTTTATATTTATGATTCGCCACTGGCCGAGGTTGACCAGTCTTGATTCCTTTCCGTATCTCGCAGGAAAAGTATTGCGAGAAAAACAATCCTTGGTGATATCCCTTTATTTATTACCACAATTTAGTGACTTATATAGGTGGGAACGAGATAACACCGACAATTCCCGTAATTGATGTCGTCTTTTTAATCACAAAAATTACGAGATTGTGTAAGTATCCTACAATTTAGTGACTTCGTAATGCAACGAAAAGTCGCTTTTGTGAGCTAAAAAAATTGTTTAAATATGCACTTTTTGTTTAACATTTGCGCAACAATGCATGCTTTGAATTGTATTTATGCAGGTTTATTGATTTCACACCACTCATGCATCGTTTGAATTGACTAAAATTGTTTGTTTTTTCTTGCAGGGATGTAATTTACTTACATTAATCGTAGTGAGATGCATTACGGTTTACAATTGGTGAGAATCTATGCAGTTACATGAATTGGTCAATACGTTAGGCCAAGACCTTCAGCGTCGTTATGGCGAAAAAGTCCATAAATTGACTTTGCACGGCGGCTTTAGTTGCCCAAACCGCGATGGTACCATTGGTCGTGGTGGTTGTACGTTTTGCAATGTGGCGTCTTTTGTTGATGAAGATGTGCAAATCAAAGGTATCCATGAGCAATTGAAAGATCGCGCCGGTGAGATCCACCGCGCTAAAAAGTACCTGGCATATTTTCAGGCATACACCAGTACCTATGCTGAAGTGCAAGTTCTTAAGAACATGTATGAAGAAGCGCTCAAGGCGGCAGATATTGTCGGTCTGTGTGTGGGGACGCGGCCAGATTGCGTGCCAGATGCCGTGCTTGATTTGCTTTCTGATTATGTGAATCAAGGCTATGAAATCTGGTTGGAACTGGGGCTTCAAACGGCCAATAACGAGACACTTAAACGCATCAACCGCGGCCATGATTTTGAATGTTATGCCGAGATCACCAAGCGTGCCCGTGCTTTAGGCATTAAGGTATGTACTCACCTGATTGCGGGCTTACCAAAAGAGACGCGCGTCGATAATGTCGAGACGATGCGAAAAGTGCTTGAAGTGGGCACGGATGGCGTCAAATTGCACGGATTGCACATTGTTGAGGGTAGCACCATGGCAAAGGCATGGCGTGCTGGTAAACTGGAAGCGCCGGAGCTGGAAGAGTATGTCGCGGTTGCTTCTGAATTGATCCGCATGACCCCCCCAGAAGTGGTCTACCACCGCGTTTCATCTGCGGCACGTCGACCAACCCTGCTATCCCCCCTGTGGTGTGAAAACCGTTGGTTAGCGATGACAGAAATTGGTCGTGCACTCAACAAAGAAGGTGCGCAGGGCAGTTTAGTTGGCAATCCCTTTGTCTACTCTAAGCCAGAATTAAAGATAGATTGAGTAAGTAGAGCGATCAACCGGTGGTCGCTTTGCATTTTAAAGGTTTATCTCCCTCATTTCCTCCCTTTGCCCTTGAGACGGAATCCGATGGGCGACAATTTCTATTTAGCGATAGTTTCTGCGCTTAGGCCGACCAAATTAAGATGGTTGGCCAATGCGTATCTGCGCGGCCTTAAATTATTGCTGATGCTTTGTGACCATTTGCTATAAGTTGAAAATAGACAGTTTAAATTGGCGTATTAAACACGCTAAACTGCATGTACTTTGGTGATTCCTCTTTGCTGGCCCTGAAGCATCTTCGATCACCAATATGTAATTCAGAAAAATTAAACAGACTGCACCTAAATGAACGGTTGTTTAAGCCTATCTAAATCCAAACGCTCAGGGCTCTATATCTCGCTTGTTCCATGGAGTAGTGAATGAAGCCCATGAAAAATCTCGCTCAGTATTACGTAGACTTACTCGTTAGGCTGGGGATTGTCCGTTTCTCAATATTATTGGCATTGGCATTAGTCGCATTGGCTGTTGTTGTTCAAGTCGGTATTACCTTGGCATTACAAGGCAATGTCGATGATATTGATATTGTCCGCTCTGTCTTTTTTGGTTTACTTATTACGCCTTGGGCGGTGTACTTCCTTTCCGTGGTTGTTGACCAGTTAGAAGAGTCTCGTCAGAGGCTAACTAAGCTGGTCGCTAAGCTTAAAGACATGCGCTCTCGTGACCAAGAGTTGAACTTTCAACTGCAGCAGAACATTGAAAAACTTAACCAAGAAATTGAAGAGCGTATTAAAGCCGAAGAAGGGCGTGAAGAAGCGATGCAAGATCTTGAAAATGAGGTCTTTCAGCGTGAACGCACTCAGTTAGAGTTGGCTGAGCGAACAGCATTATTGCGTTCTTTTATCGATGCATCTCCGGATCTGATTTATTACCGTAATGCCGATGGCGTGTTCTCTGGTTGTAACCGTGCGATGGAAGAATTAACAGGCAAAAAAGAGCATCAATTAGTGGGATTGAGCCCTTGGGATGTCTATAGCAAAGAAGTGGCGGAACACATTGTCGACACTGACCAGCAAGTGTTCGATGACAATCAGGCAATCACTTACGAGCAGTGGCTTGAGTACCCTGATGGTCGCAAGAAGTACTTCGAGTTGCGTAAGGTGCCTTTTTATAGCAAGGATGGGCGCCATTTAGGCTTGGTCGGCTTTGGTCGTGATATTACAGAACGTAAGCGTCATGAAGAGTCATTAGAAAAAGCCAGTCGTGATAAAACCACCTTTATCTCTACGATCAGTCATGAACTGCGCACGCCACTGAACGGCATTGTCGGTTTGAGCCGTATGCTGCTAGATAGTCCGTTGGATGATGAACAGCGCAAGCACATGCAAACGATCAATGTTAGTGCGATTACCTTAGGTCATATATTTAACGATATCATTGATATGGATAAGTTTGACCGTCGTAAGTTGGAGTTGCTACCTGCCCCTTTGAACTTTGAAGACTTTGTTGCTGAGGTTGAGAGTCTCTCGGCATTAATGGCTGAACAGAAAGGATTGCGTTTTGATCTCGAGCGTTTGAGCACGCTACCTAAAGCGATAGAAGTGGATGCTACCCGCTTGCGTCAGGTGATCTGGAATCTGGTCAGCAACGCGATGAAATTCACCAAAGAGGGCGGAGTGGTCATGACCGTCAGTGCTGAAGTCGATGAAGATTACGCGACCATTATTATGGAAGTCGAAGATACCGGTATCGGTATACCAGAAGAAGAGCTCGATAAGATCTTTGCGATGTACTATCAAGTAAAGTCAGGCAAAGATAACTTGCATGCGGTTGGGACCGGTATTGGTTTGGCCGTATCAAAACAGTTGATCAATATGATGGAGGGTGATCTGACTGTTGCGAGTGAAGAAGGCTTCGGTAGTACCTTTACCGTGTCGATTCATGTACCGATTGTGGCGTTAGAAAAGCCGGTTATCGATGCGAAACGTGATAACGTGCATCTAAATATCTTTATGGTTGAGGATATTGAACTTAACGTGACAGTCGCCAAATCACTGTTAGAGAGCCTGGGTCACACCGTTACTGTTGCGATGACGGGTGAAGAGGCGCTAATTAACTTTGTTCCTAATGAATACGACTTAGCGCTACTCGATATCCAATTGCCGGACATGACCGGTTTTGATGTGGCGAAGTACTATCGTGAACACTACGATAATTTGCCGCCACTGGTGGCACTGACGGCAAACGTCATGAAAGACCGCCGCGAGTACCTAGATAATGGAATGGACGATGTAATCAGCAAACCGCTTGCGGTACAAGCCCTTCAAGCTGTGATTGATAAGTTCTTTGTTGAGTGCGTTGAGTGTGAGAAGGAAGTGGTTGTGGAGTCAGAAGTGGTAGAAGAGGTTACGCCAACCCCACCTCCTGTCATCAACACCCATTTGCTTGATCTGGATATGCTAGAGTCTTATGTGGATATCGTTGGTGTTAAGCCAGTGTTCGACAGTATTAAGATATTCGAAGATATGATGCCAGCGTACATAGGGGTTCTGGACTCAAACATGACCGCAAAAGATCAAGATGGAATCGTGTCGGAAGCACATAAAATTAAAGGGGCTGCGGGTTCGATTGGTTTAAAACACATTCAAAGTGTCGCGCAGAAAGCACAATCGCCAGATATGCCAGCTTGGTGGGAAAATATATCCGATTGGGTAGATGAAATTAAAAACGAGTATCAAAATGATATTCAGGTACTAAAAAGTTGGTTGGAACAGAGGAAATAATATGAAGAGACTGTTATCTGCAACACTAGCAATTGCACTGCTGGCAGGTTGTAGTTCTGCTCCACAAATTGTTTGGCAGGAAAATAGCCAAGTCACAATGAATCAAGTGAGCATTGAGCTTAAGAGTAACCTTTGGGTGAACCTAATGCCAACCATTGGTGAAGTGCAAGAACAGAACGTACACGGTGCTTTGTATTTACAAGCAAACAAAGATTTGCCTGCGAACTTGACGGTTGATGCTCTGATCATTAAACAAGGTGACTCTGAGTGGCAGATAAATGGTGACTTGCTAGAACTACGTACGCACAGTGAAAACCAATGGGAAGTGGTGTTTGTGTGGCAGATTGAAGCTAATATGGAAAATCCAGTTGATATTGCACTGCTACTTGACGATGCTGGGAAACAAGCTTGGTTAGTCGAAAAAGGCATCCGAATCGACAAGGTGTACTGAATATACCAAATCGAAGGTAGAAAAAGGGCTTGCTCATGGAGCAAGCCCTTATTATTTGTTCTGGGGCAGATTAGTCTTCTAGATCGCCACAGAAGCGGTAACCTTCACCGTGAATAGTCGCGATGATTTCTGGCGTACCTGATACAGATTCGAAGTGCTTACGAATACGACGGATCGTTACGTCTACAGTGCGGTCATGTGGTTTAAGCTCACGACCAGTCATCTTCTTAAGAAGATCCGCTCGAGTTTGAATCTTACCAGGGTTCTCACAGAAGTGCAGTAGTGCGCGGAATTCAGAACGAGGTAGTTTGTAGCTATCACCAGCAGGGCTCACTAGCGAGCGACTGTTGATGTCTAGCACCCAGCCGTTAAACTCGTATTTTTCTACCGAACGTTTCTCTTCTTGCACTGCATTGCTGCTCATAGAGCGGCTCAGTAGGTTACGAGCACGGATAGTCAATTCGCGAGGGTTGAATGGTTTTGTGATGTAATCATCAGCACCAATTTCAAGACCTAGGATCTTGTCTACTTCATTGTCACGACCAGTTAGGAACATCAGTGCGATGTTCGCTTGCTCGCGTAGTTCACGAGCTAGCAGGAGGCCATTTTTGCCTGGAAGATTAATGTCCATAATGACCAAGTTGATTGCATTTCCTGACAATACTTGGTGCATCTCTTCACCGTCACTGGCTTCAAAAACAGCGTATCCCTCTGCTTCAAAAATACTCTTAAGAGTGTTACGAGTTACTTGCTCATCTTCTACGATAAGGATCTGCGGGGTTTGCATTGGCGGTACCTAAATTTGTGACAAAATTGTGCTAATAGAATAAATTCTAGGCAAAAATATAACATACAGGTAATGTGATTTTGATAATAAATCAACTTGTTCAAAAAAACACTTCTTTCAGCTATTCGCCTTCCGTGGAATTTTGCCAACTCACCAGTATCCAATGGCGACGTTTATTCTAAAGGGCTTGTTTACCGTTCAACTCCTATCTGACAGGGACTTTAGAACGTGAACACCCTAAGACATGGTGCGGATTTTATATTGTTAACAGCATGCTAACAATGCTCAAATGTTAATTCCATGCAGTTTGTTGATTTACATCAATTGATGAAATGTAACAGTTATTAATTGCTTAAAGGTTATGATAGAAAAAAGTAACGTGAGCATAGACGCAAAGTTATGGAATGCTTATGCAGGTTCAGTGTTTCGGTTTAAGACTCAATGGCAGGTTTCAAGCTATGCAGTGATAACCGCTTGGAACCCTAATAGTAATCAGCGGTCAAAAGAAGAGAATTGCATAAGTAATCAGGCGTTAGAAAAACAGCTAAACCACGTCAATTATGTGCCAGTTACCGTTGGTGATGATTCGTTTGAGTGGTATGAAGAAAGCTATGCGGTTGAACTTTCACCAGCGGAAGCCATTATTTTGGCTAAAACGTTTGATCAAAATGCCATTTACTATGTTGTCAATGGCGTACTCTACCTCATCGCCTGCGTAGAACCTTTGGTACGGAAAAAGATTGGTGCAATCGAGGAGAGACTGGTGTAGCAAAATACGATTCGCTGGAGCGCTGCTCGGGCGATAAAATTCATGGAGGATATATGAGAGACATAACCCCCGATATTTGCGATCAATTTGAAGAGCAAGTGATGTTACTGAATTTGCCACTGCAGAGCTTTGGTGGACGTTCGGCGTTCTTTGGTGAAATTGTCACGATACGTTGTTATCACGATAATTCAAAAGTTCGCGAAGTTTTGGAACAAAATGGGACGGGAAAAGTGCTTATTGTGGATGGGCATGGCTCGTGCCAAAAAGCATTACTTGGCGATCAGCTCGCTATGCTCGGTGTTGAAAATGGCTGGGAAGGCATCATCGTTTATGGCGCAATACGTGATGTGGCACAGCTCTCTCAAATGACGATTGGCGTCCAAGCGCTCGGAACTTGTCCCTTTAAAACCGAGAAACGAGGTATGGGAGAGGTGGATGTAACGCTTACCATGCAGAACCAAATCGTTCAGCCAAAACACTACGTTTATGCGGATTTAAATGGGGTGTTGACTTCTAAAGAGGTGTTTGACGTTTAGAAACGAAAACCTAATCCAACTTCAAAGCCTTGTTGCCAGTCTTGATAATCTAATGTTGCGTGAAGATCTAAACTCTCGGTGATCTTTACTCGGCTCGATACTTCGGCAGCAAGGTTGCGATCTTCTTCGCGCACGCCCTCCACCGTTTCACCTTTGTATGAACGAACGGTACTCTTTACGGTTACGCGATCATTAAAGTGATAGCTGATCCCACTGAGAAAACCACTTTGGTTTTGAGTTGGGGAGTTGTTCACACGAGCGCCAACGTAAAGATCAACAGAATCAAACAGTTCGTATGAGTAACCACCATCAATATTCCACACATCGAAATGGTCGTTTTGGAAGTTTTCACTTGAAATGAAAAGTTTGTGAGGTGATGACACCGTTTTGCCTGGAAGATAAGGTAGGACATTGGCCAAGGAAATGCTAGGCACAATAGATAGCAACAGAAAAATCCATTTTTTCACGTCGACCACTCCTTATGTCTAACTTTGTTATTAGTATTAGCTGAAAGCTTTCACTATTAAAGCATAGAATATGAAAGCTAGCTCATTAATTTGACGATATGTTTGATCCTATAGGGCTTGATCACGATTTACTTGTGTTGAATTGCATTAGAGAGTGATCAATTCTTTGATCTTGTCCTTTGCTGCCAAGCTCAGCCATCTTTGAGTTAAACTCTTTTTCTTTGTAGGAAGCGTACTCACATACGTACAGAAAAATGAATTATCGGCAAAGTGCTTTCTCGTGATTGTTCTTTAATTTCAATAGGGTTACTTAGAATAAACCGCTGAAAGACCGAAGAATAGACAACTTTTTATTGACTCGGCATGGGAAAGTCGGTAAACGTAGAGTTAAGTAAACGCGAAATTATCGTTGAATATTTATGACACCTAGTAACTTAGTAGCAATAACCATGACCATTATTATTACCGACACATCGCATGTTGGGGCAGGCTGCTGAGCGAAAGAAATTCAAAAAAAAGGCCTGTATCCAACAAGATACAGGCCTTTTTTTATGCTTTTTTAAACGAAATTTAGACAGAATTAAGCAGATACATCGGAGGAAGGGATGCGAGTATTGAAGTTTGGCGGTTCATCACTAGCGGATGCAGAGCGCTTTTTAAGAGCTGCGGATATTATTGCGAATAACGCTCAACAAGAAGAAGTAGCCGTTGTGCTATCGGCTCCGGGGAAAACGACGAATAAGCTTGTTGCCGTGATTGAAGGAGCACTACGTAACGGAGAAGCTGAGCTACAAATTAATGAGTTGGAAGAGTCATTTAAAACACTTTTAGCCCAGATCCAAACGGTATTGCCGGGTATTGACGCCGCGGCATACGATAACCAAGTCAAAACCTCACTTTCCCAGCTGCGCCAGTTTGTTCACGGTATTAACCTTTTAGGCATGTGCCCAAATAATGTCAATGCACGCATCATTAGCAAAGGTGAGCGTATTTCTATTCAGTTGATGAAAGCAGTGCTTGAAGCCAAAGGACAGCCAGCAAGCCTGATTGATCCAGTTGAATACCTATATGCGAAGGGCGACCACTTAGAAGCAATGGTCGACGTTGAAGTTTCTACTCAAAACTTCCGCCAAAAACCACTGGTGCAAGGTCATGTAAACATCATGCCTGGTTTTACCGCCGGGAATGAAAAAGGCGAGTTGGTTACCCTAGGTCGTAATGGATCTGATTATTCTGCAGCGGTTCTTGCAGCGTGTCTTCGTGCTGATTGCTGCGAAATTTGGACAGATGTAGACGGTGTTTATAACTGTGACCCACGCTTAGTTGAAGATGCTCGCCTGCTTAAATCTCTTAGCTACCAAGAAGCGATGGAGCTTTCTTACTTCGGTGCATCCGTTCTGCACCCGAAAACCATTGCACCCATCGCACAATTCCATATCCCATGTCTGATCAAAAATAGCTTCAACCCACAAGGTGCGGGCACGCTGATTGGTCAGGACACGGGTGAAGATAACCTAGCTATCAAAGGCATCACGACGCTAAACGACCTGACAATGGTCAACGTATCAGGCCCTGGCATGAAAGGCATGGTGGGCATGGCAAGCCGTGTTTTTGGTGCCATGTCTTCTGCAGGTGTGTCTATTGTACTTATTACTCAATCCTCTTCTGAGTATAGCATCAGCTTCTGTATTGAAGCGGAAGATAAACTAAAAGCGCAGCAGGTACTTGCCGAAGCGTTTGAATTGGAATTGAAAGATGGCTTATTAGAACCTGTAGAGTTCATTGACGACGTGTCTATCGTGACGCTAGTGGGTGATGGTATGCGTACTTCACGTGGCGTCGCTTCTCGCTTCTTTTCTTCTCTTGCTGAAGTGAACGTCAACATCGTAGCGATCGCACAGGGGTCATCTGAACGTGCTATTTCAGCGGTTATCCCAGAAGATAAAATCTCTGAAGCGATCAAAGCGTGTCACGAAAACCTATTTAATTCAAAGCACTTCCTCGATGTCTTCGTTGTTGGTATTGGCGGCGTTGGTGGTGAGCTGGTGGATCAGATTGAACGCCAACAAGCGAAGCTTGCGGAGAAAGGCATTGTGATTCGCGTATGTGGCTTGGCAAACAGCAAAGGTCTTCTACTTGATAGTGAAGGTCTGCCTCTAGAGCATTGGCGTGACCGTATGTCGGCAGCAACTGAAGAGTTCAGCCTAGCGCGTCTGATTTCTTTGGTTCAGCGTAACCACATCATCAACCCAGTATTGGTTGACTGTACTTCAAGTGAAGATATCGCAAACCAATACGCTGATTTCCTAGCTGCTGGCTTCCACGTGGTGACGCCAAACAAGAAAGCAAACACAGCAAGCATGACTTACTATCATCAGCTTCGCGATGTTGCGCGCAGCTCACGTCGTAAGCTGATGTACGAAACAACCGTAGGCGCTGGTCTACCGGTAATCGAAAACCTGCAAAACCTAATCTCAGCTGGTGATGAACTTGAGCGCTTCAGTGGCATCCTTTCTGGCTCTCTATCTTACATCTTCGGTAAGTTAGATGAAGGTATGAGTTTAAGTCAAGCAACCAACATCGCTAAGCAAAACGGCTTTACGGAACCTGATCCTCGCGACGATCTATCAGGTATGGACGTGGCGCGTAAGCTGCTTATCCTTGCTCGTGAAGCGGGTATGTCGCTAGAGCTAGAAGACGTTGTGGTTGATCAAGCTCTGCCACCAGGCTTTGATGATTCAGGCAGTGTTGATGAATTCATGGCGCGCTTACCAGAAGCGGATGCGTACTTTAAAGAGCTATCAGCTAAAGCGGCAGAAGAGGGCAAAGTGTTGCGCTACGTTGGTGAAATCGTTGATGGTAAGTGCACAGTCAGCATTGCAGCCGTGGATGAAAATGACCCAATGTTTAAGATCAAAGACGGTGAAAATGCACTGGCATTCTACAGCCGCTACTATCAACCAATTCCACTCGTGCTGCGTGGTTATGGTGCGGGTACTGAAGTAACGGCAGCTGGCGTATTCTCTGATGTGATGCGTACTTTAGGTTGGAAGTTAGGGGTATAACCACAATGAGTTCAAGTGATATGGGTGTTGTAGTTTATGCTCCAGCATCAATAGGTAATGTAAGCGTT
The DNA here is from genome assembly GCF_002608565.1 of Vibrio sp. PID17_43. GTDB lineage: Bacteria > Pseudomonadota > Gammaproteobacteria > Enterobacterales > Vibrionaceae > Vibrio. Next base: position 103,757 of record NZ_LIXM01000007.1, read on the forward strand.
GGTTTCGACGTTCTGGGGGCGGCAGTGTCCCCAGTTGATGGTACATTATTGGGTGACAGTGTCTTGGTTAAATCTGGGCCTGAGCCGTTCAGCCTAAAGACGGCTGGTGATTTTGTTGAGAAGTTACCAACCGAGCCAAAAGAGAACATCGTTTACGATTGTTGGGTAGTGTTTGCCCGTGAGCTAGACAAAAAAGGCATCGAGCTAAAGCCACTTGAAATGACGCTAGAAAAGAACATGCCAATTGGCTCAGGTTTAGGCTCAAGTGCTTGTTCTATCGTTGCTGCGTTAGATGCATTAAACCGATTCCATGGTCAGCCGCTTAACGAGACAGAGTTACTGGCGCTGATGGGAGAAATGGAAGGCAAGATCTCTGGTGGGATTCACTACGATAACGTCGCGCCGTGTTACCTTGGTGGTGTGCAATTGATGCTTGAAGAGTTGGGCGTCATCAGCCAAGAAGTGCCTTGCTTTGACGATTGGTACTGGGTGATGGCGTATCCGGGCATCAAAGTGTCCACAGCGGAAGCGCGTGAGATCCTACCATCTCAATACCGCCGACAAGATATCATTGCTCATGGTCGTCACCTTGCGGGCTTTATTCATGCGTGTCATTCTGGTCAGCCAGAACTTGCTGCAAAAATGATCAAAGACGTGATCGCAGAACCGTATCGTGAGAAACTGCTTCCAGGGTTTGCGAATGCACGTCAATACGCCGCATCTGCGGGTGCACTGGCAACGGGTATTTCTGGCAGTGGTCCGACATTGTTCAGTATTTGCAAAGAGAAAGATGTCGCTGAGCGAGTTGCTCGCTGGTTAGAACAGAACTACGTACAAAACGAAGAGGGATTCGTCCACGTTTGTCGTCTCGATAAGCAGGGTTCGAAAGTAACAGGAAGTGAGCTATGAAGCTTTACAATATAAAAGAAAATGATGAACAAGTTTCCTTTGGCCAAGCCGTTCGCCAAGGGCTAGGCCGTAACCAAGGTCTATTTTTCCCATCGGAATTACCAAAATTTGAAGACGTTGATGCGCTACTGGCAGAAGACTTTGTCTCTCGTAGCACGAAAATCCTATCAGCACTGATTGGTGATGAGCTGACGGAAGAGCAAGTAAACGCATTGGTTGATGCTGCATTCCAATTCCCAGCACCAATCAATCAAGTGAAAGACGGTGTTTACGCATTGGAGCTTTTCCATGGTCCAACGCTCGCATTTAAAGACTTTGGTGGACGCTTTATGGCGCAATCACTTGCAGCCGTTTCGGACGGCGGCAAAATCACCATTCTGACGGCGACTTCTGGCGACACTGGCGCAGCCGTTGCACACGCTTTCTACGGTATGGAAGACATCAACGTTGTGATTCTTTACCCTAAAGGTAAGATCAGCCCACTGCAAGAGAAGCTATTCTGTACGCTTGGTAAGAACATTCATACCGTCGCGATTGATGGCGACTTCGATGCGTGTCAGGCGCTTGTTAAGCAAGCTTTTGATGATGCAGCACTGCGTGAAGAGATCGGTCTGAACTCTGCAAACTCAATCAACATCAGCCGCTTGATGGCGCAAATCTGTTACTACTTTGAAGCCGCGGCGCAAATGAGCAAGCAAGAGCGTGAAAACCTAGTGGTGTCTGTACCAAGCGGTAACTTTGGTAACCTAACCGCAGGTCTACTGGCAAAAGCACTGGGTCTGCCTATTAAACGCTTTATCGCTGCAACTAATGCGAATGACACTGTGCCACGTTACCTAGAAACGGGTAAGTGGGAGCCAAAACCAACGGTTGCAACGACATCAAACGCAATGGATGTAAGCCAACCAAACAACTGGCCTCGTATCGAAGAGCTATGCCGCGTGAAAGAGTGGGGCTTGGAGACGCTAGGTAAAGGTGCGGTTTCAGATGAGCAGAGCGCACAATCTGTGAAAGATCTTTACTCACTCGGCTACCTATGTGAACCGCACGGTGCGATTGCTTACTGCGTTCTCGAAGAGCAACTGCAAGAAGGTGAAACTGGTCTGTTCTTATGTACTGCTCACCCTGCGAAGTTCAAAGAAGTGGTGGATGATATTCTACAGTCAGACATCGATCTTCCAGCTCCGCTAGCAAAACACGCTGCGATGGAACTGCTATCAGAAGATCTTGACGCAGACTTTGATGCATTGAAACAAGTGTTGCACCGCGTACAGTAAGTAACAAAAGAGGAACAACTAAAAAAGGTGGAGTGCGATCTCCACCTTTTTGTTCAAAGAAAAACGGCGCTCTCAGAGCGCCGTTTTTAAAATCTTACTGACGAATGTCTCTATTATAGAGACTCAGTAAACGTACGAGCGATTACGTCACGTTGCTGCTCTGTAGTTAGCGAGTTGAAACGTACTGCGTAACCAGAAACACGAATGGTCAGCTGTGGGTAGTTCTCTGGGTGAGCCACTGCGTCTTCTAGCGTTTCACGCTTAAGAACGTTCACGTTTAGGTGTTGGCCACCTTCGATGCGTGGAGCCGTTTCGATTGCCACTTCACGGCTTTCGTATTCACCTAGATCGCTGATTGCGATAACTTGGTCAGCGTCGTAGCCAGTCGCCGCAGCCACACAACGTGCTTCGTTCTTCTCGCTATCTAGTAGCCAGATTGAGTTTAGTAGTTCGTCGTTAGCTGCTTTAGTAATTTGGATACCTTGGATCATTACTGTCTCCTAGACCACTTCTGTGGTGATTATTGGTGTTAATTTTCGATTTTTTGTTGAGCTAGGTATTATATAGCTAATATCCACTATATTAATATTGATTTAGGTCAAAAAACCACTAAAAACCTTAACTTTTAGGGGGTGATTTTCTTGAGTTAAATCAATAAAACGTTTGAAAACATACTGTTTACAATTTATTTGATAATATAAAAAATATTTAAAAGTTAAATTTGTTGTAAAATTACTGCATTTTTGGTTTAAAATTTAACCATAAGTATGTAACGCTCTGTATTTTGGTAACCACACTGAAAGTCAAAAGTGATTAAATGACAAACATGAAAAACAAGTTCGGAAACAAATTTATTGGTGCGCACGTGTCTGCTGCGGGTGGTGTCGATCAAGCCCCTTTGCGTGCGAAAGAAATTGGTGCAAATGCGTTTGCTCTGTTTACGAAGAATCAGCGCCAGTGGGTAGCAAAACCATTGGAAGAAAAAACCATTCGAGCATTTAAAGCCAATTGCAAGATGCTAGGCTTTAGCGCAGAACATATTCTTCCACACGACTCTTACCTGATTAACTTGGGCGCGCCCGAAGAAGAGAAGCTCAGCAAATCACGCGCGGCCTTTATTGATGAAATGGAGCGCTGCAATCAGCTCGGTTTAACGCTGCTAAATTTCCACCCAGGCAGTCACTTAAGAAAAGTCTCTGAGCAGGAGTGTTTGGCGACGATCGCAGAGTCGATCAACCTCGCACATAAAGCCGTGCCAAATGTGATTGCTGTCATTGAGAACACGGCTGGTCAAGGAACCAATCTTGGCTGGAAGTTCGAACAGTTAGCTGAAATCATCGCTCAAGTGAAAGACAAAGAGCGCGTTGGTGTATGTCTCGATACTTGCCACACCTTCACGGCGGGTTATGACCTACGCACCAAAGAAGATTGTGAGCATACTTTCGCTGAGTTCGATCGCATCGTTGGCATGCACTATTTAAGAGCAATGCATCTTAATGATTCAAAAGTGGCGTTTGCGAGCAAGGTCGATCGCCACCATTCACTGGGTAAAGGTGAAATTGGTTGGAGTTGTTTTGAGTACATCGCGAAAGATCCGCGCTTCGATGGTATACCACTGATTTTAGAGACAATTGAACCTGATCTTTGGCCGCAGGAAATCCATGCATTGCGCCAGTTTTACATGGAGGAAATGGTGAATAGTTAGTGCAACAGTAAAGTTGGCATCCTTCTTTCTTAGTGACAATGGTTGAGCTGTTTACTGCTCTGCTCAATTCGCTTCTATACTATCCAAATGGGGCTGCACCAGTTAGGAGGATGACACTATGTCTCGAGCTGCTTCTTTTACTCTCGCAACACACGGAAAGCGTGTATTACGCTTACCTACACCCAACCGACATATCTCTGGTCAAGGGCACTTTCGGACTCCGCAGAAACACTAATTGATATTACTGCTCTTAAGTTGATAGGAAGTTTTGTTAGAATGTTGGCAAACTTTAGGGCAGGAATACTCCATGAATCAGTCACTCATTTGGCACGATGTAATCGGCGAAGAAAAACAGCAAAGCTACCTTATTGATACGCTAAATTTTGTTGAAGCAGAACGCGCGTCTGGCAAAGCGATTTTTCCTCCAGAAGACGATGTATTTAACGCATTTTGCTTGACTGAGTTCAATGATGTGAAGGTGGTTATTTTAGGGCAGGATCCTTATCACGGTCCAAATCAGGCGCATGGTTTGTGTTTTTCTGTGTTGCCAGGCATTAAAACGCCCCCATCTTTGGTGAATATGTACAAAGAACTAGCCCAAGATATTGATGGGTTTCAAATTCCGCAGCATGGTTTTTTGCAAAGTTGGGCTGAGCAAGGTGTGTTGCTGCTTAATACGGTATTGACCGTAGAACAAGGTAAGGCGCATTCGCACTCAAAAATCGGTTGGGAGACATTTACCGATCGAGTCATTGAAGCGATCAATCAACATCAGCATGGAGTCATATTCTTACTTTGGGGAGCACACGCACAGAAGAAAGGACGTTTTATTGATCGTTCTAAACATCATGTGCTTGCCGCGCCTCATCCATCGCCGTTGTCTGCTCATCGAGGCTTCTTCGGCTGCCAGCATTTCTCACAAGCTAACCAGTTATTGATAGAGCAGGGCAAGGAGCCTATTAATTGGCATTTACCCATGAAGGCATAAGACAATATATTTTTAGCTTAAGAGGCTGCCGAGAGTAGAGCTACCATAGCATTACTGTTGTTGTTTTTTTGAACGGCGTCGACGCTGATATTCTGTTTCTCATATACACTTAATAAAAGTAGGTGCTAAGGAGAGACGCTATGATGCTCGAAAGAATCAGACGTGAACACGGCTATATGGTTCGTTTGTTGGCGATATTGCGCCACAAACTGAAGGAGATACAGCAAGAACATCCCATCAACTACTCGTTGGTGAGTGAGATTGTGGATTACTTGTCTAATCATTCTGAGAAGATCCATCACCCTAAAGAAGACATTCTTTATCATTACTTTCTTGAGCATTATGGGCAGCAAAAAAACATAGAAAACTTGGAATTAGAACACCAAGAACTTGCTGAAAAGACTAAGCAGTTTGCACTTGTCGTTGATATGATTTTACAAGACGCTGTCGTTCCTCAGGAGATGTTTGCTCGACAGTTAGAAGATTTTATTACCAGTCAAAAGCGTCACCTCGACATGGAGGAGAGAAAAATCTTACCATTGATAGAGGCATTGTTTACGACAGAAGACTGGCAATATGTCGAAAGTCAATGGCAGGAAAATGAGGACGATCCAGTCTTTGGCGACACTATCGCGGATCGCTATAAACAGTTAGCTGAACGTGTTCGCCAGAATGACAAGGAGTTCGTTTGACCTGCAGTTTGCGTCAAGTGAACGTTTGCCATTGTTGTGGTTTATTTTGTGCCTTTCTTATTTGGTGAGAAATTATCTAAATTTTAAACTTAGTAAACATGGCAGAAAACTAAAGCATATTCTTACTAGGTGAGAATATGCTTTATTTAGGTGATTTTAGGCTGGTTAACCTTAGTCGTTTCATCTATTTATAAATGAAAAAGGCACCGTCAAGGTGCCTTTTGTCTGAATTAAAGTTTGATATCCTCTAAGGATATATCGTGACAGACATCCAGTTCTTTTAACTCCTTGAGCAGGTTACGTCTGTCGTTCATTTCCTCAATCTCACGCCATTTTCGCTTGATTCGTTTATTTCGAGGGCGAGTTGCAGAGCTAGTATCTAGGTCAAATGCATCATCGAGTTGAAAGTCTTCCATAAGCCACCTTACCTTTTATATCCAAACTAGTCAGTGTGGAGCTTTTTTATTACCATAATCACTGTAAGGGTAACCATGATATATTTCGCATTTGTGTCTCTAAGGTGACACTTTCATGTAAAAACACACACAGAATCACACTTTTTATGTATATGAAATGGAGAGAAAATAAGCGAACGAGCGCAAGAAAACGATTAAATAGTACGATCGCGTTTGTTAATTTGAGTCCTATAATGTGTACCTTACCCAAGGGAGACTGTTGCATAAAGCCGACTCAATGATGTGCCGTTTAATACCCACTTCCCCGACAGGTTAGAATTTGGCGCATCACTTGTGGTTGCTAGCTTTCCCTCATACCTATGTAATTCTACTTTCCTCATTCAGTACTGGGCGACACGTTGCTGTTTTGTTGGTTTTGTATTTCCATTTGAGTGCGCTTCGGTTGTTGTTGTGTTTTTTCTTTGTACTCTTATGGTGAAAAGTAACATTGATGCCTCACCTGTTGCATATTGATTTTTGCTTGTTGAGGCTGCATTATCCGCCCGTCAAAAAATACGCGGGTACGTAAAATGGATGCATGAAGCGACGTTTACGATTCTAGATTGCGCAATAAACATTATTCAAAAAGCTAAGCACACTTTGACACTTAGCAGGCAATCTGGTGGATGGCTTGGACGCACAGACCGGCGCAACTCACTTTGAGGTACACATGACAGACTTAATCAATTTGATGAACGATCTCCTTTGGGGGTCGATTCTGGTTTATCTTCTTGTTGGTGTAGGGATCTACTTCACCGTTCGATTGGGATTCATTCAATTCCGCCATTTTGGCCACATGTTCTCGGTTCTTAAAAACAGCCGTAGAGCAGACAAAGCAGGTATCTCTTCTTTCCAAGCACTTTGTACCAGTCTTGCTGCACGTGTCGGCACTGGCAACATGGCTGGTGTTGCTGTCGCTCTAACTGCAGGTGGCCCTGGGGCAATCTTCTGGATGTGGTTGATTGCCATGCTAGGTATGGCCACGTCGTTTGCGGAAAGTACGCTAGCACAGCTATACAAAACCAAAGACGATGACGGAAATTACCGTGGTGGTCCAGCATACTATATGGAAAAAGGCTTGGGCATGCGCTGGATGGGCGTGTTGTTCTCAATTTTCCTTATCATCGCTTTTGGTTTGGTATTTAATGCCGTTCAAGCAAACTCAATCGCTAATGCAATGAGCACCGCATTTGGCTGGGATGACCTATATGTGGGTATCGCGGTAGTGCTACTTTCTGCGGTGGTTATTTTTGGTGGTATTAAACGTATCGCAAGAGTCGCTGAGCTGGTGGTTCCTATTATGGCACTGGCTTACTTAGTACTTGCGTTGTTCGTGATGTTCTCTAATCTAGACAAGCTACCAGACGTGCTAATGCTTATCTTCAAGAGTGCGTTCGGTCTGCAAGAAGCAGCAGCTGGTGGTCTGGGCTACGCAATTGCACAGGCGATGATCAACGGAATCAAACGCGGTCTATTCTCGAACGAAGCGGGTATGGGTTCTGCGCCAAACGCAGCAGCATCAGCAACGCCTTACCCGCCACACCCTGCGTCTCAAGGTTATGTACAGATGCTAGGCGTGTTCATGGATACGATTGTTATCTGTTCTGCGACGGTAGCGATCATCCTGATGTCAGGTGAGTACGTTGGCCAAGCAACGGAAGTAACAGGTATCGAGCTAACTCAGCGCGCATTGAGCTCACAAGTGGGTGATTGGGGAAGCATCTTTGTTGCGGTAGCGATCTTCTTCTTCGCGTTTACGTCAATCATTGCAAACTACTCATACGCTGAAACGAACCTAATCTTCCTCGAGCACAACCACAAAGCAGGTCTAGGCATTTTCCGTATCGTTGTACTAGGCATGGTGATGTTCGGTGCACTAGCTTCTCTACCAGTGGTTTGGTCACTCGCTGACGTCTCTATGGGTTTGATGGCGATAGTGAACTTGGTGGCAATTATACTGCTGTCAGGCATCGTGATTAAGTTGGCGAAAGATTACAACCGTCAATTAGATGAAGGTAAAGTACCAACGTTTGATGTCAACGATTTTCCTGAGCTTAAATCTCAGCTAGAAGATGGCATTTGGGACAACACAAAGAAAGAAGACTAAGTGACGTCCAATCATCGTTGAAAGCTATCAACACGATTCAAAAAGCCATGCAGACAATGCATGGCTTTTTTTGTACCCTAATGGAAAATAAAATTAGGGAAGTTAAAGTCATGCTTATCGTCGTTTCTCCTGCTAAAACGCTTGATTACGAATCACCACTCGCGACCGAGAAGTTTACTCAACCAGACTTGGTTAGCTATTCAAAAGAGCTGATCGAGGTATGCCGTAAGTTAACACCTGCCGACGTGGCATCACTGATGAAAGTAAGCGATAAGATCGCTGATTTGAATGTGGGCCGTTTCCAAGAGTGGAGTGAGACCTTCACTACAGATAATGCGCGCCAAGCGATTCTTGCGTTTAAAGGTGATGTGTACACTGGTCTTGAAGCAGAAACCCTTTCTGATGCCGATTTCGATTACGCTCAAGATCACTTACGCATGCTGTCTGGCTTATACGGTCTGCTTAAGCCGCTTGATTTGATGCAACCATACCGTCTTGAGATGGGCACTAAGCTTGCGAACGATAAAGGCAGCAACCTTTATCAGTTCTGGGGGAACGTGATTACCGATAAGCTGAATGAAGCCATTGCAGCACAAGGCGATAATGTTCTGATCAACCTCGCATCGAATGAATACTTTAAAGCGGTCAAGCCGAAGAATTTGGATGCGCAAGTGATCACGCCAATCTTTAAAGATTGTAAGAATGGTCAATACAAGGTGATCAGCTTTTATGCGAAGAAAGCACGCGGCATGATGGCGCGTTACATCATTGAAAACCGAATAAAAAGTGTCGCGGACTTAACTCAGTTCAATACGGCGGGTTATTATTTCGTAGAAGAAGAGTCGACACCAACAGATTTGGTGTTTAAGCGCGAAGAGCAAAACTGATCACGCGATGGATTCTTATCGGCGATAGAGATAAAAAAGGGTTGGCAGTGCCAACCCTTTTGCTTTTGTTATTAGAAATTAATTCGCACGATTATTTCTTCTTCGCGACTTTCTTTTTCACTGTTTTTTTCTTGTCGTCTTTTTTCTTTTTCTTCTTAAACACAGGTTTCTTGTGCTTAGGGCGCATCTCTTTAACGAAGCGCTCTTTGATGTCTTCTTTCACGTAACGCGCCACGCGATCCAGCATTGGTTGGTCGTGCGCTTCTACGATAGAGATTGCGTTACCCTTTTTACCTGCGCGCGCTGTACGGCCAATGCGGTGAAGGTATACGTCAGCAGTGCGAGGCATGTCGTAGTTGATTACGTGTGATACGTCTGGCAAATCGATACCACGAGCAGCCACATCGGTTGCCAGTAATACGTTTACGGTGCCGTCACGGAAGCGAGAAATTGCGTTGTTACGACGATCTTGTGGCATTTCACCTTGAATCCAAGAGCATGGGATTTGTGCACTTTCTAGCTGTGCACGAAGCTCACCCAGACGCTCACGAGTCTTCAGGAACACGATGGTACGCTCTGCCTGCTCTGTGATGATGTGTTTTAGCAGGGCAAGTTTATGCTCTGCGTCATCAGCACGGTGGTACCACTGTGCGATCTTCTTACGTTCACGCAGTGGTGATTTCGCGTCGATCTCTGCGGGTTCATTCAGTAGATCGGCGGTAAAGCCTTCGACACCTTTACCTTCTAGTGTGGCAGAGAAAAGAAGGGTTTGCTTACGCCAGCGACATTCGTTAGATAGGCGGTCGACGGTAGGCGCAAAGCCCATATCTAGCATGCGGTCTGCTTCGTCCAGAATTAACCATTCAATGGCACGACAATCAAAACGTTCAGCATCAATGTATTCACGCAGGCGTCCAGGAGTTGCCACCACGATGTCTTGCGTGGTCGCTAGGATGTTTGCGTGCTCTTGGTATTGAACACCACCCGTGATGGTGAAGATGTTTAGCTTGGTATTTTTTGCCAGTGCGCGAGCTTGATCCGCTACCTGCATCGCAAGTTCACGAGTTGGTGTTAGGATCAGAATACGCGCAGGTCCAGGTTTACGACGTGGGAAATCTTGCAGATATTGCAGTGCTGGCAGTACGAATGCCGCCGTTTTACCAGTACCAGTTGGTGCAGACGCTAGAATGTCACGACCATCTAACGCTTGTGGAATCGCTTCTGCCTGAATTTTAGTTGGGCGCTCGTAGCCCATCTCTTCAATGGCTTCAAGTAAGTTTGAGTCTAGATCAAGTTCAGCAAAGGTTCTGATCACAATGAGTTCTCCACAAGCAAAGCTTGGTTAATGGTTCGCGAAAGCAGCATAGATTTTAAAAGGTCGCATATTATAAAGTGATTAGTGATAAGGATCACATGTTATTTCACATCTTAAGATAAAACTCGTGAGTTAGCTGGATAAAATCCTCGCTGTACCCCGCATCTGTGTGGATAAGCAACTGTGATTCTTGAGTATCACAAGGTTGCTTTGCTAATTCAAATAGTACGCGGTGCACAGGCTTTTTCTGTGATGGTTGCACGCGACAGATGCGTGATAGGTACCATCCTTGTTGTTTTGCTAAGGTCATAAACTGTTCGCCTTCCGTAATCGGCAGCACAAAACTGGCCGTTCCATTTTGCGAAAGTAATTCATAACAGCGTTTGAGTAATGCATCGTGCTGCAAGGTATCTGTGTGTCTTGCGGTAGCACGTTGGCTCTGCTTCGATTGCTCTCCACTGTTAAAGTAAGGGGGGTTACAGATAATGTGTTGAAATGTGTGTGGAGCTTCAAAGCTCAATACATCGGCGTGCAACAAAGACAGCCTATCTCGCCAAGGAGAGTGGGCAAAATTGTCACGTGCGGCGTCAATCGCCGTTTTTTCAATATCTACGGCGGTAATTTTTGCTTTGGTAAAGCGCTGAGCACACATCAGCGCGAGTAACCCCGTTCCGGTTCCAATGTCGAGAATATTTACTTCACGATGGCTTTGAAACCATGCGCCTAGTAGAACACCATCGGTGCTAACGGGCATGCCACTTTCACTTCCGTCGATAGTAAATTGCTTAAATTTGAAGCCCTTAGTTTTGAATGATGGATTATTCATGATGTTTCGCACTTGCTCAATATTTAAGTTAATTTTGCTGTTGTTTCGTAATTGTACAGGGTCTTGTTTTGTTGGTTATCAAATTGTTTTGTAATTTACTTGGTGTAAAAGACTGCCCTATTGCCAAATGTTAGATGTATTAACTGCTTTTAGCTTCCGTAGGTAAATTAATATGGTGTTTTTTTCTTTAAGGTTGCCAAATGATGAGTCTTTCGTCATTATTCGGCGAAATATAATAGATTAAACCACGAGTATCTATTTACTTTAGATAATCAAAAGTGGTCTATGCATACACAACATTCATTAATTAGAAGTAAGGGTTATCTGTGAAGCAGACGTTAAAACTAACAGATATTATCGCAGTAGGCTTTATGCTATTTGCGTTCTTTTTGGGTGCCGGCAACATCATTTTTCCACCACTAGCAGGTCAGTTAGCAGGTGAGAACCTGCTGCCTGCAATGTTTGGTTTCTTGCTAACAGCGGTAGGTCTACCTCTTATTACCATCGTTGCTATTGCTGTGGCTGGTGGCTCTTGGGATCACTTGACTCAAGATCTTCCTAAGAAAGCAGCGGTGCTGATGGCGGCGTTGATCTTCATTATCATCGGTCCTGCATTTGCTGCGCCTCGTACTGGTCTTGTCGCTTACGAAATGGCAGTAAAACCATTCTTTTTAGGTGCATCTCAAGCGCATCTGACGGCATTCTCAATCTTGTTCTTCGCGGTAGCAATGGCTTTCGCTTGGTCTCAAGGTCGTTTGATTGATTTGATTGGTAAAGTGCTAACGCCAGTTTTGTTCCTTGGCTTGATCATTCTTGCTATTGCGGTATTTGTTGATCCTCAAGGGGAAATGATGGCCGCACGGGGCGAATACCTAACTCAACCACTGACTAAAGGCTTCCTTGAGGGCTACAACACCATGGATACTTTTGCATCGTTGATGTTTGGTATGTTAATGGTGGACTCACTGCGTAGCAAAGGTATCACTGAACGTGCAGCAACAACTAAATACTTGATCTACGCGGGCTGTATTGCTGCCGCAGGTCTTGCATTTGTTTATATTTCTCTATTTTACTTAGGCGCGACCAGTGCAACAATTGCAGCTGGCGCGGACAATGGTGGTCTAGTCCTAAGCCAGTACGTGCAAGCACTATTCGGCCCATACGGTCAGATTGTATTGTCAATCATTGTACTACTTGCGTGCTTAACAACGGCTATCGGTTTGATCTCTGCGTGTTCTGACTTCTTTAGTTCTAAGACATCCCTGTCGTACAAGCATTGGGTTATCATTAACGGTGCCGCATGTGCCCTAGTTGCGAATGTTGGCTTAGCTCAATTAATCTCGCTATCCGTACCTGCATTATTTGCATTGTACCCAGTCGCAGTGGCGTTGGTTACTCTAACGTTTGTTCGTAGCAAGCTACCAAATCCACGCGTTGCTTACCGCTCAGTACTGCTTGTGTCGCTGTTATTTGCGTTGATTGATGCAGCAAAGGTTGCAGGTCTGGACGTATCGGCATTCAGCATGTTGCCACTATTTGAAGTGGGTATGGGCTGGTTGCTACCAACTACGGCCGCGATTGTTTGCTCTTTCTTCTTCGCGAAGTCAACTCGTCAAGAGCTAGCGGAAGAAGCGGCGTAATTGTCGACTAATAAAATGTAAAAAATAAAATGTAAAAAAGCCCGGTGAATCGCTTTACCGGGCTTTTTGTTTGTAATCAGTTTGTCGCGGCTTATAGCGTGTCGTGAAATTCGACTAACACTTGCTCACACCATGTTTCGATGCGCTCATCGCTCAGTTCGTATTGTGAATCTTCATCCAGAGCAAGGCCAACAAATTGGCTACCATCTTCGGTCAGCGCTTTCGACGCTTCAAATTCATAACCTTCGTTTGGCCAGTAACCAATAAATTGTGCGCCAGTGGCTTTTAGCTCATCGTGTAAAAGCCCCATCGCATCTAAGTACCATTCGCCGTAACCTTCTTGATCACCCAAGCCAAATAGCGCGACGACTTTGTCTTTGAGTGGCGTGGTTGTGATGTCTTGCCAAATCGCACTCCAGTCCTCTTGAATTTCACCAAAGTCCCAAGTAGAAATGCCAATCAGCAGCAGATCGTAGTTAGCCATGAGTGATAACGGTGCCTCTTTCACATTGTGAATGTCGACAAGGTCTTCACCAATAATATTGCGAATTTTCTCTGCTGCCATTTCGGTGTAGCAGGTCGTTGAGCCGTAAAAGAGTCCGATTTTCATTATATTTGTCGTTTTCTATGTTGCTGTTGTAGCAGATTCTAACCATAAACTGAGGGAAATTGCAGCGAATATCCTAAGCGGGATGATTTTTTATGGTATTGGCTGGGCAGTTGCCTTACTCTCAACACTGTAAATATAAACAGATAAGGAAGCGTGCATGACGGCAAAACAGCCTGTCAATCAACAAGATTTTGGTCTTGTTGAGCAATTCTTGGATGCGATGTGGATGGAGCGTGGCTTGTCAGAGAATACACTAGCTTCATACCGAAATGATTTAATGAAATTGCTCGTGTGGATGGAACAACAGCGCTACCGCCTTGACTTCATTAGCCTGTCTGGCCTGCAAGAGTATCAATCTTATCTGGCGGATTTGGATTACAAGCAGACTTCGCGCGCGCGTATGTTATCGGCTATTCGCCGTTTATTTCAGTACCTCCACCGCGAAAAAGTGCGTGCCGATGATCCGAGTGCACTGTTGGTGAGCCCAAAGCTGCCACAACGCCTACCGAAAGACATCAGTGAAGAACAAGTCGACGCGCTGCTTGATGCGCCAGACCCCAATGACCCTATCGAGTTGCGCGATAAAGCCATGCTTGAACTGCTTTATGCGACGGGCTTACGTGTGACAGAGTTAGTGAGCCTCACTATGGAAAACATCAGCCTGCGACAAGGGGTGGTTCGCGTAACGGGTAAAGGCGGCAAAGAGCGCTTGGTTCCGATGGGGGAGAATGCCGTGGATTGGATTGACACATTTATCCAACAAGGGCGGTCTGCTCTATTGGGGGAGTCGACGTCGGATGTTGTGTTCCCAAGTAAACGAGCAAGACAAATGACCCGCCAGACCTTTTGGCACCGTATAAAATACTACGCAGTGATAGCAGGTATTGATGGGGAACAATTGTCACCACACGTTTTGCGCCATGCTTTTGCGACACATTTATTGAACTATGGCGCCGATCTTAGAGTCGTACAGATGCTGTTGGGGCATAGTGACTTATCGACCACACAAATTTATACTCACGTAGCGACTGAGCGATTGAAACAAATCCACAGTCAACACCACCCAAGAGCATAATGATGGTTTGTTGCATCCTTTATCTCATTGGATGAAACGATTTTATTTTAAGGTGAATTTAATGAGCGTATTACGCCGACTAACTCTGCTGACTTTACCGTTTTTCGTCGCCGCTTGTGGTGCTGAAGAGGGGCAGGCAAAAACGGAAACTCCAGCACAACAAGTCGCACCTGCGGCAAAGCAAAATTTTGATGAAGAGGCGCTTAAGGCGAAGTTCTCTAAACTGGGGTTGTCGATTCTTGACATTCAACCATCAGACGTCGCAGGTCTATTAGAACTTCAAACCAATGGTGGTGTATTGTTTGCCTCAAACGATGGTAATCACTTTATTGCTGGTACGCTTTATTCTGTGGATGAAAATGGTGGTTACAAAGACGTGATTGCTGAGCGTCAAGCGCCATTGAACGCGAAAAAAATCGCTGAGTTCTCTGATAGTGCTATTGAGTACAAAGCAGAGAATGAGAAATACGTGGTGACAGTCTTTACAGACATCACTTGTGGCTACTGTGTGCGTCTGCACAGCCAGATGCAGGGCTACAACGATCTAGGCATTACCGTTCGTTACCTAGCTTACCCACGTCAAGGTGCTACTGGTCCGGCCGCTGAGCAAATGGCGACGATCTGGTGTGCAGAGGATCCTAAAGCTGCAATGCACAACGCGAAAGTGGAACGTACTTTTGATAATCCAGTGAAAGATCTCAATCAGTGTAAAGAGACGATCAAAGCACACTACAATCTCGGTCGTGAGCTTGGTATTTCTGGTACACCAGCGATCTTCCTACCAAACGGTGAGCTAGTTGGTGGTTACCTGCCACCAGCAGAACTGCTAAAACGTTTAGAGCAACAATAATCCTTTAAGGAGTAGAGCCAGCCGTGATTGCTGGCTCTTTTCAAACATGATAGAAATTCAACGACGTCCTGAACCGGATCTTTCTCTTCTTCCTGATTCCATTCCCTCGATTCTCAAGCGCATTTACATCAATCGTGGCATCACGGATGTAGCACAGCTTGAAACTTCTGCACGCGGTTTGCATTCCTACCAACAGTTAGGTGGTATTGAACAGGCGGTGGAATTGCTTTTTCAAGCGATTAATGAGCAAAAGCGTATTATTGTCGTGGGTGACTTCGATGCCGATGGTGCGACTAGCTCAGCGCTGTCTGTGCTCGCGTTACGCATGTTAGGTAGCAACAACGTTGATTACCTAGTGCCGAACCGTTTTGAAGATGGCTATGGCTTGAGCCCTGAAGTGGTTGATCAAGCATTAGAGCTTGGCGCAGAAATGATCATGACGGTGGATAATGGGGTATCGTCGATTGAAGGCGTTCGTTATGCCAAAGAAAATGGCATAACCGTTCTCGTGACCGATCACCACCTTCCGGGGCACGTTCTGCCAGATGTCGATGCGATGGTGAACCCGAACCTCGACAGCTGTGCGTTCCCATCTAAAGCACTTGCGGGTGTTGGCGTCGCTTTCTATCTGATGATGGCGCTGTGTGTTTACATGCGCAAACAGAACTGGTTCGCAAAGCAACGCATGCAAGAGCCAAAGTTGATGGAGCTGATCGATTTAGTTGCGCTTGGAACTGTAGCTGATGTGGTTCCGCTTGATGAGAACAACCGCATCTTGGTGCACCAAGGCTTGCAGCGTATTCGTGCTGGTAAAGCACGCCCGGGGATTCAAGCACTGATCGAAGTGGCAAAGCGTGATGCTCGCCGTTTGGTGGCGTCTGATTTTGGCTTCGCACTGGGGCCTCGTATCAATGCAGCAGGTCGTTTGGATGATATGTCTTTCGGGGTTGAGCTGTTGATGTGTAACAATATTCACGCAGCACGTCGAATGGCGAGTGAGCTTGATGGCCTTAACCAAACTCGTAAAGAGATTGAAGAGGGCATGAAGCAAGAAGCCATGGCATTTTGTGAACGCTTACAGTTTGGTGAAAATAGCAAGTTGCCATGTGGCTTGGCATTGTTCCAACGTGATTGGCACCAAGGTGTGATTGGTATTCTCGCTTCGCGCATCAAAGATAAGTTCCATCGCCCAGTGATTGCCTTTGCTGATGGAGGTGAAGGTACCATTAAAGGTTCTTGTCGTTCGATTCCAGGTCTGCACATGCGTGATGCTCTCGATTTCATCGATACGCAAAACCCAGGTTTGATCATCAAGTTTGGTGGTCACGCGATGGCGGCAGGCTTAACCATTAAAGAACAAGATTTTGAGCGCTTTAGCCGTCTATTTGATGATGTGGTTAAGAAGGAGCTTGATGAAGCCGCCTTGAAGGGCATCATTCTTTCTGACGGCGAACTCAAACCAGAAGAGTTTTCTATGCATGTCGCTGAACAGTTGCGCGCTGGTGGGCCGTTTGGGCAGGCTTTTCCTGAGCCAATCTTTGATGGTGAGTTTAAAGTGCTGCACCAAAAACTGGTGGGAGAGAAGCACTTAAAATTGATGCTAGAACCACTGTATAGAGGGCATCCAACCAACATCATGATTGACGGTATTACGTTTAATGTAGATCTTCGTCGCTGGCCGGATGCATCCGTTAAAACGGTACGTTTAGCCTATAAACTTGATATTAATGAATTTCGTGGTAATCAATCATTGCAACTGATGATTGATCATATCGAAGCCAAGTAAATTCTCATTTTTCGCTTACTATAGAGTACGGTCGCCCTTTAGTGGACTCAAAATTTTATGACCGTGCTCTCTCTAATTGCAATCTGATTTCCCACCCGAAATTTTCCTGTATCTCCGTCACATTTTTGAGTAGAATTTCTCGGTTAAATTCTATTCTAAAATGTTGAGCCAACATGTTTGAAATCAATCCAATTAAAAACCGTCTGCAGGATGTGTCTGAACGCACAAATGTCCTGAGGGGGTATCTTTGACTATGACGCTAAGAAAGAGCGTCTAGAAGAAGTCAACGCAGAACTTGAACAACCGGATGTGTGGAACGAACCAGAGCGCGCACAAGCACTCGGTAAAGAACGCGCATCATTAGAAGCGGTTGTTGAAACGATTGATCAGCTAGAGCAAGGTGTCGAGGACGTTGAAGGTCTTCTTGAACTCGCTGTTGAAGAAGAAGATCAAGAAACGTTTGACGAAATCGAACCTGAACTGACAGAGCTTGAAGACAAGCTAGCGAAGCTTGAATTCCGCCGTATGTTCGCCGGTGATCACGATGCTTCTGATTGTTATATTGATTTACAGTCAGGCTCAGGCGGTACTGAGGCGCAAGACTGGACTTCCATGATGCTACGTATGTACTTGCGTTGGGCTGAAGCAAAAGGCTTTAAAACCGAAGTAATCGAAGTCTCTGAAGGGGATGTTGCAGGCCTTAAAGGCGCGACAGTGAAAATTTCAGGCGAGTACGCGTACGGTTGGTTACGCACCGAAACTGGCGTGCACCGCCTTGTTCGTAAGTCGCCATTTGACTCAAGCGGTCGTCGTCATACGTCATTTGCCTCTGCGTTTATTTACCCTGAGATTGATGAAAACATTAATATCGACATTAATCCTGCCGATTTACGTATCGATGTTTATCGTGCGTCAGGTGCAGGTGGTCAGCACGTTAACACCACTGAGTCTGCGGTACGTATTACTCACGTTCCTACGAACACAGTCGTGCAATGTCAGAATGACCGTTCTCAGCACAAGAACAAAGATCAGGCAATGAAACAGCTTCGAGCGAAGCTATTTGAGCTTGAGCTGCAGAAACAAAACGCGGAAAAACAAGCTAATGAAGATGCAAAATCTGACATTGGCTGGGGCAGCCAGATCCGTTCTTACGTTTTAGATGATTCTCGCATTAAAGACCTCCGCACGGGCGTTGAAAACCGCAATACTCAAGCGGTTTTAGATGGCGACCTAGACAAATTTATTGAAGCTAGCCTGAAGTCAGGCTTGTAACGCTTTTCACCGACAAAAACAGGATACATCGAAAATGACTGATGCTGTTCAAAACGAAACTGTACAAGAAGCCTCTACTCAAGAAGAGAACAAGCTAATTGCTGAGCGCCGCGCTAAATTGGATGCAATCCGAAAGAGCTGCAAAGCAAACGGCCACCCAAATGATTTCCGTCGTGACAGCCTAGCTGGCGACCTTCAAAAAGAGTTCGGTGAAAAGAGCAAGGAAGAGCTAGAAGAGCTTAACCACGTAGTAGCAATTGCTGGTCGTATCATGGCTAAGCGTGGCCCATTCCTTGTAATCCAAGAAACATCTGGCCGTATTCAAGCGTATGCTGATAAAGAAGTACAAAAAGTACTAAAAGATCAATACCAAGGTCTAGACATCGGTGACATCATCGGTGTGAAAGGCGCGCTACATAAATCTGGTAAAGGCGATCTATACGTAAACATGGAAGAGTACGTGTTGCTAACAAAAGCGCTGCGTCCACTGCCAGAGAAGTTCCACGGCCTGACAGACCAAGAAATGCGTTACCGTCAGCGTTACGTTGATCTCATCGTAAACGAAGATTCTCGCAATGCGTTCGTTGTACGTTCTAAAGTCATGTCTGCAATCCGTAACTTTATGATCTCAAAGCAGTTCATGGAAGTTGAAACGCCAATGATGCACGTAATCCCTGGCGGTGCGAGTGCGCGTCCATTCATCACGCATCACAACGCGCTAGATATGCCAATGTACCTACGTATCGCGCCAGAGCTATACCTGAAGCGTCTAGTGGTTGGTGGTTTCGATCGCGTATTCGAAATCAACCGCAACTTCCGTAACGAAGGTCTTTCTCCGCGTCACAACCCAGAATTCACGATGATGGAATTCTACATGGCGTACGCAGACTACAAAGATCTTATGGATCTAACAGAAGAACTACTAAGCTCAGTTGCTCTAGAAGTTTTAGGTTCAACCTCAATGCCTTACGGTGATGAAACGGTTGAATTTGGCGGCACTTATGCACGTATGAGCATGTTTGAAGCCATCAAGCACTACAACCCAGACCACGCTGAGATCCAAGCGTTAACTGAAGCGGATCTACAAAACCGTGATCTGATGGTTTCTATTGCGAAATCAGTTCATGTAGAAGTAGAACCTTTCTGGACATGTGGTCAGCTACTAGAAGAAATCTTCGGTGAAACGGCAGAGCCTAAACTAATGCAGCCTACATTCATCACTGGCTACCCAGCGGATATCTCTCCATTGGCTCGTCGCAGCGATGATAACCCGTTCTTCACAGACCGTTTTGAGTTCTTTATCGGTGGCCGTGAAGTGGCAAACGGCTTCTCAGAGCTTAACGATGCAGAAGACCAAGATGCACGCTTTAAAGCACAGGTTGAAGCGAAAGAGTCTGGTGATGACGAAGCAATGTTCTACGACGCAGACTACATTACTGCACTAGAGCACGGCCTACCACCAACAGCGGGTCAAGGTATTGGTATCGACCGTCTGGTTATGCTACTGACTAACACGCACACTATTCGTGACGTGATCCTATTCCCAGCAATGCGCCCACAAGCGTAATTTTCTTGCTGAGAAATGAAAAACCACCTTCGGGTGGTTTTTTTTATGTCTAAAATTCGAGTAAATTCAAATAATTGATGACTTTTTTAGTGTGACTATGCAAATGAATTCTAGAAAAATCCCAATCTGTTGCATAGTCTTAAAAGTGAGACAGACTAATCCGGCAGTAGTCTCGATAATGTTACCCGTTCTCAAAGATCGGTTTGTAGAACATAAGATTTATCAATAATGAATAAGGGTTAGCGAATGGTTGGGCAGTTTAAGATGGATTCCATTCCTGGGTCGCTTGTTGTCGTCGGTGGTAACTATGAACCTTGGTTATCAGTATTAGAGCAAGTGGGGTGGAAATGTCACCAAGTGGGGGATTTACGTAAAGCCAACACACTGTTAGAAGATATTGGGCCATGCATTGGCATCGTCGATCTCAGTCATGATGAATTCAGCTTGAATGGATTGGCAAACTTAGTGAGTTCTCACAAGCATGTTCGTTGGCTAGCATTTATCCGCGAGTCACAGCTCGGGGTCGATACTATCTGTCAGTTTATCGTGAACTTCTGTATTGATTTTTTTACTGCACCAATTCCAGATGCACAGTTGCTGAGTACCATAGGCCATCAGCTTGGTATGCTCAAGATTGAGAAAAAAGTGTGGCCAAGTTTTGGTAACAGTTTAGACATGGGCCTGATTGGTGAGTCAATCCCAATGAAACGTTTACGAGACCAAGTTAAACGCATTGGTCCTACCGATGTGAGTATCCTAATTTACGGAGAGAGTGGGACGGGCAAAGAAGCCGTTGCGCGCGCGATTCATAAGGTTTCTTCTCGCTCGCATAAGACGTTTTTGTCTATCAATTGCCGCGCATTGAATGAACAGCGCTTTCAGGCGGAGGTGTTTGGTATCAATGCTGACCCAAGTATTGGTCCTAGTTTACTAGAGCAAGCTGATGGCGGAACGGTGCTATTGAATGACATTCTAACGATTTCAAAAGATCAGCAAATGAACCTGCTGAGGTTTCTTCAAGAGGGGACGATTGAAACGAAAGAAGGCATTAAGAATGTTGACGTGCGCATCCTTGCTGCGAACTCATCAGATGTAGAAAAAGCACTGATTGATGGTGACTTTAACGAAGAGCTGTATCACTACATCAGTGTATTACGCATTAACGTCCCGAGTTTGAAAGAGCGTGCAAGTGATATATCGCTACTCGCTCGCTACTATTTGCAAGAGTTTTCAAAAGAGTACAATTCGCAGGCGAAGAGTTTCTCTGAAGATGCACTTAAAGCCCTGACGCGTTACTTCTGGCCTGGTAATGTACGCGAACTGATGAATCAAGTAAAACGTGCGGTGTTAATGTCTGATAGCATCATGATTGAAGGTATTCACCTCGACTTACCGCAACGTAACGAGTCTAAGCGTAGTTTAAAATCGATCCGAGAGAAGAGTGAGCGTGATGCATTGCTGGTGGTTCTTGAGTCGCATTCAGGTCAGGTATCAAATGCAGCCAAAGAGCTGGGGGTGTCACGCGCAACGATGTACCGTCTGCTCAATAAGCACAATTTGATTTCAGATCAAACGGTCTAGTGATGGCAGAATAGCGTAAGGGGACGTATCGTTCCCTTTTTTTATTCCGATTATGGTTTTTATAAAATCTCACAAGTAACCCATTCTTTGGGTGAATGTGTTATTTCAAAATGCATATGCAACCGATATGTGAAAATTTAATTTGTTTTTTGCTAGAAAGAAAAAACGCGGGTTGATAATTACGCAGGGTTGCTTACAATTTAACCGTAACTCATAGAGTTATATCATTTCAATCACGGATTAATTTTTAGCTAGGAGGCGCAAGATGAAACAATGTGTTGTTAACACCACTGCTTGCGCTGATCGTATGCCTGTCGTTCGTCTAACCATTAAGACGGTCAAACAGGATACAACAGGCTCATTCGATTAAATTAATCCGTCACCTATCAATCTCACTAGGCTGCGGAAAAGTAGCGGCTTAGTCTCAGCAGACTCCCTCTGTTTAAAACTCGCACTATTTTTCCCCAGTCGATCATTTATCGTAATTTGGAGAAAACATTATGCGTCATTCTATCTATTTGAAACTGGCTACTTTGCTAGTAAAGGCAGACCTAAAACGTGAGGAAAAACAGTGGCAGAGAACGGTTCGTCGCAGTAGTCATAACATTCCATGGACGAACGAACATCTGTTGAGAGACATAGGTTTGGACAAAGAACGCCGTTCAACTCATAGCAGCATTCCTGATGTCGTTAAAGTTGAGCGTCGAGTCCATCACCTTCGTCGAGTGTTAACTTCGCGAATACTGACGTAATCCAAAGCCCAGGTTGAACTATCCATCATACGTATTCAGTTCAATTTGGGCTTAATATAATCAAAACAGGCTGACCATTGTGGTCAGCCTGTTTTGATTTTAGTGTTTGCTACTTTAGCGTTGCTTCGCTTATGGGCAAGGGTTCGAGTAGGTCGTACCAATGGCTTGGATTTCTGTTAATAGCTCGTCACTTAAGACGATCTCAATACTCTCTATGTTGGTTTTTAGCTGTTCTAGATTCGTCGCGCCAATGATGTTTGAAGCAACAAATGGGCGTTGATTAACAAATGCGAGTGCCATTTGTGCCGGATCTAAACCATGTTCTCTTGCTAAATTGACGTATGCCTCGGTCGCTTTTATACCCTGTGGTGTGAAATAGCGAGCAAAGCGTTCCCACTTGGTGCAGCGTGCGCCTCTAGGTTTCGCATCATTAAGGTATTTACCGCTAAGACAGCCAAAGGCCAGTGGTGAATAGGCTAATAGTTGTACACCTTCGTAATGACTGATTTCAGATAAACCGACTTCAAAGCTGCGGTTGAGCAGATTGTAGGGATTTTGAATGGAAACGATACGTGGTAAGTCATGCTTTTCAGCGAGTCGGAGCAAAGACATCACTCCCCAAGGCGTTTCGTTTGATACGCCGATGTAGCGTACTTTCCCTGATTTTACCAACTCTGTTAGTGCTTCCAATGTTTCCACTAAAGTGACTTCTTCTTGTTTATCTGGATAGGGGTAATTCAGCTCACCAAAACAGTTGGTTTGACGCTGCGGCCAATGCAGCTGATAGAGGTCTATATAATCGGTTTGTAAGCGCTGTAAGCTGTCCTCAATCGCGGTATGGATATGACGACGATTGAGACTCATATTCTCGCGAATATAAGGTACATTTCGCGGACCTGCGATCTTGGTTGCGAGTAGCACTTTCTCGCGTTTCCCGCTCTTAGCTAACCAATTCCCGATGTATTGCTCTGTGAGCCCTTGAGTTTTAGCTTGCGGTGGAACGGGATACATTTCTGCGGTATCAATGAAGTTAATCCCGTAATCAAGAGCAAAGTCGATCTGTTCAAAGGCGTCTCGTTCAGTATTTTGTTCACCAAATGTCATAGTACCAAGGCTGATCTTACTGATCTCTAGAGATGAGTGAGGGAGCTTCGTATATAGCATATCACTTCCTTGCACAGTTTACGGTCGAGTAAGTTATTACAATATAGGGGAATTCCAACCAACTGGGCAAATGATTTCCGTTCGTAGATTGGATGACTCGAAAGCGGAGCATTGTGCAACTACACTTAAACCGTAAAGGAGGTGAATTATGCAGATACATCAACTGGACATGTGGCTACATGGCCACCACAAAGATACCTACAAAAAACCTAAGGTTTTTGTGATTGGTTGTTCTGATGTCTCTGACTATTTGCTAGCAGTGGAGTATAAACATCAGCTTGAGCCAATAAAAAATGGCGAAGATCCCATTCACTTTGGGTCGTTAGAGTTGGTGAAAGAAGAGCTGCTGCGGTTAGGGATAGATAAAGCCTACTTGAGACTGCACAACGCTTACGATGAGTTCGGTAGTGAAGGCTCTGACTCGTACTGTGACATTGAACTGTCACTGGTGACGCACTGATCCAAGACAGCATCATTATTCTGATTGTGCGTTGATGTAATGCTTCAGTAGGATCTGCTCAGTAAATTGTGTTCTGAGATAGAAGCCTCGAGGTAGGGTTTTTATCGGTTTTCCATAAGAGCTATAAGCTTCCGTCAGTGCTTTTGCATTGGCGGCTTTTGGGCGCAAATGCAGTGCTTCGCCATGTCTGGCCGAAATTTGATCGAATTTGCCTAGAACGATCATTTCCATCAACTCTTCCCAATCATTTCTTAGGATGTGTTCTTCTTCTTGGTCAGGAGACCATATTAGTGGGCTGCCTACACGTCTTTCTGCGAGCGGTATTTCTCGCTCCCCCTCAACGGGTACCCACAATACGCGAGATAGTTTGTTACGCACATGGCTGGTTTCCCATGTCAGTCCTTGTACACCTGTCAGTGGGGCAACACAAACAAAGGTCGTCTCTAATGGCTTGCCAGAGTAACCAATAGGAATGCTCTTTAATTCTATCCCGAGCTTGGCGAAATCTTGCTGAGGTTTACTTCCCGCAGGCGCACCGAGATGCCATTCGAGCAGTTGACCCACCCAGCCTTTATCGCGTTTTAAGTTCTCAGGCACGATCATTTCGGCTTCTTCTGCAAGCTCAGCAAATGTTAAGCCTGCAATGTCGTGTGCTCTTTCCATGAGTTCAGCTTCAGAGTGTGGTTCTGGTTTCATAATGTGATAGTGATAACTAAAACATTGAGTTTACCAAATTACCGGAAAATACACTGCCCAAGATTGCATCAAGCTGAATTAAGAATGATTAATTCACTACTTATCCACAGAAATGACAGCAACCGACAAGATCTTGATGGGTAGTGGACGAATACACAGTGTTATGGCGGTGTATTGCGACTTGATTTTAGCGAGATAACCTGAAGTCCTACCTGTTGTATGTGGATAAATAGCCTATTGAACGATCTTTAACCGATCTGTGTGTGGTGAAAAAATCATCAAAATAAATGAGGGCGCATTTTGTTCATATAGAGGTTATAATCATTTATTATCAGTTGTTTATTGTGATTTTTCTCAATTTTAGATAATGGCGCTAAGAATGGTGTTGAACAAAAAATATTGTTGATGTCGATTTCTTCACAAAGTTATTCACAGAAAAGGTGAATAAATGTGGGTCATGTCTCAATGCTATGTTGATAAAGTTGGATTTGAGTAAAAGATATCCAGTGAAGGCGAGGTGCTAATAAATCTTGCTCATATCACATCAGTAAGTTTGCTAGTAATGGGGATATGTGGAAAAATCACGGTAATAAAAAATTATTCATAGAGGTTAGCCGGTGATAGATGGCGATGGTTACCGACTCAACGTTGGTATTGTGATATGTAATAACCATGGTCAGGTCTTCTGGGCTAAACGATACGGGCAGCACTCATGGCAATTTCCACAAGGTGGAATTGACGAAGGTGAAACACCTGAACAAGCCATGTTCAGGGAGTTATATGAAGAAGTCGGTCTGACGAATAAAGACGTTAAGATCATAGCAGCAAGCCGTCATTGGTTAAGATATAAGTTACCAAAGCGATTGGTTCGTTGGGACTCTAAGCCTGTTTGTATCGGCCAAAAACAGAAATGGTTTCTGTTGCGATTAGAATGCGATGAATCTCGTATCAATATGCAGCGTGGGAAATCCCCTGAATTTGATGGTTGGCGCTGGGTGAGCTATTGGTATCCAGTTAGGCAAGTTGTTTCTTTCAAGCGAGATGTTTATCGTCGAGCCATGAAAGAATTTGCATCTTTAGCGATGCCTTTTCGCGAGCGTAAAACGAAAGGGAAAAGAAAAAAGCAACGTAGGTAGAGGATAAACATGCTTAGTCAGCTAAGGGACATAGTTGAAAAAGTCTCCAGAGTCGATGATGTACATCTGGCTTTTGATATATTGGTAAAAGAGACTTGTGCTGCCCTTTGTTCTGAGTGTTGTACTATCTATCTTGCAAATGAAGAAATGCAGCGCCTTGAGTTGATGGCAACTCAAGGCCTTATTTTTGAAGGCGATAGTATTCATATCAACTTCAATGAAGGTCTGGTAGGGTTGGTAAAGCGTAGTGCTGAACCGCTAAACCTTGCAGAAGCGGCGACCCATCCTGATTTTAAGTTTTTTCCTCAACTTGGTGAACAGGTTTACCACTCGTTCCTCGGTACACCGATCATTCACCGCAAAAAAGTATTAGGTGTTCTGGTCATTCAGCAAAAAACGCCACGTTTGTTTAGTGAGATGGAAGAGTCTTTCCTTGTGACGCTCTCAGCTCAGCTTGCGGTGTTGATTGCTCATGCTCAAAACCTCGGTCACTGGCAGTTGGCATCGAAGCCTAAAGTGATAAAAGGATTGCCTGCTTCTACGGGCGTGGCGATTGGGGAGTTTTGGTTTGACAATACCCAGCCTAGCTTAAATGATGTATTCCCCACATCGACTCTGGATAAAGAACGTGAACACGAACTTTTGGCGGTTGCCGTAGAGAGGGCATTAAACGACTTCCGCCGTATGCGTAAGAAACTCGACAGTGAAATAAATAAAGATGCGTTGGCCATTTTTGATCTTTTTACTCACTTACTTAACGACCCTATGCTGCGCGGAGATCTTAAAAAACAGATTGAGAAAGG
Source organism: Vibrio sp. PID17_43 (assembly GCF_002608565.1). Taxonomy (GTDB): domain Bacteria; phylum Pseudomonadota; class Gammaproteobacteria; order Enterobacterales; family Vibrionaceae; genus Vibrio. Next base: position 130,310 of record NZ_LIXM01000007.1, read on the forward strand.
TGATCGAGCGGAATGGGCTTTACGTCAAGTTGTTGAGACTTACTCTAACCGCTTTGCCCGTATGTCTGACGTCTATCTGCGTGAGCGCGCACAAGATATCAAAGAGCTTGGCCAAAGGCTGTTGTACTTTCTACAAAATAGTGAGCAAGAGCATTCGGCGATTGATCGCCCGGTTATCTTGGTTGCGAATGAGTTGACGGCAACCTTACTGGCGTCCATTCCTAAGCAGCACCTGCTTGCCGTCGTATCACTGGAAGGTGCGGCGAATTCCCATGCGGCGATTTTATCACGCGCTTTAGGCGTCCCTGCTATCATGGGAGCTCACATTAACACCTGTGAGGTGAATGGTAAGCTAGGGATTGTCGATGGCTATACGGGTGAGGTTTTTTTAGAGCCGAACCGTCAGCTTCTGCGTGAATATCGAAGCCTGGTTAATGAAGAATCTGAGCTGTACGCAATGGTCAATAAAGATCTTGCGTTGCCAGCAACGACTCTCGACGACCTCCATGTTGAAGTGATGCTTAATGCGGGCCTTAGCGCAGACAGCAATATTGCGATTAACTCCGGTGTCGATGGCGTCGGTCTGTATCGAACAGAAATTGCCTTTTTACTTCAACATCACTTTCCATCGGAAGATGAGCAGTATCATCAGTACCAAGCAATATTAAATAGTTACCCAAACCAGCGTGTGGTGATGCGTACTTTAGATATTGGTGGTGATAAGCCGCTGCCATATCTACCCATTGAGGAAGATAATCCCTTCTTAGGCTGGCGTGGTATCCGTTTTACATTAGATCATCCCGACATTTTCTTAATCCAATTACGTGCCATGCTCAGAGCGAGTGCTGAGAGCGGGAATTTGAGTATTTTGTTACCGATGATTTCGGGCATTAAAGAGTTGGATGATGCCATTACCTTGATCAATCAAGCCTACAGTGAAGTCGTGTTACTGGATGAGCGGATCCCGGCGCCGGACATCGGTGTCATGATTGAGGTTCCATCCATGGTTTACTTATTGCCAGCAATTGCGCATCGAGTCGACTTTGTATCTGTTGGCACGAACGATTTGACGCAATATTTGCTCGCGGTGGACCGGAACAATTCTCGAGTTGCGGATGTTTATGAGTCTATGCACCCAGCCGTGCTCTTAGCCTTGAAGCAAATTCATGATGTCTGCCATCAGTATCAAGTGCCAGTTTGTATCTGTGGTGAGTTGGCTGGAGACCCCTTTGGTGCACTATTGCTACTGGGGTTAGGTTATACCTGTTTGAGTATGAACACCTCCAATGTTGCTAAGGTTAAATACTTAATTCGTCATAGTGAACAAAAAGAACTAGAAAAACTCGCCAAACAAGCCATGTCGATGTCTTATGGACAAGATATTCACCAGATGATGCATGATTTTTTTATTCAACAAGGATTTGCAGGCTTTATTCGTGCGGGTAAAAAGTAGGTAATTGTGACTGTTTCTTTATTTTTTTTATTGTTGGCGCTAGGCGCTTTTGTTGGCGTCATGGCGGGGCTTCTTGGGATCGGAGGCGGCCTGATTGTTGTGCCAGCATTGTTGTATCTCCTTCCACTTGCGGGCATTCCAATTGAGATGAGTATGCATATGGCTCTCGCCACATCGCTTGCGAGTATCATTGTGACATCGGGCTCATCCGCCCTGAACCACCTTAAACTCGGCAACGTGGACATGTTTGTGGTGAAATGGTTGATGCCAGGTGTGGTGATTGGTGGCTTTGTTGGTGCTAATCTTGCTGAGTGGATCCCGACCCATTACTTACCAAAAGTTTTTGGGGGAATTGTTTTTTGTCTTGCTGTACAAATGTTTCGCTCGATTAAAGTAACCAGAAACAGATCGATGCCAAGTCGTTCCGTCACCGTGATGTATGGTATGGGGATTGGTGTGGCATCTAGCCTTGCGGGGATTGGTGGTGGTTCACTATCAGTGCCATTTTTGAATAAGCATGGGATCGAAATGCGTAAAGCCGTGGGATCATCATCAGTATGTGGCTGCGTGATAGCGATTTCAGGCATGATGGGCTTTATTTTGCATGGCTATAACGTTGAAGGTTTACCTGCGTATAGTATTGGGTATGTTTACCTGCCAGCTCTGATTTCGATAGCGATGACGTCGATGATGACGACCAAATTTGGTGCGAAAATGGCAACCAACCTTCCTACAACGGTATTAAAGAAAATCTTTGCGGTGTTCTTAATGTTTGTCGCAGCAACAATGCTGCTGTGAGTTTATACCCAAGCCTCTTGAGGTTACTTAGGTATATTTGTTTTATTTGCTATAAGAAGAGAATGATTTATGTCTCAGGGATACTTTGAATTTCCCAATATTGATCCGGTTTTAATCTCTATTGGTCCTGTGTCGGTGCGTTGGTATGGCTTGATGTACTTGATTGGTTTCATCTTTGCCTTATGGCTTGCTAATCGTCGTGCAGACAAGCCGGGAAGCGGCTGGACGCGTGAGCAAGTATCAGACTTACTGTTTGCGGGCTTTCTTGGCGTCGTGATTGGTGGTCGTGTTGGCTATGTTCTTTTCTATAATTTCGATCTGTTTCTAGCCGATCCTCTTTACTTGTTTAAAGTGTGGACGGGGGGGATGTCGTTCCACGGAGGACTACTCGGTGTTATCACCGCAATGTTCTGGTATGCACGTAAGAACGGTCGAACATTCTTTGGTGTGGCCGATTTTGTTGCACCGCTTGTGCCATTTGGCCTAGGTATGGGGCGTTTAGGCAACTTCATGAACAGTGAGCTTTGGGGCCGTGTGACCGATGTACCGTGGGCAATCATCTTCCCTAATGGCGGGCCTTTACCACGCCACCCATCTCAGCTATATGAAATGCTACTAGAAGGTGTGGTGCTATTCTTCATCTTAAACTGGTTTATTAAGAAGCCACGTCCACTTGGTGCCGTGTCAGGGCTATTTTTAGCGGGTTACGGAACATTCCGTTTCCTCATTGAGTTTGTCCGTGAACCGGATGCGCAACTTGGTCTCTTCGGAGGGTACATTTCGATGGGGCAAATATTATCGTCACCAATGATTATTTTGGGCGTTGGGATGATGGTTTGGGCATATAAACGTGGCCTTTACCAAGATAAAGCACAAGTTAAAACAAAGTAAGGAACGGGTGTGAAACAGTATTTAGATTTGTGTCAGCGTATCGTTGACCAAGGTGTTTGGATTGAAAACGAACGTACTGGCAAACGTTGCCTAACAGTAATCAATGCGGACTTGTCTTACGACGTCGCAAACAACCAATTTCCACTCGTGACCACGCGTAAGAGTTTTTGGAAAGCGGCGGTCGCTGAGTTACTTGGTTATATTCGCGGTTACGATAATGCAGAGGACTTCCGTAAGTTAGGCACTAAAACTTGGGATGCGAACGCAAACTTAAACCAAGCATGGTTGAACAACCCGTATCGTAAAGGTGAAGATGACATGGGCCGTGTATACGGCGTTCAAGGACGTTCATGGGCGAAGCCAGATGGCGGTCATATCGATCAATTGCGTAAGATTGTGGATGATTTGACGCGTGGCGTTGATGACCGTGGTGAAATCCTTAACTTTTACAATCCGGGTGAATTTCATATGGGCTGTTTGCGCCCTTGTATGTACAGTCATCACTTTTCACTGCTGGGGGATACGCTGTACTTAAATAGTACGCAGCGCTCTTGTGATGTCCCGCTAGGCTTGAACTTCAATATGGTTCAAGTGTATGTCTTCTTGGCTATCATGGCGCAAATAACGGGTAAGAAGCCTGGCCTGGCTTACCACAAGATTGTCAATGCTCACATCTATGAAGATCAGCTTGAACCAATGCGTGATATCCAGTTACAGCGTGAACCGCTAAAAGCACCGACGTTCCATATTAATCCGGAAATCAAGTCTCTAGAAGATTTGGAGACGTGGGTAACATTGGATGACTTCTGGGTAGAAGGCTACGAGCACCACGACCCAATTCAGTATCCATTTTCCGTTTAAAGATAAATCAATAATGAAAGGGCTAGCCTCTATGGGTAGCCCTTTTTTGTCGCTCTATGAAAGAGAATCTTCCTATTACTTCGCTGCAGGTATGGCGCTAAGACCAACTCGGAACAGTCAGTGACTTGCCTGTTGCGGTGGAAAAGTGGTTTAGAGCAACGTATAGATTGAAGCCAGTTCGCTGTTGTTGCGATTTCTTTCTCTGTCATTCCTTTAGAGTGATGAAGGAAGGTAAGACAACCAACAAAAAAAAGCCCACAACCAAGGTCGCGGGCTTAGAAATAAGTGATGGTAATCGTATTTTTATACTGTCAGAGCAAGAATTGAGCCTGGCAGTACTAGGAAAACCGTTAGCAAGTAAGCGGCCACTACGGCTTTGTTTTTAACTGCCATTTCAGAAATCAGCTCAGCACATTTCACTGGAATCTCACGTAAGAATGGGATGCCGAAGATGAACAGTGTCGCCAAAATATTGAACGCTAGGTGTACGAGTGCAATTTGTAATGCGAATACGGCGAACTCACCAGATACTGCAGTTGCTGCGAGTAATGCCGTGATACATGTACCGATGTTAGCACCTAGAGTGAACGGGTAAATGTCACGTACTTTCAGAACACCTGAGCCAACCAGCGGAACCATTAGACTTGTTGTCGTAGAAGAAGACTGAACAAGTACCGTTACAACTGAACCCGATACGATACCGTGGATAGGACCACGACCGATTGCATTCTTAAGGATATCACGAGCACGGCCAACCATTAGGCTCTTCATTAGCTTACCCATTACGGTGATAGCAACGAAGATAGTACCGATACCTAGAGCAATCAGGGCTACACCACCCATGGTGTCACCAAATGTCGATAGAGGCTCTTTAATCGCACTTACAACTGGCTTAGTGATTGGTTTGATGAAGTCAAAACCGCCCATGCTCATATCACCTGTTTTTAGCAGAGGTGATACCAACCAGTGAGACACTTTCTCTAGAATGCCGAACATCATCTCCAGTGGAAGGAAGATCATTACAGCAAGTAGGTTGAAGAAGTCATGAATCGTTGCACTTGCAAAGGCACGTTTGAATTCGTCTTTACAACGTACGTGACCAAGTGAAACAAGAGTATTCGTTACCGTTGTACCGATGTTCGCACCCATTACCATAGGAATCGCGGTTTCTACAGGTAGACCACCTGCAACCAAACCTACAATAATAGAAGTTACGGTACTTGAAGATTGGATTAGGGCTGTAGCCACCAAACCGATCATTAGACCTGCGATTGGGTGAGACGCAAATTCAAATAGTACTTTAGCTTGATCGCCAGTTGCCCATTTGAAGCCGCTACCAACCATAGATACTGCTAGAAGAAGCAGATATAACATGAATGCCAAGTTAGCCCAGCGTAACCAGCGAGTCGTACTCGAAATTGGCGCTGCTGTTGAAGTAGCTTGGTTCATCATAATTTTCTCCGTGGACCTTTCAGTTCGTTTATTTGGTCTGTTGTTGAATCTGGGGGCGATGTTAGAGATGAAATATTTCAGTAATATGACAGTTCGCTTTCTATAGGGATTTTTTATTGTTCTTTTTGATAGTTAGTGGTTAATAAAAATTCATTTCAAGTTAAGTTATTGATTTTTAAATTAAAAAGTCACAATTTAAATGGGGTGTTGATTTTCATTTCCGTACGAAAGTGTGCTTTGGGGTTTTACTTTTATGACAGTGTGAATGTCTTTGTTTCGGTAAAAGTATAAGTAACCGGCAATTTATGTAGGTTTTGTCGAGTTTGTTGTTTGTTGCTGTCACATTTGGTATAAAAAGTGTCACCTTCTTTTTCGGAATAGGCTATGTCACATTTAAATTACAATCACCTTTATTACTTTTGGATGGTTTGCAAGCAAGGGTCTGTAACTAAAGCGGCGGATGCTTTATTCCTAACGCCTCAGACGGTGACCGGGCAAATTAAAGCGCTGGAAGATCGAATGAAAGGTAAGTTGACCAAGCGTAACGGTCGCACAGTGGAGCCGACGGAGCTTGGGCAATTGGTATTTAAATATGCAGACCGTATGTTTGGTTTGAGTTACGAAATGCTTGATATCGTCAACTACAGCCAGCATTCCAATATCTTGTTTGAAGTTGGCGTTGCCGATGCACTTTCTAAGCGTTTGGTTAGTAAAGTTCTTATGACAACGGTACCAGAAGATAACAGCATTCACCTGCGCTGTTATGAATCGACCCATGAACTGTTATTAGAACGCTTATCTCAGCACAAACTGGATATGATTTTGTCTGACTGCCCGGTGGATTCGACCCAAAGCCCGGGTCTGTACAGCAAGAAACTTGGTGAGAGTAGTATGAGCTTTTTTGCCTCTTCAGACATCCCAGACGCTAAATTTCCGGATATATTGGAGAACAAGAAGCTTCTGATCCCAGCAAGCCGTACGGCGATGGGGCGTAAAGTTTTGCAGTGGTTTGATAGGCAAGGTTTGCAACCGGATGTTCTTGGCGAGTTTGATGATGTGGCATTAATGAAAGCTTTTGCTCGTTACCGTGATGATGTGATTTTCTTGGCACCAACGGTATACATGTCAGAGGTTGAAGATGATCGCAGTTTACAGTTGATCGGGCATGTCGAGGATTTAAAAGAAGAGTATTACGTCATTTTTGCTGAACGAATGATTCAACACCCCGCAGTAAAGAACGTTTGTGACGCAGATTTTAGTCAAATGTTTGAGTGAATCCATTTCGTTGCCCAAACAAATAGATTACTATCGACAAAATTATAAGCGTAAATTATACGATATTTGTAACACAACAAACTGGCCAAGGTTGGAGTAAGTAGGTTGTAGCTAGAGGCCCAACATATGAATCTACAAGAAATGGAGAAAAACTCCGCGAAAGCCGTCGTGTTGCTTAAAGCGATGGCAAACGAAAGACGCTTACAAATTCTTTGTATACTTCTTAATCAAGAACTGTCCGTTGGGGAGTTGTGTGCAAAATTAGCACTAAGCCAATCGGCATTGTCTCAACACTTAGCTTGGCTTCGTCGCGATGAGTTAGTTACGACGAGAAAAGAAGCGCAAACGGTGTACTACACGTTGAAAAGTGATGAAGTGAAAGCACTGATCAAGACACTTCATGCTCTCTACTGCGAAGACAACGAATAGAACGCTCGTCGCATACAAGAAAAGCTGGCATTGCCAGCTTTTTTATTACTTTGATTTTGCGCTTTCGCAAAATCTGGATATAAAAAAACCGGCAAAAGCCGGTTTTTTCTTCACTGTATAACCAATTCTCTATTATAGAGCTTTGATTTGCGCAGCGAAACGAGACTTGTGACGAGCTGCTTTGTTCTTGTGAACAAGGCCTTTAGTCGCCATGCGGTCTAGGATAGGTGTAACTGCAGCGAATGCAGCAGTTGCAGCTTCTTTGTCGCCTGCTTCGATAGCAGCAACAGTTTTCTTCATGTAAGTACGCATCATTGAGCGACGGCTAGCATTGTGCTGACGACGTTTCTCAGCTTGGATAGCGCGCTTCTTAGCAGATTTACTATTTGCCAAGGGTCTAACTCCCAAAAACTTATTTCTATGACAATTTAAGGGCGAGGACTATCCCTCATTTGCGCCTAAATGTCAAATGATTTGTGCAAAAACCCATCGAAACCAAAACAAGTTTTGGTAAGAAAGGTCATCGCGGTTAAGATGGCGGGGATTCTAACAGTATTTTTAGACCAATGCTAATAATTATCCGCTTAGATCTGACAATAAATGGATATATTTCTAACGCCCATTTGGTGCTTTCAAAGGCTTAGCGGTATAGGGTTGGCTATATTAAGGTGATATACCGAGGTTAAAGTGAGTAAACGACTGCTCAAGTCAGGCATGATCGTCAGTGCCATGACACTAATTTCTCGCGTTCTCGGCCTAGTGCGTGACGTGGTAGTAGCGAATTTAATGGGGGCAGGCGCAAGTGCTGATGTCTTCTTCTTTGCGAATAAAATTCCTAATTTTTTACGCCGTCTGTTTGCGGAAGGTGCGTTTTCTCAGGCTTTTGTACCGGTCTTGACCGAAAGCCACGCTCAAGGCGATATGGATAAAACCCGCGAGCTGATTGCTCGTGCTGCGGGTACGCTCGGTGTCATTGTTTCGATAGTGACCATTTTGGGGGTGCTAGGTTCTGGCGTCGTTACCGCTTTATTTGGTTTTGGTTGGTTCTTAGATTGGATGCATAGTGGCCCATCGGCGGAAAAGTTTGAGCTCGCGAGTGTGATGCTCAAAATCACCTTCCCTTATCTGTGGTTCATTACTTTTGTCGCGCTATCTGGAGCGATTCTCAATACATTAGGTAAGTTTGCGGTTTCCTCTTTTACTCCTGTCTTTCTGAATGTGATGATCATTTTGTCGGCTTGGTTTATCTCGCCGCAAATGTCGCAACCTGAAATCGGCCTCGCGATAGGCGTTTTCCTTGGTGGCTTGGTTCAGTTTTTATTCCAGATTCCTTTCCTTATTAAATCGGGAGTGATGGTTAAGCCGAAATGGGGCTGGCGCGATCCGGGTGTCGTTAAAATCCGCACGTTGATGATCCCTGCTTTATTTGGTGTTTCGGTTAGCCAAATCAACTTGCTGTTTGACACCTTTATTGCCAGCTTTCTCCAAACCGGTTCGATCAGCTGGTTGTACTATTCAGATCGCTTGTTGGAATTCCCATTAGGCCTGTTTGGTATCGCAATTGCGACCGTCATTCTGCCTGCATTGTCACGTAAACACGTAGACGCTCACAGTGAAGGGTTTGCGCATACGATGGATTGGGGGATTCGTATGGTGACTCTGTTGGGGATCCCTGCAATGCTTGGTTTGATGGTATTAGCAAAACCAATGTTGATGGTGCTATTTATGCGTGGCGAATTTTCACCGCAAGATGTTCACCAAGCTTCCCTATCTTTATTGGCGTATTCATCAGGCTTGCTGAATTTTATGCTGATCAAAGTATTGGCACCAGGTTACTACTCTCGTCAAGATACCAAAACACCAGTGAAATACGGCATCGTAGCCATGGTGACGAATATGGTCTTCAACGCTATTTTTGCTTGGTTCTACGGTTATGTTGGCCTGGCTATTGCGACCGCACTGTCGGCTTTTGTGAACATGGCTTTATTGTATCGTGGTTTGCATTTGGCGGGGGTTTATCAAATTACTAAGCGTACCATCCTATTTATTGGACGTTTAGTGGTTGCTGGCGCCGCGATGGTTGCCGCTATTTTATGGCAACTTGAGGACATGTCCGTATGGCTAGAGTGGAGCTTTGTTCATCGCAGTGGGGTATTAGCAATGCTCATTGGGTTAGGTGCTGCTGTATACTTAGCGGTGGTGTTTTTACTCGGAGTGCGCTTTAAAGACCTAAAAGCTGGGACAGAATAAGGTTGATTGGTATATAATCCGTCGGTTTGACACAGAGCAAAGTATAACAGGGGCATGAAGCCGTATCCAATGGAACTGATAAGAGGTATTCACAATATTAAGTCGCGCCATCATGGGTGCGTGCTGACTATTGGCAATTTCGATGGTGTACATAGAGGTCACCAACAAGTATTGCAGCAAGTGTCTGATCAAGCGGAGAAACTGTCGTTGCCTTCGGTTGTGATGACCTTTGAACCTCAGCCGATGGAGCTGTTTGCTCGAGATAAGGCACCAGCAAGGTTGACGCGGCTGCGAGACAAATTTGTGCAGCTAAGTAAGCTCGATATCGACCGTTTGCTTTGTGTTAACTTCAATCGTCATTTTGCAGACCTAACGGCGGAACAGTTTATCCGTGACTTGTTGGTTGAGCGATTGGGTGTTAAGTTTCTTGTCGTTGGCGATGATTTCTGCTTCGGTAAAGGTCGAACGGGAAACTTTGCGATGTTACAGGAAGCCGGGAAAAACTACGGCTTTGAAGTCGTCAGTACCCAAAGTTTTTGTTTACAGCGATTACGAGTCAGCAGTACAGCGATAAGAGAAGCATTGGCTCGTAATGACTTGCAGTCCGCTAAGGAGATGCTGGGAAGAGATTACAGTATCAGCGGTCGCGTTTCTCATGGGAGAAAGCTAGGTAGAACCATCGGGTTTCCTACCGCGAACCTTCCTTTGAAACGCTGTGTATCTCCGGTTTCCGGAGTTTATGTTGTTCAAGCGCTTGGTTTAGGAGATAAGCCGATTGGTGGCGTCGCTAATATTGGTCAACGACCAACGGTCAATGGCGTTCGTCAGCAGTTAGAAGTACACTTATTCGACTTTCACGCTAATTTGTATGGTAAACAGCTAGAAGTTGAACTTTTACATAAGCTTAGAGATGAGCAAAAGTTCGAGTCGTTTGAAGCACTTAAACAACAAATTGAATTGGATGCTGAAGTAGCAAGGGTGTGGCTACATCAGCTTGAGCGTTGAGCGGTTTATTCCACCGCTGAACATAATGTCTAATTTTCGCCCAATATAACGGAATTAAGAATCGATGAGTGAGTATAAAGATACCCTGAACTTACCTGAAACAGGGTTTCCAATGCGCGGTAACCTGGCCAATCGTGAGCCAGAAATGCTTGAGCGTTGGTACAAAGAAGATCTTTACGGTGAAATCCGTAAGGCTAAGAAAGGCAAAAAGTCATTCGTACTGCACGATGGTCCTCCATACGCGAACGGTGACATTCACATTGGTCACGCATTAAACAAGATTCTTAAAGACATTATTATTAAATCCAAAACACTTTCAGGTTTTGACGCACCATACATTCCAGGCTGGGACTGTCACGGTCTGCCAATCGAACTGATGGTAGAGAAGAAAGTTGGCAAACCCGGCCAAAAAGTGACGGCTGCTGAATTCCGTGAGAAATGTCGTGAATATGCGGCAGGTCAGGTTGAAGGCCAGAAAGAGAGCTTTAAGCGTCTTGGTATCATGGGTGAGTGGGATAAGCCATACCGTACAATGGATTTCGCAACTGAAGCGAATATCATCCGTGCACTTGGTAAGATCGCAAGCCGAGGTCACTTACTGAAAGGTTTCAAACCAGTTCACTGGTGTACAGACTGTGGCTCAGCACTGGCTGAAGCCGAAGTGGAATACAAAGATAAAGTATCGCCATCTATCGACGTGCGCTTTAAAGCGGCTGACGAAGCGGCACTTCTGTCTAAGTTTGAACTGACTGAAGGTCATGAAGGTCAAGGTGACGTATCTATCGTTATCTGGACAACCACGCCTTGGACACTGCCTGCAAACCGCGCGGTATGTCTACGTGATGACTTAGAATACGTGCTTATCCAAGTTGAAGGTGACGAAGCATCAGAACGCAAGCCTGAGCGCATCATTGTTGCTGCTGAATTGGCGAAAGACGTAATGGATCGTGCGGGAATCGAGCACTTCCATAATCTAGGCTTTGCGAAAGGTGCAGACCTTGAGCTATCTCAGTTCCAACACCCATTCTACGATTTCACGGTACCGGCGATCCTAGGCGATCACGTTACGACGGATTCTGGTACTGGTGTTGTTCACACGGCTCCTGGCCACGGTCAAGAAGACTTCGCGGTTGGTAACAAATACAACCTAGAAGTAGCAAACCCAGTAGGCTCAAATGGTGTTTACCTACCAGACACTGAGCTGTTTGCTGGTCAGCACGTATTTAAAGCGAACGATGCCGTCGTAGAGGTGCTAAAAGAAAGAGGTGCACTACTGCACCACCACGCTTACGAGCACAGCTACCCGCACTGTTGGCGTCATAAGACTCCAATCATCTTCCGCGCAACTCCGCAATGGTTCGTGTCTATGGACCAAGCTGGCCTACGTGCAAAAGCACTTGAGTCAATCAAGAGTGTTGAGTGGATGCCTGAGTGGGGTCAAAGCCGTATCGAAGGTATGATTGAAGGTCGTCCTGAGTGGTGTATCTCTCGTCAACGTACTTGGGGTGTGCCAATTGCGCTGTTCGTTCACAAAGAAACAGCAGAACTTCATCCAAACACACTAGAGCTTATCGAGAAGGTTGCTCAGTTGGTTGAAGAGAAAGGCATTCAAGCATGGTGGGATGTTGATTCAGCAGAACTGCTTGGTGACGAAGCGGATCAGTACGAAAAAGTGCTCGACACGCTAGACGTATGGTTCGATTCAGGTGTAACGCACTTCTCTGTGGTTGATGCTCGTGAAGAGTACAACGGCAACAGCGCGGATTTATACCTAGAGGGCTCTGATCAACACCGTGGTTGGTTCCAATCTTCTCTGATTTCATCTATCGCGATGAAAGACGAAGCGCCATACAAGCAAGTACTGACACACGGTTTCGTGGTTGACGGTCACGGTCGTAAAATGTCGAAATCTATCGGTAACGTTGTAGCACCAAAAGACGTAACCAACAAGCTAGGTGCAGACATCCTGCGTCTATGGGTTGCTTCTACAGACTACACGGGTGAAGTTGCGGTATCGGATGAAATCCTAAAACGTTCTGCTGATGCGTACCGTCGTATTCGTAACACTGCGCGTTTCTTCCTTGCGAACCTAAGCGGCTTTAACCCAGCAACAGACATCGTTCCTGCAGAGGAAATGGTGGCGCTAGATCGCTGGGCAGTGGGTCGTGCACTAGCGGCGCAAGAAGAGATCATCAAAGCGTACGATGAGTACAACATCCACGCAGTAACTCAACGTCTAATGCAGTTCTGTTCTATCGAAATGGGCTCATTCTACCTAGACGTAATTAAAGACCGTCAGTACACAGCGAAGCAGGGTGGTCACGCTCAACGTAGCTGTCAGACGGCACTTTACTACATCGTAGAAGCACTAGTTCGTTGGATGGCGCCAATCATGTCGTTCACTGCAGATGAAATCTGGAACGAAATGCCAGCGTTACTTCCATCTGGAGAGAGCCGCGACAAGTTCGTATTCACGGGTGAATGGTTCGATGGTTTATTCGGTCTTGCTGAAGGTGAAGAGCTGAACAACGAATTCTGGACTGAGGTCCAAGCGGTTCGTGGTGCAGTAAACAAACTTCTTGAAGACGCTCGTAAAGAGAAAACCATTGGTGGTGCGCTTCAGGCAGATGTGACGCTGTTTGCTGATGATGCTCTCGCAGCGAGAATCAACAGACTAGAAGATGAACTACGTTTCGTATTGCTCACTTCTGGCGCTAAAGTGAAACCACTAAGTGAGAAGTCTGACGCAGCACAAGCAACAGACATTGAAGGTCTGTTTGTGGAAGTGAAAGCCGCAGAAGGTGAGAAGTGCGACCGTTGCTGGCACCACACGCCAGATGTAGGCACCATCTCAGGCCATGAGAAGATCTGTGGTCGTTGCGTATCAAACGTTGATGGTGAAGGTGAAGTACGTAAATTCGCGTAATTACCTAGAACGACTGAACTTTTTTTAAATTTGACAGCCCCAGTATTTACTGGGGCTGTTTGTAGGTAAAGTAATGAGTGAAAAAGCACTGACGTTAAAGCAATCTGGGGTTCGCTGGCTATGGCTAGCCGTTGTGATCTTTATTGCTGATATTGGCATTAAACTGGTGGTGATGGATAACATGGGGTACGGATGGGCCAACCGCATTGAGGTGCTGCCATTCTTCAACCTACTGTACGTTCATAACTATGGCGCGGCATTCAGCTTCTTGAGTGATCAAGCGGGCTGGCAACGTTGGCTGTTCACTGGCATTGCGTTTATCGTGACGGGTCTTTTAACTTACTGGATGAGCAAACTGCCAGCCAAAGAGAAGTGGAACAATATCGCTTATGCCATGATCATTGGTGGTGCAGTGGGTAACGTATTTGACCGTGTTGTTCACGGCTTTGTTGTTGATTACCTAGACTTCTTCTGGGGTAACTACCATTGGCCAGCATTCAACCTAGCGGATACCACTATCTGTATTGGTGCGGCAATGATCATCCTCGACGGTTTCCGTAAAAAGACCCCAGAGCAATAATCTTTGCGATAGATAGAATAACCCTAAGCGTCGTCCGTTGATTCGGACGGCGCTTTTTATTATGTTGGAGCTCAATCAGGGCATCTTGATAAGAAAAGATTAAAAATAAACGCGGAAATACCCAAGAACAAGGAAGCAGTAACGTGACAATAATAAATAATGATTCGGCAGTAACACTGCATTTCACCATCAAGATGAAAGATGGCTCAGTCGCTGATAGTACTCACAATATGGGCAAACCGGCTAAATTTGTTATGGGGGATGGTAGCTTAAGCAAAAATTTTGAGCAGTGTTTGGTTGGTTTACAGGTCGGTGAACAAAAGGTAATTGAATTGAAAGCTGCTGACGCCTTTGGCATGCCGAACCCAGACCATATTCACCATATGGACCGCACTAAGTTTGTTGGCGAAGCGGAAGTTGAAGTCGGCACGATCATGGCGTTTAGTGGCCCAGATGGTATGGAAATTCCAGGCATTATCACTGAAATTGCTGGAGATTCAGTTACGGTGGACTTTAACCATCCACTCGCGGGGCAAGACGTGACTTTCGAAGTCGAAATTTTGTCAGTAGAATAGCGAACCCAATAAAAGATAACTTCCATGAGCAATGAAATGAAAATCCTGTTAGCTAACCCACGTGGTTTTTGTGCCGGTGTTGACCGTGCGATTAGCATTGTAGAACGTGCGCTAGAGATGTATCAGCCGCCAATCTATGTTCGTCATGAAGTGGTGCACAATCGTTTTGTCGTTGAGGGCTTAAAGCAACGTGGTGCTATCTTTGTTGAAGAGCTAAGCGAAGTGCCAGACAACAACATTGTGATTTTCTCTGCTCATGGTGTGTCACAAGCGGTTCGCCAAGAAGCGAAATCGCGCGATCTAACGGTATTTGATGCAACTTGCCCATTGGTAACCAAAGTCCATATGGAAGTAGCGCGTGCAAGCCGCCGTAATATGGAAGTGGTGCTGATCGGTCATGCTGGTCACCCTGAAGTGGAAGGAACAATGGGTCAGTACTCAAGCGAGACTGGCGGCATGTATTTGGTGGAAACGCCAGTAGACGTTGAGAAGTTAAAAGCGATCGTAAAAGATCCATCCGATCTGCATTACGTTAGCCAAACCACGTTGTCTGTTGATGAAACGGCTGACGTGATTGAAGAGCTGCGTCGCGTATTCCCTGAGATCCAGGGACCACGTAAAGACGATATCTGTTACGCGACGCAGAACCGCCAAGATGCGGTGCGTGAACTATCAGGTGATGTGGATGTAATGATCGTTGTCGGCTCTAAGAACTCATCGAACTCAACACGACTCAAAGAGCTTGCAGAGAAGCTAGGCACGCCGGGTTACCTGACCGATTGCCCTGAAGACATCAAGCCAGAGTGGTTTGAAGGCAAATCAAAAGTGGGCGTGACTGCTGGCGCATCCGCACCTGAAGAGCTGGTAAACCAGATCCTAGAGCGCATCAAAGAATTGGTGGGGGCGCGATCTGTTGATGAAGTGCTTGGCCGCGAAGAAAATATGTTTTTCGAAGTGCCAAAAGAGCTGCAAATCAAGCAAGTTGATTAATACGCTCGAATACTTATGAAAAGGCGACCAGGTGTCGCCTTTTTTGATCGGATTCTTTTTCGTATTAGTGGCTAATACCCAGTGTCTCTTTGAGTACTTTAAGGTAACGGCGGCTGACGGGGATCTCAAAATCTGTTTTGGTGGTGATTTCAGCCAACCCATTTTCTAACAGCTTAATCTCGCTGATCGCTTTAATACTCACCAAGTACTGACGATGACAACGCACCAATGGCGTCTTTTCTTCCAAGGTTTTTAGCGTTAATTGTGTACAGGCGGTTTGGCTATTCGAGCGTACATGCACACCGCTGATGTCGCTGTAAGCGCACTCAACCGTGTCAGTTGCCATGATCACAATGCGGTTGTGGCCAATGCATGGGATTTGATCGAGGCTCTCTGGTGCAATGGCAGTAAACGATTGGGTAAGAGCAGATTGACTCACGACTTTGTTTAAGCGTTTGACCGTCTTAGTTAATCGGCAAGGATCGACAGGTTTTAACAAGTAATCAAATGCATTGTCTTCAAACGCTTGGATAGCGTACTGATCATAAGCGGTCACGAATACCACATAAGGCATGGTGTCTGGATCCAACATGCCCAAAAGCTCGATGCCTGTTACCTGAGGCATTTGAATATCTAAAAACACCACATCTGGCTTGAGTTCATTGATTTTCTTCAGACCGATGATGGCGTTTGGCGCATTGCCAATGACCTCAATCTGACCAGTTTCGTCTAATAGCTCTGCCAGCTCTTCACGAGCGAATGGTTCATCATCAATGATGAGGGCGGTTAACATCCAATACTACCTTTGACTGCTTTTGATTGTGTTTATGCTGATGGAGGGATGATAAAGCTCATTTTAGTAAATTGGTTCTTATCACACGTAATTTTTAGCGCTGAATCACGCCCAAATTGATTTGACAGTCGCTTATCAACAATTTCCAAGCCTAAACCAGAGTGATTCTCTTGTGGTGGCTCATAGCTGCCAGCATTGTCTTCGACGGTAATCAGGTGACCTTGTGGGTGTGGCTGGCTATAGATTTTTACTTGACCGCCTTCCAACAGATGAGAAATGCCATGCTTGATTGCATTTTCTACCAGCGGCTGCAAGGTAAAGCTTGGTAGCTTGATGTCGAGTAATGCAGGCTCAATGTTCATTTCTACTTCGAGACGATCAGTGAAGCGGGCTTTCTCAATCGAGAGGTAAGCGTTTACGTGGGCTAGCTCTTCTTTTAGCGTCACGGTATTGATATTTTGTTTTAAGTTGCTGCGGAAGAAGTGCGACAAGTTTTGGATCAGCTCTCGAGCTTTGTCGGGATCACGACGGGTGATGGCACTAATGGTATTTAACGCGTTAAACAAGAAATGTGGATTCACCTGAGCATGCAGCAGTTTAATTTCTGCTTGCGCTAATAAAGCTTGCTGCTGTTGGTAATCGCCGTAGAGAATTTGGCTCGATAGTAGCTGAGCGATCCCTTCCGCCATCGACATATTTGCAGTGGAGAACAGTTTACGCTTTGGCTCATAAAGCTTAATAGTACCCACCACCTCTTCGCCTGCCCGCAGTGGGATGATCAGTGCTGAGCCCAGTTTACAGTCTTGTGCCAATGAACATTGGTAGGGGCGTTCACTGCCATCAAGGTAGATGATGTCGTTCTTCTCCATTGAATCGAGTGTGCTTTGCGATGATATTGGAGTATTTGGCCTATGATGATCATCACCTATGCCAACGAAAGCCAGAATCTTTTCTTGGTCAGTAATGGCGACCGCACCGACTTTGGTTTCTTCATAGATGATACGGGCAATCTTATCGGCGTTCTCACTGTTAAAGCCGGTACTCAGAATACCGACTGAGCGATCGGCGATGCTCAATGCTCGGCGGGAAAAGGTCGCTGAGTACTTTTCAAAAATGGTTTTACGATCTTGCAGAATACTCATGAACAAAGCTGCACCAACTGAGTTCGCAATGATCATCGGGGCTGCAATAGTTGAAACCAACTCATAGGCTTGGTCGAAGGGTTTGGCGACAGCGAGCAACAGAACCATCTGCACGATTTCCGCTACAAAAGTGACGCTGAATACCACGCTTGGATTAAACAGCATCGCACCTTTGTTGCGCTTGATGAGGTAAACATGCAGTAAGCCGCCAATCAAGCCTTCAGCTGTGGTGGAAATCGCGCAGGCTAAATCGGTAAAGCCACCTAAAGTATAGCGATGGATGCCGCCAGTCAGTCCCACGGCGAAGCCAACCACTGGTCCACCAAACAGTCCTCCCATTACCGCGCCGATAGCACGTGTGTTGGCGATAGCATCGTTGATTTGTAAGCCGAAGTAGGTCCCAAGAATACAAAAGCCAGAGAAAAGCACATAACAAATGAGCCGATGGCTAAGGCGTGAAGAGATGCTCAGCAGAGGCAAAATGATCGGCGTTTTACTCAGCATGTAAGCCAGCACTAAGTAAACGCACATTTGTTGCAATAGGGAGATGACCAGTTCCATAGCGAGCCTAACCTGAAATCGAGATTTTTATTGTATGGGAATTATCTGAGAAACAAAAAGAGCCTGCGATAGGCAGGCTCTGTATCTTACCCCATCATGGGTAATGAGTGGGTTGATAAATGGAGGTATCGACTATGCTGTTTCAGAGACCGTTTCTGGTTTTTCTTCATCGGCGAACTCAGAGTCACCTTTGCCTTTCGAGATTTTGATAACGTAAGCCGCCGCGGCTAGTGCGAACAGAACGCCAGAGATAGTCGAAATTTGCATTGGCAGCCCAAAACCTAGGGTGCTGTTGTTCAGAATGAAAGTCACACAAACGGTGGTCATGAACACGGCTGGGATAGTCGTGATCCAGTGCAGCTTGTTGTGACGCAGTAGGTAAGCTGACGCAGTCCAAAGCATCATTACTGCCGTGGTTTGGTTTGCGAAGCCGAAGTAGCGCCAGATGATGCCGAAGTCGACTTGAGTCAGGATGCCACCGATAACGAATAGTGGAATAGCCATTAGCAGACGGTTACGCAGTGTTTTCTGTTCCATACCGAAGTATTCAGCAAGAATCAGACGGCTTGAACGGAACGCAGTGTCACCAGAAGTGATTGGCAGAATAACTACACCAAGGAAAGCAATCACACCACCGAATACGCCTAGCAGACCAAATGAAGCGCTGTATACCACGTTACCAGGACCGCCGTTCTTCACTGCTTCTGCAAGACCGTCAATTGTACCGAAGAAAGACAGAGCGATAGCACACCAGATTAGCGCGATAACACCTTCACCAATCATTGCACCGTAGAATACGAAGCGACCGTTCTTCTCGTTTTCCATACAACGCGCCATCAGTGGAGACTGAGTTGCGTGGAAGCCTGAGATTGCGCCACATGCGATAGTGATAAATAGCGCCGGCCATAGAGGCATGTCGTTCGGGTTCAAGTTAGTGAACATATCGCTCACTTGGAAGTTACCCATCACTGTGTGCTCGCTAGAGAACGCAACCGCTGTCATTAGACCGACTGACATGAAGATCAGTAGAGCACCGAACAGTGGGTAGAAACGACCGATGATTTTGTCTACAGGAACAATTGTCGCGATGATGTAGTAAGCGAAAATTAACACAACCATGGTCGTCATGCTGACGCTTAGGCTGGTTTGGTCGTTGATTAGGTTCGTGATCATGCCTGCTGGCGCTGATACAAATACCACACCAACAAGAAGCAATAGGACAATGGCAAAGATGTTCATAAAGTGTTTTGCGCCATTACCTAGGTAGCGACCGGTAATCGTTGGTACTGATGCACCGCCGTTACGAACAGAAAGCATGCCTGAGAAGTAATCGTGTACCGCACCAGCGAAGATACAACCTACAACAATCCACAGCATTGCCGCTGGGCCGTATAGGGCACCCATGATTGGACCGAAGATAGGACCAACACCAGCAATGTTAAGTAGCTGAACAAGGTAAACGCGTTTGGTTGACATTGGAACGTAGTCAACACCATCCGTTTTAGTATGGGCAGGCGTTTGGCGATTCTCATTGATACCGAAAACTTTCTCAACGAAAGCGCCGTAGATGAAGTATCCGCCGATGAGGGCTGCGACACAGGTTAGAAACCACATCATAGCAATTGTCCTTGGGTTATTAGGTAGGGTAATTTTTTAAGCTCAAGATGTATGGTATTCGCCTCTTTTGTTAAGTGCATTCGCTCAGTGGATGAGTGGTCGAATAGAGAAGCGAGTGGTCGATATAAAGATTAAGTGGTTTTATCGTTTGCTTAGTGGCTATGCTAAGGATTGAGTGGTTGCTATCAAGGGTAAGCGGTTACCTCAAGAGTTAAGTGGTGAAATCGACAGATAAGCGGCAAACCACAGGCTTTAGTGGTAAGCTTGTTAGGAAACAACTAGTTAAGGAAGAATAATGGAAAAGGTAACGTTAGGCTTGGCGCTGGCTTTACTGGCGGGATGTGCGGCAACCACGGAAGAACTGGCGCAATCCGGTGACTGGTATCAGATTGGCTATCAAGATGGTATCACTGGGCATACATCACGTACGATGAAAGATCTCAGTGCGTTAGGTAACGCAAAGCAAGGTGATTACGACCAAGGATATTTGGAAGGGGTTGCCGAGTACTGTAATCCAGACTTCGCGTACCAGATGGGCTTGTCTGGTCAGTACTACGAAGGTGTATGCGAAGGCACACCGCAAGCGCAGAAGTTCCGTATGGAATGGCAACGCGGTTGGAACGAATACAGTAACTAATAGCATCGTAGTAACTCTTTGCTCATATTAGCTTTTTACAACGCCCGATGACAGCGTTAACTTTTCGTTTCAAAGTAAATTGATTGTAGAATAACTACTTATCGAAATTTTTCGCCTTGTTCTCAAACGCTTTTCCTACGCTACTTCTGATCACTTATTTACAATGATTTGTATAACAATGATCAGCATCGAAAGGAGACCACTTGGTCTCCTCTGGTTTAGTTTGACTGGTGGCTTTCTACAGCTTTGCGCAAGAAACCATCTTGGTGATGCAGATGCGCACGAGCAGATTCAATATCCAGATCGGTCAGGATCATTAAGATCGCCAGTTTCACTTCATAATCCGTTTGCTTGAGCACTTTGGTCGCTTGTTCTTTATTGCAGTCAGTCGCTTGCATCACGATACGCGCGGCGCGAGCAACCAGCTTGTTGTTGGTTGCTTTCACATCGACCATTAGGTTTTGGTAACTCTTACCTAAACGGATCATGCTCGCTGTGGTCAGCATGTTCAGAACCAGTTTCTGTGCGGTGCCTGATTTCAAACGAGTTGAACCAGTTAAGGCTTCAGGGCCGACTACTGGGCAAATCGCGATGTTAGCAATGTCTGCAATGGGAGAGTCTGGATTACAAGACAGCGCCACCGTTGTCGCGCCAATCTCGTTGGCGTATTCCAAGCCGCCAATCACGTAGGGGGTGCGCCCACTGGCAGCAATGCCGACGACCACATCACGGTTGGTGAACTCGATGTCTTTCAAATCTTGTTCGCCGAGAGTCGGAGAGTCTTCCGCGCCTTCTTTCGCTTTTAGGATGGCTTCAGGCCCGCCCGCAATCAAGCCAATCACCATCTTGTCTGACACGCCAAACGTTGGTGGGCATTCAGACGCATCCAGTACCCCTAAGCGACCGCTGGTGCCTGCGCCCATGTAAACCAGACGACCACCGACTTTAAATGCATCGGTGATTTTATCCACGGCGAGTGCGATTTCAGGCAGCACTTTCTCAACCGCAAGCGGTACGAGTTTGTCTTGTTGATTCAGACGATGAACAATGTCCAGTGATGGCAGTAGGTCGATATCCATCGTATCTGGGTTGCGACCTTCTGATACCAGGTGGGCAAGAGCGGCAATAAGCGCGTCATTTGTCATAATGGTTTAAGCCTTTTGAATACTGAATTCGTTTCATTTCGAAGTTGTGTCTGGCACAACGCATTTAGTTTTTAGGATAGAGTACACCGAGTGAAGCAAGGCGACTCGCGCCCGTTACTTCCGGTAAATTGCTTGGCAGCCCATCAATGTGGCGCTGCGCAAGCCAAGCAAATGCCATGGCTTCCATATAGTCAGCATCAACGCCCTTGTCATTTGTTGTTGCCACTTCCCATTTTGGTAGACGTTCCGCTAGACGTTGCATTAGTAATGGATTTCTCGCTCCGCCGCCACATACTAATAGCTGAGGTGTTTGACCATAAGTGAATTTTTCCACTTCGTTTGCAATCGTCACGGCAGAGTATTCACACAGCGTGCGTTGTACATCTTGTGCGGAGGTATTGTGGTGATCTAACTGTTGATGTAGCCAATCGATATTGAATAGCTCTCGCCCTGTGCTCTTAGGCGCCGACATAGCAAGGTAAGGCGCTTCCAAGAGTTGAGTTAGCAAAGCAGAGTCGATGGTGCCTTGTAGAGCAAATTGCGCGTCTTTGTCGAAGCCTTGTCCGGTATGCTGCTCACACCATACATCCATTAGCATATTGCCCGGACCTGTATCATAACCAATGACAGGTTGCTGAGGATGCAGGACGGAGATATTGGCAATACCTCCAATGTTGAGCACTACTGTTGTGGAGTCTTGCATCGCAAAGATGCTTTTGTGGAAAGCCGGCACGAGTGGCGCTCCTTGTCCGCCAAGCGCCATGTCTTTACGGCGGAAGTCGGCCACGGTATCAATGCCAGTCTTTACTGCAATGATGTTGGCATCTCCTAGTTGGGTGGTGAAGGGCAGATCGCCAGTTGGTTGATGGAACACGGTTTGACCATGATTGCCTATGGCTCGAATTTGCTCTGCAGAATAGCCCGACTTATCCAACAGCTGTAAAACCGCATCAGCAAACAGATGCCCAAGCTGATGGTCGAGCTCGCCAATGGCTTTGAGATTCGTGTCTTGCCCTGTGCAAACCGATAATAGCGTCTGCTTGATAGGAGCGGGCATTGGATAGTCATCGTGTGCGATTAAGCGAACACGGTTATCTTCGATTTCAACCAGTGCGGTATCTACGCCGTCCATGCTGGTTCCAGACATCACACCGATATACAGTTTGTTAAGATTCACAGCCAATTCCGTCAATTCTTCGATTCACTTATTGTAAAGCAATTCTGAAGCGAATAACCTCATCGAATACGAGATATTCAGCCGATTTTGAGGAGAAAAAATGGGACCGTTATGGGTTGATGTTGCAGGCTATGAACTGACTGCGGAAGACAGAGAAATTTTGGAACATCCAACGGTTGGTGGCTTGATCTTATTTACTCGCAATTATCATGATAGCGAGCAGCTTCAAGCGCTTACCCAATCCATCCGCGAAGCGGCTAAGCGACCGATTTTGATTGGTGTGGATCAAGAAGGGGGACGAGTTCAGCGTTTTCGTGAAGGGTTCTCTTTGATTCCTTCAGCAGATGAATACGCCAAACACCAAAATGGCGAAGAACTAGCACGTATGGGCGGTTGGTTAATGGCGGCAGAGCTGATTGCTCATGGTATTGACTTGAGCTTCGCGCCAGTGCTCGATAAAGGTCACCAATGTAAAGCGATTGGTAGCCGTGCCTTTGGTGAAGATATGGACACCATTTTACGTCATAGCACCGCTTACATGCAGGGCATGAAGAGTGTCGGTATGGCAACAACGGGCAAGCACTTCCCGGGTCATGGTGGTGTGATTGCCGATTCACATCTAGAGACGCCATACGATGAGCGTAGCGATATCTTTGAGCAAGACCTAGCCATTTTCAAAGCGCAAATCGATTCTGGCATCTTAGATGCGATGATGCCTGCTCATGTCATCTTTCCAAATTATGATGACCAACCCGCAAGTGGTTCTGAGTATTGGCTAAAACAAATCCTGCGCCAGCAACTTGGTTTTAAAGGTTTGATCTTCTCCGATGATTTGACCATGGAAGGTGCTGCGATCATGGGTGGCCCTGCTCAGCGTGGTGCACAAGCATTAAACGCTGGCTGCGACATGCTGCTGGTTTGCAACAAACGCGATGCACAAGTCGAAGTGCTTGATAATCTGCCAATCACTTCTGTTCCTCTTGCTGAGACCTTGTTGAAGAAGCAAGGCTTTTCTCTAAGCGATCTAAAACTCTCGCAAGAGTGGAAAGAAGCCTCTGAAGCCATGGAACGATTGATTGGCTAACCATTTCACCTCTGAATAATGGTGTGTTCAGGGGGAGACGTAAATTTTCAAAAAAAAAGCCCATTTAAAGCCGAAGTGCCCTGAGCTTCGGCTTCCTCTCTGGTGTAAACTTTAATTTGCACTAAATGTTTTTTATTGTATACAGTTGTAATTCTTTTTTAGCCTGTTATCTTGTTGGTTAAGCTTAGTTGTCTCGCTAAGGAACTGGCTTGGTGTAAAAATAAGTATACAGGGAAGGTTATGCAAAGAAGTGAATTGAGCAACATCAACATCAGCGAAGAACAAGTACTGATCACGCCTGAGGAGCTAAAAGTTAAGCTTCCTCTAAGTGAAAAGGCACGCCGTTTCATTCAAGAGTCTCGTCAAACTATTGCTGACATCATTCACAAGAAAGATCATCGTCTACTTATTGTATGTGGACCATGTTCTATCCATGACTTAGAGGCAGCGAAGGATTACGCTAAGCGTTTAAAAGCGCTTTCAGAACAACTAAGCGACCAACTGTATATTGTAATGCGTGTTTACTTTGAGAAGCCTCGAACCACCGTTGGTTGGAAAGGCCTGATCAATGACCCACACCTAGACGGCAGCTTCGACATTGAACATGGTCTGCATGTTGGTCGTGAATTGCTGGTGGAACTGGCAGAGATGGAAATCCCGCTAGCAACAGAAGCCCTTGACCCAATCAGCCCGCAATACCTTGCTGATACCTTTAGCTGGGCAGCAATTGGTGCTCGCACAACGGAATCACAAACTCACCGTGAGATGGCAAGTGGTCTCTCTATGCCTATCGGATTTAAAAATGGTACGGACGGCAGTTTGGCTACGGCGATCAACGCTATGCAAGCCGCCTCTTCGAGTCACCGCTTCATGGGGATAAACCGCGAAGGCCAAGTGGCGCTACTGACCACACAAGGTAACCCGAATGGCCACGTGATTTTGCGCGGTGGCAAACAAACCAACTACGATTCAGTTTCTGTCACCGAGTGTGAGCAAGATATGGCGAAGTTTGGTTTAGATGCATCATTGATGGTGGACTGCAGCCACGCGAACTCACGTAAAGATTACCGCCGCCAGCCATTAGTCGCAGAAGACGTGATTCACCAAATCCGTGAGGGTAATAAGTCGATCATCGGTTTGATGATTGAGAGCCATATCAATGAAGGTAACCAATCTTCAGACCTTGCACTTGAAGAGATGAAATACGGCGTATCGATCACCGACGCATGTATCAATTGGGATTCAACTGAGGCACTATTACGTCATGCACATGAAGAGCTGGTGCCTTTCTTAGAGACTCGTCTTAAAGGCTAAAACGGAACTAATTTAAGGAACATCAATGGCAGTTGAACTTAACGCATTACGCGATCAAATTGATGCGGTCGACAAGCAAATGTTGGATCTACTGGCTCAGCGTTTAGCATTAGTAGAGAAAGTGGGTGACGTAAAAAGCGAACACGGTTTGCCAATTTACGCCCCTGATCGTGAGGCAGCAATGCTGGCGTCACGACGAGCTGAAGCTGAAAAAATGGGGATTCCTCCACAGCTGATTGAAGACATTCTTCGTCGAATCATGCGTGAGTCTTATGCCAGCGAGAAAGATTCTGGTTTTAAGTGTTTGAACCCTGAATTGCGCTCAGTGGTTATTATTGGTGGTAATGGTCAGCTAGGTGGTCTGTTTGGCCGAATGTTCAAGCTATCTGGTTACCAAGTAAAAGTGCTGGGCAGCAAAGACTGGGATCACGCGGATGATATCCTAAAAGATGCGGGGCTGATTGTGGTTACTGTGCCGATTCACCTAACAGAAGGTGTGATTGAAAAGCTAGGTAACCTGCCAAAAGACTGTATTTTGTGTGACCTGACTTCTATCAAGTACAAGCCTTTGCAAGCAATGCTGAATGTACACCAAGGCCCAGTAGTTGGTTTGCACCCAATGTTTGGCCCAGATGTATCAAGCTTGGCAAAACAGGTGATCGTGTACTGCGATGGTCGTGGCAACGAGCAATACCAATGGCTATTGCAGCAGCTTGGTATTTGGGGAGCAAGCCTGTGCCAAATCGATGCGCAAGAGCATGATCATGGCATGACACTGATTCAGGCGTTGCGTCACTTCACTTCATTTGCTTACGGCATGCACCTAAGCAAAGAGAATCCAAACCTTGAACAGCTGTTAAAACTGAGTTCGCCAATTTACCGTTTGGAGTTAGCGATGGTAGGGCGTCTGTTTGGTCAGGACCCACATCTCTACGGTGATATCATTCTTTCGTCGCAAGAGAACATCGACATGATTAAGCGATTCCACCAACGTTTTGGGGAGGCGCTAAGCATCCTAGATAGCAAAGACAAAGCAGAGTTTGTTGAAAGCTTTGAGCAAGTGAGTGATTGGTTTGGTGATTACTCTCAGCAATTTATGCATGAGAGCCAAAACCTGTTAAAACAAGCCAACGACAATATTCACCGCGGATAATTGCTGGTTTGAATGATAAAAAGAGCAGCGTCGCAAGGCTGCTCTTTTTTGTTGCACTGAAGCCAACTTCTATCAGTTGGTTTTTGTCTGACTGCTACTTTCACTCGAAACAGTACTGATACGAGTATCGCGGTACGGTGAGTTGGTCAGGTTGACCTGTAGACGAACTACATTATCAATGAGCTGTACCAGTGGCCCCCACTTTACCTTCTTCTCTTTTTCAAATACGTAGTTAAAGTTCTCTGGGGTCCAATCCATTAGATACTGCGGATTAAGAGCACGACCAAGAAAGCGTACTTCATAATGAAGGTGAGGGCCTGTTGAGTTTCCTGAGTTACCACATCTAGCAATCACATCGCCTTTACTGACAAACTCTCCACTTTTTACGTTGAACTTTTGTAAGTGAGCAAAGGAGCTAGAAAAACCAAACGAGTGGCGTAATGTCAGGTAATTACCGTAGCCTTTATTACTAGGGCGAACGGTTTCAATGACACCATCGGCAGGCGCAAGAATTTCTTCACCACGTTTACAGGTTAGATCAATGCCAGTGTGGACATGGCGTTTGCCTGAGATAGGGTTAACTCGAGAGCCGTAAGACGAAGAGATACGCTGGTAGGTCATCGGGCTGTCGTTTGGGATCAAACGAAACATGGTTGCGCGCACAGCAGAGTCAACCGCCGCCGCATCGATACGCACTTCCAATGCTAGGTTATTTTCATCTCCGACAAGCTCTTCATCAGCAAGGCCTAGTACGGACTCAACATCAAAGACACGCTTGCCTAGCAGTTGAATCTGGTTGTTTTTGTCCGTCAGAGATTGAGACAGTGAGTGGTTGGTATCCAATTGTTCTTCGTAAAGCGCAGTGATTTCTGCTTTTTCACTTTCAAGCTTAGCTATGGTCTGGCTAAGGGTCTGTGTATCATGAACCTGCTTTTGGTTCAGATACCATGCGCCGCCGACGACTGCGGGCAATGTAACAACGGATGCACAGATGGTTAGGATCGAAAGGCGACCCAAATGAAATTGCTGATTGCCATCTTTTGTCGGGATCAGCATGGTAATTTTTTTAGACATAGTTATTGTTACTAAAGTAGGCGCACAATTTATTCTTCCTCTAAACCTGAAAGGTGCTCTAACTCTCGATTCAGAAGCGCGTTATTGCCTACATTCAATTCTATAAAATGTTTTAGTTGGCTAATACTCTCGATGTCTATGTCGCTTATCTTTAACCGAATCTCATTGTTTGCAATTGAAATGATACCAGCACTTAGCTGCACCACCTGTTCTGATTGAATAAATGAGAAGCCCACTTCTACCGGAAGTGACGAATTCAACGGTTTTGCATCTTCAACTTTTAATAGCAAGCCATGTAATGAAAGATCTTGAATCGTAGCTTGCATTGCCAAGTCACCTTGCTCAATTAGAGTCGATACTTGGTAGATGATGCGTGAAAAGTGTCGTCTCTCCGTCATAGAGCTTTCTCGTAAAGTATTCAAACAATTGAAAGATTATATCAAGCAGTACAAAGATTGTTCAATCTTTGCTCTTGAAATGTCGAGACAGCTACAGAGTTAGGCTAGCTAGTGGTCATGCTCTTGGCCTACTTGGGAGGCACTTCGAGTTATTTATGCAACCCATACAATAAAGGCCGCTATGATAGCGACCTTTGTACGAATGACAAGCAAAGGTGAGCGTAGGGTGATATACCACACACTCATCTTATAACCGAAATTACTTCGATACGCGCTTGTATTTGATGCGGTGTGGTTCAGCTGCTTCAGGACCAAGGGTCTTCTTCAGCCATTCCATGTACTCGTTGTAGTTACCTTCGTAGAAGTTAACCTGACCTTCATCACGGTAGTCGATGATGTGCGTAGCGATACGGTCTAGGAACCAACGGTCGTGCGAGATAACCATGGCACAGCCAGGGAATTCGAGCAGTGCTTCTTCTAGTGCTCGTAGCGTTTCAACGTCAAGGTCGTTGGTTGGTTCATCGAGTAGCAGTACGTTACCGCCAGCTTTAAGCAGCTTAGCAAGGTGTACACGGTTACGCTCACCACCTGATAGCTCGCCAATGATCTTCTGCTGATCTGAGCCTTTGAAGTTAAAGCGAGAACAGTAAGCACGCGCAGGGATTTCGAAGTTGTTGATCTTGATGATGTCAGCGCCTTCAGAAATCTCTTGGAATACCGTGTTCTTGTCGTTCATTGAGTCACGGAACTGTTCAACAGACGCCAGTTTCACTGTTTCACCCAGTTCAATAGTACCTGAATCTGGCTGCTCAGTGCCGCTTAACATCTTAAATAGGGTTGATTTACCCGCACCGTTGGCACCGATGATACCTACGATTGCACCCTTAGGTATGCTGAACGATAGATCATCGATAAGAACGCGACCGTCGAATGACTTCGTCAGGTTGTTCACTTCGATAACTTTATCACCTAGGCGCTCACCTGGCGGGATGAACAGTTCGTTGGTTTCGTTACGTTTTTGATGATCAGTGCTTTGCAGCTCTTCAAAACGAGCCATACGAGCTTTAGATTTTGCTTGGCGACCTTTCGGGTTCTTACGTACCCATTCCAGTTCTTTCTCGATGGTTTTTTGACGAGCACTTTCTTGAGATGACTCTTGCTGTAGACGGGCATCTTTTTGCTCTAGCCATGAGGTGTAGTTACCTTGCCAAGGAATACCTTCACCACGGTCAAGTTCTAGGATCCAGCCTGCCGCGTTATCTAGGAAGTAACGGTCGTGCGTGATAGCAACGACAGTACCAGTGTAGTCCACAAGGAAGCGCTCTAGCCATGCAACAGACTCAGCATCCAAGTGGTTGGTTGGTTCGTCTAGCAATAGCATGTCTGGTTTTTCTAGAAGCAGACGACAAATGGCAACACGGCGACGCTCACCACCAGATAGGTGGGCAATCTTTTGATCCCACTCTGGTAGGCGAAGGGCATCTGCAGCACGCTCTAGTGCGTTATCTAGATTGTGACCGTCTTTCGCTTGAATCAGCGCTTCCAGTTCACCTTGCTCTTTTGCAAGTGCATCGAAGTCTGCATCAGGCTCAGCATACGCTGCATATACCGCATCCAAACGCGTAAGAGCGCCAGCAACATCAGCAACGGCTTCTTCAACAACTTCACGAACCGTTTTTGATTCGTCTAGTACTGGCTCCTGAGGCAGGTAACCTACGTTAAGGCCAGGTTGTGGGCGAGCTTCACCATCGATGTCGGTATCGATACCTGCCATGATACGCAGCAGAGTAGATTTACCCGCACCGTTCAAACCTAAAACACCGATTTTGGCACCAGGAAAAAAGCTTAGAGAGATGTCTTTAAGAATTTGACGCTTAGGTGGCACGATTTTGCTCACCCGCGACATGGTATATACGTATTCAGCCATTGCCGATCGTTCCTAAATTAACTGTCATTTAAAGCGACTATTTTATACCAACTCATCCAGTTTTGTTACCGCATTGCAAGAAATTCCAATCTCGTGTGATTTCTTCTTTATCGCTGACCGGAAACTCACATGCTTAGGGTATACACTTTTGTTGTTCGCCTATAAATAGAACGGACTCTGATGATGAACCATGACTTTTATGGAATCTATTCTTTTTGCAAGGCTCTAAAGTTTCACGAGCACAACATTTATTATATCAAGTCGCTTTACAATGAGCGTGTAATAGAATGCAAATAAATGCATATGCTTTATCTCCGTCACGTTTTGCTTTTGCTCGTGGCGGAGAGTAAAGAGAACAACGTCTGGGGAAATGACGCACATGACATTCAACGTATCTGAATTGGCTAAAAGAGTATGTTATGCAGCCGCTTTATGTGCGGTAAGTGTGACAGCAAGCGCGGCGCTAAGCTTAGAAAAGCAGCGTCAAGTCTACGAACAGGCTCAAAACCTAATAGATAACAATGATATCGATGGTTATTTGTCTATTCGTCCCAAAATCGCCGATTATCCGCTGACCCCTTATGTGGATTATCGAGTGTTTTTGAGGCAATTATCGAGTAAGTCCCCTGAGCAGGTGGATGAATTTATTAAAGACTATGAGGCTTTTCCATTCTCACGTCGGATTCGCGCCCCTTACCTAGATAGTCTATATCGCCAGAAAGACTGGAAAACTATTACCGAGTTCCAGAAGTTTGAGCCCAGTGGTGAGCGTTATCAGTGTATCTTTTATGTCGCTCAGCTAGAACAAGGCAAACAAGTCGCGGCCTTTAAAGGTGCTGAACATATGTGGCTGCGAGGTAAGAGCATTGCCGATGAATGCGATCCGTTGTTTTTTGCTTGGGATAAATCGGGCGGACGTACTGATGACATGATCTTGCAACGTATGTTGTTGGCGTTTGATGCGCGCAATGGTGGTTTAATTACCTATCTGCAAAAGCTACCGAAGTCGGCGAAAGCGCAGCAGCAAGCTAAGGCGATGAAAGCCCTGTTTGATAAGCCGGAAAGCGTAGCTGGGTTTGCCAAGAAGCAATCTGCTAATGACTTCAATCGTGCGCAGAGTGAATATGCGTTAAAAAAGCTGGCTCGTAAGAATATTGAACAAGCGCAAGTTGCATACGCGTCTGTTGTCAAAGGGCAGAAGTTCTCGCCGCAAGAAGCGCAAGCTCTCGCAGATTACATTGCGATTCGTTTGATTCGTACCGAGTCTGAATCGTTGGCTAAGTGGCGAGATGACAAAACGAAAACCAGTAAACACCTGCCATTAATTGAGAGTCGTATCCGTCTGTCGATTCAAAATGGCGATTGGGAAGGTGTGCAAAAATGGATTGCAGTACTGAATCAAGAGGAGCAGGCATCACTTCGCTGGCAGTACTGGTTAGGACGTAGTGAGATTGCTCTTGGTGAGCAAGGGGCTGGTAAAAAACGACTCGCTAAACTTGTCGGTCAGCGTAACTTTTACAGTGTCGCGGCAGCCAATGCGATTGGGCAGTCAATAAAGTATCCATCGAGCTCTGTAACGTTGGACAAGAAGGCCATTCAACCGTACCAAAAATCATTGCTTCGAATTGAAGAGTTAATTGAAACAGACAAAATTGCTGCAGCCAAAAGCGAATGGGCACATTTGCTACGTCGTGTAGACAACGATGAGAAAACGATGCTAGCGGCTTATGCTGCCTCAAAACGCTGGTACCACCTAACCGTGGCGGCGAGTATTCAGGCTAAAATGTGGGACAACATGGAATTGAGATTCCCAGTAGCACATCGCTGGTGGTTTAACTTTTATGCAGATAAGCACAATATCGATCCGATCACGATGATGTCATTAGCTAGACAAGAAAGTGCGCTAGATTCAGAGGCGCGCTCTCCTGTGGGGGCTCGTGGCTTGATGCAGATCATGCCTGCTACGGCAAAGTACACCGCGCGTAAATACAAGCTCAAGTATCAAGGAACAGAAGACTTATATAACGTGGGTAAGAACATTGAAATAGGCAGTCATTACCTGCAAGGCTTGATGGAGGATTACGATAATAATCGTATTTTTGCGCTCGCTGCTTATAATGCTGGACCTAACCGAGTAAAAACGTGGCGAGAGCGAACCCAAGGAAAAGTAGACGCTTATTCCTTTATTGAAGCGATTCCATTTAAAGAGACACGCGGTTACGTGCAGAATATCTTGATGTTTGAAACTTACTATCGTGATCTTTTGGGCGTTGATGGTGCGTTCTTGACCCAAAACGAGATCAATACCAAGTATTGAGTGAGGTAACTTGATGTCACATGAACCTGAGTACAAAGACTGGCAACAGATTGTTGAACTGATTCGCTCAAGTGTAGATAACCAGCAACATGAGATGCTGCTGACTATGCTAATGACACCGGATGAGAGAGAATCACTCACCGCGCGTGTGAACATTCTCAATGAACTGCTTAAAGGTGAGCTTTCTCAGCGTCAAATCAGTCAAATGCTTGGGGTTGGTATTGCGACCATTACCCGTGGTTCTAATGAATTGAAGTCGAAGTCTGACGCAGACAAAGATAAGCTTAAAACGTTGTTAGAGCAGGGCGCTCAATAATGTTAAGTTTCAGATAGCAAAAAGGGCGACACTATCGCCCTTTTTTAATGCTGTTTTTCTCTGTCAGTTTTACCACGCAAAAATGAACCGTTATTTACTACGATTGGTATTACAGATTTGACGGGAAGTGTTCTGGGTTGGTGAATGGAATTAGAGCCAAAATCAAGGCTTGATGATATACTGAACTGCGAGTGAGTTGGTGCTGTGTTAGTAAACCAATCGCACCGCCTTTCTGCTTGATATTCTCCGTGCCAAACACTTCATCCATTACATCACCAAGTTCGTTAGCATGTTCTAATTTCTTCAATACTTCTGGTGGTAGCATTAGGCTCGCTGAACGCGACTCCCCGCGGTGTGTTTCTGATTCAATCACCATCCAAGCAAACGTCACATTACCTTCGATACCCGCTTCAAGACCGACATAGAAATCTGCAGTTGTTATGACTTTTTTCGCATTGCGTACACGATTTAGTGCGCCAAGGTGCGTTTCCTTATTCGTCATTGGTTGTTCAGCCACTTCACTGGGGACATTTACGCCAACAAACTCGAAGCTTTGTTGTGGAAAAGCGCTTTGGAATGCACTCTCTACTGCTTTGATTTTGGCTGGGTTAAGCGAAGCAATAACGACTTTTTGGTCTACCATGATCTTTCTACTCATTGATGTCCATTAACTCAATTTTACTTGGGTTGGTTTTACGTTCTCACTTGGGTAACATCCCAATACTTTCAGATGCTTAGTTATCTTAGTGAGTTCTTCGAGCACTTGTTGCATTTCGGTTGAACCAAGATGAGATTCCAAGTCTACATAGAACATTTCTTCCCATGGATTACCCATGATTGGACGTGACTCTAGTTTGGTCATATTGATGCCGTAGCGCTGCAGAACCAACAGCGTTTCAACCAAGGATCCGGCTTCTTGTGATGTAGACATGATCAGCGTTGTCTTCGCTGGAATCTGGGGTGACACTTCAACAGGCTTACGAGCTACCACAATGAAGCGTGTGTGGTTTTCTGTTTGATTCGCAATGTTACCTTGGATAGCTTGCAGGCCGTACAGTTTGCCGCTTGATGCGTTACCAATAGCAGCTACGTCATCACGGGCAAGCTCTTGCACTTTTTGCATCGCATCAGCGGTGCTAGCACAAGATTCTAGTTTCACGCCTTTCATGCGGCTTAGGAACTCGCTGCACTGCTGATGTGGTTGCGGGTGAGAGTAAAGTGTTTTGATGTTCTCAAGGCGAATATCTTTCGTTGCAACAAGGCAGTGCTCGATAGGCTGAGTGAGTTCACCTACAATGTACAGCGTAGTGTGCTGAAGAAGGTCGTAAACTTCGTTGATAGAGCCAGAGCTCGTGTTTTCTATAGGTAATACGCCATAGTCTGCATGGCCGGATTCAACAGTTTGAGTCACTTCTTTGAAGTGTTCGCAGTTCAGTTCAATCAGCTCGGTATTCTTACGGCTAAAGTACTCACGGCTGGCAAGATGGGAGTAAGAACCCTTTGAACCAAGAAAAGCAACACGAGCTAAAGGCTTACGGCTTTGTTGTGGGTTGACTAAGTTTTGTAGGTAGCTCTGTTGAAGGAGTACAGAGTCCTCGATGATGGTATGGAAAAGTTTGGTGATGTACTGAGCGTCGAGTTCGTATTTATCACGGCCGTTAGTGATCAGTTTAACGAGAAGTTGTTGTTCACGGACTGCATCTCTAACAGGTTTTGACGTTTGTACTTTGCTTTTTGCTACTTCAATGCTGAGTTTTCGGCGTTCGGACAGTAGGCTAAGCAGTTGGTCATCGAGCTCATTCAAACGTAAACG
The DNA here is from genome assembly GCF_002608565.1 of Vibrio sp. PID17_43. Classification (GTDB taxonomy): domain Bacteria; phylum Pseudomonadota; class Gammaproteobacteria; order Enterobacterales; family Vibrionaceae; genus Vibrio. The sequence continues at coordinate 164,263 of NZ_LIXM01000007.1, forward strand.
AATTTCATCCAGGGAAATAGGTTGGTCAGTCATCAATTCTTTCCTTATAAAAAAAGCCCCCCGATTTGGGAGGCTTTCTGTTTGTTTTTGACTTTTCTTTCACAAACGAGTTAGCCCCTCCTACTATGGAAGGAAAAAGAAGTCAAAAATAAACAGGTTGGTTAAATGCATAAATAGTGGTTAATTTGTGAGTGTTTAAACACAATAAGCAAGCTGGCGGGGAGCGTCAAGCAAAAAAATAGCGCCTTTCGGCGCTATTTCCTCAATCTGGTCTATTTACTCTTCTTCTTCCACTAGCTCAGGCTTATTCGCACGTCGAGCTTCAGGTTTGTGGGTCAGCTTATTCAATTGTCGTTCTAGTTTTTGCTCCACTTCGTTGATAGCTGCATACAGATCTTCGTGAGTTGCAGAGGCGATTAGCTGGCCTTTAGGAACTTTAATAACGGCTTCGAATTTCTTCTGTTTGTTTGGTTCCTCACTGAATGTTGCCTGGCATCCGATGATGTCGACTTGCCATTTTTCCAGCTTCTTGAATTTGCTCTCAATATGAGCGCGGATTGCAGAGGTGATTTCGATGTTTTTACCAGTAATGTTCATTGTCATAAAAGTTTTCCTCTGTTTCATCCCTCATGGGTTAAGTTCAGATTACCGCTTTGACGAGAAAAGAATGTGATCCAAGTCACCATTCAGGCTGGGTTTTTGGCGTTCAAAAACGAATGTGATCTGACTCAAGAACTGTCTAGATTTATGCGGAAATAGCTTGTTATCGGATTCTAAATCATTAGATTGAATAGAGTGTTGAGCTGAAAACTAACCCGTTTTTAGGGATATTTTACAGCCTGTAATTCTAGCAACTCAAAAATTAATCAATATTAAATCGTGATATGCATCGCACATTTTAGTGTTTCGATGGTGAGTTAAAAGTGGGGTACCTTTCCCCAAGTGACCCCTTTACCTAGCAAGATTCATTCAGCTTAAAACATACGGTCAACTTTTCGGACTTGAACTTGAGTTGGGACTTGATGTGTCGTTTTTTTCTCCCGCTAAGCGAAGCAAATGACTATATATGACATAATAGCGATTAATATTTCGTACGTAGTTAACTGTCTCGCTAAAGCCACTTCCCCTCATAACCGTTTCAACATTTTGAAACCATATGTCTGGGTTGTAACCTTCTTGCATCGCTTTTTTACGCATCTTTTCAACGTTTCCTGGCCCTGAATTGTAGGCGGCAAGTGTTAAGTAAACTTGGTTTTCACGAGTTATCGAATTATCGCTGAAATATTGTTTACGAAGAAAGCTCAAATACTTAACTCCAGCGTGAACATTATTATCTAAGTTTTTAATATTTTTTATGTTTACATTTGCATCCCTAGCCGTACTTGGCAAAATCTGCATCATACCCACCGCCCCTCTTTTAGAAACTAAGTTATTATTAAATCCAGACTCCTGATACGCTAAAGCCGCAATCATCAAATAATTAAAATGATATTTATCAGCGTATTTTTTAAAAAGAGTGGATAGTTGTTCAAGCTTACTAAGGGTTTGTGGGCTGAGAACTTTATCGAGCCAATCAGTATTTTCTAGATAACGGCTATCTAAGATATTTCCCAACAAGGTTCCCTCTTTTGCTTTTTTAATGAAGGCATTCACAATGGCTTCTATTTCTGGGCTATTTTCTCGTACTGCCCATGCTATTTCAGCATCTTCTCTTAAGGGGATGATTTCGTGTACACGTAATGTATCCATGTGATTAAGCCATAGATCGGCTTTGTGACTATCGAGGACCATAGCTTGTATGTAACCTTTGTTTAGCATTTGAAGCAGTTCATAATCTTGTATTGTTTCATCAACAAAATGCACAGAGATTGGTTCAAGCCCTGCCTTGGCAAAAGTTTTGTTCAACGACAGAATACTTTCATAATGACTTGAACTCTTACGAACCGACAATTCTTTGCCGCTTAACTGAGTGATGTCGGTGATCGTTGGTATATCCTTATTGGTGACTACCCACTCTGAAATGCCTGTCCGCAATGGGTCGCTAAAGTCGACAAGCTGTTCTCTACTTTCGGTTTTCGTTAAGTTAGCAATAGCTAGGTCTCCAAATCCTTCCTCTAAATATGTCAATATCTTATCTCTAGGGACGGGAATGACTTGAATGTGTAGTGATGGTTGGATTTTACGCAGATCTTTCTCAAATTCTGTCAACAGTTCAGCAGCGATGCCTTTAGATTGACCATTTTCAACGTAATAGAATCCAAGATCAGCGGTTACTAATACCCGAACGAGATTGCGCTCTTTGAGAGTGGAAAAGTCTCCGATATATGGAGGTTGCTTTAGTGGGGATAAACCTAGAGCATTAATCGATGCTGAAATGAGTAGCACTAACCAGAAAACTACCCATCGATTTATTAATGACACAATCACACCCAGACAAAACGAGAATAGTCTCTTAAGTGTAGACGTTGGAGCCTAAAAAGAACCAAGTAATTGCTTGGTGCTTAATTCATGGCTGTTTAGCTTCGATGAAAAAACGCCACAGAGTCAGCTGTGGCGGTAGGAGGTTATTTGACAGGATTGAGTTTAATGAGTTCTTCTGTTCTTACGATGGCATCGTCTAGACCGAGTTCTTTATAGGCGGCAAGTTGGATCTTAAGCGACTTACGAGCAGCCTCGGTATCTGGAAAGGCTTTTTGCAACTCCTGAGCGCGGTTAATGGCTGCGATCCAAGCTTCACGGCGTAGGTAGAAGTCCGCAGTGGCCAGATCGTACTCAGCAAGGCGATTCTTCAATGCTACCATGCGCTTTTGCGAATCTTCTGCGTATGGGCTGGTTGGGTAACGCTCTAACAGTTTCTTGAAGTCATCAAAGGCTTTCTTTACAGGTTCTGGATCACGGTCGCTACGATCAATACTGAACAAGTCATGCATAAAGTTACGGTCTTGCGCCATGTGGCTCAAACCACGCATGTAAAGCACCCAGTCCATTTTTTTGTGAGTTGGGTTTAAACGCATAAAACGAGAAATTGTTGCTAAGCCCAGTGCTAAATCGTCATTTTTGTAGTATGCGTAAATAAGGTCAAGTTGTACCTGTTCTGAGTAAGCACCAAACGGATAACGGGAATCTAATGCTTCTAGTTTTTCGATCGCAGAAAGCCAGTTACCGCTTTGTAGAGATGTTTGTGCGTCTGCATACAGTTCAGAAGGTGGCACATCAGGAACGATTTCTTCTTTGCTTGCACAGCCAAACAGAAGGGATACCGCTAAAAGGCCTATTAAAGTCTGATGTTTCATATCAGGAGTCTGTTCCTTGAATCTAAATATTTCTTAAGCTGCCGTTACTTTCTTTCCAGTAACAGATACAATGATGTAATACTCTATTTTTCCACAGTCGTGAGCATTAGTCTCACAGTTTTTAAAAAAGTTCGATATGGCTCAGCAGATTGTTTTAACCAACACCGTAAAAGATAGCCAGTTAGGTCAACGTTTAGACCAAGCTATCGCCGAATTATTCGCTGACTTTTCTCGCTCGCGCCTAAAAGAATGGTTGCTTGACGGGAAGGTTCAAGTGAATGGTGAAGTTGTCACTAAACCTCGTACCAAAGTAATGGGGGGCGAGGAAATTACCTTGCAAGCCGAGCTGGAAGATGAAGAACGCTGGGAGGCACAAGATATCCCGCTAGATATCGTCTACGAAGATGATGACATCATCGTGATCAACAAGCCTCGTGATTTTGTAGTACACCCAGGTGCAGGTACGCCAGATGGCACTGTTCTTAACGCATTGTTACATCACTACCCAGACATCGCTGAAGTACCGCGTGCAGGTATCGTGCACCGCCTGGATAAAGACACAACCGGTCTGATGGTCGTTGCGAAAACAGTACCAGCGCAAACTCGTTTAGTGCGTGCACTGCAAAAACGTAACATCACGCGTGAGTACGAAGCGATTGCGATCGGCCGTATGACGGCAGGTGGTAAAGTGGATCAGCCCATTGGTCGTCACTCTACCAAGCGCACGCTGATGGCGGTTGCGCCTCTGGGTAAACCGGCGGTAACACACTACCGTGTGGCGGAGCACTTCCGTGAACACACGCGTATTCGTCTGCGTCTAGAAACCGGCCGTACACACCAAATCCGTGTTCATATGTCTTACCTACAGCATCCGCTCCTAGGTGATACTGCTTATGGTGGCCGTGCCCGTATCCCAACGGGTGCATCACAAGAACTGACGGAGATGATTCGTGGTTTCGACCGCCAGGCACTACACGCAGTAATGCTACGTTTCGAGCATCCTATCACTGGCGAAGAGCTTGAGTTCCATGCTCCTATTCCAGATGACATGGTGATAATGACGGAAGCGCTGCGCAAAGATACGGAAGAATACGGTTTGCCAGACGAGTTCTAATATGAAGATAATTATTCCCAACTGGCCTGCACCTAAAAACGTAAAAGCTTTTGCCTCAACACGAGTCGGGGGCTTCTCTACGGGTTCTTATCAAGGACTGAATTTAGGTGCGCATGTTGGGGATGATTGGTCGTTAGTTGAAAAGAATCGTGATTGGTTGGCGCTGCAAGTAAGTATGCCGAATGCGCCAGTTTGGTTAAATCAAACGCATTCTACTGTCGTTGCTCAAATTAACGAGCCAACTTTGGATGTGTTGGATGCCGATGGTGTGTTCACCTCTTCTCAGCATGTTGTTTGTTCAGCGATGACCGCAGACTGTTTGCCGGTGTTGCTGACGAATACGCAAGGTACACAAGTCGCCGCTGTTCATGCAGGTTGGCGAGGTCTAGCGAACGGCATCGTTGAAAATGCATTAGAGTTATTTTCTGGTGAAGTTATCGCATGGCTTGGGCCAGCAATAGGTCCTCAAGCATTTGAAGTTGGTGACGATGTGTTACAAGCGTTTGTTGATTTTGATTCACAAGCTCGACATGCATTTCTACCGCGAGATATTTCCGGCAAATGGTTTGCCGATATGTCAAAACTCGCAACTCAGCGCTTGAACAAAGCTGGCGTCACACAAGTGTTCGATTCAGGTCTTTGTACTTTTCAAGACTCAGATTCTTTTTATTCTTACCGTCGTGATGGTGTGACGGGTCGACAAGCGACTTTTATTTGGATTGAAGAATAAGCATATCAACCAGACCTTACTTAAAGGTATCGCTATTGTTGCAAAGCTATCTTTATTGATTTACTCCCTTGAATTTCCCCCCAGTAGTATCCATCTTTCTAACTGTTAAAGAATTTTCTTCAGTTGAAGTTAGGAAGGTTGATATGCGTCTTGATAGATTTACCAGTAAGTTTCAAATCGCTATCTCTGATGCGCAGTCACTAGCGTTAGGTCGCGATCATCAATATATCGAACCCGTGCACTTAATGGTGGCGTTGCTCGATCAGAACGGTAGCCCAATTCGTCCACTACTGACGATGTTAGATGTGGATGTTACTCATCTTCGCTCTAAGTTGAGTGAAATGTTAGATCGACTGCCAAAAGTCAGTGGCATTGGCGGTGATGTTCAGCTATCAAGTTCGATGGGAACCTTATTCAACCTGTGTGACAAAGTTGCTCAAAATCGTCAGGATTCCTACATTTCTTCAGAAGTCTTTTTATTAGCTGCGTTAGAGGATCGAGGCCCACTTGGTCAGTTATTTAAAGAGATCGGGCTGACCGAGCAAAAAGTTAGCCAAGCGATCGAAAAGATCAGAGGTGGTCAAAAAGTCAAAGACCCGAATGCTGAAGAGCTGCGCCAAGCATTGGAAAAGTTCACCATAGATCTTACTGAACGAGCAGAGCAGGGGAAGTTGGATCCAGTTATCGGCCGCGATGACGAAATTCGTCGAACCATCCAAGTATTACAACGTCGTACCAAAAACAATCCCGTCATCATTGGTGAGCCCGGAGTGGGTAAGACCGCGATTGTCGAGGGGCTTGCGCAGCGCATCATTAATAATGAAGTACCAGAAGGCCTACGTGGTCGCCGTGTGTTGTCTCTAGACATGGGGGCATTGGTCGCTGGTGCCAAATACCGCGGTGAATTCGAAGAGCGATTGAAGTCTGTACTGAATGAGTTAGCCAAAGAAGAAGGCAATGTCATTCTATTTATCGATGAGCTTCATACCATGGTCGGTGCAGGTAAGGGTGAAGGCTCAATGGATGCGGGTAACATGCTAAAGCCAGCATTGGCCCGTGGCGAACTTCACTGCGTGGGCGCAACAACGTTGGATGAATACCGTCAATATATAGAAAAAGATGCCGCGCTTGAGCGTCGTTTTCAAAAAGTGCTTGTGGATGAGCCTACGGTAGAAGATACGATAGCGATCTTACGGGGTTTGAAAGAGCGTTATGAATTGCACCATCATGTAGAGATCACTGATCCTGCGATTGTTGCTGCAGCAAGTTTGTCGCACCGTTATGTTTCTGACCGTCAGTTGCCAGATAAAGCGATCGACCTAATTGACGAAGCGGCTTCGAGCATTCGTTTACAGATCGACTCTAAACCTGAGTCGTTAGATAAACTCGAACGTAAAATCATCCAACTTAAAATTGAGCAACAAGCGCTAAGCAACGAGCATGATGAAGCGAGTGAAAAACGCTTGGATGTTCTTAATGATGAGTTGAATGAAAAAGAGCGTGAATACGCAGAGCTAGAAGAGGTGTGGAATGCCGAAAAAGCCGCACTGTCCGGCACACAACATATTAAAGGTGAGTTAGAGCAGGCTCGCATGGATATGGACTTTGCGCGTCGTGCGGGTGACTTAAACCGTATGTCTGAATTGCAATATGGCCGTATTCCTGAGCTAGAGAAGCAACTCGATCTTGCGACACAGGCCGAAATGCAAGAGATGACTCTGCTGCGAAATAAAGTAACAGATAACGAAATTGCCGAAGTGCTTTCTAAGCAAACCGGTATCCCGGTATCGAAAATGCTAGAAGCAGAAAAAGAAAAACTGCTTCGCATGGAAGATGTTCTACATAAGCGTGTTATTGGTCAGGCAGAGGCGGTGGAAGTGGTATCAAATGCAATTCGCCGTAGTCGTGCTGGATTATCTGATCCGAATCGACCGATTGGATCGTTCTTATTCTTAGGTCCAACTGGTGTAGGTAAAACAGAACTGTGTAAGACACTCGCGAGCTTCATGTTTGACAGTGAAGATGCGATGGTGCGTATCGACATGTCAGAGTTCATGGAGAAACACTCCGTAGCAAGGTTGGTTGGTGCTCCTCCAGGCTACGTTGGTTATGAAGAAGGTGGCTACCTAACCGAAGCTGTTCGTCGTAAACCATATTCTGTCATCTTGTTAGATGAAGTAGAGAAGGCACATCCGGACGTATTTAATATCTTGCTTCAAGTGTTAGACGATGGTCGCCTCACCGATGGACAAGGTCGCACAGTTGACTTCCGGAATACAGTAGTGATCATGACATCGAACTTAGGTTCTGCTCGAATCCAAGAGAATTTTGCAACTTTGGATTACCAAGGTATTAAGAATGAAGTGATGGACGTGGTTAGTAAGCACTTCCGACCGGAGTTCTTAAATCGTGTTGATGAAAGCGTGGTGTTCCATCCTCTAGGTCAAAACCACATTAAGTCAATTGCATCTATTCAACTAGAACGTTTAGCGAAACGACTAGAAGAGAAAGGCTATCAATTTGAGGTGTCTGAGAAAGCGCTCGATTTGATTGCTCAGGTTGGTTTCGACCCTGTGTATGGTGCGCGCCCACTAAAGCGTGCCATTCAGCAATATGTTGAGAACCCACTAGCGAAATCCATTCTTGCTGGGCAAATTTTACCCGATAAGATAATTCAGTTAATCGTTAGCAATGACCAAATTATCGCTCACCAATAAAGGCATTAATTCAAAATTAAATGTGATCAACTTCAACTATTAGGGGCCGTAAGGCCCCTTTTTACTCCCCTTTTACTAGGTTTTGATTGTTTTTTATTCGAACGGTTTAAAAGAGGCAGTTTTTTTTGAAAAATAGGCTTGCGTTCTTAAACGAACTCCCTATAATTCGCCTCCGTTGTCTAGGGGAAGCAAGCAAAGCAGAACCGAGGTGGCAAAGCGGTTGAGTTGGAAAATAACTCGCAGAGAAATAACTTAAAAAAGTGTTTGACACGAAAAGTTATATCGATAAAATGGCCGTCCACTTTGAAGGTAACTTCAGAGTGTGCTCTTTAACAATATAGACCTATCAATCTGTGTGGGCACTCGTTGATGATAATCCAATTAGATACCTTGGTATCAAATTAGGTTTCAATGAACTGAGTGACCAATCAAG
>NZ_LIXM01000008.1 GCF_002608565.1 Vibrio sp. PID17_43
CTGATTGATCATAATCCGCCGCTTTGTCCATTTACGAACGGATAGTTTGCCTCAGGTGGGTCAATTTTAAATCGGTGTTAGTGGGTCATTTTTACATCGGCGCTGACAATCTGTGGTGTCGTGTTTGATTTATTCCACGCCTTACGATCTTTCATCATCACAAAACTCATAACAGCGAACCTCCGCATCATTAGTGTATCTGGCTCATCGGCATCTGTCGCGTAGCTAGAATAATGCACCCGTAACGTATTACGCCCCAACAGACTCGCTGCCATCTTACGTCTAGGTAAAGACGGGGCTTCTTCAAGAAGCGGAGCGTCAACAATATCAGGAGTGAGGCGGGTAACGTGAAGATGGTTTAGTGACGCCTGTGCCTGACTCAACCCAAAAGCCATCAGTGCAACAAAAAGCCCTAGTACACTAACGAGGCAAGAACGCACGACAATCACCTAAACTACAACGAAATGCTCTTTAACCCCATGCGTATAAATTTGCAATTCAAATTCTCAATCGAGAATAAAAAAGAAATGATTGAGAGCCTATCCCCACATTTTCTCAATGTTCTCGTGAGTTAGGGGGATATCTGGCATTGGCTAGATTGTATCTAAAAGGCTACTTTTTCCCCGTAAGGATAATTTTCAAACATCTTTGCGATCTCTTCGAATATCAGCGCTTCACGTTTCTTGGTGCTCATCGACTCCGTAAGCTTACGATTTGATACTCCCTTCCATACGACTTGGTTAGCTTTAGTATCAACGAGTTCAACCACCAACTTGCCATATTTTCTTTCTTTGTAACGTTCAGGGCTTGTGGTCAGCACACCAAAGCTATTGCGGCCATAACCGACGCTAAAAGAGGAACCAGTAGAAACCAACTCAGACTCTTTAATGATGTCATAGTGAACATACAAATCCCCACCACTGCTCACCCTCGATAGTCCATTTGACTCTAACTGAGCAGCAATCGCCTGCTCGATTCGTCTTGCATCTAAACTGGTTGGAAGATCGGATTGCTTCCCAAAATCAAAGGTCTTAAAGGATGAAAAATCAGCTTGGCTATCAACATCAGTTGTTATCGTTGTGCAAGCCGTGGTTACCATTACAAGTAATGCTGCCAGTAAGCCTCTCCACATACACCGTTCTCCTGTTTCACCGTTTGATGCCACCATCGTGTATTAATACGTTAGTGAGAAAGTATTAAATCATTTCAATATTGAGTTTCGACTATGAACGCTCAGTGTTCAAACTTGGTATTTCGAAGTTACAAATTGAACGATATAAGGTAGAAAAACGTGATCGAGGACAATCTATTTCAATCAAAATGCCATAAACGTACACTAAACAACCACTTGATCAAAAAAGACTTTTCTTTTTCAATTTATGTGGCATATTAGCTGTGCCTTCACGATAAAGCGTACTTCGTATAATGGCTATTACCTCAGCCTTCCAAGCTGATGATGCGGGTTCGATTCCCGCAGTACGCTCCAAATCTTCTCGCTATTTTTTTCTTAAACAATCTCTAATTTTCAAATTGTTAGCGAATCTCATTTTAATTTTTTAACATCAATTTCTTGTATCTTTTTGGCTTCATGGCTCATTTGGGGACCAAATAGAGACCACGAGTCATCACTCAAAAATTTTACTCGCCGCTACTAAGTATTCAAAATCACTAGCTCAACATAACTAAAGCGAATCAACTAGCATCGCTTTCCTTGCTCTCATCTGCATCATCAACAATCTCTAACAGATCTGAAATTTCACAGCCCAAATAGCGACACAGCCTTTCTAGCGTATCAAAGTCAATTCGGTTATTTGTTTCATGATACAAGCGAGTAATCGTATTTCTGTTAATTCCGGATACCCGTACAACATCTGAGATTTTTAAACGCCTCGCTCCCATTAAGGTAGATAGATGGCACTTGATCATTTTTCAACTCTGATAATTATTTTCCTCAATTATTGCTGATGTTGTTCCTTTAGTTCCAATCCCTTACGCTAACTTTCTAGCCAAAACCTTACCAAAATGAACCTCTATAGGTACAAATTGAACTTACAAGGGATTCTTGTGATACCTATATTGTACCTATAGAAGGTCATTAATATACCGGAGGGAGCACACGCCATTTTCGTACAACTATTTGATGTGCGCCCAAGCAAAATACTTCTGACATAATCTCCATTCCCTATCTGTTATCAATGCTCTCAAAGGAATTTTACGCCTAGCGTTAAACGACTTGTTGTTCCCAAACTGGTGGGGAAAACATAAAACCACAATTGGTCTGAAAACTCCACTTCAGTGTTTCTTGAGCATATTCATCACAAACGCATGAATAGTGCGATGTTTGGAGCTAGATAGCGATTACCAGTATAAATATTAGCTAGTTCCATGCTGACTACATCTCTCCAAATACTTTCTTACACTGACGGCACTATCATATACAACCATGCTTAAGGGGTTAGCTGTCCCTTTAAGCATGGTTCACATGGCTCAGCACGTGTTGCCTCACAGAAACATAAGACGATACGAGACTTACAGGCACTGGCAACATTCGCAATTAGGGAATTGAACTATACAATAAGCTGATACTTACCTAATCCAAAGGTGGTTTTTCCCCCGATATGAAGCAACTCCCCCACCTTAAGCAGTGGCACAATACCATAAACCTCGCCATAAAAGCTTAGTTGACCTTTAATACCGCCAAATGGCAAATGCGATTGATGTTTAAACGAAAAACGCTGCCAATCCTCCCAATAGCAATGTTCTGCCACTTGCTGCGTTCCTGTTAGCGCTTTATGCGCTTCAATATACATCGCATCAAACAAGGCATCGTCTTCTACTACCCAAAATCGGCTTAACCCAGTTAAACGGCGCATTATCTGTGTACACCAAAAGTCGAGATGCGGTACCGCATGATGGCAGACCTTTCCTTGATATTTCACTCGCACTGGAGTTTCAAAAAGTAGCGAAAATTCTTGCTCTATGATGCTCGCTTGTGGAAGTGTTGTTAACCATTCTCCAAGCTGGCTAACAATAATGTTCGGCCGCAAACCATAAGGTGTAACGCTCGCAACGGAGAGCAACTCAAAAGGGACATTGTGCTTCCCTAGGCCTAGGTGTTTGTGCGTGGCTGCCGTAGTTATTGCATCAACGACCGACTCCCCACATTGCACCGCTTCACCAAACAAGGAAAGTTCAAAGCTGAATAACTCACCTTGCTGCCACTCCTGCTTGTGATCCCCACTTGGGCAAATCACATAGGGTTTAGGCTGACGATTATCATGTACACCAAACAAAATATGGTAAAGACGGCCATCGTAGTTTTTGACTACTTGTCCAAACCAACCATGCAGCATAGAGCCTTTAAAAGCCGGAAAGCGTGCCGACCGGTTAAGCCTTACCGTGATATGTAGCTTAAGAACTGGGAAGTGATCTGTCAGTAATTTAAGAGCTTTCATTAAAGTTTTTCCAGATACTTGATGGCTTTTTTACATGCCTCTTTCGCAACTTCAAATCGTTTAAAAATTACTATGAGCTCTTGAACTTGTCCTAGCGTTATCTCCTGCTGTTTTAACTCCTTAACTACTGCCAAAATATCCCTTTTTAGTTTATCTTTCGCCGAGTTAGTGAGTTGATGTTGATTCACCAGTTTAGCTTTAAGAATTTGAGTTGTACGCTCAACATAAGGCAAGTCCCTGTTTAGTAAAGCTTGCTTCAACTCTTCTTGGAGGCAATGGTACTTATTTTCATTATCAAACAGTACTTTAAGCCGCCCGCTATTGAATGCTAGACTGCTACGAATTGGAGTCTCTTCCTCCTTTCGTGGCAATAATACGCCATCAAAAGAAATATCAGGTATTGATTGCTTTTTCTCTTTAACATCAGAAAACTCACTCAATTTCATGTAATTAAATGTGTTACCACGATCCACATTCTTATCAGTCAACGCGACTAAATATCGAATTTGAGGCGATTCTTGCCAGCCTTTAGGAGATTTGAAATGACTGTTCATATGCTCAACAAATTGCGTTTTTAAGCGCTGAAGATCGACTTTACTCGTTCGATCTTGATGAGTAAAAACCAGTGAGCGACTTTCATCTATCTCGATAGAAACCGCACCTGCGCCTAACGGTTTACCATGACCGATAGTGTGTCGTGCATTTTTATAATCACCTAACGAAATACCCCACAACAGTGCGCCCAATTCTATAGGGTGAAGGTTATGAAATACTACTTTACCTGAAAAAGAATGACCCGGGCGAAGCGTTTCTAATGAAGAACAGACATCTAGGTTTTTGCTCTCTGGCTCATGATGCTGATATTGACTTTTTACTGGATAGCGCTTCCATCCTTTTAACTGAGCTTGATCGTTATCATATGTTGAATATTTCCTAGGCAAAGGTTGCTCAAGATAGGCACCAAGAAAAGTTGCCTTAGGTGAATTTAAAACTGTCGGTTTTAAGCGCTGTACCGATGTGTTTTCATCAAATGCATCCTTGTCGATTGTTGCATCAGAAAATGACACCCGACTTTTAAGGCCAATCCCTCCATCTCTTAGCGTACCAAACATCAACTCAGCCATATCGAAATAGGCATTCTCAAAATGCGCATTACTGGTGTTGTAAATGATGTCGTGTATTGAGTTTTTATATGTCATACGAGGCATTTTGGCAAAGCCAAGAGAATGTACTTGCCCCCTGTCAAACAAAACAAAGACTGGAATACCATATTCTGGATGAGGTTTTTTACGTAACGTTAATACTAGGTCTTCGTTGTGGTTTGCAAACAAGCTATCCACGAGATTTTGATTCACCACATCTGTTTTAGTCCCCGGAGCAAAAAACAAATAACTAAAATTGAGGCGTGTATCGCGATATGTTTTGCTACCAAATCGATAATCTGTGAATACTAAGTTACCCGTTTCTTGGCCACTACCGATTCGGTGAGCGCACTCAACGGTCACCGGTTTTCCTTTAGTCCCTTCAATTTCTATACAGTACTCGTCAAAAGATAATTGAGATCTTGGCTGATTAAGTGGATACGCTTTGTACTTATGAGTGGCGGTTTGCCCTTCCATCCCCTTATCTTTATCCGTAGGTTGATTAATTATCTCAATATTGTTAGGAAACGCGTTATTTAGGTCTTTGTTGAATATAATCGTATGCTTGCATACTTTTAGCTCCCATTGGGATTTCTCTGGATTAAATTTTAACCAAGCTGACTTGGCTAAACTTTCGTACCAATTATTACTAAGCTTACGCGTCGCGATAGACTTGTATTTTTCATTTTTAAAGTCACGAAATGAGAATATCTGATCATCAACATTGCTGAACTTACCAAATGAACTGATTTCAACCACACTTCTTATCGCCCCTTTCATGGTCGATCCAGGAATAATTGGATAATGCAGAGGGTCACGCGCCATTTCCACCAATGTTGAAGCGCCTTTTTTCCTATCCTGCTCCGCCCCCACACACAGCGGCGTATGGTTAGTCAAAGTGTATTCCAACACGCCAGATAGGCCATCTTTAAAGGGGACATCGTGGCTAACCAAATGCGCCCAATCTGGCATGTACACCCATTTAGAAAGCGGAACAAAATGGTAAGGGGTATGAACTTTGGCATTCATAATACGCGCTCTCCTTTGCCATTGGTAAACCCTAGTAATTGCTGTGCATGCGCCAACCAACGGCCTTGTAGATCTCCCTCCTCTTGGTATTGATACCAAAAACGGTACAGTGCGCCTTGTGCTTGTACTTTAAGATCGTTACGCAACCAAATGACTTCATCACGATAACAGTCACCACCATCACTGTCTGATTGGGTAATCAACCGGGTTAGCTGATACGTATCATCACCAAGGTAGCGCACGACTATAGAGCCATCTGAGCAAACAAGCTCGGCCTCAATGAGATCGATTCGGCCGAGTGTTGATGTGATTAGCTCAACACCATCGCGATAACATGCCCACCCCGAAGCTATCGTGTGACTAGTGAGAGAGTCGATTAACGCTTTGCTTGTTACCCTTTTCGAGCATACCTTTAAGGTTCCTTTTTGCATGGTTGGTAACGCCATACCTAAAGTCATAGCGCGATCGCTGATCTGATCATCGTTCTTTATACGCAACGCATTATAATGCTCTAAACTCATGCACCGACCTCCTTATTCTCTGCACACCAACTCGATAAGTTAACCTGCCACTGTTTTTCGTTATCCCGGATCACTAAGCTGTTCCCACGACCGCTGCCCGCCCCCATAGGTAAAAGCCCCATTTCTATGTCTTTAATGGTATCTTTAAGCGCAAGAAAAACATTCGGATCGCTTTGCAATGCTTTTTGCTGCTGAGCTAGAGGATTCAACCAAATTCGCAAGGTAAATTTTGGTTGATAAAGTAATTCCTCACTATAAAGGGCACCTTTACGTACGCCACCGGTGAAACGGTCAATCGCATTATGGTGCCTAATCACCAAGTGCTCAGGATCAAACGACAATTCGCAGTCGTCCACTATCAACATGCCAGCAAAGCTATTAAGGTGATTCGCTTCATCGGCACGACCAAACAGCACTTCAATCCCTTCCGGTCTCGTTTGCCATTCTTCGTGACTCGCTTGTGCCATATCCTCTGCCCATTGTTTGTTTCGTTTACGGTAATGGAATGCAACACGGTGTGCTAACATACCTTTCACGCTACTACCACATAAAACGGGCACCGATTTTTGCCAACTTGCGCGATTATCACTCCACTGCCAACGCGGCTCTGAGTAGGTCAAAATAGCGACCTTTTGCTCGCTACTGTAATTCTTTGTGAGTAAATCTGTGCCGGTTCCGCAGCGCCAATTATCTAATGCTTGGAGCGGCAACTCTGCGAGCAACGCATTTGGAATATCTACTTGGTGACGCAACTCGTTTTGCTCTGGCACATGCTGTGCGTTAATGTACTGGCTAAGTGCCTCTCCACTCTTTTCACCTAACGCGAGATCGAACACCCGCTCTTGGGATGCGACTAGATTAATCTGTCCTAGCCCGTTACGTGTCGAAGAACCAAATGCCATCTGACGCAGATTCCATAACAATAGCACCTCATGAGGGTTCCTCGCATCTGCCGCCTCCCAACGAATAGTGATGGAAAAGCGTGCCCCCGTTGGTAGCACAATTTGATCAAACTTATGTTGATCAATAGCGACTCCTCGGTCGTTAATCGACACTCGCTCACGATGGTGGGGTCGTGCCAAAATACTGCGTTTAAGCACTTCGTCTTGCTCAAACGTTTTTGGGTCGATAAAACCAATAGCAGGACGGTTGTCTTGATCGTGCAATACACCATTAGAGATAGAAAAACGAGAGCTTACGCGAAGGACGGTTCCATCTTTATCTTGCGTTTGCTCTTTGTTGTTGGCCGCTTCGCCAAACCAAAAACGTTGACATGCTTTACCGTAAAATTGTTCCGTTAAATGGCTCCATACCCCTGCAATTGCCGTTGCCGGAATAGTGGGCAGGCCATTGGCATCACGCGCTAACGCGGTATCAAAGTTAGTTTCCCTTTGTCCGGAACTGATCGCCATAGGGCTTACCGTTTCCACCACCAATTTCACTACATGAATCACGCTCATAACGTTCTCTCCTCGACTGCTAGAAAGCGATTGTGTTTGGCAAAACGGTTTAAATCCTGGAATACCGACACGTCATAGCGGCATAAGCGCTCTATCATCAAACTCATTCGAGCTTTAGTAAGCTGCATCACTTTTGCGTTAAGATCAGGACGCGATTGAGTCACATCAACACTTACCTTTTGTTCGGTAGCAACATCATTACGACTTTCAATTAACGCATGACTAATCAGCCCGTTTAACTGTTCAGCAAAGGTGACAAATTCTTGCCCATTATCCCAAGCTAACCCCCAGCCCAAAGGATCATTTTCCTCCTTACAAATGGCGCTTTTCCCCTTGAATAGGGCTTTCATCCAATCTTGCTCGTCGTAGCGAAACAACTCAGCAACCCGGCGCCATTGATTGCTCGACGGTCCAGCCTGATGAGCGTTTAAAATGCGGTTGTATTGACGCGCCGATTTGTAGGCGACAAACAGAGTGTTGAGATCGCGTTTTACACCATCTTCAATTTTCTGAGCACCGCGTTGCTCTTTAGCTTGCTCACTTACCCACGCAATCAAACGGCTTGTTTCTGGTGTTGCGGGCTTGATTATCGCTTGCTCGCGTTGCGGCAAATCAAACTGATGGGCATCAAATAGAGTACTCACATTTAACTTACGCTGCTGTGCCCATGTTGGGTTCACTGCGACCCATCCTAAGCCTTGTTGTTGGTTAATCCCAATCCCCTTACTGGACAACGCCTCTAACTGAGTTTGCGTCAATGTAGCATCGTCATACACCAATACTGAGCCTTTGCTAATCAACCATTGTTCAGAATCTAGCCCACCTCGCTTTTGATTGAACAATGTCGTTGTGTGCGAACGAATAAAGCTTAACTGGGCATTAAGCATTGCAGAACCATGGTATTCACAACCACAATCAGCAAGTACGTTCGCTAACGTTGGCGTTAAAGTCGGTAAACCGAACTCATCGAAACATTGGCTATCGCTTAAACACCATAGTGTAAGCTGGTTAGAGGCACGGGGCGCTGATGCAGACTGCCCTGACAATAACGTGATTTCAACTCGACCAAATTCACTTCCACGCGAGCGACCTATACGATGCACACCTTGTAGCGCATTGATTAAAAGATCATAAAGTTCTGGTGTCTCACAGGTTACCCAACCAATAAAGGTCTGATCCTTTTCGATATAGGTGTACGAGAAAAGTTGACTATCTGCAACCGCACCCGTGTCGCGATTGAGTGCCGTTTTGGTTATCCGCCCCTGCTTTACTTCACCTTGTTTGCCGTTTGCGGTGATGTATCCGGTTCGGCATTGCTTATACTGAACCGTCTCATTGCGCTCACCTAAAACAGCGTGATTTTCAACGCATGCTTGCAAAACATGCGTTAGGTTTTGTGCTCCGCCTTGTTTTGTAAAGACCGCTTCGCCTTTTGGAAAATGCCAACTGGCTGGGATTGGTAGCGTCATTTGCTCGTCATGGGCAACATACGCCGGGCCATACTTAACTGCACTAGAATGAAACATCTTCCAGCTTTGATCCGGAGTCAGTTCGCTATAACACTGCGCCGCTACCATTCCCAATATCGCACTGCCTGGGATGCAATCCAGTCCTTGGTGATTGTTGGTCGTGGCCGTAGTTTGACTGAGAATGATCGGGTCTAGTGTGGTTAACGAATAATACAGCCTCATATTAGTTTCCTCCCGATGGCATTTCATTCACTGTCACCAGCACTTCACCTAACCCACGATGCCGCTTCGCCCCCAAAGACAATATTAGATTTGCGCAGGCTTTAAGCCACGCTTCGAGTTCATTAGCCTGAACGTATGAATCATCTAGGTTGATCACGCTAATTTGCCCATATAACACCATGGGTATCGCCACTTCTATTTGGCGCAAGCTTGCGTTTTTTGCCACACCCGTTTGGCTATCAATTGCAGTAAAAGCAAGGACTCGTGTTAGGTAGCGAGTCTGCTCTGCGTGTTGAATAAAATATGCCTGCTCTGATACAGGCAACACCGCGTTAGCAAAGTGTAATATCCCTTGAGTATCGAATCCCTGCCCTGATTGTCCAAACAAGTAATTGATTAGCATAGGCGTCAGTTTTTGCTCAAACCAACCGTTTTCTTGCGCTTGATTGAACGCTTCCCGATATAGTCCTTTTATCGACTTTCCCGGCACATAAGGAAGTTGCTTCGCATCACGCAAAATTAGGGCATCTGCGTACGCGCCACCTTCTTCACCCGAACCGATGTGCCAATCTCTTTTTATATCTAGCGTCATTTCATAACGGCTCATGCACTCACCTCCGGTGTTGACTGCGATTGTTTAGGGGCTAACTCGTTACCCGTAACCACCGCACGGAAGTGATCGTAAACCAACAAATCACTGACAAAGCTGCTGAGCGTATTACCATGTTGCCAATACCAGTCATACATCATGTCACACTGAGTAGGGAACAGTGCTTTGATACACTGTGAAAAATTCTGGATTTTCTTCTTGTCTGCGCAAAGAGACAGCGCACGCTGATATACATGCTCCGCTTCGGCAAAATCACGTTGCGAGATCAACGTTGCCATTTGACGCCACTTCGCCATTGGCATCACACCGTCATCTTTGCAAAGTGCCGCTAAGTTTTTTAGTTGATTGGTTGAGCGAGGATGCTCAATAATATTTCCGGTTTCTTTTTCCAACGCTAGACGCGTGTGTTCATCCATATTGACGAAGTAACTCGACATCATTAGCTCTGCAATCCGACCATCTGAGATAGGATAGGACTGCGCTTGTTCTAGCAAAGTCGTTAACTCGCTTTGGCTAGCATTACTGACACGGTAAAAAGCTAATGCGGCAGGTCCAACCTTTTTACTTTGAGTGCCATAGACGGTTTTAGTTAACGCTTTAGCATGATCACAGAGCTGTTCAACTAAATGATGTGATTGCGCAAAGGGGTGACCCCCTTTGTGATACAAAATCCCTCCGCTGGCGGTCAAAAATTCTTTGATGCCTGAGCCACGTAAACTCACTAACGTTTTCCCTGATTGGTCACCATGGCCACAATTTCTTTCTTCGACTAGCTTATGGTTTTCATCAAACAGTGATTTAAGGGCATGTTCGGACTCCACTTTAAACTGTTCGCAAAAGGTTTCAGCAAATTCCAACGCAATGTCTGCTCGGCAGAACAGCGTTAAATCGTCCCCACCTAGCACAATAGGACGCATCGGCATGACCACTTCTTCACGTTGCTCTGCCGCCGCGACTTGGTTGTACACTTTTAAGGTCGCTATTTTCGCAGCGGCCTCCGTCGCTTTAGCTAAGGTATCGGAAAAACGACGAAACGTAGTACGGAAGATTGCTTCATCTGTGTCATCGTTGTTATTAAATTGAGCCATCACCACTTTTAGCTGACGAAGCAAAATGCCCAAGCCATTCCCGTCAATATGGATCATCGCCATATTCTTCACGGCTTCGCCTTCAAAGCGGGTGAGTCTCGATTTGTCACCATGGTAAGGAAATTGAGTGTCGAAATTGAGCGGGTACCGAACCAAATGCAGCAAATGATCAGGCGTGAAACGCTTTAAAAGGGGTGATATATCCGCGTCATTAACCGTGGATTCCCCTTCGCTAATAACATCCGCCGAATGGGTCTGGTTTAACCCGAATAAATGGTAAGCTTGGCGATGCCTTTCTGTATCAACATCCACAACCAAGTTATTCCGTTCCGGTCCGCTGCCCTCTTTAGCAAATTGGCTTGCCAATATCTGTGCTTGGCCCGTACGCTCACTTCTTGCCATTATTGTGGTAGACAATGGCAACGTCAATTTAGGTAAATTGCGGTCTGCTTGTAGCTTCCCCATTGCTTCGCTAATGGTTGCTTGCAGATCATCACCTTCACTAAAAGCATCAGTATACTCAAGAGAAGGAAATAGCTGGCTCAATGTCAGTGACCAAGCAGAACGGAGCATTAGCAGTGGTTGCTTTGATTTCGCATAAGCGTAAAACGCACCACCTTTACAACGGATAAAATGCACATCCAACGCTGAACTTAATTCTGCTTCGTTCTCTTGCTCATCATCAATATCAGAGGATAAGCCCGCACTTTGCAGTACTTGCCCAAGCACACTATTGTGATTCGAATCAACCAATCTATCTAAACGCTCACTGGCAGCTATAACATCACGCAGTTTATTCGTTTTAAATAAGTAAGCCTGTATCGACTTGGCTTCGAATAGATAACAATAGTACATGCCAACTCCTTCTGACATTGAAATAAAAAGAATTAAATAAGCGTAGACTTAATTTCAAAGATCTGCGAAACCAATTCATAAATCTATTTGCCACAATCGGATAAAAACACTTTATTGTCTCCAATGCTAATTTAAATAAGTGCTGAAAATAAACAAAACAAACTCAATTTTTTAATGCCATTTTTCGCTATTTGCACTTTCCAACTCATGGGCTATTTTTACCTAACATATATCCAATAACTGAACGCTACATTCGTAAACACACACAGCACACATGTCCATCTGTGTTTTTAATTCAATGTAACATTTTCAGTCCCGTATAAAACGAATAAGAACCGAGCGTTCTTTACTCTATTTCAGCGAATTACTGAACCAGCATCCAAAATGTTCGGTAGGTGGCTCGCGACGTAAAAAACACTGTGCACTCTGTCAGATTTAAGCCCAATTGCTTTTCAACAAAACAAGAAGACATCGCCAAATAATACACAGGAGCCATTATGACGATTCCGTTAACGCTTGATGATTTGCAAGCCGGCTGGAAAAAGGTCGCGGCTAATAAAGGGGCTCCGGGTGTAGATGGTGTCAGCGTCCAGACTTACCAACAGGGGGTTGACTCTCGCTTGAAGCGCTTGCTTACCCAGTGGAATTCAGGTGACTTTGTCCCTCACCCTTACAAAGTCGTTACCATTCCTAAATCTGACAATCGCACACGTAAGCTCGCGATACCAACAGTTAGGGATCGCATCCTTCACACCGCTATCGCGACGCAACTGGTGCAGTATTTTGAACCCGAGTTCGAGTCCATCAGTTATGGCTATCGCCCCAATCGATCCTATACCCATGCTATCCGACATATAGAGCAGTTAAGAAACCAAGGTTATTACTTCGTGTTAGATGCCGATATTGAAGGCTACTTCGATAACATCTGCCATGACATCCTCAAACTGATCCTCAATAAATACCTTTCGAATACTTGGACGGATTCTCTGTTGAACTTACTCCTGACTCA
Source organism: Vibrio sp. PID17_43 (assembly GCF_002608565.1). GTDB lineage: Bacteria > Pseudomonadota > Gammaproteobacteria > Enterobacterales > Vibrionaceae > Vibrio. The sequence goes on from NZ_LIXM01000008.1 coordinate 12,861, forward strand.
GCAAGAAGAGCAATCACAACTCGCCTTCGGTAGAGAAAACGGTATTGGCATTCCACAGGGCTCTCCTATATCGCCTCTGCTTGCGAACTTATATCTTGATGGCTTTGATGAAGCATTGATCGACCGAGGTGAACAAATTATTCGCTACGCCGATGATTTTGTCGTCTTGGTGGCAGACGAGCAAAAAGCACAACGTTGCCTCAATTTTGTGACCCAATACTTAGCCAAATTAAAGTTAAATTTGAACGCTGAAAAAACGAGAGTTGTCTCTTTTGAGCAAGGATTTACCTTTCTTGGAGTCACGTTTCTAGACAATATGGTACTACCACTCAAAGCGCATACCGAAAAATCGCTGGTTAGCCTTGGCAAATATGAGTTTGAACTATCTGAAGATGAAGCAGAACTGATCCGCAGTGATGAAGATCAGAGTTTGAATGCCACACTTTGGCATGCAAGCCTGCCACCCGCGCTACGAAGCTTACAGGCAGCGATTTACGATGACGATAGTTTTGTTGCCACAGAACCGGATATCGAACGGATGAAGCGACTCGCTGTAAACCACATTGCTCGGCTAAAACTGGTCTACTTACATAAACAAGGAGCCGCCGTACACAAAAGTGGCAATCGGCTCAATATCTTTTTCAATGGCAAGCCGCTTTCTTCCATTCCCGCCAATACGATAGATATGATCCTCTGCTTTGGTAGTATTCATCTTACCCACGCTGTGCAACGGTTCTGCTTAACAAATGAAATCACGGTTATCTGGCTAACGCAATCAGGGCAATACTTAGGTTGCTTGGCTGCCCCATACCAAGGCGATCCCAAGTTAACTCAAGCACAAATATACAGCCAAGCCAATAGCGAAGTTAGAATTCAACTCAGTAAGTTTTTCGTACGGAGCAAAATCAATAATAGCCTAGGGGTCATGCGTCGCTTTGGAAGAAAACAACAAAGAGACAAAAGTAGTGAAAAGCAAATCGTAGCCATAAGAGACAGCCTCGACAAGAAAGGCACGCTGCCTAGCATTAGAGGCACTGAAGGCGCGGCTGCCCGAGCATACTTTAGCTGGTATAAGCAGCAGTTTGATGCCGAATGGAACTTTACAACACGCAATCGCCAACCACCTAAAGATCCGATCAACGCGATGCTCTCCTATGGCTATACCCTACTGTTTCATAACTTGAGAGCGTTGCTAGAGGCGCGAGGTCTTTTGCCACATATTGGTTATTTACATGGGGATCAACCCAACCAACCCTCTCTGGTTCTCGATTTAATGGAAGGCTATCGTCCTTGGTTAGTCGATGAACTCATATTACAACTTGCAAGCAAAAAACTTATTACACCAGAACAATTCGCCTACAATTCGTCTGGCTGTTGGCTTAACCGTGATGGGCGCCGAGTATTGATTCAATCATTTGAACAAAAGATGCTTTCAGAACATCAGCATCCCACATTGAAAATTAAGGCTGACGTAAGGCGATTGATGGACATTCAAATTCTTGAGTTTCGGCACCAATTACTCACAGGCCAATGGAGCTTAACTCAACAGAGGATTCGTTAATGAGCGGTGAGCATTTTGTAATTTGCTATGACATCAGTGACAGACGAGCTCGTTATCATGTAGAAAAAGAGCTGCTTGGCTACGGTGAGCGCGTTCAGTATAGCGTGTTTGAGTGTCGATTAAGCCAAGCCGAATTTTTGAGGCTTCGAGCGACCTTAGTGAGCTACATTGCTGATAGCGACAAAATCAATTACTACCGTCTTTGCTCCCACTGCCAGCGAAGACGCCTAACCCAAGGCTCTATGATTGCTTGGCAAAGTACCCCTTATGAATATATTGATGGGTAAGGCGCATAATGATCTGGCTAGTCAGTTTCGACATCAGTGATAATAAACGCCGCAGGCGAGCGGTTAAAACGATACTTGGCTATGGTAACCGAGTACAATACAGCGTATTTGAATGCTTGTTAAGACGGAAAGAACTGCGTCGTTTACAGCGCCAATTGAAGCACATCATCGAACCAACAGATCGAGTGCTGTACTACCCGCTGTGCGGAAAGGATGTATTAACGCGTTATGCTGATGGGCAGGGTGAAGTGCACTGGCCAGATGCATTACACATCATTGATGAATAATACGCTATTTTGAAGCACACCATGAAAAACAATACATTAGTTCATTTTGCACTAATCTAAAATCCACCCACATGATTTAATATGCTACAATGCAACATAATTAGTCAGACATTGACATTTTTGCAGCACAGCCCCCTCAGAGAGCTTGCAACATAAGGGCTGTAGCGACTAGACTATTAAGACTGCCCGGTTTAGACGGGATTAAGACCAGTTCCTCCTAGAACGAAAACCGTAAAGATCAGCTATTAAGACTGCCCGGTTTAGACGGGATTAAGACTTACGCTCGCAACCTGTTTTGACAGTTGTTTTTTCTATTAAGACTGCCCGGTTTAGACGGGATTAAGACCTTGAGTCCGCGTGTAGCACCATGGAGTTTGCAACCTATTAAGACTGCCCGGTTTAGACGGGATTAAGACCACTTCAATTGGGTAGGCTGGATCAAGCCAAACCTCTATTAAGACTGCCCGGTTTAGACGGGATTAAGACACTCAAAAATCAATTCAGAGTAGTGCTCAGGTAGCGGCTATTAAGACTGCCCGGTTTAGACGGGATTAAGACCTATTGCCATCGGACTAAATTCAAACTCAACTTCACTATTAAGACTGCCCGGTTTAGACGGGATTAAGACTATTGTGAAAGTACCGACTCTAATTGAGCAATCAGGCCTATTAAGACTGCCCGGTTTAGACGGGATTAAGACTCATAAAATCACGGTTACGGTAGTCAATGACGCCTATTAAGACTGCCCGGTTTAGACGGGATTAAGACAGATTTGCCGTTGATAGTTGCGTTAAGGATACGCTATTAAGACTGCCCGGTTTAGACGGGATTAAGACGAACGTGCCGTTTTTAATGGCCGTATCCATAGAGACTATTAAGACTGCCCGGTTTAGACGGGATTAAGACACATGGGCAATTGTACATTGTTCAAGTGCTGCCATCTATTAAGACTGCCCGGTTTAGACGGGATTAAGACTATCATAAGCATGTTGGATCTCCTCAGCTATGGAGCTATTAAGACTGCCCGGTTTAGACGGGATTAAGACAGATCTTTTGATGTAGTACAAGACAGATTCTGGCATCTATTAAGACTGCCCGGTTTAGACGGGATTAAGACTTACTATAAGCTTCCTCAAATTTTGTGATACCTCTCTATTAAGACTGCCCGGTTTAGACGGGATTAAGACTTACTGCCTCTGGCAGGTTAATTATCGTTTTCATGATTCTATTAAGACTGCCCGGTTTAGACGGGATTAAGACTGTTAGCAATCTGCTCACAAACCCTTTTCACAACATCTATTAAGACTGCCCGGTTTAGACGGGATTAAGACATACGTTTTTCAAGTTCTGAGTATGAACGCGCTGTTCTATTAAGACTGCCCGGTTTAGACGGGAGGAGGTGTACTAGCTCATCAAACCTTGTTTGCATTTTTCAATTTCTAGGCTAAATTTACTAAACTTATTTCATAAGAAAGCACGTTAAACTGGCCTCCTAGAGTCGGCGTCTAAGGGACGAGCAACAACAAAGGTTAGTGCAGTACAATTTAGGGGGAAGGTAGCAATGCGTTGGTTTGTTTCTCGCCATGTGGGGGCTATCAATTGGATTAAATCGACCAATACCTATATTGATCGCTTTGTTGATCATCTTGATATTGAAGACATCAATGCCGGAGATATTGTGTATGGCACTTTGCCCGTCCATCTTGCGGCAGAGGTCTGCAAGCGTGACGCTCGCTACTTTCATCTTATTCTAGACATGCCAGAACACTTACGAGGCCAAGAATTAGATGCAAAACAGTTGGAAAAAGCGCATGTGAGAATGCAGGAGTTCAATATTCAACCACTTTAAAGATAGGTCTCGAGCTTTGAATATTCTTATATCACCTTACCCCGCTTTAAAAGATAAGCTAGAAAAACAAGGGATCATTATTGACCATGTACACCATCGTTTTTCACCCGAGTCTTACACTAGGTCGGATGTTATTTACGGTCAGTTGAGAGTTGAAGACAGTAGAGTTTTGTCGGAAAAACGTATCCCTTACCTCCATATTACAGCCTCTATACCTAGCAATCTGTCCCCTGATGAAGTCACAATGAAGTACCTCGATGGTATCAATATTGATATCAGTGAGCATCAATTTCAGGATCACGGTATCCCTTTAAGAATCAATATGTTCAATAGGTATAAAGTAATGAAAAAAGTGATCCGGCAAAACTGGCAAAAATGGAAAACCTCTGCTTGGTTGATCTGGCTTTTAACCACTTTATCCTTGGCCTCTTTTGCGTGGTTAGGGGATCTCTTAGCTGGGGAATCTTTATTTCCCTGGTTACCCGAAAACCTAAAGCCAAGCCAAACAGAAACCATTGCAATAGCGCCAACGTTTATCCTATTCGCTGTATATGTCTTTTGTTCGTATTCTTTAATAAAGCTTGGACGCGCATTTTTACCATCACTCCGTAGAGTCAATGTCACCAACAATCCTAAGCCTAAGAAAATCTTGCTGCTGACGGTTTCAAAAATCGAGGGGCTTTCAATTGCGCACGGAGTGGCAATCTATCAAAATCGTCAAAACACGACTATTGAACTCACCGGCTCCATTGAGCAAGATATCACGCTTCTTGACGGCCAGCGTTGGAATGGTACCCAACTACTGAGAGGGTTGAGCAAACATCTTCCCAAGGTTAAGAAAATCATTCTGTTATCGACTGAAGATGTCGGAACCTCTGATGATACTCGAGGAACTCGGCATAAGCTCGATTCAATCACCGAATTCTTGAATCTCTACATCAATCCAGAACATTGCCAGATTAGCGCTTGCCACACGTACTTAGATCCTAATGATGTTGGAGAAACTTATTATCGACTTTCTGAGATACTTGACGATTTAGTCACTAATCAAGGCCTCTCAGAGAAAGATATATGCCTTGACATCACAGGTGGCACGTCCGCAATGAGTGCAGCAGCGGCGCTCGCAACCATACATCGCGATACGAAGTTTCAATATATTAGCACCATTGGTGAGAACGAAATCTATCAGCAAGATTTGCAACTAGCTGCGTCACCAGCTCGTTATAAATAAGGATAATCATGACGACACTCGTCACTTTTATTGGACGAAGCTTTCACAACAGTGATGGCTCTGGGTATAGGAAAACGTCTTACCAATTTCCTGATGGTAGTCTTTCTGAGCCTGTCTCTTACGTAGGTAGAGTTCTTATTGACAAACTTAAGCCTGAGAGAGTAGTCATTATTGGCACACCTGGCAGCATGTGGGATGAGATCTGCTTTAACGAAATCGGGGATGATTTTCATATTGAGCTGCTTGAACATTGCCAACAACATTGTGTCGATAGCAAATTACTGCATAAGTTAGAGTCTAAAATAAATCAACAAAGCTCGATTCCTTACTCGCTTATATTGGTGCCAGATGGTGCGACAGAACATGAACAAGCTGAATTTTTTGCCACATTTACTACGGCCGTGCATCCCAATGAGTCTATCGTTCTGGATGTGACACATGGTTTTCGCTTTATGCCTATTTTGGCATTTTCATCCTTACAATTTTTGCAATTTGTAAAACAGGTAAAAGTCCAAAATTTACTCTACGCGATGTATACCCCAAACCAAGATATCTCATTGATCTTTTCACTACAGCAAAGTATTGAATTGGATAGATGGGTGAATGCACTCAGTCAATACGATCACAGTGGCGACTTAGGCGTATTTACAGAATTGTTACAAGCTCAAGACTGGCCGAAAAGTAAGATAAATCAACTTAAAAAAGGCGCATTTTTTGAACGCACGACAAATTCCAGCATCGCTAAAGCTGCGTTGAGTGATGTTTTAAACGAACCATGGAAAACCACCATTGGTCAGCTTATGTCATCTGAATTCGCAACTAGAATTGAATGGGTGCGCAAAGATGACCGTTCTTCTCGTGAATGTCTGTTGGCCATTCAGTACCTAAAACGTCACGATTATTTACGTGCGGTTATTTATGGCTTCGAAGGACTTGTCAGTCGCCACGCCACTAGCAATGATTATGCAGACAGAGAATGGAGTAAAAATAGTTTAACTGGGCTCTATGGTAACGAGTATAAAGTATTACGTGCACTGCGTAACAATCTTGTTCATGGCGTGCGAACCAAGCCAACCAATACGATGGGCAAGCAAAACCGTGAAATTCATGAACAAGTAAACAAAGCGCTCACTGACAGCGAGATGTTACCAGCGTTGATTGCGTCTCTATTTAAGTCATTAGACATTGGGTAGTGAAAAGGTAATGAGTTAATCACATTGTTTATTGCTGCCACTCTCTAAATAGTGGGTCCTTGCTTTTTTTTTGCATTCTAGTCTTACATTTCAGGGGTTGTTTCGGCAAGAAACCGAATAAACAAGCATTCTCATTTTTAATCGACGACTTTAGACTTATTGCATTCTTGTCGATCATTAAGTGTGAGCGTCTTTTAGAAAACTAAAATTAGTGATAACCCCAACGCAATTGGTCGGGGTTATTCTATTTCTTGAAGCGCAATATCCTCCGTGCATCGCAATATGTTGCGCCACAAGTACTTTCAGCGACAACTCTATTCAGCGGTTAACTCTTTTACACCAATAGCGAAACCCTGCCCTACTTCCACACCATCTTGCATATTATTATATGCACATACGAACAAATCATGGCTGAGGTTAATCGCGCAGTAATCAAACTCGTCAACTGCCGCTATTTCATCCACTTCGATGAGCAACCCATCTTCATTTAGTCCAACTTTAGTTGTCCAAGCGCCATCCCCCATTTCACCTGTATCACTGATATGATCACCTTTAACATTACCTTCAGCATCGAAAACAAGTATATCTATGTGAAATGCAAATTTATTGGCATCCAAATTACCTTCTTGAGGCAACTCGACCGAATTAGCCGAATCAATACAAATCTATAATCGGTATAGGCCACATACAGCCTTAAAATACAAAACGCCCGATGAAGTACATCGAGCATTTTAACTAAAATGTGCTTCCCCATATCAGGACAAGTCACGGTGCTTAAGAACGGTTTTGTCCCCGCGCTGAGTGAACGTCAACCCCAGCTTTGCTTTCTAACCGTCACGAACCTCCTGATAAATGCCTTCCCCAATGGAATGAGGATGAACATCATAGGCTCATACTTTGTGCCGTTAAAAGAGAACTCATACCGTGAGATACTCCTTTATCAACTGATCGTTCAATTGTTTAATATCTCCCTCTGCAACCTGACGACCACGGTCAAGAATACAGAAACGATCGCCCACTTTGCGCGCAAATGGCAGTTTCTGCTCTACCAATAATACTGTCAGTCCCATCTTCTCATTGAGCATGCGAATAATGTCACCAATCTCTTGCACGATATTCGGTTGAATCCCTTCTGTCGGCTCATCAAGGATCAGCAATTTAGGGTTCACAACTAAGGCACGACCGATCGCGAGTTGCTGCTGTTGACCGCCCGACAAGTCACCACCTCGACGATGAAGCATCTCTTTTAACACGGGGAACAAGTCAAAAATAAACGCTGGGATTTTACGATCCCCTTTTGCTCGAATTGGCAATCCAACTTCTAAGTTCTCTTTCACGGTGAGCATAGGGAAGATTTGACGTCCTTGCGGTACATATCCAATCCCTTGTCGTGGACGCTCCTCCACATTCAACTTAAGCAGTGATTGTTCTCCCATCTTAATATCGCCACTTTTCACCTTAACCAAGCCCATAATGCACTGCAACAAAGTCGTTTTACCTACACCATTGCGCCCCATTAGCACGGTACACTTGCCTTCTGGAATGGTCATATCCAAGTCCCACAAGGTGTGGCTCTCGCCATAAAATTGGTTTAGTGATTTGATCTCTAACATCCTATTCTCCGAGATAAACTTGTTTAACTTCTGGATGAGACTGCACTTGTTCCATGCTACCTTCTGCCAGTACATGCCCTTGATGCAAGACCGTCACGTGACTGGCAATCGAACGGACAAAGTCCATATCGTGCTCCACCACTACCACAGAATACTTTCCTGCTAGTGAATTAAGCAGTTCAGAGGTACGATCCATCTCTTGATGTGTCATGCCTGCAACCGGTTCATCCACGAGTAAGAGCTTGGGGTTTTGCATCAAAAGCATACCGATCTCTAGCCACTGCTTTTGACCATGAGAGAGGTTTCCGGCACTGTTGGTCGCTTCATCTTTAAGGTGAATCAGCTCCAACACTGATTCCAACTTGACTCTCTGCTCACCGCTCATGCGGGCAGTGAACGTCCCCCAAACCGAGCGAACGCCCGACATGGAAAGCTCTAAGTTTTGCCACACACTCAAGCACTCAATCACTGTTGGTTTCTGGAACTTACGCCCGATACCCGCATTGGCGATTTCCGCTTCACTCATTTTTAGGAGGTTAATATTTGATCCTAGCCAAACCTTACCGTTGTCAGGCTTTGTTTTGCCAGTGATGATATCCATCATGGTGGTTTTGCCCGCGCCATTCGGCCCGATGACACAGCGTAACTCCCCTTCTCGTATATAGAGGTTAAGGTCATTGAGCGCTTTAAAACCATCAAAACTCTTGTTTACCCCTTCCACATAGAGCAGAACGTTATGCCGCGTATCAATTGCAGGATGAACATCAGGCTTTAGAAAAGAAAACACTTCATCGCGACGCGTGAAGGTCTGATAGCCGACTTTGAAATGCTGAATAGATTGCAGGGCGCTCATGCTGTCACCTCCTTAACTTCACCCTTTTTTGCCTCTTGGTGAGCTTTGGGTTTAGGGTGAAATCGCATACGAATCGCCGCTGTAAGGTCGCTAACGAAACCAATCACACCTTTCGGGAAATACATCGTAGAAAGAACAAAAATACCGCCAAGTGCAAACAACCATACTTCCGGGAATTCCACCGTGAACCAACTTTTGGTGTAGTTGATGATCAGCGCCCCAACAATGGCTCCAAACAAAGTTGCACGCCCCCCGAGAGCAACCCATACCACCACTTCTATCGAGTTGAGTGGGGCAAACTCTCCCGGGTTAATAATGCCCACTTGAGGAACATAAAGCGCCCCTGCAAGTCCGGCAATCACAGCAGAAAGCACAAATACCCAAAGTTTGATGCCATCAACGTCGTACCCCATAAAACGCGTCCGTGATTCGGAATCTCGGATCGCTAAAGCCACTCGACCTAGGCGGCTCGTCACAACCATTCGGCACACGATGTAACTGAGTATCAAGACCACACCAGTGATCACAAACAGAGCCAGTTTAGTGCTGTCACTTTGCAAGCTAAACCCAAGGATGTCTTTAAAGTCTGTAAGACCGTTATTCCCACCAAAGCCCATCTCATTGCGGAAAAATGCCAACATTAAGGCGTAAGTCAGTGCCTGAGTCATGATAGAAAGGTAAACCCCTGAAACACGTGAGCGGAAAGCTAGATAGCCAAAAAAGTACGCTAGTGCACCGGGAACTAACGCCACCATGGCACAGGCAAACCAGAACTGGTCGAAGCCTTGCCAAAACCACGGTAACTCTTGCCAGTTTAGAAACACCATGAAATCCGGCAAAATCGGGTCACCATAAACGCCACGATCACCGATTTGACGCATTAAATACATGCCCATAGCATAACCACCAATGGCAAAGAAAGCGCCATGGCCCAAACTTAATATACCGAGATAGCCCCAGACTAAATCAAGTGCCAGCGCCAGCATGGCATAGCTAAGGTACTTCCCCATCAACGAGACTGTAAACGTCTCGACGTGTAATGGATGTCCACTAGGTAGTAGGGTGTTAGCAAGCGGAACAAAGATAACAGCAGCTAGGATTGCCAATAGGGTCACTTGCCCACCTCGGTCGCCTCGCATTGCTGAAAGAACAAAAGATTTCGACTGCATATTGTTTTCCTTAACTTTCAGCCGTACGACCACGTTCAGGGAAAAGTCCTCGTGGGCGTTTTTGAATAAATAGAATGATGAAAATCAACACTAAAATCTTCGCCAGTACAGCCCCTGCCCATGGCTCAAGTACTTTATTGAACAAGCCTAGGCTCAATCCAGCGACTAAGGTTCCCCATAAATTGCCCACACCGCCAAACACCACCACCATGAACGAATCAATGATGTAAGCCTGTCCCATATTTGGCCCCACGTTGGTTAATTGAGAGAGGGCCACACCTGCGACACCGGCAACCCCTGAGCCCAAACCAAAGGTCATGGCATCGACCCGTTCAGAGCGGATCCCCATCGCACGGGCCATACCTCGATTTTGAGACACAGCACGAACCTGCAATCCAAGCGACGTTTTTTTGAGCACCATCAACAATCCCCAGAACACTAAGGCACAGAACAATATGATGTATAAGCGGTTATAAGTCAGTGACAGCATCGGGTTGATTTCTAACGCACCCGACATCCAATCCGGAGTGCTAACCGAGCGGTTTAAAGGAGAGAAGATAGAGCGCACCGCTTGCTGCAAGATCAAGCTGATACCAAAAGTAGCTAAAAGGGTTTCTAACGGGCGTCCGTATAAGTGGCGAATCACGCTACGTTCAATCGCGATACCGACAAAGCCTGAAACAATGAACGCCATCGGAATAGAGAGCAGCAGCGCATAGCCGATGTGGTTGGGCATTAACTGCTGCATCACGTAAGTGGTGTAAGCGCCAATCATAATTAACTCCCCATGCGCCATATTAATCACGCCCATCACACCAAACGTAATAGCCAAGCCAATCCCCGCGAGTACGAGTACGGAACCAAGACTGAGACCAAAGAAGATGGTTTCTGCCCCTGCATAAAACGATTGGGATTGCTGATAACGTGTCAGCGCCAGATTGGCGGAACTCTCAATCTCAACTGGTGGCTCACTGGCTAAAATACGATTTATCGTTTGAGCCACAATAGGAAACTTGTAGTCACCCAAGGTTTCAATCGCAACCACACGCTCTAACTCGCTGCGGCTCGCATCTTGAGCAACATCGATAGCCAGTGCAAGCTCAATAATTTCGGCGACTTTGCTGTCTCTTTCGACCGGCAAACGGGAGTATAATGCATTCAGTAGTTCATCATCATTGGTACCTAGCAAAGTCATCACCGCCTCATAGCGAACGCTCGCTTCAGCGCTGTTGATCCCCAGCGAGGCGAGCTCAGTGCGGATCTCTTTGCGTAATCGGTTATTTACTCTGACTTTCTTGAACTGACGATTATTTTCAATCGTCAGAGATTCATTTCCCCAAGCGGACGTTGCCTGTTTTGCAGACTTCAGGTTGTCGACAACATACAGCGCTTGGTGATTTTCGGCGAACTTGTCACTGAAGTAGTAAAGATTGCCATCGAGCCAAGCGTTAAGGACTCGCTTTGCGATTTCCGCGTTTTGCGCTTCTACTAACCACTCAATAGCTTGTAATTTTTGACTGGTACTCTTTCCGATAAGAGCATCACTAAAACTCTCTTTTCCGGTCACGGCCGCCCAACTAACGTTTACTAAAAGCAGCATCAATAGCACTGCTTTAAACACATTTTTCATGACTTTCGTCCTTCATCAACCGAGCTTATTGTTTGCTGCCAGAGCACTTTGCCTAATATGTTGTTTTTGCTCGGGAACCCCGAGAAACGGTGCTCCACAGTGGAGCACCACATAAGCAAATTAGTTACTGCCTGCGCATTTCTTGGTCTCAATGTTGAATGCACCACAGGAGAATGGTTTAGACCAGCTTGAGAAAAGCTTTGCGGATTCAGGTAAGTATTTCGACCACGCATCACCAGCAACTAAGCCTGTGGTTTCCCATACGATCTCGAACTGACCATCGCCTTGGATCTCACCAATCAACACCGGTTTAGTGATGTGGTGATTTGGCATCATGGTTGAGTAGCCGCCAGACAAGTTGGGGACCGAAACACCGATCAGAGCATCTTGTACGGCTTCCGCATCTGTTGTACCCGCAACGGTAACCGCTTGCGCCCACATATTGAAACCAATGTAGTGCGCTTCCATCGGATCATTTGTTACGCGTCCTTCACTCTTGATAAACTTGTGCCAAGCCTCAACAAACTCTCCATTCGCTTCGGTGTCGACACTCATAAAATAGTTCCATGCCGCTAAGTGACCCACCAACGGCTCAGTGTCCATGCCTGACAGTTCTTCTTCACCCACTGAGAAAGCGATAACAGGGATGTCCTCTGATGAGATACCTTGCGCACCAAGTTCTTTGTAGAAGGGAACATTTGCATCACCATTGATCGTGGACACCACTGCGGTCTGTTTACCTTCAGAACCGAACTTCTCGATATCGGAAACAATGGATTGCCAATCAGAGTGACCAAACGGCGTGTAGCTGATCATGATGTCAGCGTCGTCAACACCTTTTGATTTAAGGTATGATTTTAGGATTTTATTCGTTGTTCGTGGGTAAACATAATCGGTGCCGGCAAGCACCCAACGTTCGACTTCTAGATCATTCATCAAGTAATCGACTGCTGGGATTGCCTGCTGATTAGGGGCAGCGCCCGTGTAAAAAACGTTTTTCGATGACTCTTCACCTTCATATTGCACTGGGTAGAATAGAATACTATTGAGCTCTTCAAACACAGGTAGCATTGATTTACGCGATACCGACGTCCAACCACCAAAGACAACATCAACCTTTTCCTTTTCGATCAGTTCACGCGCCTTCTCTGCAAATAAAGGCCAATTCGACGCAGGATCGACAACAACTGCCTCAAGTTTTTTCCCTAATAAGCCGCCTTTTTTGTTCTGCTCATCCACCAGCATCAGCACAGTATCTTTTAGCGTGGTCTCACTGATCGCCATTGTGCCTGAAAGTGAGTGCAAAACACCGACCTTAATCGTGTCTTCTTCAGCGGCCGCTGCACCAATAGAAAGTGTTAGAGAGGTCGATAGTGCAGCAAGCGTTAATTTGAACGTCTTGTTCATAGTGGAAACTCCATCTTGTGAATTATTATTCAATTAGATGGGTTACAAGAAGAGTGCCAGATTAACACCAAAGTGGCACTAATCATTTATTCTCTAATTTTCAGTAGATTAAAACAAAACACCAAACTAGGTGCAGAAGCAACGCCGTACAATGAATCATGATGGTGCAATTCCAGAGCACTTGAACCAAAATGAGGATACTCATCGCCAAGTAGTTAGTCACTTAGAAGGTTAAAGTCGACGCTTCTATGAATTTCACCTAACTGCCGTCCCTCAATCGATAGCGATAAATCGCCTTTACTAACGTTAGACACTGCCCTTGCATAAAATTGCAAGTGGATTCATGTTTTCTTTCTACTTTATCAATAGTGGTAGACACCTTGTGTAGTCTTCTTGATGGCTACGGAGCCAAATTGAATTTTCAAAAACATACCAGTGAATTCAATGGAGAGACCATTACTACAAGGATGAAAGAGAAAATGACTGCACATTCAATCGGATTAATGTCGACGATATTTTAAATCGGATGCAGCGGCGATGACGATAGCAAAAATATTGCAGCGGAGATAACTCCTCCTACCGCTGTCGAAAATTCGTCCGCGTGTTTCAATTAAGATTTGTATCGTTTGGTACTGAAGTGTTCGAAGAATATTCACTGTCATTTAATGGCGCTAAACTCGGCACCTATACTGGACAACAAACCGTGTCGAGAACATTGAGCTATGAGGGTTATAATAATGTCTTAGAGATAGAAAGCGACCACAGGTGAAACGTTCACGTCCTCTGAAGAGCTTATTTCTGCAACAATTAATGGTAATCCGATTTAAAAGACAAAAGACACCCACGAATTTTGTTCTCCAGAACTGAAGTCTGTAAATTTAAAGACTTGGGGTCACTTTTGTCTAACACGAGACCGGCTATACGTGACGATGAATAATGAAAAACCATGTGTCTATTTGAAAAAATTGGCTTTATTAAGGAAAGAATATCAGCTAAAAACGGGCTTGGTTATAACGTTTCCAGTAAGGTGTTTTGTAACGAGGCATGGAACTACAATGATTAACTGATGTAGCCGATCAGATCGTAAGTTCCTGATTTAGTTCCATCGAATTACGCAACAAACCCCTCCACTATCTTTTCCTACCATTCCAGCGCATATTGGTATCTTTATCTTCATCAATCAGCTCGAAGTACGCAAAGGGGAGCGCACTGTTTTTGACCTGAACTACTCATCAAAGCCCGAATGAACCAAAAAAATACAACTATAATGATATCTAGCAATAAACAGAATGGTGTAATGATGACTACTTAAGTAAATGATCTTATACGTGCAATCATAACTAGTGACAAAATTGTCGAAGAAAAAATAAAATTAATCAATGAGGTTAGAAAAACTCGGCCTCCACTTAATGATAGATGGCTCTATCGCTTGGTCTATGGTTCCTTGGTGGCGTTACCATGGGCACAATAATTTTTTCGTTCCATACGGATGATGGCATTCCTGATGGTACTTTAGCGCTCGGCTCTGCTGCTGTTGGGGCATTAGCGGGCTTATCTCGCCACAGACAGTGGGCAATGGTGACAGTCGATAGCTAAACGAAGCCGAAAAAAAGCATGAACGCATTCGGATTGAGTGTAAACGAGCAGCAACACGTGATGTCATTCTGGTCGGGGATCACTGAAGATTACACGGTTGGCTAGGCCGATGTGACCAAATACTTCCTAACCAACAATATTTCCGGCGCTTGGTGTGGCTCATTTTTGCCAACAGTGAACGCTGGGATGCCTTACCTGAGCACCTAAATACGTTATGCCGTTTGTGTATGGATAGCCACACGATTATCGCCAACATTGGGATTGTGGCGGCGAAGCAAAACTGCCTGTTCATGGAGACAAACTTGAGTTAACCACCATTCCAGATAAAGAGTGGAAAGCGGTCGGTCAAAATGCGCGTAAGTTCTGGGATGAAATAGCAAAAACTAGCCCAAGAAACAAACGGGTGATCGATATACGCAAGCAATATACTGTCGATATGGAAAAAGCAGGCAAACCTTACCGTTATAGCTAATCAGGTATTACACCGGATCCAGTAGCTAGTGCAAAGAGGAACAACGAATGGACGCAAGATCAGTAAAGACCATTGAAGATGCCAAAGCGATCGTTGAACATCGTAACCTTTCTCATGTCAAAGTCGGCTTATTTGATAATGATGGCATCATGCGGGGTAAATACATGTCGAGAGAGAAGTTCTTCTCCTCACTTGATAAAGGCTTCGCGTTTTGTGATGTCGTTTTAGGTTGGGATAGCAAAGACCAGCTCTATGACAACGCCACCTACACGGGTTGGCATACTGGCTATCCAGATGCTCCGGTCAAAATTCTACCAGAAACCTGCCGTGACGTGCTCGACGAAAAAGGCATGCTGCTATTTATCGCCGAGTTTGAGGAACCTGCCTCTGCTATTTGTCCACGCAGCACACTTGAACGAATCATTGCAAAATATCAAAAACTAGGACTTAATCCTTTTTCTGCATTCGAATATGAGTTTTTCATTTTCAAAGAAACACCGCAATCAGTACGCGAAAAGAATTACCAAGATCTTGAGTCAATTACGCCTGATTGGTTTGGCTATTCCATGATAAGGAACTCCACCTACATCGAGTTGTATCAACAGATCTTAGATATGGGTGAAACCATGGACTTTCCGATTGAAGGGATTCACTCAGAAACAGGACCAGGCGTGATCGAGGCCGCCATTGCGGTTGATAGTGCGATGAATGCCGCCGACAAAGCCGCGCTTTTCAAAACCTATACCAAGGTGTTGATGCAAAGAAATGACATGATGGCGACCTTCATGGCGAAATGGAGCAATGACTACCCCGGACAAAGTGGCCATATTCATATTTCACTGCAGAACGACGATGCTAGCTCCGCATTTTACGATCCTAGCAAAGAGCACAATATGAGTGAAATTCAACGCCATTTTGTCGCTGGTTTACAGCGATTGATGCCAGAGTTTCTTTGCATGGTTGCACCAACCGTCAACAGCTATCGTCGCATGATTCCTGGGTTTTGGGCGCCGACCCATTCCACTTGGGCTGTAGAAAATCGCACCACATCATTACGAGTCATCCCTGGCTCGGAAAAAAGCCAGCGTGTGGAATACCGAATTGGCGCGGCCGATGGCAATCCGTATTTAGCCTTAGCGGCCGCTTTAGCTTCCGGCCTATGCGGTATTCTCAATAGATGGGAGCCAGGAGAAGCGATCGTTGGTAACGCCTACGAACAAGAGGTACCGGAAGAGCTCAAACTGCCTGCCACATTATGGGAAGCAGCTCAAATGCTAAAAGCATCCCCTTACGCGCGCGAAATGTTCGGCAATGAATTTGTTGACCACTTTGCAGCAAGTCGAGAATGGGAAGAGCGAGAGTTTCGTAAAGCCGTTACCGATTGGGAACTCAAACGCTACTTTGAAATTATCTAACGGAAAATAGGAGTTCGTGTATGGAACAGCACACCGTCTCTCCCGTTGATGGCTCCATTTGCGTATCGCGGGCGTTGTCCTCCACCGAGGAGATTCACGCAACAATTGAGCGCGCGACCCAAAGCCAAAAAAAATGGCAATCGACCTCGCTTGAGACTCGCAAATCGATTTGCAAACAAGCCATTGCAAACTTTGTGAATAACCAGCAAGTCATTAGACATGAACTCACCATGATGATGGGGCGCCCTCTGACACAGACTCAAGGAGAGATTGCAGGGGTTAAAGAACGGGCGTTATCAATGATCGAGCAAGCAGAACAAGCTCTAGCAACCATTACGTTGGCAGACAAATCTGGCTTCACGCGCTATATCAAGCGGGTACCCTTTGGTAACGTCCTTGTTATTGCCCCATGGAACTACCCTTATTTAACCGCTATCAACGCCGTCATTCCTGCCCTTTTGGCGGGTAACTGCGTTATTTTAAAACATTCTGCTCAGACACCACTTTGCTCTGAGCGATTAGTGCAAGCTTTTGAAGGCACGGGCTTACCACATGGGGTATTTCAGTTCCTGCATACTGACCATCCATCGACAGAACATATGATCCAACACCCGCTGATTGACTACGTGGCGTTTACTGGATCTGTCGCAGGCGGCGCAATGGTAGAGAAAAATGCCGCTGGGCGTTTTATTGGTGTTGGCTTGGAGCTCGGAGGTAAAGACCCGGCTTACGTGCGCGCTGATGCCGATATTGATTATGCCGTAGAAACCTTAGTCGATGGGGCTTTTTTTAATTCTGGTCAATCATGCTGTGGCATCGAGCGTATTTATCTGCATGAATCTATTCATGATCAGTTTGTCGAAAAAGCGGTTGCACTGACTAAGCAATATCGGTTAGGGAATCCAACCTCATCAGAGACCACATTAGGCCCTGTCGTTCGCACTTCTGCTGCCGATTTCGTTCGCTCACAGGTTGAAGATGCGATTTCGAAAGGTGCCGTTGCTCATATTAACGAGTCACTATTTTCAGAAAGCAAACCAGGGACCCCCTATCTTGCCCCTCAGATATTGACCAATGTTGACCACACCATGCGCTTGATGACTGAAGAGTCATTCGGCCCTGTCGTCGGTATTCAATCTGTTTCTAGCGATGAAGAAGCCATCGCACTAATGAATGACTCTCAGTTTGGCTTAACCGCTGCGATTTTTTCCAGTGACGTACCAACGGCCACGAGTCTTGGTGAGCACATTGAAACTGGCACCGTCTTCATCAACCGGTGTGATTACCTTGATCCAGAACTGGCGTGGACAGGCGTTAAAAACTCCGGGCGCGGTTGTACATTATCCACCATCGGCTTTGAAATGCTCACTCGACCTAAGTCGTTTCATATTAAGTCTCTCAACGACTAAAACAGATCAGGGATAGATACATGACACTGACCCATTGGAATTACCCTACCTCAATTAGCGTCGGCGAAGGCGCACTAGCAACATTGGCCGATCATTGCCGACGTTTACATATCCAAACTCCGTTACTGGTAACCGACCCCTTTTTAGCTGACCTCGACATTGTAAAAAGTACCGTAGCCTGTTGTGCCGAGCGCGGAATAGACATTACTATTTTTTCTGGTGTGCAAGGTAATCCAACCGACGAAAATGTCAGTAACGGTATTGACGCATATAACGCGAAAAACCACGATGGCATTATTGCCTATGGCGGGGGATCGAGCCTAGATGCCGCAAAGGCCATTGCACTCTGCGCTAAACAAACACTGCCACTGTGGAGTTTTGAAGATATTGGCGATAATTGGACCAAGGCAGACGATCGCCAAATTGCCCCGGTGATTGCCATCCCAACCACTGCAGGAACGGGCTCTGAAGTTGGTCGAGCATCAGTGATCACAGACTCTTACAACCACACGAAGAAAATCATTTTCCACCCCAAAATGATGCCTGTCCAGGTGCTACTTGATCCGCTAACTACCATCGACCTTCCTTCGCACATTACTGCTGCTACTGGAATGGACGCCCTATCCCATAGCTTAGAAGCCTTTTGCGCACCGAGCTATCATCCGATGGCCGACGGTATCGCACTTGAATCGATGCATCTTATTAAACGCTACTTGTATAAAGCGTATATCGATGGCCACGATATTGATGCCCGAACTCAATTACTGGTTGCATCATGCATGGGGGCCACCGCGTTTCAGAAAGGCTTAGGGGCGATGCATGCATTAGCACATACCCTAGGCGGGCTCTATGACAAACATCATGGCTTACTCAATGCCATTTTAATGCCCTATGTACTGCAAGCAAACCGCACACAAATTGAAGATAAAATGCTCACGCTCGCACAGCGACTTTCATTGCCATCGCCAGGGTTTGACGCGGTCTATGACTGGGTGATTGATTTGAGAAAAACCTTAGGTATTCCGCACACACTTGCTGAGATCGGCATCGGCCAAGAGGATGCGGTCAAGATTGGTGAATTAGCCTTCAATGACGCTGCGGCTGGATGTAACCCAATTCACTTTAATTCCGCTCAATACACACAACTGTTCTTGCAAGCGCAGACCGGTGACAAGACGACTTCATAACGGAGGCAACGATGAAAATTGGCGTATTAATCTGCGATGATGTCAATCCTGCACTGGAACCAGAGCACGGCAATTATCAGATGATGTTTAGCCGACTGTTACTTGCCGTCGATAACACACTCGTTCTTCAATTTTACAGGGTGAACCACAATGAATTTCCAGAAACACTCAACGAGTGTGACGCTTATATGACGACGGGAAGTAAATCCGGTGTGATGGATGAGGCCGAGTGGATTGTACGCATGGAGGTGCTCGTTCGCCAAATTCACCACGCTCAAATTCCCTTCGTCGGTATCTGTTTTGGCCATCAGATGCTAGCGAAAGCGTTGGGCGGTGTAGTCGCGAAAGCAGACGTTGGTTGGGGCGTGGGTGTCGTGATCGCTAAAGTAAACCAACCACAAACATGGATGACGCCTTACCAAGACGAATTTAATCTATTAGTCAGTCACCAAGACCAAGTACTTCGTATGCCAGAAAGAGGACAAGTGCTCGCGGGTAACGATTTCTGTCCCATATCAATGATGCAAGTAGGGCCGACATCATTGGGGATCCAAGCACATCCTGAGTTCTGTTCTGCCTATTCTAAAGCATTAATACAAATGAGAAAGGACATCATTCCTGAAGAGGTGCAAAGAAGAGGCCTCACCTCATTACAACTGCCTACCGATGGCCTACTCATTGCTAGCTGGATGCTGAATTTCATACGCTCGGTCTTATGAATCTGACGGTGGGGAGAACAATACACGCCAGCGCTCGCCCCAGGTTAAATCTGGCTGGCTTACCTCTTTAAGCATATCTTTCCATTCTGCAAAGGTGACCGTAAAAGGATTAAAGCTGTTTACAGGCTTCGAGATCCCATAACGAACCGCTTCAACTTCTTGTTCAAACGTACCGAACATGCGATCCCAGATGATCAGCACCCCCGCGTAGTTTTTATCGATATATTGACGATTCACGCCGTGGTGTACGCGATGATGAGACGGCGTGTTAAACACCCACTCTAAAGGTCCAAGAGAGCGAATCGCCTGAGTATGAACAAAGAACTGCAGCCCTAGGTTGAGTAATACCACAAACACAACCCACTTAGGATCAAAACCGATGATGACCAACGGAAGCCAGAACAACCACATCCCTGCTAATGGGTACATCAGGCTTTGACGAAATGCCGTGCTGAAATTCATGCGCTCTGAACTGTGGTGCACCACATGCGCTGCCCACATCCAACGGATACGATGGCTTGCGCGATGAAACCAGTAATAAAAGAAATCTTGCAAAACCATGAGTAATAAAAAGGTAGATACGGTCATCTCGATATCAAACAAGCGCCAATCAAACCACCATAAATACAGTTTGGCGATCAGCAAGCCTGTCAAAATATCTGTCGCTTGATGAAGCCCTGCAAGCACAAAGTTGCACACCACTTCCGGCAAGTCATATCGTGCGCTTTCAGGCAATCTTCCCGCACGTTGACCAAACCAATACTCTGCTGCAATACAGAGAAAGAAGATTGGTGCGAGCAACATCAGCAAAAAGTCAGGGTGTTCCGTAATTTGTGACCATTCCATCGTCTCTTCCTACCATTTCGCGTAGTGATCTTCGGTGAGTCCCATCACCTCATCGAGCTCGTGCTTCGTGCCATTGCCATCAATTAAGTGACCAGAAAAGTGGCCGACAAACTGACGGAAATTACTCTTCAAAAACCAAAAGTTCTTTTTCTCTGATCGTTGGTTCTTAGGCGTGAACACCAAATCGATGCGCTTGTCTTGTGACGTGATTCGCCATAACTCTTCTGGATGAACGCGAGAAAACTCAAACTGCACTGGCGGCATTAAATGACGTTCATCATCCACCCAGATGACGTTTTCACAAAAGCCCGTTTCGTTCACGCCCGCAGCAAGGTTCAAACCAAACTTTTTATTCTCACTACGATGATTAATACTCGCCCATCGCCAACTGGTTTCTCTTCGCATGTAACCTGCCGAGAAGTCATACCCCGCAACGGCATTGGTTAAATCTTGCTGCTGCCCTTTCACATTCAGCTCACCTTGTATGTTGAGCGTGTTGTGTTTTTGAGTGTAGGTCCAGCCCGAGTATGCCGTTGGTGTACAAAGCATCAGAGGTAAGCTTTCTGGTAAAGACTGTAGTATCAAATTAGCTTGAATGAGATGCGTAGAGAGTTGCACATGCCACTGCCCGCTTTCAATATTGAATCGGATTGTGTCATTAGCTAGGTGCGCTTGGCTGTTCCAGCTAGAGGGCTGAGTTTGATAACCGACATTGAGCGGTTTTAACCATTGCTGCTCGACGAGTTCGTGCGTTTCTGTATCGAACACATAACAGAAACCAGAAGCCAAGTAGCGTATGTCCGCTATCGCCACCCCAATGATGTATTGAGGCGTTACAATGGAGACAAACTGAAACTGTTTATAATCGAAATATTTTCGCCAACGGGAAGCCGGTTTATCCATTTCATTAAGATATTGGAAAGTATCCAACTGAAGTGATTCTGGTATCGCTTCTAGGTGACCAAATTGAGGTAAGCCGTTAGCGTGAATAAAGTGTTTCAAAGGAGTCTGCACATCCATGCTCGTTATTAATCAATGACACACTATTCAATGTTAACATTAATTTAACAGAAAACTTTTTGCGCCACTGCACAACAATGGTTCACCGGCTTGACTAAAATGAACAAAAATGTGAAACCAATCACCTATATTCACGCCATTAAATGATGTATTAGAGCTTTCACTTGGGTTCAAAACGCGCGTCCAAGAAGATTAATTAGATACGGCCTGCGTTAGAAAACGGCACCTTTCTATTCTACCAACTCTGTGACAATCTCAGTTTTAACCGAATTAGCAATAAAACAGTTTTCGTGCGCCATATTGTGCATCTTCTCTATTAACTGGCGATCAGCTCAAAGTACTCGGCTTTTAAGACGTTCATACCGCGAATAGTGCCCACATGATGGCCAATTCTCTTAAATCTGGCGCAACAGATGCTGCAATCGTTGGGCTATCGACACTGAACTCGATTTAATTGCCGCGCATATCGCTATTGAAGAAAACCAGTACGTAGCGGCATTCAAGGGGTTAAGTGACTTGTATCGACGCAAGCCATTTACGCATTTTTATGCTCAGTTTCACCTCGCCTGGCTGTTGCACGAAATGAACTTTGAAACAGAATTCTCTCAAGCAATAACTTGGTATTTTGAAGGCTTAAGCTCTGACTCTAGTGACACTATTTTATCGAGCAAGATAACCTTAGGACGCGCATTAGAACAGAAAAAATAGTGAGCGCAAAAGTTGATGGAAGAACAATACAAAAAGAGAAAGGGGATTTTACCCTTTCTCTTTATTGGCTTACCTGTCTAACAACCGATTTACCCAGGTTATCTCCCCATATGCAATCAGATCAAATATAGTGAAAAAAATCACACAAATAACAATCAACTTGATTAAACGTTGAATAATAAGCATCTCGTACCCTAAATTTTTCTGTCCGCTTCCAACTTCAATTCTATTCGAAGAAGGCAACTTTCAGCATTTTAAACTAAGTCATTGTTATCAATTCAATACATAATTTTCAATTATTGTATTCATCAATCTCCAATAATCTATGGCATGAAGCTATACCCGTTCAACTTGAAGATATAGGCTTCAGAGCGTTGTCACTGATTCCCTGTTTACCGAAAGTAAGCAAGGAAAACAACGCAGCGTAATAACAAGCGCTTTCCAAGTCATTCTCGCTGACCCTAGCCCCTTGAAGTGGTTTGAGTATATATTGATAAAATAGAGAACAATATTCGGGCTAAGACACTCGTTCGTAACATCGCAAGCTTGTCACGAGAACTCGGCATGACCATTGTTGCTGAAGGCGTAGAAACACCAAACCAGGCGCGAAACTCAAAGCGTGGAAGATTGATGAGTGGCATAGGCTTCTACTTCTATAAGCCTATGCCACTTAAAGGTGTGTTCGAGCCGTTTTCAACTCGTTAGAGAAATAATCAGAGCATCATCAGAGAGAGTCATTAGAGCGTGTCGATAGGCGCTCATTCCTTTGGGTTAGGATATTTAATTCCCAGAGTCGCAAATGTCGTATCTATACTCAAAATAGTATTTTCAAAAAGTCCCGGTGATCACACAAGGAGGACTGTATGAAACGAATATGGATATGGCTTTTACCGCTCATATTTTTTACAGGTCAAGCGCTAGCAAGCACCATTTGGGTCATACCGATAAAAGGTGCCATTGGGCCTGCGACTAGCGACTACCTATCGCGTGAAATTGAGCAAGCTCAAGTCAATGGCGTTAGCTTAATCATACTGAAAATGGATACGCCAGGGGGACTGGACAGTGCCATGCGCGATATTATTCACGCCATCACGACGTCTTCTGTGCCTGTCGCTACTTGGGTCGGACCATCCGGGTCACGTGCCGCTAGCGCCGGTACCTATATCTTACTGGCTAGCCACATAGCGGCAATGGCTGAAGCGACAAACCTTGGTGCTGCAACTCCAGTCTCGCTCGGTGGTGCCCCTAAACCGCCTTCCACTACTGACGAAGAGGAACCATCAAAAACCAAAGAGTCGGACTCTGATTCGAGCCCCTCTTCAGACCAAGTTCCAGCCAAAACCGCCATGGAAAAGAAAGTCATCAACGATGCCAAAGCGTACATCAAAGGCTTGGCTCGTCTTCATGGAAGAAATGCAGAGTGGGCAGAGAAAGCCGTCAGTGAAGCGGCGAGTTTAGATGCCACAGAAGCCCTTGAGCTCAATGTCATCGACTATATTGTGAATTCTCCTGAAGGACTGGTGATGACCATTGATGGTCAGTCAGTAAAGGTGAATAACCAAGAGGTGACATTGTCACTAAAAAATCCCATTTGGGTTGAGAGGGTGCCAGATTGGCGTGCCGAAATGTTAGCGGTGATCACCAACCCTAACGTTGCTTATATTTTAATGCTCATCGGTATTTATGGCCTATTATTAGAATTCTATAATCCTGGTATCGGATTACCTGGTGTGCTTGGCGGGATCTGCTTACTTCTTGCCATGTATGCCCTACAAATGATGCCTGTCAATTATGTTGGCCTCGGTCTTGTGCTATTAGGCATCGCTCTTATGATTGCAGAAGCGTTTAACCCAAGTTTCGGCATACTGGGGCTTGGTGGCGTTGTCGCTTTTGTTCTCGGCTCAATCTTCCTAATGGACAGTGAATTACCCGGTTTCCAAGTCGCCCTACCATTGATATTTGGGATCGCGATATTCTCAGTCGCACTGATCCTGATCACCGTTGGCCTATTGCTACGAATACGGCGCAGAAAAGCCACAACCGGTCTGGAAACCTACCCGGGTAAAAGTGCCATCGTCAGTGATGATTTTATTGATGGCACTGGGCGTGTGCAATTAGATGGCGCGTTCTGGCAGGCAAAAGCAGAAGAACCGTTAAAACGAGGTGACCAAGTTACCATTCTTAAAGTGAAAGGGCTGACTCTAACGGTAAAGCCCAGTGACCGCCCGAAAGGATAGGAGGCGCTTATGATGCTCTACACTGCTGCCGTAGTTCTGGTTTTATTGTTTGCATTGGCAACGCAAATGTTCAAGGTGCTGCGTGAATACGAGCGTGGCGTGGTATTTTTCCTTGGGCGCTTTCAAGAGGTGAAAGGCCCTGGCCTGATTATCTTGATCCCGTTCATCCAACAAATGGTGCGAGTCGATTTGCGAACGATTGTCTTAGATGTTCCGACCCAAGATTTGATCACTCGTGATAACGTTTCTGTTCGTGTAAACGCGGTGGTTTATTTTAGAGTGGTCAACCCTGAAATGGCCATCAACAACATCGAAAGTTACAGTGATGCAACCAGTCAACTCGCGCAAACCACGTTGCGTTCCGTGTTAGGTCAACATGAACTCGATGAACTTTTGGCGGAGCGAGAGCGCCTTAATAAAGACTTGCAATCAATACTCGACCAACAAACCGATGATTGGGGCATCAAAATTGCCACTGTTGAAGTAAAACATGTCGATCTTAATGAAAGCATGGTTCGTGCCCTCGCCCGCCAAGCAGAAGCGGAACGTAACCGTCGCGCAAAAATCATCCACGCAACGGGTGAGTTAGAAGCTTCCAGTAAATTGAAAGAAGCGGCAGAAATGCTCAATGAAGCGCCTAACGCCCTGCAATTACGCTACATGCAGACGCTAACGGAGATAACCACCGACAAAACCTCCACGATTATTTTCCCAATGCCTATTAATTTGGTAGAGGCGGTGACCGATATTGCTAAGGCAGTAAAAGAGAATCAGCAAACGAAGCAGGATTAATCGTTACATCATGAGGAGTCGCGCAATACCGCTACTCCTTTTTCTGCCAACAGTTCATTTAGCCAGCACGTATTTTTTCTGTCTCACTACTTCCCTTGCCTCACCTTGCCATTTTCAACAAAACGTTGAAGGTGATTAAAAAAGCACGCACTATCAATAGGCAAGTCATCGCACTAGGTAGCCTCCTGCACACACTGGCGCGCCTAGGTATCGACTCTACAGCAATGAAAGGTGTGACTTAGCACTGATTGCGAAGAATTCAAAGCAGAGTTAGACGGTCACGTATGTGAAGTGGAACTGGCTATCGGCTACCACTAAGACGGCGAAGAGTACAACCACGGTCTACCAAAAGGGCGTCTACACATGGATGACATAATGACCACTCTTTAATGAGTATCGTCTCCTAGCCTCGCTATCTGAACCATTGTTCAAATTAAAAGAGCCGCACCTTTTAGTTCTCAATCTAAGGGGTACGGCTCATTTTGTTTTTTGGAGAGGGGCAAACAAACGTTTTGAGACAAGAAACAGCTAAGCTAGGCCACTTGCTTGGACTTAAAGTTACCAAGCAGCGCGTCGTACAGCTCGTTGTCGCTCAGCACGCCCACCAGCTTGTTCTCTTCCACCAGCAAGATAGGTTGATTACTGCGTAGCTTCAGTTCAATCGCCTCGCGCATGCTGATGTCTGGATTGGCTTGAACGACCGAACTTTCGCCAATGTCATCAAGCGTGGTGGAATCACTCTCCCAATTCACCAATGACTTATCGGAATCCACCAGTGTTAAACCTTTCGGTTCTTGTTCAACCCAAATCTGCTTATCAGCACACACCAATACGCGGTCATTTTGTTGCTCAAGCTCGGTGCTGGCTTGCATCAGTGAACGACCTTTCAATACGTTGAGCGGATTAGTGTGAGCCACAAAGTCCGCCACATAATCGTTTTCTGGCGCAAGAATGATTTGCTCAGGCTTGCCGTGTTGAATCAGTTTTCCCGATTCCATAATGGCAATGTTGTTACCGATTTTCAGCGCTTCATCTAGGTCGTGGCTCACAAACAAAATCGTTTTGTTGAGCTTCTCTTGCAGTTGAATCAGTTCATCTTGAAGCTGAGCGCGTATCAAAGGATCGAGCGCGGAAAACGGCTCATCCATCAACAAGATGTCAGTATCCATAGCAAAGGCGCGAGCTAAACCAACACGCTGCTGCATACCACCCGAAAGCTCATGCGGGAACTTACTCTCCCACTCACTCAACCCAACCATGTCTA
Source organism: Vibrio sp. PID17_43 (assembly GCF_002608565.1). Taxonomy (GTDB): domain Bacteria; phylum Pseudomonadota; class Gammaproteobacteria; order Enterobacterales; family Vibrionaceae; genus Vibrio. The sequence continues at coordinate 39,606 of NZ_LIXM01000008.1, forward strand.
GTTGTTCACGCGCCTTTTTACGACGTTCAGCTTTGCCAATGCCCTGCATCTCGAGTCCAAACGCCACGTTGTCTAACACCGTTAACCACGGCATAAGCGCAAACTTTTGGAACACCATCGACACGCGGTGAGTACGCAAGTTACGCAGAGTCTGTTCGTCACACTTGGCAAGCTCTACCATGTCGTCGCCATCTTTGATTTTGAGCGAACCACGAGAGATCTCATTCAAACCATTGACGGCACGAAGTAAGCTAGATTTCCCCGAGCCGGACAACCCCATCAATACACAGATCTCACCTTGTTTGACGCTCATTGAGACCTTATCGACGCCAACCACTTGCCCGGTTTCATCAATGATCTCTTGGCGAGACTTGCCTTGGTCTAGTAGCGCTAGTGCTTGCTCTTGCTGATGCCCAAACACAACGTCGAGGTTTTCAATCGTAATTGCATCCATATTATGCCTCCTTTTGGTTTGGCGCTTTGCACAAACGGTCAAGAATAATCGCGACCAGAACAATTGCTAAACCCGCTTCAAAACCTTGAGAAATGTTCACCGTATTCAGTGCTCGCACGACGGGTTTACCCAACCCGTCGGCACCGACTAGCGCAGCAATCACCACCATAGAAAGCGACAACATAATACACTGGGTAACGCCCGCCATAATGCTTGGCAATGCCGCTGGCAGCTCGACTTTAAACAGCAGTTTCATGCGGCTCGCACCAAAGGCTTTACCCGCTTCAATTAACTCTTCCGGCACTTTGGTGATGCCAAGGTAAGTCAGACGAATCGGTGCGGCGATGGCAAAGATAATGGTGGAAATCAGCCCCGGTACGATACCTAAACCAAACAGAACCAGTGTTGGGATCAGATACACGAACGTTGGTACGGTCTGCATTAAATCGAGTATTGGCCGCAATAAGGTGTACAACCACGGGCGATGCGCCGCCATGATACCGAGTGGCACGCCAATTAATACGGAAATCGTTGTCGCAGCGAAGACGAGAACAAAGGTTTCCAGCATTTCTTGCCAGTAGCCGAGGTTAAGGATGGTCAGCAGCGACAACACGATAAACACCATCAATGGAATGCTGCGGTGTAAGAACCACGCAATCGCAGCAGTCAGGATGATGGGTGCTGCCGGTGGCATCCATTTGAAAATATCCACCACGAAAAGAATGATGGTTTCGAGAAAGATAGAGATAGCATCAAAGAAGCCCGACGCATTCATGGTTAACCAATCCACGCCCGTTTCCATCCATTCGCCCAACGGAAGTTTGTTGTCCGTAATAAAATTCACAATAAAACCTTTGTGTTAAAAGGCGGGCATCGCTGCCCACCTGTTCCTTAAGAGAGGAATGATTAAGCGTTTGTTTTTAGGTAAGAAGTCATCGCTTGTTTTGCGTCTTTACCGTCCAGCGTTTTCACGCCTTCTAGCCACGCTTCAAATTGTTGAGGGTTGGCATTCAACCATTCTTGCGCCGCTTTCGCTGGCTTCTGTTTTTGGTTCAGAATCGCCTCCATCAACTGGTTTTCCATCTCTAGACTGAACTCTAGATTTTTAAGCAGTTGACCCACGTTTTGACACTCAGATAGGTAGTCTTGGCGTACGTTGGTATAGACATTCGCACCACCGTAATTAGGACCAAAGTAGTCGTCACCGCCCGATAGATATTCCATCTCAACGTTGCTGTTCATTGGGTGCGGTGCCCAACCTAGATAAACGATCCACTGGTTACGGCGCACTGCGCGAGACACCTGAGACACCATGCCCGCTTCGCTTGATTCCACTAGGCTGAAGTCTTTCAAGCCGAATGCATCGCTGTCGATCATATTTTGAATCAAACGGTTACCATCGTTACCCGGCTCAATGCCGTAGATGCGGTCTTTAAATTTGTCGGCATGCTTTGCCAAATCAGCAAAGCTTTTCACGCCTGCGTCATAGACGTACTTTGGCACTGCTAGTGTGTATTTCGCACCTTCAAGGTTTGCGCGAACGGTTTCCACTGTGCCAGCTTCACGGTATTTGGCGATATCGCCTTCCATGGTTGGCATCCAGTTACCTAGGAATACGTCAATGTCACCGTTTGCCATTGAAGAGTACGTCACAGGTACAGACAGAAGATCGGTCTTGGTTTTGTAGCCCAAGCCTTTTAGCAGTTCGGAGGTCACAGCAGTGGTTGCGGTAATATCCGTCCAGCCTACATCGGCAAATCGAACGGTTTCACATTGGTTAGCGTAAGCACCTGTCGCCACTGCACTCAGTGCGATAGATGAAAAGATTTTTGTCATCGTAGACATGTTTAAATTCCTTGTAATGATTGCTGACTTTATGAGATTGAGCTTAAGTCTCTTTTCGGCGGACGCATTCTTTGCGTCTCTTGCCAGTTCGGAGCAATCCAAACCGGTGTATTATTCGATTCTTCGAGCGTATTACCCAAGATCATGTCCGCGGCACGCTCTGCCACCATGATGGTTGGTGCGTTTAAGTTGCCATTGGGAATGGTTGGGAAGATGGATGAATCCACAACGCGCAAACCTTCAATGCCGCGCACTTGGCAAGTTTCATCCAGCACTGCCATTGGGTCATCATCTGCGCCCATTTTGCAGCTACACGATGGGTGATAAGCACTTTCCACATTTTGCTTCACCCACTCATCAATCGCTTCATCGCTAGAGATGTGAAGACCGGGTTGGATCTCTTCACCGCGGAACGCATCCATTGCAGGTTGATTGAGGATTTCACGCGTAAGACGAATACAGTCTCGCCAATCCTGCTTATCTTGTTCGGTCGAGATGTAGTTGAACTCGATTTTTGGCTTGTCATTTGGGTTAGCAGAAACCACTTCGACACTGCCGCGACTCTCAGGTTTGTTTGGACCAACATGCACTTGGAAGCCGTGACCATCAAACGCAGCACGACCGTCATAACGCATTGCCGCAGGCAGGAAGTGATATTGAATGTTTGGCGACTTCAAACCTTCACGAGAACGGATGAACGCACACGATTCAAAGTGGTTGGTCGCGCCCAAACCCTTGCGGGTCAGAATCCACTCGGTACCAATCAAACCTTTGCTGATCAAACCTAACTTGCTGTTGAGAGTGATCGGCTGTTTGCAGTGATACTGGAAGTACACTTCAAGGTGGTCTTGCAGGTTCTTACCCACGCCTTCGAGCGCGTGATTCACTTCAATGCCCGCTTTCTCAAGTACAGACTGTGGACCAATACCCGAAAGTTGAAGTAACTGTACCGAGCCAATAGAACCTGCGCTCGATACCACTTCTTTATTGACGAAACATTGTTTAATTTTGCCAGATTGCTCGAACTCAATACCGACCGCTTTTTTACCCTCAAGTAAAATTCGATGAGCGGTCACGCCTTTCATCAAAGTGAAGTTGCTGCGTTTTTTCGCACGGCTTAAGTAAGCGTTAGAGGTAGAAGCACGCACGCCTTTGTCTACCGTCATGTGCATAGGACCGAAGCCCTCTTGCTGATAGCCGTTGTAGTCTTGCGTTTCTGGGTAGCCTGCATCTTTACCTGCTTCTATAAAAGCTTGGTAAAGCGGGTTCAGCTTCATGTCGTTACCATTGCACGTCCCTACAGGACCGCTGTCACCACGGTAATCGTCAGCACCGCCCGTCCAAGTTTCCGCTTTACGGAAATACGGCAGACACGCTTGGTAGTTCCAGCCTTTCGCGCCTTCTTCTTCCCATTCGTCAAAGTCACAAGCATGACCACGAACATAAACCATGCCGTTGATCGACGAGCTGCCGCCTAACACTTTGCCGCGTGGGCAATGCAGTTGACGTCCATCTAACCCATCTTCAGCAACAGTTTCGAACTGCCATGCGTACTTTTCGCTGTTCATTGGGTAAGACAGCGCCGTTGGCATCTGGATGAAGATGCTCTTGTCTGAGCCACCCGCTTCCAACAGCAAGACTTGATGCTGACCGCTTTCACTCAGGCGATCGGCCAAGACACAGCCTGCCGAGCCCGCACCGACGATGATGTAATCGTAGTGTTGTTGCATTACAAATCCTCCTGACTGGTTACGCGTAAGGGCTGTCGAAATCACCCAAATGCACTAACACGCTCTTAGTTTGGGTGTAATGCTTAAGGGTCTCGACGCCGTTTTCACGTCCAATGCCAGACAATTTGTAACCACCAACTGGCATTTCAGCTGGGGAATCACCCCACGTGTTAATCCAACAAATGCCTGCTTGGATTTGGTGAATAACACGGTGTGCACGAGACAGATTTTGCGTAAACACGCCTGCTGCAAGCCCGTAATCGGTGTTGTTGGCACGAGCAATCACTTCGTCCTCGTCACTGAACTTCAACACTGACATCACGGGACCGAAGATTTCTTGCTGCACATGCGGCATGTCGTCTTGGCAATCAATGAAAACCGTTGGCACAACAAAATTACCGCTCGCCAAGCCGTTTTCTGTGACTTTATAGCCGCCAGTCAGCAACGTTGCATTGCTTGCTTTCGCTTGTTCAATGGCGGAAAGGACTTTTGATTCGTGCTCTTTGGAAATTAGTGCGCCGATTTGAGTTTGTTCATCAAGCGGATCGCCAACCACCAGCAGCTCAGTACGCTTCTTAAGTTGAGCGACAAACTCATCATAAATAGCTTCATGAACGAACACGCGAGTACCGTGCGTACAAACCTCACCTTGGGTATAGAAGTTTGCGACCATTGCAGCAGAAACCGCGTCGTCTAGCTTGGCATCATCAAAAATGATCATTGGCGATTTACCGCCAAGTTCCATAGTGACTTGCTTTAGCGTCGCAGCGCTGTCACCCATCACAACTTTGCCAGTTCCGGATTCACCCGTGAAGGAGACTTTAACGATGTCTGGATGTGCAGTGAGCATTTGCCCTACTCGGTAGTCACCTTGAATAACGTTGAACACGCCATCAGGCAATCCAGCTTCGCTGTAGATTTCTGCCAATTTGAGTGCGGTTAACGGGGTTTCTTCTGATGGCTTAAAGATCATCGCATTACCCGCAGCCAGCGCAGGGGCAGATTTCCACATCGCGATTTGAATTGGGTAGTTCCACGCGCCAATACCCGCACAAATGCCCAGAGGCTCGCGGCGAGTATAGAAAAACTGCGATTCATTCAGCGGTTGCTGTTCACCATGCATGCTAGGCGCAAGACCTGCGTAGTATTCGATCACATCTGCGCCCGTTGCAATGTCTACGCAATTCGCTTCTTGAATCGGCTTGCCCGTATCCGCAACTTCTAGTGCCGCCAGTTCGTCATTTCTTTCACGAAGTAGCGCCACCGCTTTAAGCAGGATGCGACTGCGCTCTGTCGCCGTCATGGCTGACCAAATTGCAAAACCGCGCTTGGCAGATTCAATTGCCGCTTCCATATCTTGCTGGTTAGCCTGCTTCACATTCGCAATCGGCTCACCATTGGCGGGATTGTATGTGGTGAAGTGTTCTTCTGAGCATCCTAGGTGCGTGGCACCATCGATGTAGTGTGCTTTCATATCCATTTTCAGGTTTGACTCTTTATTTTTGTTTTGAGTAGAACGTGAGTTGTTTATCGAGATAGTCGTTAATGATGACGCGTGCTTTCTCGGCATCGATGCCTTGCGGGTTGAGCGTGCCGCGTAGCCAAATGCCATCAATTAATGACGCAATACCATGCGCCACCAGCTCAGCTTGGTTTTGATCCAGCAAAGCTTTTAATTCTTTTTTCAGGTGTGAGATGAGACGTCGTTCATTGACTCGTTGCAGACGTTTGAGCTGTTCGTCATGCATCGAGTAGGACCAGAAAGCCAGCCAAGTTTTTGCTACTTGGTTCTCGGCCTGGAAGCCGACGAAATTAGCGTCAATGATGGCATTAATTCTTTGGTGGTGCGCATCACTAGGGATCTGGCTTAGATTGATTTTAGTGGTGGCGGAAAGCTGGCGAAGGATTTCACGCATGGTTTCTTCGAGCAAACCGTGCTTACCACCGAAGTAGTGATTAATGATCCCTGTAGATACTCCTGCTTCTTTGCTGATCAACGAAATGCTCGCAGCGTGTAAACCTACTCTGTCAATGACCGACATCGTCGCTTTGACTAGCTGAGGTTTTCTGATTTCAGGCATCCCAACCTTGGGCATTTTGCATCCTTGTAAATTTTAATTGAACGGTTAGTTAAATATAAAATGCCTGAAATTTAGTTCGAGTTCAAATTATTTTTCTGTTTTTTACTTATATAAACCCTCCTAAACATCCATTGAAATAGAGAATATGTCAATTCGTACACATACAATAAATAAGAAGAAACGCAAATAAATACCACTATATAACAACAAGTTAAATAAACATTCATTCAGAGCAATACTGATGTCAGCGTCATTCAACTAATCACGGAACATTTCTCATAAAGACGCTCTCGACACAATTAAGATTTGAACTGAATGTATTTTTTGTAACCAGTGTCTTTGGTTTAATGAAGGTTGTATGGTATCGAACTAAGCGTTTTAAAAGCGCAAAGCGCAAAAAAGGGGCCTATGCCCCTATTTGTCGATATTTGATGATAGATTAGTAGCCTTTCCAAGGTACCAGTTTCTTCTCTAGGTAGCGCATCAGCAAATCAAATGAATACGCAATCAGTCCGATGATAATGATGCCGGCAATCACCACATCTGTCACAAGAAACTCGGCCGCATTAAGCACCATGTAACCGATCCCCGCTTCTGCAGCGACCATTTCACTTGCTACCAAGGTTGTCCAACCAAATCCAATCCCAATTCTTAATCCGGTTAGAATTTCAGGTAAAGCACTTTTAATGATCACATGATAAAGCACCTGCCCTTTGGATGCGCCCATCGAGTAAGCCGCTTGTATTTGCTCGCTTTTGGCTGATGCAACGCCGGCACGCGCACTGAGCGCGATCGGTGCAAACATAGCGAGATAAATCAACGTGACCTTGCTCGTTTCATCGATCCCAAGCCAAATAATCACTAAAGGTAAGTAAGCCAACGGTGGAAGAGGACGATAAAACTCAATCAGTGGATCGAAAACGCCTCTCACCCACACATTTGATCCAATTAAAATGCCAATTGGCACAGCAGTGACAACGGCCAAAGCAAAAGCCCCAAATACTCTGCCCAAACTCGCCAAGAGATGAGCTTCCAACGATACCCCAGAGAATCCGTTCACAAAAAGGTCGACAAATCGCTCCAGTACCGCATTAGGGGAGGGAAGAAACAACGGCTTAACCAAACCTAGTTCAGTCACAACCGCCCATAGCCCAATAAAAAACAGGGTAGAAATGACTGAGATCACGCGCGAGTTACCTTGACCAGGCTCTCCGTAATAACTTCCTGGGGTCTGGGTTTTGTTTTTTACCCACTGTACAAGCCGATAAAAAGGCGGGGTTGAATGCATTTCACTTTGTTGTGCGACGTTCGCTTGTGGCTCACCAGCAGCTTCTGACGTATGCTCTCCTTTCGCCTCTGAATGTTCAAGGCGTTCATGGTTTATTACGGCTTCACTCATAACGCTACCTCCACAATTTCATCTTGATGGATGATGGAAAGAATTTTTTCTCGCATTTCTATAAAATCAGGCATCGACTTAACCGCACGCGCATCTCGACACTCAAGAAAACGTTGATTGAAGTCTAAATTGAAACTGTGCGTTATACGCCCCGGTCGGGGGGACATCACGATCAGCTTCGAAGCCATGAACAGCGCTTCTTCGACACTATGGGTAATGAAAAACATCATTTTATTGGTCGCTTGCCATGCGTCTAACAGCAGCTCCTGTAACGTTTCTCGCGTTAGTGCATCCAGAGCACCCAAGGGCTCATCCAGTAATAGGATACTAGGGTCATTGGTTAGCGCTCGTGCAATTCCGACTCGCTGCTGCATGCCACCAGATAGCTGATAGACTTTATGCTGATGGAAGTCTTCTAGCCCAACGAGCTGTAAATACTTCGCAGCCCTTGCAAGTCGCTCTTTTTTCGCGACACCTTGGAGCTTTAAGCCAAATGCCGTGTTCTCAATCACATTCATCCATGGAAACAGCGCATGTTTTTGAAACACCACGCCTCGGTCTGCACCCGGGCCGATGATTTGATCGCCAATGTCTCGTCCCATGGTCACCCTAGGTAACCCTTCCACTTGTGAGTTGCCTAACGTAAGATAACCGGATGTTGGCGGGATGAATCCAGCCATCAAATTTAGGAGCGTTGTCTTACCACATCCTGATGCGCCAAGCGCGACAACGAGTTCACCTTGCTCAATTTGAAGATTAACTCCCGAAAGTGCCGTCACGGGCTCTCCCCCTTCCCTGCCTTCATAGATGACAGAAACATCCTCAATTTTTAGTGTTTTCTTCAAAGACATGCGCCTACTCCTTTCACGTTCATTGACTAAGTGTTGCTATTTCGCCTTCGCACTCTTTGCAAAGCTCGGATTGACAAATACGCTGTAGTCAGGCTGAAGAGCAGAGATTTTCTTTTCTTTCAGTAGGAATTCTGAAGTGGCTTTCAACGCTTGAACCGCACCACCTTCACTGCCACAACCAAGCCACTGACAAGAAAGCTGGGTATTAATGTCCATGAACTCATATAGTTTCATGGCTTCAACAACCCCTTCAGGTTCACCACCTGCAAGTTTCGCTACTGAAATCGCCATCGGGTTATCGGCTGTGAATGTCTCTTTTTGATCACGGTATTTCGCGTCCACTTCGGCTACGACCTTAATCAAATCCGTGACGAATTCTGGATGCTTTGCCGTAAACTCTTTACTCGCAATCATGCCATCAAAGGTGGGTTTTCCCCATGCACTCAATTGTTTTGAGGAAATCAATACACTGCCATCTTGCTTAATTTTGCCAAGTGCAGGATCCCAAATAAACGCACCATCAATATCACCACGCTGCCACGCTGCCATAATGGCATTCGGCTGCATGTTAATGAGTTTCACCTCTTTTTCTGATAAACCAAACTGCTCCAATGCGAACAACATGTGGAAGTGCGTGGTGGAGACGAATGGAACCGCTATACGCTTACCCTTAAGATCGGATGGAGAGGTGATTCCGCTGCTATTTTTTACCACCAGTGCCTCAGCATCAGCGATGTTTTCCGTCACCCATACCAGTTCCATTTCAACACCATTGCTTGCTGCACTCGCAATTGGGCTTGATCCTGCAACGGTCATGTCCACCGCTCCAGCCGCCATTGCGGTAATGGCCTTCGCGCCAGAATCAAATTTGCGCCACTTGATCTCATAGCCGGTTTCTTTCTCAATCAACTTCTGATCAATGGCGTATTTCAAAGGATTAAACATTCCTTGGTAGCCTATTGTGACTTCCTCTGCGCCGACTTGAAACGAACACGCCAATACGCTAGTCATGGCTAGAGTTTTAACGAGTGTGCTTTTCAATAATGTTTTCATCTTCACTTCCTCATGTGCTGTATGACATCTTCCACACTAATGAGAAGTCACTCGCAATGTTAGTACCAGAGTATTTCTTTATTGGTCCAGATGCGCACCAAAACTAGGCTCAGAAATGCACCCAAATTGTGCAAAATCTCTACGCAACCGGAGCTAAGAACAATCGAAGCTAAGAACAATTGAAGCTAATCAAAGAGTTTGAATTATTTGAGAGGACAATGGAAAAGAAGAAGAAGGCAACCGAGATAACAGATATGATGCAAGATACAAGAGACACACAGTAAAAAGCGAACTAAGAAGGACTATCTCGCACAGGCAACACCTAGATAAACACATTCTTACGCGTTACATCGAGCAAACTTGTTTGACAGATACGATGACGCAGTAGTATCACTGCTGCGTCATCGTGCCCTATAAGCTTTGGGCGAAAATTACGGTTTAATTAGCCGTTACAACTGATGAAAAACTTTTGCCATGATCGCCACGATCTCATCCGCTTGTTCCATTGACAAGGTTAGTGGAGGACTCAAACAGATGGTGTTGTTCAACGATGAAAACGACCGATTAGTGCGTCCAACGAGCAAACCATTTTGCATACACTTCGCAGAAAATTGCGCTAGAACGCTCTCATCTACCGGTAACTTTGTTTCGCGATCCTCTACTAATTCAAGGCCGATAAATAGCCCTTTCCCACGTACGTCCCCAATAATAGTAAACTGAGTTTGAAGCACTTCAAGCTGAGTTTTTAAGTATTCTCCTACATGGGCAGCATTCTCGACCAGACCTTCTTCCTCAATAATTTTCATGTTCTCAAGCGCGGCCGCCGGACCTATGGTGCAGCCGCCAAAGGTGCTGATATCTCGGAAGTAATCAAATTTATCACTAGGATCTTGCTTAAACAGGTCAAATACCGCTTCCGTTGTCACCGTGCAAGAAATTGCGGCATACGCCGAAGCAACGCCTTTCGCCATCGTGACAATGTCAGGCTTTAAGCCATAATGCTGATAACCAAACCAGCTTCCAGTACGTCCAACGCCACAGACAACCTCATCAACATGAATCAGGATATTGTACTTGTTACAAATCCTCTGAACTTCTTGATAGTACCCTTCTGGAGGAGTGATGACCCCACCTCCCGCCGTAATGGGCTCAATCACAATTGCACCTACCGTTTCCGGTCCCTCTCTCAGGATGACCTCTTCTAATAGTTGTGCCGCTTTAATACCATAGTTATCGCTATCTTCAAATTGACTACGATATTCACAGCAATGAGGAAACTCGACAAAACCAGGCGTAAACGGTCCGTACTGTTGACGTCGCTCCTCCTGTCCCGTTGAACTCAAGCAAGTGATGGTGGTGCCGTGATAATCTCGCTCACGATATAAGATTTTGTGTTTCTTTCCGCCATATTTCTTGTGCGCAATTTGACGCACTATTTTATAAGCTTTTTCATTCGCTTCTGAGCCTGAGTTAGAAAAGTACACTCGACTCATTCCGGGCATTTTTTCAATCAACTTGTTGGCAAACTCTGCCATGATTGGCGAACCTGCCGTGCCCGCAAAGAAGTTAAGGCGCATTGCCTGTTCCTTGATCACGTTAGCAATTCGCTCTCGACCATAGCCAACGTTGACACACCAAACACCGCCAGAACTCGCATCAAGGTAGCGATTACCATTCACATCCCAAATATATTCACCTTTGCCCGATGACATAATCAACGGCGCTTGCTCTTCAAATGGTGCATGTTGAGTGATGTGGTGCCAAACGTGCTTTTTGTCCCACTCCACTATTTGCGCTTTCATCTCTGGGGTTAGCTGCTGATCCATATTCGTTCTCCTTCCTTGCTTTATTTCAACCTAAAGCAATGCAAGGCCTCATCAATAGATCCAGTCGCATTTATTTATGGTGACAGGCGTCGGGGAAGCTATGGCACAGTTCCTGCGTTGCCATTCATTAGCGTGATAACGCTGATGGCTATAAACAATGGATATCAAACTGCAAAGGATGCGAACATTGAAAAGCGATTACTTAATGCACATACAATTCTCGCCAGAAAGAAGCTTACAAGAACAGATTCGAGAGCACTTACTGGAAGCAATACGAAACGGCATTTTTGGAAATAATGCCCTGCCATCGTGTAGAAAGCTCGCATCCATGTTAAGGGTGTCGCGCAACACTGTTGTACTTGTCTATGATCGACTCGTCGATGAAGGGTATCTAATTTCACAAGAGCGGAGTGGTTATTTCGCCAATCACAATGCCCTCTCAGAGAATCCGTTTCCTACACCCAACCAGCTAAATCACCTTAATCCCGACCAATTTAGTGCAAAACCTGCGCACTTTTGGTTCAAGCGCGTTAAGCATGACGTGACAACACAGCGAAACATTGCGAAGCCTTCAAACTGGAAGGATTACCCCTACCCATTCTTATTTGGGCAGCCTGATCATGCTCTATTTCCATTAAATCATTGGCGAGAGTGCTGTCGATTGTCACAGCGTGCCGGGATAGTCAAAGATTGGATTTCAGATTCGATTGACAATGACGATCTCGCGTTAGTAAAGCAACTACAAACGAATGTATTACCCAAACGATCCATTCAAGCCTCGCAAGACCAAATCCTCATCACCATTGGCACGCAGAATTCGCTTTACCTTCTTGCTCGGCTACTCGGTGACAAAGAAACGCGTTTAGCCGTTGAAGAGCCCGGATACCCTGATGTTCGCAATATTTTTTCATCTCATGGCGCAACAATTGTCCCTATAAACGTCGATTGCCAAGGCATCGAAATCAATGACAACCTTAAAAGCTGCGACTATGTTTATGTCACGCCTAGCCATCAAGTACCGACAAATGTCACCATGTCAATGCAGCGACGCCAAGCACTGCTTCACGCTGCTGAAAAATACGATTTTGTCATTATAGAAGATGATTATGAAAGCGAAATCAATGTCCTTAGCCAAGCGAGCCCCTCGTTAAAGAGCCTGGACACTAACGGCAGAGTCATTTACATCGGTAGCCTATCAAAATCACTGTCTCCCGGATTACGACTTGGTTACATGGTTGCCGATGCGCCTCTTATCGACGCAGCAAGAGCATTGCGGCGGTTAATGTATCGCCATCCCCCAGCCAACAATCAGAGAACTTGTGCACTGTTTATCTCACTAGGCTATTACGATGCCTATTTGAGGAAACTGCGCAAGTGCTACCAACAGAGATGGACCACCATGCGGCAAGCCCTCATGAACCATCTTCCGCAGTGCATCACTACTGCAACCGTTGGTGGAAGCGCATTCTGGCTAAAATTACCAAATCACACAGATTGCGAGCAATTCACTGCCGTGGCAAGGGACATCGGCGTTTTGGTCGAACCCGGGACGATTCATTTTTCTCGATTTCAAAAAGATCATCGCCGTTATATTCGTCTAGGTTATTCCGCTATCGATAGCGACAAAATTGAACTAGGGATCAAAAAGCTAGCTCAGTTACTCAACGAAAAAGCGTAACCAGATATTTGTACCAACAAATATGACTAACTGGTACTAATAGAATCACAAGCACTTACCTACTATTCCCGTAACAACTTCAATTAAAGGGAGAGAGTATGGTAAGTGAGGTCGTTATCGTTGGCACACTGATCCTAGCCGGACTCATTCGTGGATATACCGGATTTGGCTTTTCTGGTCTTATGATCGTGGCACTGTCCATTTTCTATCCTGTTGCTGATTTGGTGCCGGCCATACTACTGGTGGATCTATTCATTTCCTTACCATTAGTTGCGACTTGCTGGAAACAAGCAGATTTCACCATCCTTACTCCATTGCTGTGGGCCACAATGTTAGGTATTCCTTTTGGCTTGGGTCTCCTGTATGCCTTGTCTGATGAACTTTTGAAAGTATTGGTACCAAGCACTATCTTGACCTTAGCTTTCCTATCCCGGCACCCTAGCCTAGTTATTCAAAAGCTGTCGCAGTCAAAACTGTTATGCGGGTTCACCTCTGGTTGGACGACAAGTGCGGTCTCTTCTGGTGGAACGCCAGTAGTTATGTACATGCGACAACAAGCGTTAAGCAATAGCGTAAAACGCGCCTCTCTCATTTGCTATTTCTTTCTCGTCAACTGTTTAGCGGTCGGTGGAAATTATACCATCACCAAACAATGGGCGATGTTGCCGAGCAATCCGGTGATTTATGTATTGATCGCGTTCTTATCCGCATTAGCGGGTCGGCGGCTATTTATTTACAAGGACTTCGAATCTATCCATGAGGTTGCCTTTTACCTATTGCTAACGGTTTCCAGCGGCACCTTAATCATCGCGGTCTGGTCATTATTTTCTTAAGGAGATTACACATGAATACACGATCAACACCAACCGTTTTCATTACTGGTGCCACCTCTGGCTTTGGACGCGCAGCAGCACGTCGATTTGCGCAAGAAGGATACTCACTGGTATTAACCGGACGACGAAAAGTGCGACTTGACCAACTTGCGGACGAGTTAGCCATGGAATGCAATGTTTATACGGCTCAACTGGATGTAAGAAGCAGCGAAGAGATTGCAACCCTCATCGCGGATCTACCCTCTGAATTTGCGAACATTGAAATATTGATTAACAACGCTGGCCTAGCGCTAGGAGCAACACCCGCTGACCAAGCCTCGATAACCGACTGGCACACCATGATAGACACCAACGTCACTGGGCTCGTTAACGTCACCCATGCGTTATTGCCTACACTGTTAAAACAGCCCAAAGCCACCATCATTAACCTAGCCAGTATTGCGGCGAACTGGTGCTACCCAGGAGCCCATGTTTATGGAGCAAGTAAAGCTTTCGTGGCCCAGTTTTCCCGTAATTTACGCAGTGATTACGCCGGTACAAAACTGCGTGTCACGAGCCTTGAACCCGGGTTATCAGAAAGTGAATTTAGCCTCGTACGCTTTAACGGTGACCAAGCGAAATACAATGAGATTTACGATGAGACGAATCCTCTCCAACCCGAAGACATCGCTGACATCATGTTGTGGATTGCAGAACAGCCATGTCATATAAATATTAACAGCTTAGAAGTAATGCCTACCAGCCAAGCATGGGACAACTTTAAAATAGTGAAATCAAAATAGTGTTTGCGAATGTTCAGTCTGCACTTATCTTAAGCGCAATGCATTGTAATCTGTCTATAAGTATGGTTACCAATAAAAAACCGCGCTATCAAAAGCGCGGTTTACCGTGTGTTTTTATATACCACACCATCTTTCATGATGAGTTTCCGTGTTTGCGACATACTCAACGCCAGCAAGTGGGTTACCGTCGATGATCAACAGATCAGCATAAGCCCCCTCAACGATTTGTTCCAATTGACCGTTTTGGTAAGGGTGCTGATACGCTCTCTAATCAATTTGTTGTCAGTGCCATTAAAAACATTTGCGTTGATGATGAATTTTTTCATTTCGCTTTCCTCAGTAAGGTTGTTTTACTTAACTAATGGCGCCAGTTTAGCGAGAGCTTCGATTAATTAATTGCTATTACGCGACAGTCAAAAGCAAGCTCGAGAGAAAAACTTGCCATCCGTTACTACACTTTGAGAACACTCACTCAGTTAGGAAGCAAAACATGAGCGATAAGAGCACACATTCCAAATGTCCGGTTATGCATGGTGCGAATACCAATCAACAATCTGCAGAGTTCAATTGGTGGCCAAAAACTCTCAACCTTGACATTCTTCATCAGCATGATCAAAAGACCGATCCAATGGATTCTGGCTTCAATTATGCTGAAGCTTTTGACTCTCTCGACCTCAACGAGGTAAAAAAAGATCTGATCGATCTCATGACCGACAGCCAAGATTGGTGGCCAGCAGATTGGGGCCATTATGGGGGGTTAATGATCCGTATGGCGTGGCATTCCGCAGGGACCTATCGTATTGCCGATGGCCGAGGTGGGGCCAGTCGCGCGAATCAACGCTTTGCGCCAATCAATAGTTGGCCCGACAACGGCAACCTTGATAAAGCACGTCGCCTACTTTGGCCAATCAAAAAGAAATACGGTAACAAAATCTCATGGGCAGATTTGATCATCCTAGCTGGTAATATGGCCTATGAATCGATGGGCTTTAAAACCTTTGGCTTCGCAGGCGGACGAGAAGACATTTGGCATCCAGAAAAAGACATTTATTGGGGAGCAGAAAAAGAGTGGCTTCAGCCAACTGGTGGGGAAAACAATCGTTACTCTGGCGAGCGCGACTTAGAGAACCCGCTTGCAGCCGTAATGATGGGCTTAATTTACGTGAACCCTGAAGGGGTAGACGGTAAACCAGACCCCATTAAAACGGCACACGATATGCGAATCACATTTGCTCGTATGGCAATGAATGACGAAGAGACCGTTGCCTTAACCGCCGGCGGTCACACTGTCGGTAAAGCACATGGTAACGGGGATGCATCTGTACTCGGCCCAGAGCCTGAAGGGGCAGAGATCGAAGATCAAGGCTTCGGCTGGCTAAACAAAACGTCACGTGGTATTGGCCGCGATACTGTTACGAGTGGCGTTGAAGGAGCATGGACAAGCAACCCAACCAAATGGGACAACGGTTACTTCCATTTGCTCTTTACTTACGACTGGTGGGTGACAAAAAGCCCCGCGGGCGCTTCACAATGGGAGCCTGTAAACATCAAAGAGGAAGACATGCCAGTTGATGTCGAAGACCCAACCATTCGCCGCAATCCGATAATGACCGATGCGGATATGGCCCTTAAGTTTGACCCAGAGTATCGTAAAATTGCAGAACGCTTCCGTGATGATCCTAAGTACTTCGAAGAAACGTTCGCACGCGCATGGTTTAAGCTGACCCACCGCGATTTAGGCCCGAAATCACGTTACCTTGGTCCAGATGTGCCAGCGGAAGATTTAATTTGGCAAGATCCCGTCCCGCCAGTCTCATACCTACTAGCAGATGATCACATCGATTCACTTAAGAAAGCGATCCTCAATAGCGAACTGTCGATTGCTGAATTAGTGTCTACTGCTTGGGATAGCGCGCGCACTTACCGTGGTTCTGATCGCCGAGGAGGGGCAAATGGTGCACGTATTCGCTTCGCGCCGCAAAAAGACTGGATCGGTAATGAACCCGAAAGATTGTACAAGGTGCTTAGCGTACTCGATTCTATCCGCTTGACGCACAACTCCCCGATTAGCATGGCCGATTTGATCGTGCTTGCCGGTGGTGTTGGCATCGAAAAAGCAGCATCTAACGCAGGGTTAAACATTACCGTACCATTTAACCAAGGACGCGGTGACGCCACTGAGGATATGACCGATGCGGAATCATTTGATGTACTCGAACCGATTCATGATGGTTTCCGTAATTGGCTAAAATCGGATTATGTCGTCAGTGCAGAGGAGCTCTTACTAGAGCGAAGCCAATTAATGCAACTGACCGCCGTTGAAATGACGGTACTGGTTGGTGGTATGCGCGTGTTGGGGGCGAACTATGACGGTACTGCACACGGTGTGTTTACTGACAATGTTGGTGCATTAAGCAATGATTTCTTCGTTAATCTGACAGACATGAATTACTCATGGCATCCAACGGGTGACAATCAATACGAAGTTCGTGACCGACAATCTGGGCAAACTAAATGGACCGCTACACGGGTAGATTTGGTGTTTGGTTCCAATTCCATACTGCGCTCTTACGCTGAGGTTTACGCGCAAGATGACAACAAAGAGAAGTTCGTGAAAGACTTTGTGGCCGCATGGGTGAAAGTGATGAATGCGGATCGCTTTGATTTATAATTCATATGGTGAATAAATAACACCCATTGACAAAGCAGTGCTACATATTGCACTGCTTTCCTCATTTTACACTCTGGTGCTATATACCACTACTGAACAATAACGCTTCACGCAACGTTATTTCACTCTCGATGTTATTTCACAAAGGACGCCACACGTTGACCAAATTGTTTTGCGGTTTCCAAATCCCCAGCACAAGGAGCTTCTTCTGGTAAAGCATCCGCAGGGCTCTGCGCCAGTAACCCGGCGGACCCACCAAGATAGTTAATATCGTTACGCTGCGCGTCTTTCGTATTAGCAGGCAATGCACCTATGCCTATCCAAACCATGCCATGTTGCATCGCCAATGTGATTAGGTATGAGATTGTCACGCCTTTATCGCCATTCATTGATGCTGAGTTAGTAAAACCTGCGGCGAATTTATCTTTCCAATCCATATTGAACCAACGCTTACTTGACGCATCGGCAAATTTTTTAAATTGCCATGAAACCATGCCCATGTACGTTGGTGAGCCAAATACAATGGCGTTCGCCTCATCTAACTGCTTCCATTGTTCTTCTGTAAGTTCACCATTTTCATCGATCTTAACCAAAACGGCATTCGCGCCCTCAGCGACTGCGTGAGCTTGCTTCTCTGTATGTCCATAACCACTATGATAAACGACTGCAACTGACATGCTTATTCCCTCAATGTGAATGATTCAAACTACATTGTAGAATCGTTTATGTGCCTCACAAGGCATCTTAGTTGTAATCTGCGAAAGTAAGCAATATCGACGAGATATTATGTCGTTGTTTTTTCTCAACCAACGTTGCGTGCCACCATAAACACCTCATCTGCTGAATACAGGTTAGAGATGGTCGCTTCAATCTCTGCACCTAAGGTGTCTTTATCCAGATTCTTGACAAAGTTATCCGCTCCCGTTGTGACAACGACCTGCTTTAACACTGCGTTTTTCTTGGCAAGTTTACCTTTCACTAAAGGCAATGTTTCAGTAATCAATTTACGTGCAATACCTTATCGAGACAAGGTGTCGAGCTACAAGGTTTCGCCAAAGTAAAACTGAGTTTCTAGATCAATACACCTTTGCTCGATTTTTGCCAAAGGATCGGTGATACGCTGCATAAGATGTTCAGCGGCGATCTTACCAATTTCTTCTCTGGGGGTTATCACGGTGGCAAGTGTTGGTTTGATCACCGATGAGATATTGTGACCATGAAAACCCACGATGGATACATCTTTTGGCACGCCCACATTCTGCCGTTGACACTCATAGAGCGCACCAATCGCGATGTCATCATTGGTACAAATGATGCCGTCCACCTCTGGGTGCTCTGCCAACATGTTTTTCATCAGCGTTGCGCCAAGCGTATATGACGACGATTCCATGGTGGTTATCACCAGAGGCTTTAAGTCTTGAGCCACCATAACCTGTTCGTAACCTTTAATTTTTTGCTTGGTACGCTCATCCATCCGCGCCGCGAGATAGGCAATGCGTTTTCGGCCTCTGTTGATTAGCTCTTTGGTGGCGTTCTGACTGGCTTTGATATTGTCAAAGCCAACCGCTTGCTGAAGCGGCTGCGAAATTGAGTCCATGATCTCAACAATCGGAATACCAGACGCGTTAAGAATCTTTTTCGAGCGCTCAGTGTGATAGCTTTCCGAAAGAATGATGCCATCAACATTGTAACCGAGTAGCGTTTCAATGCGTTTTTCTTCAACATGTTTCCCGTAACCATAGTGAGCAATCATGGCCTGATAACCATTGGGCTCAATCACTCCCTCAATGCCGCGCAGAACTTCATCAAATACTTGGTTAGTCAAGGAAGGAAGAAGCACACCAATCGAATAGCTTTTCGCTTTGGAGAGTATGTCGGGAGCGCGATTCGGTACGTAGCCTAACTCTTTGACTACCTCGTCAATTTGTACTCCTACTGCTTCAGAGACCTTGCTTGGGTCTCTAAGAAAGCGGCTGACCGTCATTTTGGTGACCCCAACACGATCAGCAATATCTTGTAGGGTCGGTCTCTGTTTTTTCTGCATCATAGGACTTCAAAATAGAATTAGGACTAGACTACTATCATTTGTTGCAGCCATCATAACCTAAGTCCATCGCTTCCATCATCTCTGTTGGCCTTGATACACCTGGAATCAAGGCGATAGGCTGACTAGCGGCATGCTTGAGTAAGCGCGCAGGCGCTCTCGGAGAGATGACAAACTTAGTGCCCGCTTTATCCGCTCTGGATAGTCGCGGTAAGCTTAATGCGCACTCACCATATCGTTGTATGAGGTCACGATAGCGAGATTGCTTTTGGTAAAATCGAGAATGGACCGTTTTTCTCGCTCTGTGGCGGCCGCAACCGTGTGAGCAAGGTTCCCACACGCAAGCGTAGCACGCATTTTTCCTTTGCTGGCTGAGCGCTCTATATTGTACAAGTAATTGTACAAGTACGTTTTGCGACAGGTTTTACTTCGCGGAACAATATTGTGTGCCACTTCGGCAATTACAGTGTTAATCGTCATGATAGTTTACCGATGGGCTGCTCGCGCTGCCCATTTTCTGTCAAATCCTAGACAGGATGTCTTGAGTAATTTCTGCTGGAGTCTGTCTAATATCAATATGTAACGCTTCGCTTTCTGAAGGTTCGACTAAGGTTTCAAATTGGCTCTCTAACATAGCAACACCTTTGAAATAGTGTCCTTGCCGTGCTTTATGCCTTGACCAAATAGTCTCAAAATCCCCTTTCAGATAGAAAAAGCGCAGTTCTTCACACTCATCTCGCAAAATATCTCGATATTCGGGTTTAAGCGCTGAACATGCCACAACCAGCTCGTCCTCTGTCTTTAGCAGCCTGTTAAGCCTCAGCAACCAAGACTCTCGATCCTCATCCGTTAATGGGATGCCACTTTGCATTTTCTGGACACTGCCTGGTGAGTGATAATCATCGCCATCAAAAAACGGAATGTTTAGCGCTTTAGCAAGTGACTCGCCGATTGATGACTTCCCACATCCGGAAACGCCCATAACGATGTACTTCTTTTTCATACTTATTATCTCTATCAACGCCGTCGGACAAGCTTATTTCCACCACAGAGCAAGCTCTGGGAAAATAATCACCAAGGCCAGAACCGAAATCTGTAAACCAATAAACGGAAGTAGCGAACTAAAGATCTCACCAAGACTAATATCCTTTGGAGCAACCGACTTCAGATAGAAGGCAGCAGGGCCAAAAGGTGGTGATAGGAAAGCGACCTGCATGTTCAAGCAGAACACTACGCCGAACCAGATGGGGTCCATGCCTAGGCTAGTAATGATGGGGACGAAGATGGGCATAGTCAGTAGTGCGACACCGACCCAGTCAAGAAACATTCCTAACACAAATAGAATGACCATCATGATCAGTAGTGTTGTCATGGCATTGCCGCCACTGAGTGCCAGAATGATCTGCTCAACAAAGTTGATACCACCCATGAGATTGTAAACACCCACCAGCGCTGAAGCGCCGATACCAATCCACATGATCATGCCGCAGGTGCGCATGGTCGCGATGGCAGACTCTTTGACCATAGTCCAATTCAGTTCACCCCGAATAGCCGCACTTACTGCGATTCCCACAACGCCAAGTGCTGATGCTTCAGTCACCGAGGCCACCCCAGTATAAATACTACCGAGGACAGTAGCGACCGATAGCAGAGGAAAGAACAGAGCTTTGAAATAACTTGGGTGCTCTTTGACATCTTCTTCTAACTCTTGGGCGGACGGCAACGGCGCTAAACTCGGATTTAACTTACAACGAATCAGTACATAAGCGATGTAAAACAGAGCAAGGATGAACGCGGGCAAAAACGAAGCTTTGAATAGGTCACCAATTGAAACCGATGCGGAAAGGCCATAAATGATGAGCACAATGCTCGGCGGTAACATAGTCCCAAGCGCGCCCCCCGCACAAGTGGTACCAATCGCCAATTTGCGGTCATAACCCAGACGGAGCATTTGCGGTAGCGCTAGAATACCCAGTAGTACCGTTTCTCCACCAATCACTCCCGACATCGAAGCAAGGATGACCGCGACAATCAGAGTTTGAACCGCAACACCACCACGGACTTTACGACCAACGCTTTTCATCGCGTCAAACAGATCTCTTGCAATACCCGAACGGTCAAGCAATGCCGCCATCAAAACAAACATGGGGACGGCGAGAAATACATAGCCATTCACAAAACTATAGATTCGACTAGTGACCAATGGCAGTGCATCAACACCGAACCAGCCAAGGGTGAAAACAAGGGCTACCAAACCTGTCACAAAAGCGAGTTGCATACCCGTTAGCAGCAGGCCAATCATCAAAGCGAGCATTAATAAGCTTCCGGAAGCGATACCAATAGACGAAAGCTCACCAAAGATCACGTATGAGGCCAACCAGATCAACGCAGCAAAAACAACGGCACCACCAGAGAAAAATGCCAAACGTAGACGATTATCTGATTCGGCTTTGGCAGGAGATAAATTAAGCATTGATCTCTTCCTTTAGTTCTTTTATTTCATTAATCAGATGTAGTAAAAACTGAATGAACATTACACAAACTGTCAACAGAATCAGTCCCTTAAGAAGTGCCGGGAATGCAGGGTTCCAGGCAGTTCCTGAAGTCTCTAACCTCAGCTCGCCCCAAGGCGCGAACCATGAGCTGTTGACCATTTGCCAAGCCGCATAAACAAGTAAGCCGCTAAACAGCAAACCTGCTAAGTGGTGAAAAATATTGAGGTAATGCTTTGTTCTCTGTGAAACCGAATCATAAATAAGTGCGACTCGTACATGCTTATCGGTCGCTAGTGCGTATGCGCCGCCAATCACAAATAGCGAACCACCGATAAACGAAGCCGTTTCGTGAACCCAAATGGTTGGTGCATCAAAAACGTAACGGCTCACGACTTCATAAAATGAGATGATGACGGTGAAGGCAAACAGTAAACTGAGTATTTCGCTCACCTTAGCAATGGCTTTGTCTAGGATGTTTATGGGCATTTCAGCCACTTTTGTGTCTGAGTTTTTCATCGTGCTGTATCCATAATAAAGGGAGATGAAACCACCTCCCTATGTGTTGTGGCTTATAGAAGACCCGCACCTTTTAGGTATGTGGTAATTGAGTCATAGACTTTTTGAGCGTTTGGCGAACGCTGAGCATATTTTTCCCATTCCCCCATCGCGATTTGACGGAACTTCTTACGCTCTTCCTGAGACCAGTCATGAATCGTAATACTTGGATTGGCTTGCGCCTCTTTAACTGCCGCTTGGTCAGCAATGCGCAGCTGTGTGGTGATGTCTTGAGCGAAATCACGTACCGAGACCGTCATAATCTCTTGCAAATCGGCTGGCAGTTTGTCCCATTTCTTCTGGCTCATTGAGATATCAATGGTAGGTAAAGAGTGGAAACCTGGCTGAACTGGGTGTAGCGCAATATCATTCATCCCAGCACTGTGGTTAGTCGAGAAAACGGTATAGTCAGCAGCATCGATCACGCCCTTGCTCAAACCGGTAAAGACTTCAGAACCCGGTAAGTTAACCGGTGTTGCGCCTGCGGCAGCAAAAACTTGCTGAACCAGACCTTCCGGTGCACGAAGTTTTAACCCTTTGAGGTCATCAACACCATTAATTGGCACTTTGGAAACGAACGATTCAACACCTGTTGTTGAGCCGCCGATATATTTCACACCGTAAGGCGCATAAAGCTCAGTCATCATTTCATAGCCGCCGCCGTAGTTGATGTACTCAAGTAGTTGGCGAGTATCTGACCAAGCACCTACCATGTTACCGATAAGACCAAACGCAGGATCTTTACCTGAGAAATAGCCCGTAGCGGTAATGTGACCGTCGAGAACGCCCATTTTGATAGAGTCTAGCGTTTCGGTGTGTTTTACCACTGCACCTACCGGGAGTAGGTCGATTTCAATTCGACCCGCAGACATTTTTCTACAGTCTCTGCCCACTCTTTTTGTACTTGGAAGTTCTTATCTCCAGATGGGTCACTCGACTGAAACTTGAAGTTGAAATCAGCAGCAAGTACAGAAGTGGAAAGTAGAGTGGTAGCGACAGCGATAGATAGGGTTTTGAGGGTAATGTTCATGAGTAGATCCTTTTCTCTCTTTTATTTTAGTAATATGTTACCGGGAACCATAATAATGTTATCGGTAACATTGGGTAACATCTAAGAGACTGATCACAATTGATTGAATAGTGCTGAAGCTAAACAGCACACTATCAAGTTTAAGGAAGGCTGGGGTCGTGCTGATCATGTTCGGAGGTTTAACAACTCACTCAAACGGTTGCTGTCGATAGAGAGATGTGTCTAGAAGGTTCTGTCGTAATGTCGATTGGAGATTGGGGATTGGGAAAGCGAAGATTTTCAAAACCCGCCGAAAGTTCACTTCCAACGCCCTATCACCAGCTATGAATTAGCTGAATTCTGCGCTCTGCTCGGCTATTCAGGCACAAAAATGGCTTCAATAATGCTAAAAACCGATGGTGCTATAAAGAGCGTCCTAAAGGAAACGATTGGGTTTACCCAAGCTCAAGGGATAGATGATGGAGAACGTGAACACATAGAACGATGTGCATCACTCATCCAAACAGAGTGTGAATACTTGCTAGCGCAAGCCGACAGTGTGCCAATGACTTTGCTAAATTAGATAAACACGGATTAAGCCAGCTATTGCGAATTGCTGAGACACAAGCTTGTCAGAATAAAGAAGAGCCTGCTTCATACTTAGAAACTGTTTATTCTGATAGCTTGAGAGCGTCTTTTAATTTCGCAACTTCTGATTATGGAGAGTATGGTTTGCCCTCTTGCATAGCTGTATGTTCAACACCAGTGTAACACTTAAAAATTTAATACTAAGTGGGTAAGAGAGATAGCAATGGTTAGTAGAAAACTTGGATGCATTGTGTATATAATAGAAGAAACTATTTCAACTTATTAATTGTTATTAATATATCGTTCAGCATTTGCAAATAACTTATCGCACAATTTTTTCTGTGCCATATACTCTGATGAACCTTCGTTCATACATTCAAGAATTTCTTTAGCTTCTTGATATTCTTTTACCATAACAGCAAATCGTTCTTCGAAGTTATTTTTCTTCGTTTTCTTGCTTGATTTTCTTACTGGTTTTCTCATATCACTTCTTACCTTATAGATCCCAATTTTTTCTTATCGTTCTAACAAAATATTTTCAATTTTATGAATACTATTAGAACCGTCATCTGTACTAGATATCTTACTTTTGTCCGTATTGAATTTATACTTCGTTGATGGTTTTTTCAAAACTCAGTCTCCTTCTCTAACCTGGATATAAAAAACCCTAAACTCTTCCCGCATGAATCTTTAATTTTTCCAGGATTTTCAAATTCAAAATAATGAAAAATTGAGTTCAAAGAGTCTGGCATTTAATCTAGGAAGAATATGACGCTTTAGTACATCACTATTTAACTTATGTATGGTAGCAGACCAAAAACCATCACCATCATGAAAACAACATCTTATAACGAACAAATAAATTTTTGTCCTTTGGTTATTCCCTGTTCACACAGGAAACAATACCAAATATGTCTTTCGATTAGTTTTTCGAATCATCGGACTCATTATTAAATATAAAGAAAAAAGATCTCTCCTATCGAAGAGATCTTTTTATAATCTTTATACTAAAGTAACGTTGCCAGCTTGTGGTCCTTTGTTACCTTGTTCAACATTAAAAGAAACCTTTTGGCCTTCCGCTAATGTTTTGAAACCTTCGCTAGCAATTGATCTGAAATGAACGAATAGGTCAGCGCCACCGTTGTCAGGTGTGATGAATCCAAAGCCTTTAGTTTCGTTAAACCATTTTACTGAGCCAGTTGTTTTATTTGACATAATATCTCTCGATACATTGAATGAATTAAAAAGAAAGCTACTAAATAAGGAATGAAGAAAAAGGTATCGCAGGATAGATATGACGAACTTAATCGAATAAAAACTGAGAAGATCTTGAACTAAATATATTACCAATAGCTCACCGTTTGAGCTGACGACACTATACACTATGTACACATAATAGATATGTATTTCTTCATTTAATTTTATTGTCTATTAAATCAATTACTTAAACCCCAACACCTGGTAAATGTATGGTTACGTAAATTGAAAATCAACAGTATTATTAGAATAATTATTGTAAAACCGATATTCGATACAAGGATGATGCCTGTTTCTAACGTCAAATGGGCCAGTTCTGCATTACGACGATACCATCATATTATGATGACTCTCTCAATCCAAAAACGTTCCATTGCCTCAAAAACATCTGCGTTATGTAGATCCGACATATAGCTATGATTAATAACATAAATTTTCTCTGCTTGCTCTTGAGCTTGAAGTCTTAATTGACTACTCAAGAGAATCGTTCCGTCACTACTTTCACCGAGACTCGAATTCCCTTTTTTATAAGCAAAAATCAATAATTGTGGCGGATGTTGATTTTGAAAGGACTGACACCATCACTTAGTTTGTTAAATCTCGTCATTCTGAACCGCGAGGTACGAGCATGATTCAGAATCTACTAAACAATTTCCGTGTGGTTCAGGTCAGTCATTAGTTTAGAAGCGTACTTTCTGAGATTCCTAGTCTCGTGTGGACTCGCTGGAATGACAGCTTTCACTTGCACCGAGAGTAATACCCCTACTCTATCACTGAAAATAGAACAAAACATAAACACCAAGTTCAAAAAAGACGAGCTAATTGGTTCGCCTTGTATGATCAGGACTTGATGACTCGCTTTTGTGCAAAAAAGAGTCAGCCTAACGGTCTGACTCTTTTGAATGAGAACACACGGTATCGTGGAAGAACTTATAGGGCGGTGGCAGGTTACATTCGCTTTAAAGGTTTAACCACACTGTCTAAACCTTCAATTTTCAGTGCAAGGCAAAGCTTCAACAAATCACCTAGCTCCCCTTCTGGGAAATCCTTCTTATCAAACTAAAAGAAAACAACTTTCTTTGGGAATATCCTTCATTCTATTGCTTTAGCTCACCTATTGCCCTTGGCGGCGTTACTAACCCCATTATTTTAATTACAACAGCAAAGCAACCGTTGACTTGTCTATAGGTTCATAGTTTAAAGTCCACATCTAAATGATTGAGTCCGCCCTTGTCCACACACCTCCAATGGCAGAAACCACGAGCGAGTGATACTTAAAGCGATTCAATCTCAGCAATACTTAGGGTGATTCGGATAACCCGTGAACACTTCCAAGCAAAAGGTCAATCTATGAACGTCAAGCATGAAAGAAACTTCCTAAAGTTATTTTTTCTTTCCATCCTACTGCTAGTACTGTCAGCATTCAGTGGTTTCAGCACAGCGGAACCGCTCGCTAGCTCCCGATACGGCGTTGCGAATACAGACGATGGGGAAATAATTGCCTATAGCGTAACTGGGAGTGGCGATACCGCCATGATCTTTGTTCACGGTTGGAGTCTGGATAGCCGCTTATGGCAAAACCAAATTGATTTCTTTTCGCCCCAATACAAGGTAATCACGCTGGATTTGGCTGGACACGGCAATTCATCGTTCAATCGAAAAGAGTACACCATGCCTGCTTTTGCCAGTGACATTAAAGCGGTAATGAAGAAAGAAGACATCGACAACGCAATTTTGATTGGTCACTCTATGGGCGGCGGCGTAATAGCAGAGGCAGCGAAGCTAATGCCGAAAGAGGTCATTGGCATTATCGGTGTCGATACCTCGCAAAATGTGGCCGCGCCTTTATCGCAGGCCGATCTCAACATGATGACCAAACCATTTGAAGAAGACTTTCACGCTGGTATGACAGAGTTCGTAAAGAATGCGTTCCCAGCAGACGTTGATCCTGATGTGCTGGAATGGGCAACGCAAGATATGGCCTCTGCGCCCAAAGATATCGCACTTAATCAGTTCCGCCATTACTTGGGGCAGTACATCACAGGGGAGTCATATCGCGTATTTGAAAGTATCAATGTGCCTGTGGTGTTAGTAAATGCACGCTTATGGCCGACCGATTCTGAAACCAACAAAAAACACATCAAAAACTACAACGTCTATTTCATTGAGGATTCAGGACACTTCCCAATGCTAGAACAGCCAGAGAAGTTTAATCAGCTTCTCTTAAAAGCAGCGCAATCTATTCAATGATTTACAATATCAAGGCTCTTTTTGTATTAACAAAGAGAGCGTAAACCTTGCGCTTTTTAGATCGCTCGTTAGCTACTCAATTGGAATTTTTTCCAAATGTTGTAATCGTTAACGAGCGGTTTCGGATAATTTTGTAATGACGAGGTTGGAGCAACATGGCGGTCGATTCTGAATAATAACGGCGTTGATTCATTTCATCTGTTTTATGGTATGCACTTTTATTTCTCATTGAACTTCCAAGTTTATATGACTATGTGAAAGTCTAACCTATAACAGCTTCAAGATGGAATCGGTTGGGAATGCCTGATATTTATAGGTATATCAAGTGATCTTCCCCCAAACCCATAGACAGATTACTGGCATTACGAAAACTAAGTCAAATGATGGTTTAGTAGAGTGAGAGGCTAATCAGGCGTAACTTTGAATGGGGCAGAATCGAGTTACCTGTCCCAGGCCAAGCTCAACTAAGGGGTAAACCACAAAGTATGCAGCCTCCCGCTCATCTCTGAAACTCTTCCCCCTCCCTACATGCCTCACATTACTCCTCTATTTGTGGATGAGAGTATTGCTGGTATTTCGGAAGTTGGTCTCTTAAGCTGTCAAATGTTGATCGGGCACTCTGTTTAGATAGCTTATTTATCAGCCAATTTGGCAGTAACCCCCCAGGGTCAGCAAAAGCCTTATACTCTATTAGGGTGGTGCCATTGGTGCGTTTTTTTAGTGTCCAGGTTGCATCAACAGAATGGATGCGAATGTAGCCTTTTTGGTCAGCAAGAGTCGAGCTAGGAGCGTCTTTGATCTTTATCGTGAATGCCTGTTCATCAACCCAATACTTAGAGTAGGTGACCATATCTCGATCTCTTGCAGGCCATGTCGCCAAGAATTGCGTATAGACGATGTTTTCAGTAGCGGAAATTTGATTTAGAACTCGGCTATGGCTTGCTTTATCAATCCAGTGAGGTACATTTTCACTATCTTCTAATAGAGTTAAAAATGCGCCGTAACTGGTTGGAGTAAACATTCTTGCGCGTATCTCAACCAGACCACCTTTATGCTCACGAGAATAAATGCTTATTCCATCACTGTCGCTATCAAGCTGCCAGTAGTTGTTAGTAGCTGCGTTTAATGAACCTGATATTAATACGTTAACCAAGAGCGTACTAACTCGTAAAGCAGCCATGGCTCACCCAACCGATAATTTAACCTTAGTTTTAAGCATAGTAGCATAATGTCGAATCTAGACCTATTTCAGAAAGACTTAACAGCCTGCAAATAAATATGAAATGGTGCTAACTGAAAGTCATTTTTTGCACGTTTCTGGAAGAAAATGCCGCATAGCCCCTTCAGTACCAGCATGAGGAAAAGTATTGCAATCCCAGTGACGTGAACTGCCACTGAGTGATCGCACTAAGAAGAAAAGGGGCAAAAAAGAGTCAGCCTAACGGTCTGACTCTTGTGAATGAGAACACATGGTATCGTGGAAACACTTATAGGGCGGTGGCAGGTTACACTCGCTTACTCCTTAAGCTGATGACCCGTCTTCTTCGCTAGTTCTTGCATCGCCTCGGCAAACGTTGTTGTCCTGCCTTTCGCTTTAACTTGCACTACCTTATACCCCATCTTTTCCAACGCTTGGCGTTCTGCCAAAACAGCGTTGTCACCTTGCTGACTACCTGAGCAGGCTGATGAATGTACCACCCCTCTAGTTGACCATCTTCGACCAATTGGTGGTGTTTCAGTGCATCGATATCAAAATTCATAATAAGTCTTTTAATTTAAAATGGGGAGTTTCTGTGGCAGGTTACATTCGCTTTAAAGGTTTAACCACACTGTCTAAACCTTCAATTTTCAGTGCAAGGCAAAGCTTCAACAAATCACCTAGCTCCCCTTCTGGGAAACCCTTCTTATCGAACCAAAAAACAAGAACTTTCTTCAGGATTTTCTTGCGTATTTCTCGATTCGTTCAACATTGTATGTAAGCTTTGAACATCCAAGCTATGAACTCTAGTTTTGCTAAATATCAGTTTGGAGCAACATCGTAGATTGGTAGAGAGGTGTTCTGCGATCAAAAAAAACTTCTCGATAATCGGCTTGAGATTGAGCAACAAAGATCCAGGGTGAGATCACGAACATTTTCTAAGCATTTCGGCGACCTGAAAGACCCGCGCCAGTCCGCCAAAATCAGTTACCCATTATTCGATGTTCTGTTCTTGGCGGTATGCGCCATCATCGCTGGTGCCGAGGGGTGGGAGGATATCGAGGACTTCGGTGAAATTCACCTCGGTAGGTTCCTGCAAAAAGGTCTATTTAAGGACGGCATGCCAGTTCACGATACCATCGCACGTATTGTTTCACGCCTTGACCCAGCCGAGTTTCAGGCATGCTTTACAAACTGGATGCAAGTGATAACTGAGGGCGAGATTATCGCTATCGACGGCAAAGTCCTGCGTGGCTCCTACGACCGCGAAAGCCACCAGTCGACTCTATTAAGTAAAAGACTTCTCAATAATAGTCAAAAATAACTTATATAATTGGTCCAAGGAAGTTTCACCTATTGAAAAACTGTTAACGTTAAAATCAATCAACCTGAATATCAATGTATAAATCGCAAAAACTGACGCTGTTTCAAATATAGTTACAACAAGAGGATTTTTATATCTTAACAAACGAAATTTTATGAAAAAGCGCGTTATTTTTGTAAATACTGGACTTAAAAAAACAATAACAATTAAACCCACCCCACATCGTGCTACATAGTTCCACTTACTATCCAAATACCAATAAGATAAAATAACAAAAAACTTTAAAATTATTGCCATAAATATCAATATCAATATCAATATTCCTACGGTCTTGAAAAAATTACTCACTCCATTAAAAATATCAACTAAACCAATATTTTTTTTGATTCTTCTTTTTTCTACCCATACAATAAATTTCCATAACTTCAATTGGGATGTTATATTCTTTGAAGTCCATTTGATTATAGTTATAAATAATAGAAACTGACCAATGATTGTAGCACCCGGTGATTTTGACCACCATAATCCTAATAAAGATGGTCTTGACTCAAACAATGCTGTTAGATATTTATTTTTACTTTGAAGTAATATGACCTTTTGATTATTGTTAAAATTTTCTGTGGAATGAACAACAACAGTTTCTCCACTTTTTAATAATCTTACCTCATAATCACTTCCCAAGGGTATTGGCCCAGAACTCACGCTATAATGAATTATTGTTTTTTGGTCAATTACAACTGCCTCATATTCGTCTCCGTTTATTAAAACAAAATAGCTTATAACCTGGGCTAATAAATACCCTAACAAGCCTAATGTTAGGGATAAAGCAAAAAAAAATATTGACATTAAAATTGTCAACACAACAAAAATAACTATATAAGTCATAATATTTTCAAGTCTTTTGTTTTTCATAAAAACATCTTATACGTTATAAATTCAGCAAGCGTAAAATTTACCTTTTATGTATCTTTGGAAGTAAATTACGTTGTGTGAAAGAGCAAATAATAAGATTAGTATAGTTGGGAAAAGCGGCATAATTCACTACTATACCCAAGTGACTTCAAGATGCAGGATTCAGAGCGTTGTCACTGATTCAAGTGCAAGGAAAACAACGAAGCGTAATAACAAGCTATTTCCAAATTGTTTGACGATGAAATTGCTTCATTGACATGCTCCCAAAGTACGAGATGACTTGGGTATATCAAGGGCTTTGTTGCGTAATACAATTAAACTTAATCAGTAACTTACGATCTGATCGGCTACACCCATAACTTCATGTAGCCTCATGCCAAGACCAATACGGGATCACACTTTGTTAACTAATGTGATCTAATAGCGCCAAACGCTCACTACGCACTGCCATCAAATAGATTTCCGCTTCTTCCTCAAAGGTATCCACGTAGAGAGGGATATTCAGGTTGTAGTCATTCTCACGGATCTCATCAAGAGTTGCCACATACGCGTATTTATCCCCGTTGTCGTCACTGCGATAGGTCATCACGATCTTGTCGATGTTCTCTTGTGTCAGTAAGTTCTGTTTTTTGCCTGACTTAAACTCACGTAAGGCATCAATGAACATAACATCGTTGGTGTCTTTCTTTTTCTTGAAGATCAAGATTGACGCTAGAATGCCAGTACCGAAGAACTGTTTCTGGAACGAACCAGAGTAAGTATTCTTCTGGTAAATCAATCAGCACACGTCCTGAGTACTTGCCAAACGGCATTTGTATACGAGCGAGTTTTAATAAGTTTTCTTTTTCTAACATTAACTACGGTGTCTGTCGGGATAAATCTTGGCTAAGAATAACACCCAAGCGATCGACCCACCAGTTTGTTGCATCTTTGGCATCGTCTAAAGAATCAATCAAGGTCGAGAAGTCTTTGTTTCCCGCTTGACGGTCTATTGCGGCAAAAAAATAAGTATCGTTTTGGGCGTCGCTAACCAGTAACTCAACCGTTGCTGAACCTACATTGGTGTGCACACCTGTGGTGGTTTTCGAGATGGTAGAAGTCCCTAAGCCGACAGGCTGAATGCTCGAAGTGACGGCGAATACGGGTTTGGCGTTTCCACATTGTTGATTGCAATACTTAAACGCAATGTTTTCTCTCCCGGTTAGTCGATAACCACACTATCGTATTCATCCAGTTTGTTTTTCAATCGAGTCGCATCACGCAACCCAACTCGCGCCCAAATTAGGTCCACACCACCTTCTGATCCACGCGAAATTCCTTATAAGAAGTGAATTTTCTGCCACTCACAATAGGACCATTAGCACAATCGACTAACACCCCCCCCCAACAAACTGACAGACACACATTTCATTAATAACTTCAACATACCGACTCCTCAAACCTTGAATATACAGTTTGATATTCCATATGACATTAACCAGAATTCATTCACTAAAGTAATGTTTTCGAATCAAGTATTCCGCTTTATACAACGCCATTTCGTGCTAAGGTACGCCGATCAATGGAAAAATAACGAGAAAATAATGAAGTCACCTTGTCGCGCAGCCTGTAAAAATAATGGCGGAATCTGTTCCGGTTGCCACAGAACCATGGGAGAAGTGATTCAGTGGAAAGATAAAACCGATGCACAATGCAATGCGATCATCGAACAAATTAACGGCGTTGACTCCACACACACTTGCCCTAAGTGTGGTACGAATGCGCACTGTGATATTGCTGCGGGGAAAGAGACATGCTGGTGCTTTGATATTGAGACCAGAGATTTACCAAAGCCACAAGAAGGTCAATTGTGCTTATGTCGTAAGTGCTTAGAGAAAAAGCCAGTCGTGTAATACGACTGGCTTCTACGGCACGGAATTACTTTGCTTCAAGCGCAGATGAATCAAACTTTACACCATCCCACCCTGTCACCATAAAGTTACGTATGTTTTGGTGATCACTACCTTCTGGGTGCTGTAAAACATCTTCGCGATAAAAACGACCAAAACACGCCAGCGTTGCGTCCTTATCTAACTTGTTAAGCAAACCAAACGAAAAGATCTTACATGAGCCATTATTCTCTCCTGCGTTGTTTTGCATCTCACCATTGGTAAAAGCCGTTGGAGTAAACTCATAATTCGCCTCAATCGCAGCCACTGTAATTTCAAATTCAATCTTTTCTGGGGATAGTGCCAACACATCCAAAAATTCTTTCAATTCCATTATTCCTAAGTCCTGCAGCCATCATGTCCGTGACATATTTGTTTTATAAAAAGCCCATACAAGAGTCATAAATCATACATATATTCAGAGCCTTATTAAACGACTCGTTAAACAATACGTCGTTATCTGCCTTCATCAGGAATGAACAGATTCCCAAATGACGCACGTTGATCGATTTAAGCCAAGGAGTCAACAGCGCCCAAATTAACACTGGGCGCTTCGTTTGTATTATTACCCTATTCAGCTAGCGCATCACATTTCGACGCGCAGATAAAATCATTCTTATGTAAGCCTTTAATCGAGTGACTCCACCAAGTAATGGTCACTTTGCCCCACTCCAATAAAATCGAAGGGTGATGACATTCATCTTCCGCCAATTCTGCAATTTTGTTGCTAAATGCCCACGCTTGCTTGAAGTTCTTAAATTTGTAGACCTTTTCTAATTGTGGAATATCCTCTCTTTCCATGATCTGCCAATCGGACAATTGCAGCAGTAGAGACTGTTGTTCATCTTTACTGAGTGCAATAGCATCGTGACTACAAGCTTCGCATTTTTGTTCATTCAACATGAGCAGATTCCTTTGGTTCAAAAAGTGGTGGAAGCAATCCAGCTTCAATAGCAAGATCGGCTTGTTTTAATAAATTAAGCTGACTAATTTGGAAAAGCTGTGACAGATCGTCAATCACATAATATTTCGGCTGCATGATGTCGATGCGATAAGGCGTTCTTAAAACCGTTTGCAGGTCAAACTCATCACGAATCGCAGCATCACTGCCCAATGAATAGATGGTTTCTCCCGGAGATGAAAGGATACCGCCACCGTAAATCTTAGTTTGATTCCCTTCTTTTACTAAACCAAATTCAACAGTAAACCAGTACAGGCGCGCAAGGTACGCTCGCTGCTTGGGTGTCGCAGCTTGCCCTAGTTGGCCATAATGTTCAGTGAAAACGGCAAAATCCGGGTTGGTAAGCATGGCACAATGACCAAAAATTTCGTGAAAGAAATCTGGCTCTTGTAAATAATCAAATTCCTCACGAGTTCGCAGGAAAGTAGCAACCGGAAAATGTTTATTACTAAGTAAATTGAAAAAGCGATCAAAGTTAATCAATGCCGGAACAGGCTCTACTTGCCAGCCAGTCGTTTCCATCAATACCTGGTTAATTTCAGAAAGTTGAGGGACACGATCCTTAGGCAAATCAAGTAGCTTCAACCCATGTAAGTAAGCAGCACACGCACGCCCCTCGATCACACTCATCTGACGAGAAACCAAATCACGCCAGATAGCATCTTCTTCGCGGCTCCATTCCACTCGGCCATCCTGGTTCGTTGGTTTCGAATGATACTGAGTCATCGCACACCCCACTTAAATGTTCTTTCACCTTAAGCCTATCCATACTCGGTTTAGCTTCCAATTCCGCAAGCGCTTTCCTTCGCCAATCCGCCCGTAACATTATCTTTACATTTATATGTAAGGTAATGATTTAACTGATAAGTAATATTCTCCACTCGGTTTGACTTTATAGGATATTCACTCCAGACTGAAACTGTTAAAACGTTGTTACAGAGGGTGCTATGCACGAGAGCAATAGAGTCTGGAAGCCGACGCAAGATCGAATCGAACAAGCCAATATCACGCAATTCATCGAGCATATAAATCGACAAGGATTCGAGCTTAAAGACTATCCTGATTTGCACCAATGGTCTTTAGAACATCACGAACATTTCTGGCAAGAGGTGTGGCAATTTTGCGACTTAATCGGCACGCAAGGTGAAACAGTAAAAATGCAAGGAGAAAGCCGTTGGCAAATGCCAATTCCGAACCGAGATACGGTGTGGTTCCCCCAAGCAAAAATTAACTACGCAGAAAACCTGCTGAGCTTGGCAGTTCAACAAGCTGATGATCTGGCGATTTGGTTCGAAAATGAACGCGGTCACAACCAAACCTACACATGGCAACAGGTGTGTGAGGAAGTTTCAAGCATCCAGCAATGGTTGAAAGAGTGCGGTATTGAGCGAGGGGATGTGGTGGCTGGTTATCTGCCGCATATGCCACAAACCATTATTGCCATGCTTGCCACCACCAGCTTAGGGGCAGCATGGACATCAACTTCTCCAGATTTTGGCATAGAAAGTGTCATCGAACGCTTTGGTCAGGTAAGGCCTAAAGTACTATTTACTTGTGATGGTTATACGTTCAGTGGCAAAACTTTTGATATGTCAGAAAAGAACCAATACATTGCTGATCACCTTCCCGGAATAAAGCAGGTGTGCCAAATTGGGTATCTAAAACCGCACGTGTTTGAATGTGATGTTTGCACTCAGGATTGGCAAAGTCTGTTAAATCAATACACACCAGAGCCACTCACTTTTGACCGCATCCCCTTCAACGATCCACTATTTATTCTGTACTCCTCTGGTACGACAGGAAAACCAAAATGCATTGTCCATTCTGTTGGAGGGACAATGCTTAACCACCTAAAAGAGCATCAACTTCACTGTGATATTCAACCCAATGACCGTGTATTTTATTACACGACCTGCGGCTGGATGATGTGGAATTGGCATGTTTCCACTCTCGCTAGCGGTGCATGTTTAGTTATCTACGATGGGAATCCAGTTTATCCGAGCAATAATGTCCTTTGGGACTTGGCAGAACGTGCCGATGTGTCGCTCTTTGGTACTTCCGCTAAATATCTAGAAGCCATTGAGAAAGCGAAACTGTCTCCTATTCAACAATTCTCGCTTCCGGCCCTCAAAACGCTTTGCTCCACAGGATCTGTACTTTACCCAGAGCAATTTGATTACGTCTACAAGCACATTAGAAAAGACCTCCACTTAGCATCGATTTCCGGTGGTACTGATATATGTGGCTGTTTTGTATTAGGTAACCCTATTTCTCCTGTCTATCGAGGTGAATGCCAAAGTGCCGGACTCGGCGTTGACGTGAGAGTATGTGACGACCAAGGGAAAAACGTCACCAATCAACGTGGTGAATTGGTTTGCGCCAATTCACTGCCTAACTTCCCCGCCGGGTTCTGGAACGACACCGGAGAGCGCTACCACCATGCTTACTGGGATAAGTTCGATAATATTTGGCATCATGGGGACGACGTGAAAAAAAGCAGTAACGGTGGGTATATCTTTTATGGTCGTAGTGATACTACTCTCAATCCCGGCGGTGTCAGAATTGGCACGGCTGAGATCTATCAACAGGTGAATGCGATTGAAGGCATTCTTGATTCTATTGCCGTTGGAAAAGAGGTAAACAGAAACGAGCAGATATGGTTATTTGTTCAACTGACTCAAGATATGACGCTAACGGATGAGCTTATTGCACACATAAAAGCGACTCTTAAAGCCTCGTGCTCTCCAAGACACGTACCAAGCCAAATCTTTGCCATCAGTGACATTCCGAAAACTCACTCTGGTAAGTTAGTTGAACTCGCCGTCAAACAAGTCGTCAACGGGCACTCGATCGAGAACATAGGAGCAATCGCTAATCCAGGAGTGTTGGACGAGATAAAAACAGTCGTCTCTAGCTAAGACAATAACAAAAAAGCGAGCTATTAAGCTCGCTTCTCTCATGTACTTTAACGGAAATTAACGGCGGCCTACGCCCATTAATACCGACATCGTTTCGCCTTCAGAAGTGATTTCAAACACCTTTTTAGATTCTACGTCATTAAAACCTGCGGTAAGCAGTGCACTTTCTGATTTCGCTAGCGTGAAGCCTTCTTTGGATGACTGTGCCACCCAATCAAAGTGAACGAAATAGCCATCTTTATTTAACAATGAGCGCGAGATCTCGAGAGACGTTTCAACGTCATCTACAAATGTCAACACAGATGATGCAACAACAAGATCAAATTGCCCACGAAATGCTGGATGTTGAG
The DNA here is from genome assembly GCF_002608565.1 of Vibrio sp. PID17_43. Lineage (GTDB taxonomy): Bacteria > Pseudomonadota > Gammaproteobacteria > Enterobacterales > Vibrionaceae > Vibrio. The sequence continues at coordinate 76,598 of NZ_LIXM01000008.1, forward strand.
CGACCAAGCCACGACTCAATGCATCAACCACTGGCTCTACATTAAGCAGCACTTTTTTATCAAGCTCTTCGATCATCGCTTCCGATGCGTCTAGCGCCACGATATCTTTCACGAACGGAGACAATAACTGGCTTAGTTGTCCCGTCCCACATCCAAAGTCCAATACTTTAATGCCATCAAGCTGAGTAAGTTGTTGTAACTGTGCAAACACCGACTGAGCAAATTGTTCTGTTGCTGGGTTTGATTCCCACCGCTTTGCTAAGCCATCCCAATCTTGTGCCATCTTGGCCTCCATGTTCACTTCTTGTAACCCCCATAGATTACCCGAAAAACGTTAAAACACCATAGACTTATCTGGCAGTTCAGTGTTTTTTTCGATAATCTTTCTAGGCATAGGGCATCCATTCCAGAATGTTTTTCGTTGTCGCCATTTCTTTTAAGGTTCCTTTTAATCATGAACTTAACTCAAGTTGAAGCCTTTTGTACCATTGCCGAGTGCGGATCCGTCTCTGAGGCAGCGCGTCAATTAGACTGCAATCGAACCAAACTTAGTATGTCCATCAAAGCGTTAGAGAAAGACCTTGATGTCGAGTTATTTAATCGAACCGGCAACCAGTTAATGCTGTCAGAAGCTGGTAAAGCCATCTATAAAGACTGTGAAAGCTTACTTGTGACGGCACAGCGCATCAGGAAAACGTGCGATCTCGTTTCAGATGGCTTTAACGCCGAAATTTGGGTCGCACGCGATGACTCCCTACCCGATGAACTTTGGCAAGAACTTTCCCATACACTCAATAATCGCTTTCCTTCGACTACCTTTAACCTCATTTTGGCTTCTAGTGGTGATTTGGCAAACTTGGTGAGCACCCAGCAAGTTGATTTTGCTTTTGGCGTCGATTACGAACGCGTTGACGACCCACACATTGTCTATAACCCACTGGGTAAAATTCGTATGATGTCAGTGTGCAGCTTTGATCATCGTTTAAGTAAAATGCGTCGTGTCACCGATGAGGACTTGCGCAACCAAATGCAAGCTTTGATGGTGTATTTGAGCGAGAAAGACAACCCAGAACTGCAACCGTTTTCTACCCGATACATCGGCTTCTCTAGCTTCGATTACATGCTCAATACTATTTTGGAAGAAGATGCATGGGGAGTCTTGCCTGAACCTTTGATCCGACACTACTTGCGAAACCAGAAACTAGCGGTGATCAAACACACTTACGGTTTGACCCAGGAGGATTACTGCATGTTCGTTCCAAACGGCCAAACCGAGCACCCTGCAATGAGTTGGCTGGCTGATAAATTAAGCGAATATTTATTCGACTTCTAAACACGCCACAGTGAGCGTCAAATTATTTGACAGCAAAAATCAAGCGTAAACCTTTGATAAAAAAGAAAATAATAACAAAATGGCAATTCATCATCTAAATGTCACACAGTTTCTATTTGCTTAAATTACTCGCACCGGAAAGAATGTCACGGTTTAAAAACTAAAGGCATCGATTATGTGTGACAGGACAAGCAAAAAAGAAAACCGTATCTTAACCTTCTCAGCCCTTTTAGCGTCAGGGTTTGCGATTGGAGGGATAGTACTTGGCTTGCTTGTTGGGTCTATTGTCATTGTATTTGACGGTGTGTATTCTCTGGTCAGCCTGCTGTTAACTTTATTGTCACTGGCAGCCTCGTACTACATCAGCAAGCCATCAAAGTCTATTTTTCCTTTCGGTAAAGCTGTACTAGAACCAATCGTTATCTCGATCAAAGCAGCCGTAATTTTGATTGTTGTAGCCTTCTCATTGTTTTCAGCACTAACAGCCTTAATGTCCGGTGGTCGTGAGATCAATGCTTCTATCGCGACCATCTTCGGTATTGTAAATGTGGTTGGTTGTGGTTATGCATGGTGGTTTATGACGAAGAAAAGTCGTCGCGTGTCATCAGGTCTAATCGAAGCTGAGAAAAAGCAATGGCAAATGGACACGCTATTGAGCGTAGCCGTAACCGCAGGCTTTGTCGTTGCATGGTTATTATCACTAACGCCATACGCACATTACGCAGTGTATGCTGACCCGATGATGATGTTACTTATGGGCTTCTACTTCTTGAAGGTACCGTTTGATATGTTAGTTGGAGCGCTACGTGAACTGTTAATGATGTCACCAAATAAAGAGCTTTGTCAAAGTGTAGGAAAAGACGTTTTCGAAATTGAAAGAGTAACCGAGCACCAGTTGAAACTGGCAGGTGTGACAAAAGTTGGTCAGGAGTTACGCGTGAATGTTGATGTCCACGTAGATGACAACATGCTAGAGCTAGACACACTAGAACACACTCGTAAACAACTGACAAAGCGTTTATCTAAGCATCGATTTAAACTACAGTTACAATTGAACGTTGCTTATTAGAGCATCGAATTGAGACATTGGAACTAACAGTAAAAACTCCTTTATCGGGAGTTTTTCATTTCTTCGATAAGTGAACTCGCCTCCCCCCTTTATTGACTGAAGTTACCTCGCATGTAAATGCGGCGAACAAGGGGGAGAGCTATTCGCTGCTAACTTGATCTCCCCGTCCTTCTGCTAGTAACTTGCCCAGCGATCTCGCGCTTCTCTTTAGTAACTAACCAACACGTCAGCGAACCAACCGTTACCATTACAGCACCCAGCCAGAAACTAGGGCTTAGCGTGACACCAAGAATAATAGAAGAAAACAGAGCAGAAAAAATCGGTGTAAAGTAAGACAGCGTTGCAAAAAACACCATATTGCCGCCAACAATCGCGATATTCCAAAGACCATAACCACCAGCCATCAAAACCGCAGACGCCAACAAGTACCCCATCGCCTCCCAACTGAATACCATTGGCGACTCATCAGTAAAGGCATATTTGATCCACAAAGATACCGCTGTCGCGATAAAGAATAAAGTGATCGCGTTGTGCTTCGATTGTTGTCTTTGAGTCAGGTTGCAATACACAGCCCAAATTATCGCCCCAGTAAACGCCATAATATACACTAGCGGATTGCTACTAATATTGGCCACTAATTGCTTTGGAGATAAACCATTATCACCACTGACTGTCCAAGCTACTCCAATAAACGCCAAGGTTACCGCTGGATACAATAACCAGTTTGGCTTTTTATTACTCGCCAGCACAGCAAACAACACTGTCAGCGCCGGCCAGAGATAATTAACAATAGCGACTTCAATCGCTTGTGAGCGAGAGTTAGAGTATCCCAATGCCAGCGCAAGCAAGATCTCGTAGCTGACAAACATCGCTCCACCCAGAACTAAATACTTGGGTGAGAAATTCGACAGTTTTGGAATGCCAACGACAATCAACAGAAAAACAGCGCTTAGCGAGTACAGCATCGCTGATCCCCCTACGGGTCCCAAACTTTCTGTCACCAACCTTGCGATGCCCAGTAAACAGCTCCAAGAGAGAATGGCGATACAACCATAAAGAGTGAAACGAAACTGATAGGATTGCATGTTATCTATGTGACCTACTGCTCATGAATGCCAAAGGAAAGTGCAGCTTAACTCAAAAATGATCCGCTTCAACGTACTCTTTTTCCAAAATCGGTATAAAAATATTTCTATTAAGTGGTTGGAGTCGATATGAAACATTTTTTACCTTCGAGTGTCATGCTGACACCCTTTGTTGTGCACTACTATGAAGAAGATGACGAAAGTGTAAACGTTGAAACGAATTCGGAAGCACAGAGTCTAGACAGTAATAAACAACCAAAGGAACGTTCAGAGTAAAGGATTCAATCATGAAAAAAGTTGCGGTTATTTTGAGTGGTTCAGGCGTCTATGACGGCTCTGAAATCCACGAAACTGTATTGGCGTTGTATGCCATTGAGAAAGCAGGGGCAACCTGGCACTGTTTTGCTCCTAACATTAACCAACTCCATGTAATCAACCACCTAACGGGTGAAGAGATGAATGAAACACGTAATGTGTTAGTGGAATCCGCACGTATCGCACGCGGCAACATTAATGATGTTGCAAAACTTAATGTCGATGAGTTCGATGCCCTACTTCTACCTGGCGGCTTTGGTGCAGCGAAAAATCTAACCGACTTTGCCGTTTCTGGTGCGGAATGTTCAATCAACACACACGTAGCACAAGCGTGTCGCGCTTTTGCACAAGCAGGCAAACCCGCTGGCTACTTGTGTATTGCACCGACCATTATCCCTATGATTTACGGCCAAGGAGTGCAAGGCACAATTGGTAGCGATGAAGCCACAGCAGCGGCATTTGATTATATGGGTGGCGAGCATGTGAGTTGTCTGGTGGATGAGATCCATTTCGATGAAAAACACAATGTACTTTCTACGCCAGCCTATATGTTAGCGGAAAATATCTTACAAGCTGCTTCAGGCATCGAAAAACTGGTTAATAAGTTAGTCGAAATCGCCTAAATAGAAAACGTTTGCTTATAAAGTGTCAAACGCATCCCCGTTGATAGATAACCTATTAATGGGGCTTTCTTATACTTTAGTCTAATTGAGGTGTAAACCGTACGAATCTTGTTATTTTTGCCAATTTTTTGCGTGATAAATGGGAAATTTTCGCTACGTTAAGTAGGTGTTGCACCAACTCATTGTGCAATAAGACTGTCATCACACTTTCCTGCCTAAAGTGACCTCTAAACGGTTAAACTTGTTTTAGATCAAACAAAAACAAGAGCAGAGTATGCAGAGTGAATGACAGATTAAGAAAGATTATTAAAAATAACGATGGAGCAATCCAATATGACAAGTGCATTCTTTATCCCTACTGTAAACCTAATGGGCGCTGGTTGTTTAAAAGACGCAACTGACAGCATCCAATCTCAAGGCTTTAAAAAAGGTCTGATTGTTACGGATAAGATTCTTAACCAAATCGGTGTCGTAAAGCAGGTTCAAGATCTACTCACCGAACGCGACGTAGCAACCGTTGTGTTCGACGGCACTCAACCAAACCCTACTATTAGCAACGTTAACGATGGCTTAGCACTTCTTACGGCTAACGAATGTGACTTTGTTATATCTCTAGGTGGCGGCTCACCACACGACTGCGCGAAAGGTATCGCGCTTGTTGCTTCTAACGGCGGACAAATCGGAGACTACGAAGGCGTTGACCAGTCTGCAAAACCAATGCTGCCACTTATCGCAATCAACACGACTGCGGGGACAGCGTCTGAAATGACCCGTTTCTGCATCATTACTGACGAAGAACGTCACATCAAGATGGCTATCGTTGATAAGCACACAACGCCGCTTATCTCAGTTAACGATCCTGAGCTAATGCTTGCTAAACCTGCTTCACTAACTGCAGCAACCGGCATGGACGCACTAACGCACGCTGTTGAAGCATACGTATCTATCGCCGCGACACCAATCACTGACGCGGTAGCAATCAAAGCGATTGAACTTATCCAAGCGCACCTACGCACAGCAGTGAAAAACGGTGAAGATCTAGAAGCTCGTGAGCAAATGGCATACGCACAGTTCATGGCGGGCATGGCATTCAACAACGCATCTCTAGGTTACGTACACGCAATGGCGCACCAGCTAGGTGGTTTCTACGACCTTCCACACGGTGTTTGTAACGCGATTCTTCTACCTCACGTACAGCGTTACAACGCGCAAGTATGTCCTGAACGTCTACGTGATGTAGCAAAAGCAATGGGTGTAAACGTAGAAGGCATGTCTGCTGAAGCAGGTGCAGCGGCAGCAATCGACGCTATCGTTACACTAGCGAAAGAAGTTGGTATCCCTGCAGGTATCAAAGAGCTTGGTGCGAAACTAGAGGACATACCAACACTCGCAGACAACGCCCTGAAAGACGCTTGTGGTTTCACTAACCCTAAACAAGCAACGCACGAAGAAATCTCTAAGATCTTCGAAGAAGCGATGTAATCTAACTGAGTAAATCATTCTCTATTGCCTTAATTCAATCCCCGATATCGTATCGGGGATTTTTTATGTTCACATACCCTGCCAAACATCGCCTTTTAATGTTAGCTTTTAAACATTAATACGATTCATATTGGAAGGAACCATGAGAACGATTGCTGCTGCCCTACTCGCTTGTTTATCCTTTTCTGCCAACGCTGCCGAATACCGCGCCAACGAAGTGGCGAATGGGTTTCAGATCCCTTGGGGGATCGAGTTCTTAGATAACCATCGCGTTATCGTCAATGAAAAGAACGGTACGGTTTCGTTGCTGGATATCACCACAGGCAAACCTCAAAAGCTGTTTAACATCCCCGATGTGAACACCAGTGGACAAGCCGGCTTATTGGATGTCGCGCTCGCACCGAATGCCGATACGCAAAACCCGCAACTCTTCTTTACCTACAGCAAGCGCACGAGTAAAGGCAATACGGTGGCGTTAGCGACGGCGCAATTGCAAAACAATCAGCTTGTGGGTTGGAGAGATCTCTTTGCTGCTGATGCCATCACCGACACAGGTCGCCACTACGGCAGTCGAATTTCATTTATTGACGACAAAGTTTACTTCTCAATCGGTGACCGTGGCGAACGTGATAATGGGCAAGACACTCAAACCCATGCAGGCAGTATTCTTCGTCTCAACCTTGATGGTTCGGTTCCGCAAGACAATCCTTTCAAACCTTCCGAAGCGCGACCTGAGATTTGGAGCTACGGACATAGAAACCCTCAAGGGTTGTTTTACGACGAGGCGACCAAACAGCTGTGGTCGATTGAGCATGGACCACGCGGCGGCGATGAGATTAATCTAATCAAGAAAGGCGCGAACTACGGCTGGGCAAAAGTCTCTCATGGTAAAGAATATTGGGGTCCGTTGGACGTCGGGGAAGCTAAGTCGTTACCAGGAATGGAAGATCCCAAGCTGGTTTACATCCCTTCTATCGCACCAAGTAACATGATTTTGTACCGTGGCGATAAGTACCCAGAGCTGGATGGGAAGATCTTAGCAGGCGCACTGAAACTGGCACACATTAACGTGGTATCGATTAAAAACGGCAAGCTCACCGAATCAAAAAGATTGATGGAGAATCTCGGTGAGCGAGTAAGAGATATAACCATCAGCCCTGATGGTTATATCTACTTTTCTACCGACAGCGGCAAAATCTTTCGTCTTGAGGAGAAATAGTTTTCTCTGACGAACTAGTCAAAAAAGCTAGCTCTTTAAACTCACTGCCACCGTTTCATTGTCAAAATCGAGCGTCATGGTCGAGCCCAATGGAACGGTGAGCATTGGGTGAGTATGGCAGCTATCAAAGTCATACAAGATCGGTAGTGGTTGACCGTTAAGTACTTCTAGCAACACGTCTATGGGTGCACGCCCTGTGCCTTTATCGTTGAACTTTTCATGCTTGCCAAGAACAACCGCAATGACTTTATCAAACACACCGGAAAGCTTAAGCAGCGCAAAAGATCGTTCGACCGTTTCAATACCCTGCAAGCAATCTTCCATCAGCAAAATATCACCGTGTTCGATAATCGGCATAAACTTGCTTGCCCAGATGCCTTTCATGGTATTGAGGTTTCCGCCAATCAAACGCCCAGTGATCTTGCCTTCGCCTTTAAAGTGCCATTGGTTTTGCAAGGTTTGCTTTGCGCGGTCTTGCTCGCCCCACTCTATCCATTCATCTGTCCACCCTTGAGGCATTGTGTATTGATGCTCCAAGCCATCTAACGTATTCACAATCGCCTCAAACGAAGCAAAGGTCTCGTCCACCAATGGCGGGAATTCACCCAGAGATGCCACCAAAGCAGGACCATAGAAAGTAACGATGCCGGTTTGTGCATAAATGCCCATGAGTAAAGCTGTGACATCCGAATAGCCAACAATGATCTTTGGATCTTTCTTCAGCGCCTCGTAATCAATGTAAGGTAGCAATGAGTTACTGTTATAACCACCAATGGTCGACATAATACAGCGCACTTCGGGATCACGAATCAGCGCATTCAATTCTTCTACTCGCTCTTCAATCGAACCCGAGCGATATTGGTCAGTTTTGCCCGTTAAGCTGCCTGCTTTTAGCTGGTAACCATGGGATTCCACGTACGCTTTGGCACGCTCAAAACGAGTTGGAGCAAATACCGTGGCTGGAGAGGATGGCGAGAAAAAGCCGATGGTGTCGCCTTTTTGTAATCGTTTAGGAATGATCATGCGCGTCCTTGTTTTGTGATACATGGTTGATTTATTTTCGTACAATCTAACCAGAATAATCTAAACTTAACAATAACCCTTTGTTTTTTAAAACGATAGTTCGGTCACGTTGTACGAGGTCATTATGATTCCATTCCCTTTACAGCTCGACAAAATTAAAGCCGTTGTGTTTGATTTAGATAACACCTTGGTGAGCTCCGGCATGAACTTCGGTGAGTTACGTCGCCAACTCGGTTGCCCACAAAGCGAAGACTTGTTGGATTTTATCGATGCTCTCGAGCATCCTCACCATCGTGAGCATGCTCATAATGTGATATTTGATTATGAGGTTTCTGACGCGAAGCTGTCTTCCCCGATGCTTGGCTGTCATGAGCTGTTAGCACACTTACATCGAAACAAAATCAAAACCGCCATCGTCACGCGTAACTGTCAAATCGCAACACAGCGAAAATTAGAACACAATCAAATCGCTGTGGAACGGGTTATTACGCGTGAGTGTTTTCCACCTAAGCCCGATCCATTATCACTGCAAATGTTGGCGAAAGAGTGGCGCTTACTTCCTCATGAGGTTCTTTATGTCGGTGACTATTTATATGATCTACAAGTAGCCTATAACGCACAAATGCCCTCTTGCCTCATTCATCATGGGGATGACGTAACATTCAATGATTCTGCTTCCATCGCATTTAATGAATTGAGCGACTTACTCGCCTGCTTTGAATCTTTACAGATAACATGAAAAAAAGAGCACTAAGATGCTCCTTTCTGACTTAATTCCGCTTAAGTCGCATTTGCTAAACGTTATACCAATCACAATAAGTAAGTGATAATAGTCAGCTCAGGAAAAACGCTAGAGAACAAAGCTTAAACTTTCGATAAGTAGTTATTCTACAATCAACTTACTTTGAAACGAAAAGTTAACGAAGTTATCGACAGTAGGTAAATCGGAAACCAGCAAGGGCGATGCATGCTGATCTACCGTGTTGATGTTTCGATAAGTAAATGCCGCTGAGACTAAAAAAGTACCGCTAGCAACACAAAACTGAACTGCAACTTCCCAGATATCGTAAGGTTCATCCATAAACTCCTGACAACGATGAGCCATTAATGTAACGACATTTAGGTTAATATTAAATATATGCTTCTGACATTACTGCAAAAACGAGGCATTGCATTTAGAAAATGCTCCTCCCTCCTAAATTAAGCATTATGATCTAATTTAAAAACTGTATTTAATATTGGCAAATAACAAGGTTGTCGGCTCTTCGCCAAAAACACTGTTACGGCTTCCACCGAAATTCTGGATAACGGTCAACAATTGCCAATCATTTGCCAAAGAGTAGCTGCTCGATAGCCCAACAAAATAGGAATGATCATCATAATAGCTAGCCGACAATGTAAGACGATTCAGTGGCGTAAGATCGAAGCTGAGATCACTGTACCAAGTATGATGGGTGAAGCTTAACGTTTTGGCATCCAATGGGAGATTGAGGTACGTGAGCGCACTGGTCACTTCTTGCGGCTCTGAAATGTACAACCACGCGAAACGGCCTAACCAACTTCTTTGCCCACCGAAGCTATAATCAGTTTCAACGCTTGCTACCGCCGTTTTCTGTGTGGGTGTCCCCTGATAGTTAGAGTCAACTGGGTCAAACCAACTAAGCTCACCGCGGAGCCCTGCATCATATATATCCGTCGAAAAACCGAATCCGAGCACATAGTCCAAGCGCGATCGTCCAACAATCATTTGATAGTCCCAACCCGATTGATTGGCGAAATAACGTAAAGCCGTGCTGTCCTGCCCAGATCTTCTAGCAGGTGCGAACACCAGTTCCACCCCATCTGCGAAGCCAAGGTGGTAGCTGCCCATAATGGCATCTGTGCCAGCTCGCTCTTCATAATCAAAGTCATAAATTGAATATGCATTGTAGATGTCATTCGGGTTCCAGACCGTGTTCATTGACCAATTGACCCGAAACCGTCCCACTCTCGCACCCCAGTCCTCTCGTTGCCAAGAAATATTGAAGCGATCAAGTTGCGTGTTAAATATAACGCCATCTTCACGCCAATTCTTACTCAGATCAAAATAGCCGTTATCTAGTGAAACTAAATCTGCATAGAGGGGAAAATCTGCCGCATCTCCCCACAAGACACGGTTTCTCATCCCAATATTGACACGCCAATCGGAGGAAAATCGATACTCAACGTTGATGCGATTATGAACTAAATGGTCCAGAGTATTCGTTTGATTGTCAGGAAGCGCATAGGTTGCCATGTATTTGATATAACCGTCCAAGTCCCATTGCTTTTTCGGTTCTAAGCCTGGCACATTCGCCAATAATTGAGTCGAGAAAAACACCAACAACGGCATAATTAACGTATAATTAAACACCCCTTGGTCATAGCGACAGTGATTGCTCTTCTTATCTTTATGCATGAGTTCTCTCAGATGCACTTTCGATATTGCTGAAATCTCGCACTAATCGTCCATCTTCAAAAACAATGATACGGTGTGCGCGTTTAATTACTCTCGTATCGTGAGTAGAGAAGATAAACGTTGTCCCTTCTTGCTCACTCAATTGCTCCATGATATCAAGCAGCTCAGCAGTACTTTTGGCATCGAGGTTAGCGGTCGGCTCATCGGCCATGACAAAGCGAGGTTTGGGAGCAAGCGCTCGTGCAACGGCAACTCGCTGCTGCTGACCGCCTGACATTTTCCCTGGCACCTTGTTCATCTGGGCCGCCAGTCCCACTTGTTCAAGCAACGAACTGGCACGTTCTCGGCATTCTCGCTCCGTTTTCCCCTGCAATTGCATCACAAACTCTACATTCTCTAACGCTGTCAATACTGGCAACAAACTGTAGTCTTGAAAGATAAAGCCGATGTTATCGCGGCGATAGGCGATCAATTCTTTTTCAGACATCTCCGAGATGAAGCAGCCATCAATTTCAACGGTTCCAGAGGTGGGCGAATCAATACCACCAATCATGTTTAACAAGGTTGTTTTTCCTGAACCTGACGGCCCCATTATGGCCACAAACTCGCCCTGCTTAATTTCCAGATTGACGGCTTTGACAGCATGAACCGGAAAATCGCTGTTTGGATTATACGTCTTCGTCAACTTCTTGAGTTTAATGGTCATTAAATTTTCTCCGCCATCGCATCTACAGGTTGATGCTTCAAAATTTGTCGAGCCGGATACAAGGCAGCAATGAGACTCGCAATGAAAATTGCCATAATGATCATTTGATAATCCGACAATGAAACTCGTGGATACAGCAGGGTATCCACGCCATAAGCACCTAATCCCTCCGCGAGTCCACCCAACGACAAGCCTGTCACACTAAGTACTTTAAGCATCACGACACTACCAAATAAACCAAGCGCACACCCCGTCAAACCAAGAAACAGGGTCTCTAATATGATCAACGTTCGGATCTTATGCTTTTGCATTCCTACCGCCATTAACACACCGAACTCTCGCGTTCGCTCAAACACCGACATCAACATAATATTGATAATGCCGAGTGTCATCGCGAGGACAAAAACCACCAACGTTACCTGGTTAGAGATATCCATAGAGCTCATCATGGTAGAAAGCAATGGTTGAATTTCAGACCATGATCTTACCGTTAGTGTGTGCGATGCAGATTTAGGAAAAGTCTCTCGAACAAAAAACTCTGCGACCTTCAATACATCGCTTTGATTGGAATTTAAAAGAATAGCAATTTCATGTGCGCCGGAAAGGCCAGCCAGTTTCTCTAAATCGGCTTTTCGCACATAGACGTTTCCCTCATCAAAAGTGTTTGAAGGCGTTTTGAACACACCTCTTACGCGAAATGCCGCACCTGCAACATCACCATGAACATCAGATAGCGTTAAAATCACCTTAGAACCCACACGCAGATTCAATCGCTGCATCGTTTTGGCGGACACTAAAATCGGATTACGTCCCTCTTCATTGAGCCACTCCCCTTCAGTGATGTGTTTGGCTAATGGTGTGATCCGGTGTTCTTGCTCAATATGAATACCGTTAATGCGCACCCCACGCGTGCTTCGTGCAGATGCGATCATCCCATCAACTAGAAAGCGAGCCGAAATAGCGGCTACTTCTGGTTGCCTGAGTAAATCTCTCGTTAATGAAGGGGAATCAGGGATGATGGCTTTGAGTTCGGGGTTATTCAAATAAGACTTTTGGTGAACTTGCAGATGGCTTGTTTGCCATGAAATGGCATTTTTTATCATGCTATCAACGATGCCATTCATAAAGCCCATCATCGCAACAACGCCCATTAGACCAAAAACCATCGCACCCAACATAATCGACGTTCTCAGTTTATTGCGCCACAAATTTCGCCAAGCCAATTTAACTAGCATGCATGCCCCCTTTTAGTGCGCTTGCAACAGGTAAACGAAGCAAACGTGAGATTGGGTACAGCAAACACAACAACACAATGACTAATACCACTATGATCTGGTCGATCAATAAACGGGGCTCAAGCAGCACAGGGACTATCGGTTCAAAGCCACTCTCACGCATCAACTGCGCCGCATCGCCTGTGATTTCAATGGGATTAAAATAAAAATAACCCAACACAGGTGCACTTATCAAAAGCCCGATGACAATACCAATGACGGAAATAAACGTTGATTCAATGACCAACAACGCAACCAATTTTGAACGTAACATACCTGTTGCGAGCATAACGGCAAACTCACGCTGACGCTCTAAAGTTGTCATCAGGATGGTGGCAAATAGACCAAACCCCACCATCCCATACAAGATATAGATCAAGAATATCCCGCCAGCTTTATCTAACGCGATCTGCTGTGCCATTTCCGGAGAGAGTGCTTGCCAATCTTTCACCGCCACATCCTCACCATAACTTCGTTGGAGTTGGTAAACCGTCTCAGGTAACGTGTGCAAACTTTTTGTGTTCAATACCCACGCTGTCACTTGATCATTGAGAGAATAGAGGGTTTGAGCGACATCAAGTGGCATATAAACCAGTTGCGAGTCAAGCTGCTGTAGAGGGAAATGAAGTATCCCAGCAACGTTATACAGCCCAGCGGCCGTTTGACCTCGATAACCCGCCCCATAAAGCACTAGTTCATCTCCAACCTTAAGCTGTAAATACTGGGCTAGGCCACCACCAACTAACACAGACGGTTGACCTGAAGAAATGAAGCCACCTGCAACAATTTTATCACTGATGCGAGAGTAATGATTTTCTGCGGCAGGATCGACGCCCAAAACCATCACGCCTTTGGATCGTTCGCCATTTGCGGCCAATGCAACAGATTCCACCCGAGGTAAGATCACATCGATATTTTCGTTACCTCGAGCGAAGGAGATGAAATCGTCACTTTGTGGTAGCACATCATCTATGCTCGACGACTCTCCAAACTCGGGATGTTGCAGTTGCACTAAGCCGCTATAAAATTTGGCGGTATTTTGTATAGTAGAAGTATAACTCCCTTCTTGGAACGCTCGGGTGATGAGAGACAGAAACAACACTAGTGCTAAGGCAGAAGCAGTCAACAGAGTTCTGCGCTTTTGTCGCCATAAATTCCGCCACGCCAGCTTTATCAGCATTGCTTTCTACCCCTCCTCTTGGTTGATAACGTATCACTCCGTCAATCACGTAATGATTTCATTTGCTGCTGAGAGAAGAAGCCATCATCTATCTCGAAATCAAACTGAGCCTGATGAGTCGTTAGCACTGTTTTATTTCCCGGTTCATCCACGGGTTGCATCTCCATCCGCGTTGCTAACTTTCGCCCCCCTAACAGCTTCACGTCGTACGTTGTCATCACGTTGACCAACTCATCGAACTCATCATAAAAGTCAACTTTACGCTGTAAGTATGTCGATGTTGATATCCATAATGTTATCTTACTCCAGACTACGGGCGCATCGGGATTCGCAACCGCTTCTATTACCCAAACGGCATCGCCATCAAAACTGTCTTTTCTCTTGAGTTCATGCTGATAGTCAACAACGATAGAAGACTGATTAATTAAATCATCATTTGTGAAATCGGATCCCATCCAAGATTGACTCAGCATGGACGGTGCAATTTTGATCACGCGCTCGATACTTGGTACCCAATTCCACATCTCTCTCTGACGCTTTAGTGATGCACTGCCCTTGTCTTTCGCTGGAGCAGTCACTAAAACCAGAGAAAGTTCGGTTCCTTTAGTCCAACTTTTCATGCTCATAGATCGAGTCCAGTCTGGACGAATAATGTCCATCGTCGCTTCACTGTAACTGGCATCTCCTCGCATCGCGAGATCGGATTTCTTGACAATCTCAAACGCAGTTTCTGCGTAAACTGTCAAAGAACAAAACCAACTTATTAGAAAGACAACCGTTTTACGCATAACCATCCTCAGTGCCAAATGCTAATGAGTAAGCAGCAAGAAATAACAACAAAAACATTGAGTTCAAATGAGTATAGCAAGTGATGTGCATAGTCGTACGAGGTTGAAGTCAAATTCTAATCAAGCTGATTGAACCTCAAAACATTACGCTTCGCGTGAGATATCTATCGTCACCGATTGCGCATAGGGCACCTAGGTGAGAAACGCCTGACACAGTCCACAAAACCAAATCAAAAACACATTGAAGGTTCGCTCAGTTCGCTTAGGTTTGTTAGTTTACTCGCAATTTTGGCCCTATTATTTTTATCGCTCAGATTATGCCTTCCCAATACAGAATTAATAAGATCGTCGAGATTGGCGACACACTACACAGAAGCGGATGTGCTCCGTATAAAGTAGAGAAATACACTCAGCACTATGCACAAAAGCATGGTGTCGATGTCATGATTCAAGCCACGCCAACGGCGATTAACTACCAGTTTCCCGATGACAACAACGCTGTCGTTCTTAAGCGTTTGAAGCCAGCTTCAATCAACCTTAGCTTACTCGCAAATACCATCATTCAAATTAGCCAACCCAGCAGAGAACCCGTTCATGAACCACCCGCATACTCAAATTGGATCATTGCTCTTGCAAATATGGGCATTCCGGCCGCATATTTAATGTTGGTTGGCAGTACCTTAGAAGCAATTGGCTTTGCGTTTTTGCTTGGCTTAATGGTTTGGGGTTGTCAGCAAGTTTGCCGTGATCGTCGTGCAATTGCGGTAGAATTTGTTGCCGCGTTATTTACAGGGATCATTGTTGCCTACCTATCAAGCACAGGCTTGCCGATACCCGTTTGGGCATTATGTATTGCGACTATTGTTTTGTTCGTGCCAGGCTTATCCATTGCAAATGCGCTAGAATGTTTGGCATTTAACGACTTGGTTTCTGGCACGAGTTTATTGGGGCAGTGCGCGTTATCATTGATTAAGCTGTTTGTTGGCATCACCATTGGGCTCAATATTGGTGAATCTATCTGGGGACAGGCACAATCTATTGACTATATCAATGAGGTTCCAACATGGATGCACGTCGGGGGACTGTTCTTCATCTCCGCCTGCTTAGGCGTGATATTTAACGCTCGACCAGTGGATATTTTGCTTGGTCTGCCTGTTGCAGTACTCGGTATGTGGGGGCCACTCTACCTCGGCTTTGACAGCGGTTGGGTGGTGGGAACTTGGGTAACCACCGTTCTTATAACTTTGTATGGTACTTGGATCGCCAAAAAGATGGAACTGACCGGTTCAATCTATATCATACAAGGGATTATTATACTCGTACCTGGCAGTCGCGTTCTGGTCAGTGCTGGACAATCCGTATTCGAGCAATCCATCCTACCGATCCCAAGTATTGGTCTGTCCGCTCTGTTTATGTTTTCTGCCATTGTTGCCGGGCAAATTACTGCCTATTCCATTTATTCGCCGCAAATTGAGCGATAACGATGGGTATTCCCAAGTGACTTCAAGATGCTAGCTTACTTGGGGATAAAATAAGAAACCTATTCAAAATCCACATTAATGAGCATTTTGAATAGGACTCTTTACCTCGATGCTTCTCTTTTCTGGAAAAACTGCCTTTTCCTTTTTTAATTTTCACCACTCTCCTCCTAAATAATGGGCTAGTAACAACGGCATTCAACGTGTTGTCTTTAATTTCACCTCTGCCAGATTCAAAATCTTGCGCCATTTCATTTGCCAGAGGATCGGGCAACTTGCTTTTCATAGAGCCTCCTTAATGGTCCAACCACATGAATAATAAATCATCAAATTAGTCAAACCCATTGAACTCATGCCAAGCTTTGCTACAAAAGTTCACAAACCCGCCATTTATTTGAAATTCCATCAAAAATATACAGAGTAAAAAGTGACAAAATACAAATATTTGTTCGTTCAACATTAATATCTGTTGACTCTCATCGTATTTAACCTAGACTCGATTGCGGCTAGAAAGAAAGTTCTTTGTTTGCACATTTCGTTGGATTACTTGTGATTCCGCCGTCCTGTGGTACGCAATAGCAATTTATTTTTTCCACGCTATAAGCGCCGAATAGGCGAAAGATTACACAAAAAATTAGATATTTAGGATATTAGATATGTCTAACACAGCTACTGGTACAGTTAAGTGGTTCAACGAAACTAAAGGCTTTGGTTTCATTCAACAAGAAAACGGTCCTGACGTATTCGCACACTTCTCTGCAATCACTGGTGACGGCTTCCGTACGCTTGTTGAAGGTCAGAAAGTAGAATTCGTGATCTCTCAAGGCCAAAAAGGTCCTCAAGCAGAGCAAATCAAAGTACTTTAATTTTTAAAGAATTTGATATGATGGCCAGCTAATTAGCTGGCTATTTTTTTGCCTACAATTTGTTGATATTTCCCATGGCTCTTAAACCGACAATTTACAAGTTTCGTATCGCTATTTCCGATATGAACAACGATTATTACGATTCAAAAAACCTGACCATTGCCCTCCACCCTTCAGAAAAACCGCAGCGTATGCTTGCACGTATTTTTGCATACTGCCTAAATGCGCAAGACAATTTGGCGTTCACTAAAGGACTTTCAACAACTGAAGAGCCCGATTTATGGTGCGTTGAAGCTGACCAAAGCATTACGCACTGGATTGAGATAGGTGAACCAGAACCTGAACGAGTAAAAAAAGCAACGCGTTTAGCAAAGAACGTTAAAGTCTATACTTACAACACCAAAGCATCTGTCTGGTGGGAGAAGATGGCGGGCAAGTTTGGCATGCTACCTGTTAACGTGGCGAGCTTTGACTACGACGCTATCGACGTTATTTCACAACACCTTGAACGAGGCTCTAGCCTTTCAGTGATGATTACCGGCTCTTCCATTTTTGTTGATTTAAACGAACAGCATGTCGAAGTGACGGTTAAGGAGTTGCAAAGTCATGACCCTTCTTAATCAGCTGATCCAAGATATGGGGTTTAAGAACATCCCCTTTATGGAACAGCACAAAGCGGCAAGGCGACGTTGGACAAATGAGCAAGCGCCTTTGTTCACTAAGGTATGTGAAAACAAGCCAGATACCGCCCCTGCCCTACACTTGTTAGGCCTGCTGACCAAATCACATATTGAAGCCAGCGCACAGTATGAAAAAAGCGCGACCACTTCCCAGCAGATGCAGCAAGTACTCAGCAATACTTTGGGCGATGAGCACGCAGACAAGTTTACCAACCAGTCTGCGGAAGATCTTACCCTTATCACCCATATGTGGCTATACACTCAAGGCTATCTAAATATGGATTTCAGTCTAGCGCATGACCATGCAGAGCAAACTCAACATACATTGCACCATGAACTGATCATCAAACGTATAGATTTGGATGCATTTCGAGCCGATCTAATGCATAGTTTCTACTTAGGGAAGGAAGCAAATTCAGCTCCGTCTAAAGGAATATTAGGCTGGCTAAAACGGCTTTTTTCCCTATAAAAACCATGGTTTTGTCAAAGGGAAACAACTGATAGACTACGCTTTCTGTGCAGCACCATTACTCGTTGCATAGCTATAAGGACACTCATCTACTGAACAGCAAGGGATCATTATGAAGTTTATCCGTTGGATTTTGGGAAAAATCATTTTATTGCTCAATGCGGTTTTCTCTCCTCGAGGCATTCAACGCTCTGAAGACGCACAGAGAGATATAGACGAAAAAGCCAAGCAATATTCACTTTACCAATTTGAAGCTTGTCCATTCTGCGTAAAAGTCCGTCGTACGATGAAACGTCAATCTGTCAATATCGAACTGCGCGATGCTAAAAACAACCCAACGCATCGTACGGAGCTTGAACAAGGTGGCGGTCGAATACAAGTTCCTTGTCTTCGTATTGAAAAAGATGGCCAAACACAGTGGCTTTATGAGTCTTCTGATATCATCACTTATATTGAAAAAGAATTTTCCTAGTTCCCCCTAGAACATTAGCGGATATAAAAGAGGCACCTACCGATGCCTCTTTTCTATTTTCTGTTTTCAATGTTCAAGATACTTTGAATTAGACATTACTCGCTACTGCCCAACAATCAGCATGAGTTCAACACGGCGGTTACACGCTTTTCCTGTAGAGGTCGCGTTACTGCACTGCGGAACATACTCACCAAACCCTCGAGAAAAAATACGCTGACGCGGTAAGTTTGTCGCCAACAATTGCTTTTCAACTTCCTCAGCACGTTTTTCTGACAAGCTGTCATTAAAAATCGCACGACCAGTGCTGTCTGTGTGACCATCAATCACGACGTCTATGTCGCTTCTTCCGGCTAAGTAATGACCAAGGTTTCGAATCCAATCTTGTGATTGCAGCGAAAGTTGGGCAGACCCCGTTTGAAAATGAACCTGCTCTTTTAAACGCACCATTAAGTGCTCGCCACTGACCGCTTCATAAGCGATATGATGTCGATTCAAGAACATTTCTAACGATGTCGCACCTTGCGTCATTTCTTGGGGAGTCGTTCGGGGTTGAACCTCGCAATTTGATGCTACGTAGGGTGTTGCCACGTATCCCCACTCTGGGTGCATCAACTCCGAGTTCGTTCTAGGCGCGGTATCTAACATATTACCCCCCGGAACCATTTCTGAATTTATGCTGCCACAACCAGCTAAGATGCCACAAATAACCAAAAACCAATGCTTCATAGCGATACCAACGTAGGATAGATTCTTATATGTCGACCAAACATGTTATTACTTTAACATGATTAGTCATTTGCTCCCTATTCTCTAGCAGCTATCATGCCAATGACAAACGTCGGCTTCTCACTATGCTTTCTCTAATGAGGCAGTGCGCCTAGATAATGTTTCAACTAAACATTATTCAATTGTGTAACAAGTCGTATTAATAGTTTTCGTTGATCACATTAACCGATAAACTAACCTCCACTGTTATATTCAGAGTGTTATTATGTTCAAAACCATTTTCAAAGCTTTTGCCTTAGTTGCCGCTACCGTGGCATTGTCTGCTTGTGATGACGGCAATTCTCAGCCACAACAAGGTAAGCAGTTCGAGGTATTGCCAGTTTCTCTTGCAGAATACAACCTAGCGCCACTGAGTGAAGTATTCTCTCTTAATTGCGGCCATTGTCGTTCAATGGAAGATTTCGTCCCTCAAATCGAATCACTCACTGATCAAAAAGTGGAAAAACTACACGTGACATTTAATGAAACCGCTCAAATCAGTGCGATTATCTACTATACGGCAGTAATGCAGCTTGACGGTACCCCGGATAAAGCGTTCATGGAGGATCTTTTCGCTGCCGTTCAAATGAGTGCAGACGCGACGGCAGACGAACGCCAAGCAGCGGTAGAGCAAGCATTTGAATCTCGTAACCTCATCAGCCCTTATCAGCTCGACAAGACACAGCAAGACAAACTGTTTGAATATATTGTAAAAGCGGAAGAAATCACAACTAATGGCCAGGTCAATTCTGTTCCTGCTTTTATCGTCAATGGTAAATACCAAGTGATCACTGGTGGACATGAAACTGTCGAAGCGATGGCTGAAACCATTAACTATTTGCTTAAACAACCGAAATAACACAAGGAGTAAATGTGTCTAAATTTCTGTTTCCTCTAATTATTTTTATATTGGCTGGTTTTTTCATTTACCGTACTTGGACAAACCACCAAGTTGCTGACGAAAACTTTACTAAGGGTCAAGCATTCCTGCTAGAAAACAGTAAAAAAGAAGGCGTCATTACCACTGAAAGCGGCCTTCAGTATCTGGTTCTAGAAAAAGGGACTGGCGACTTGCACCCTACGGCAAACAGCAAAGTAAAAGTACATTACCATGGTACGCTTATCGACGGGACCGTCTTTGACAGTTCGGTAAACCGTGGTGAGCCAATCTCATTTGGCCTTAATCAAGTGATCAAAGGCTGGCAAGAAGGTGTGCAGTATATGGTCGTGGGTGAGAAAATCCGCCTATTCGTACCGAGCACACTTGGCTACGGTAAGAACGGAACGGGGCCAATCCCACCAGCAAGCGTCTTGATCTTTGATATTGAACTGTTGGAAATCCAATAATCGCCTAACAAAAACGCCGCATTGATTGCGGCGTTTTTATTGCCAGTTTCTAAAGACCAAGCCAAACCTAGTAAGCAATCAAACTTATCGTCATTTCATCTTCGTATCGGCCAGCTGCAACGCCTAGCACCATTTTATTTTAAAATGCCAAATTAAAGCGAGTTTGATTGCCTTTGCGAGTCGTTAAGAACACTGGTGTTTCCAGTATCATCTTCTTACTTCTTAGGGCTAGTTTAAATCATCGAGATACCGTCATATGAAACAATAAAGAATACCGTTTAATTTTAAACGGCATCCTTTGTTTATTCTATTTTTAATTATTTCGGGTGGAAAATTAACTTGCCGCTTTCCACCATTACACAATCCATTCCCGCGGCATGAGCAGCTTGCTTACCTAACTCTGTATCCTCAAATACAACGCATTCATCAGCGCCTAAACACAATTGCTCTGCAGCCAATAAAAATGTGTCAGGGAACGGTTTATGTCTTTCTACATCCGTAGCGGTAACAACGGCATCAAGTTTACTCAGAATACCTGCCTTCGCGAGTAAGCGCAAAGCGCAATCGCGTTGGCTGCCTGTGCCTACTGCGATTTTCTTATTACCTAAAAAACTTTCTAACACGATATTTGTACATGAGATAATTTCACCGTGCTCCTCCATTTCCGCAAACGTATCCATTTTAAAACGTGATACGATTTTTGGATCGAGAGATAAGCCATGTTCACGGTTCACTTCACTCACAATTTTAAAGCTTGGCATACCACCTAGGCTATGTAACCAATCTTGATGAAATGGGAAATTAAATCGGTCTGCCGTCGCTTGCCATGCAGCCATATGGGCAGGCATAGTGTCAATCAACGTCCCGTCCATATCGAAAATTAGTCCCTTATAAGCACTAAAATCTATTGTGTTCATCTCTATTCTTCTATTTATATACCACTGATGGTAATTTATCATCCATCGCAACAATTCTTATGGCGCCTAGTAATTATGCTCAAAATTTCTAACTCTGTCACAATTCAGGACTGGGAAATTCAATTATCTCCCATCCGAGCTCAAGGAAATGGTGGGCAAAACGTTAATAAGGTATCGTCTGCGATACATCTGCGCTTTGACGTACATCATTCTACACTCCCGGACTTTTATAAAGAGCGATTACTTGCACTTTCTGACAGCCGGATATCGAAGGAAGGGGTGATTATCATCAAAGCGCAGCAGTTTCGGACACAAGAGCAAAATAAAGAAGACGCACTTAATCGATTACAAGCGTTGATCCAATCAGCCGCCCGACAAGAGAAAAAGCGTATTAAAACCAAACCTACTCGTGCTTCACAACGTCGTAGGCTTGATAGTAAAAACAAGCAAGCGACAAAAAAGCAGCAACGCCAAAAAGTGCTGCATTAGCAAACGTCAGATCTAGCATTGGGACCGGCTATGGTTTCCTTACCTTGGTCAATTATTCAGGATGTAAAAATGACTATTAGACAAAAATTGTACTCTCTCGGCACTATCGCCATTTTGGGTATCGTGGCTCTGTTGGGGTTGTCAGCAAACTTTGCCAAACAGACCAATGAATTAAACCATGCGATTAAACTCGTCAGTGACTTGGAGATTCAACTTCTCAATTTACGACGCAATGAGAAAGATTTCCTCCTTCGCAATGACCTCAAATATCTCGACAAATTTGAAGCGAATGTGGAACTCTTCCTTGGCTTAGAAAAAGAATTAGCTGACATCCTAACCCATTATGAACTCCCTTCTAGTCAGCCATTCAAGCAAGACTTATTGTCTTACCATGGTGGATTTCAAGACCTAGCCACAGCATATAAACGTTACGGACTCGACAATGACAGCGGCTTGATCGGCAATTACCAACAACAATTGCTACGTGCTAAGCAAAGTGCCACTCATCCGCAGTTTCTTGCTCTTATTGAGTTCGATTCAGCCGTCAAATCTGGTGAGGTGAATGCTAACTTATTACAAGGTTTATCTGCTGCAGGATTGTTGGATAGTGCCAAACAGGTCGCAGCACAAAAACAAATCATTGGTGTGAGTTACAAAGAAGGATTGCTCGGCAAAACTCGCTCCCTATCGCATACGGTAGAAGCACAGTTTAAAACTTTCTCTTCTTTGATCGGCACTGCCACAGAGCAGCGCAATTCACAAATGGCGATCATCAAACAAGCACTCACGGCCATCGTGTTACTTGTGCTTGTTGTACTTATCTGGCAAATCTCCCGATCAATTAACAATCGCGTCAGTGTTTTGTTAAACACTATCCAAAATATCAGTGTGAGTAACAATATTAGCTTACGCTCAGAATTAACAGGTAAAGACGAGTTAGGAGACATCAGTCATCACCTAAATGATTTACTCAATAAGCTAGAGTGCCTTATTCATGATACGAAAGAGAAGTCAACTCAGCTGTCTGCAAGTACAGATAACATGCATCGTGAACTTGAGGGGGTAATAGAACAGTTTAATACTCAAACCGATCACACCTCTTCAATGGCTACGGCGGTTCAGCAAATGGTCGCAACCATTGGTGAAATTTCAGAGAGCACCTCTGTGGCAGTCGAAGGCGTCCATCAAGCCGCAAACAACGCTGAACAAGGTCGCGACGTGGTTGAAACAACGGTAAAAAACGTTGGTCAACTGACGAGCATTCTTTCCAATAGCCAGCAATCCATTCGCTCTTTGAATGTGCACGTAGACAAAATTGGTGGCGCAGTTAACATCATCCAAGATATTGCTGAGCAAACCAATCTTCTTGCGCTAAATGCAGCGATCGAAGCGGCACGAGCAGGCGAGCAAGGGCGTGGCTTTGCGGTTGTCGCAGATGAAGTTCGAGCATTAGCAAGCCGCACTCATCAATCAACGGAAGATATCACGCATGTGGTCTCTGACATTCAGTCTCAGATGTCGATGGTGGTTGCGGATATCGACCAATGCAACGATCAGGGTCAACAAACTCTGCAAGCATCTGAACAACTGGATTCGAGTCTGCAGCAAATCATTGCCGACATGCACGCCATCCAAGGTAACTCAGAACGTATTGCTTCTGCGATCGAAGAGCAAGGCATTGTGATGAACCAAGTGAGTGATTCCATCACCGAATTGAACGTTATTTCAGAAACCAATATGCAGTCTGCGCAAGAGTGTTTGCATGAAGTGAACTCTGTCTCCACGCAAGCTCAAGAGATGGATAATGCGGTTGCCGTATTTAAGACCCGTAATGTGTAGTTCGATTTAGCCAATCTGATATAGAGACAGCAATTGAGAATAAAAAGCCCGAAGCATTCACATGCTTCGGGCTTTTCTTTATGGGTAGACTCAATACTTATTCATCATCCAGAGGAATCAGCTTAGTGCTACCACCGTGGATCTTCTCACGTTTTCTCTGCACCATAGCATAGAAGCTCGGAATCAGGAAAGTACCAGCAAGAAGTACGCAGAGCAGACCACCAATGAGGGAGATACCCAGTGAGTTCTGGCTCACATGACCTGCGCCTGACGCGAAGATCAATGGAAAGATACCTAAGATAAATGACCAAGATGTCATGTTTACGGCACGGAAACGAAGCTTACCACCTTGTACCGCTGCACTGTTAATTTCGTCCTCTTTCTCTTCACGCTCTTGCTTGGCGAATTCTACAATCAGGATTGCGTTCTTCGCCGCGAGCGCTATAAGCAGAACAAGCCCTATCTGTGCGTACAAGTTGAGCGGTGTTCCAGTCAAGTTCAATGCGAGGAAGGAACCTAACGTCGCCACTGGCACCACTAGGATGATCGCCAGAGGAATACTCCAACTCTCATACTGCGCCACCATGAACAGGTAAATAAAGATCAACGCCAATGCAAACGCGAAAATGGCTTGGTTACCTGCCAGTACTTCTTGGTAAGCCATGCCCGACCATTCGTACGTGTAACCTTGCGGTAGCACTTCAGCCGCAACACGTTCCATTGCTGAAATTGCGTCACCACTTGAGTAACCCGGCGCTGGTTGACCTTGAATGATCGCGCTGCGGTACATGTTGTATCGCCATGCGACATCGGGTTCAAACACTTGCTCATAGCTGACTAGTGTACTTAGTGGCACCATATCGCCGCTTGAAGAACGCACGTGGAAACGCGCCAGATCTCCCATGCTACTACGGTGCTCACTGTCCGCTTGCATGGTGACGCGGAAGTTCTTACCAAACATGGTAAAGTCGTTCACGTACAGTGAGCCAAGATTACCTTGTAATGTTTGGAAGATAGACGACAGTGGTATACCCAACTGCTGCGCTTTCTCACGGTCAATATCGACATAGTAGTGTGGTACGTTTGCACGGAAAGTACTGAAGGTGTAAGCAATTTCTGGCGCTTGGTTTGCCGCCTGAATCATCTCACCCATTACCATCGACAAATCAGTACGGCTACGACCTAACGTATCCTCTAGTACGAACTCGAACCCCGATGCCGCGCCCATACCAGGTACTGCCGGTGGCCCCATAGCGAATACAATCGCTTGTGGCAGTTCCATCGCCGCACGACCATTAATACGGTTCGCAATCGCATTTGCTGCGTGCTCGCCGTCTAGTCCATTACGCATATCCCAGTCATGCAGTTTGATGAACAGAGACGCACCGTTCGATGCTGCTGCACCTGTCATGAATGAGTAACCATTCGCCACCGTGACACCATCGACTCCTGGCTCTTGTTCAACCATTTTCATCAGCTTATTGGTTACTTCCTCAGTTCGAGACAGTGATGCAGAATCCGGAAGCTGAACGTTCACCAACAAGATGCCTTTGTCTTCTTGAGGTACGAATGCGGTTGAGGTTGTTTTCGCGAAGAAAGTGACTGCCGCTACCGCTACGAAGAAAAAGGTAACCACTAGCAACGACTTCTTCACTAGAAAGCCCGCGATTTGACCATAGCGCGTTGTGACGCGTTCAAGACCACGGTTGAATGCTTGGAACCAACTTGCCGTGTTGCCACCGCCCTGCTTCAACACCAACGAACACAATGCTGGAGACAGCGTTAGCGCGTTGATAGATGAAATCATTACCGAGATACAGATCGTCAATGCAAACTGACGATACATGATGCCGGTAATTCCCGGCAACATGGCTACAGGTAGGAATACCGCCAAAAGAACCAATGTCGAGGTAATGATTGGGCCCGTTACCTCTTTCATCGCTAGCAACGTTGCTTTACGCGGAGAAATGGTTGGATCTTTCGCCATGGTGGTATCCACGTTCTCGATAACCAGAATCGCATCATCTACTACGATACCGATGGCGAGGATCAAGCCGAACAGGGTTACCGTATTTATGGTAAAGCCCGTTGCCTGCATGATGGCGAACGTACCGATAAGCGAAACAGGAATCGCGACAACTGGGATCAAGGTTGCTCGCGCACTGCCTAAGAACAGATACGTCACCGCGATTACAAGCAAGATCGCTTCAATCAGCGTCTTCACTACGCCCTTGATCGATTCTGCAACGAACACGGTTGTATCGTAACTGGTTTCGTAAGCCATGCCTTCTGGGAAGTTGGAGCTTAAACGATCGAGCAACGCCATTACCGCTTGACCACTTTCCAATGCGTTTGCATCTGACTGAAGTGACAGCGCTACGATAGACGCATCTTGACCACGGAACTTGCCGTTACCGTCGTAGAACTTCTTACCAAGCTCAACTCGTGCAACGTCTTTTAGATAAACGGTAGAGCCATCTGGATTGGCGCGAAGCACCACATCCTCAAACTCGCTCACGCCTTCTAGACGACCTTTGGTCACTAGGTTGAACTGAACTTCTTGAGGGTTATTGTACGGCGCAGCTCCGATACGACCAGCCGCGACCTGCACGTTTTGCTCCGCCAATGCTGAGTAAACATCTGTCGTAGTAAGGTTCAGGTTAGCCATTTTTTCTGGGTCTAACCAAACACGCATCGCGTATTCACCACCACCGATCACGTTAACTTCACTGATACCTTTGACGCGCGCCAACTGGTCTTTTACGTTCAGGTTGATGTAGTTGATGAGGAATTTATCATCGTACTTACCGTCTGGTGAGTAGAAGTTCAGAACCATCAACAAGTCCGGAGAACGCTTTTTAACCGTAACACCTACCATGCGCACTTCTTGAGGCAATTTTGACTCAATTTGTGAGACACGGTTTTGCACGTTAACCTGAGCCATGTCTGGATCAGTGCCCACATCGAAGGTTACGTTCAGGCTGTAAGAACCATCATTGGCACTCTTTGAAGACATGTAGATCATGTTTTCTACGCCGTTCACCGAGGTTTCTATTGGGTCAGCTATCGCTTGCTCCACCACCTCAGCGCTTGCACCTGTGTAGAATGCCGTCACACTCACCGATGGCGGACTGATTTTTGGATATTCAGCAACCGGCAAGATCGCTAAAGAGATGGCTCCTGCCAACGTCAATATGATCGAGATAACCAGTGCGAATTTCGGTCTTTGAATAAAGAAACGACTTAACATTGCCCCTCCTACTTCTTATCTTGGTCAGGAGATTGAACTCGCACTTCTACCCCGTTACGTACACGTTGTAGACCCTGCGTAATCACCGTTTCATCCTTCTTTAGACCCTCACTAATGATGATGCCTTGATCTACCTGAGAGCCCAATTTAACATTGCGGCGCTCTGCGATATTGCCCTCAGCCATCACCATCACGAAGTTACCTTCAAGATCCGTTTGAACTGCGCGACGAGGAACTACGAGCACATCTTTCGCATTCTTATCACGCAAATTGACTTTAATATGCTGGCCAGGAAGAAGCTGCTGTTCTGGGTTTGGTACCAGCGCTCGCATCGCAATCGTCCCGGTTTGGGTATTAATTCGGTTGCCCAAGAAATCTAACTGTCCTAAATGCGTATAGTATTCGCCGTTTTCTAGCTCTAACTGCACCTCGACACTGCTCGACTCTGCACTGCCGTCACCTTTAATGCCATCCATACCTAGGGACAAACGTTCACGCTCACTCACGCTGAATGAAGTATGTACTGGGTCTAGGCTCACTAGCGTGGTCAGAATGCCAGAAGATGGCGAAAGCAGATCACCGGTACTCACTTTACTGTCACTGATACGACCGCTAAATGGTGCGCGGATTTGGGTGTAAGAAAGGTTTACTTCTGCAAGCTTGAGCTGAGCGTTTGCCGCCTCAAGCTCTGCGCGAGCACCAAGCAACGTAGCCGTCAAGGCGTCGAATTCAGATTGAGAGATACTGCCACGTGGCAACAAATTCTTGCCACGTTGGTGGTCGAGTTCCGCTTTCTTTAGGGCTGCTTTTGCTTGAGCTAGCGCCGCTTTTGCACTCGCCACTTGCGCTGCAAAAGAAGAAGGTTCGATGGAGTACAACAATTGCCCTTTCTCCACCATCTGACCTTCGTCAAAATGACGAGCTTCAAGATAGCCGGAGACTTGTGCCGTGATATTCGTATCTTCTAAAGCTTCAATGCGACCGATGTAAGACTTACTCGGTTGGTAGTCAATAATTGTGACATCCTGCGTCACAACAAGAGGAGCTTGCGACCCCTTCTGGGCATTATTTGCTTCTCCGCAACCCGCGAGGATAGCTGTTGCCGCCATTAGTGCGACGAGTGGTTTCTTTTGCATGTATTTACCGTCTTTATGGAACAGGATTCGTTTGAAAATACCTTAACCATACAGGGGTATTTGTCCGAAAACTTCAAGATAATCAAAGGAAAATGTATCAAAGTGTAAGGCAGATAAACAACTTATAAATTGGCGATACTATAAGCCAAATAGTTTGGAAACAGGCTCTTGCTACAGTGTGAAACTGATGTAATTTCCACTGTAGAGGTAGCAGTTTTGATACTAAGCGTGATTCGGAAGTTTTAAAAAATGCAAACTTCTCTTCCACATAGTGCGATTTGCCTATTTTTTTAAAAAAAATACGTTATCATTCAGCTAATTCAAAGCCTTCGACCGAGAGGATAAGTATGATTTCTAAATGGGCGAAACGTTTTTACCAAATGGCCGAATTGGTTGCCTCTTGGAGTAAAGACCCATCGACACAAGTTGGTGCCGTGATCACTAATCAGAACCGAATTGTTTCCGTCGGCTTTAACGGCTACCCTCATGGCGTTTCTGACAGTGTGGATACGGACGAACGGGAACTCAAGTACCTAAAAACATTACATGCGGAAGAGAACGCAATTCTCTTTTCTAAACGTGATTTGGATGGCTGTGATATTTGGGTTACGCACTTCCCTTGCCCAAACTGTGCCGCAAAAATAATCCAAACGGGGATCTCTCGCGTGCATTGCCCGGAACAATCAGAAGACTTCTTATCTCGCTGGGCAGATAAGATACAAGTAAGCCAAGACATGTTCGACCAAGCAGGCGTCGAAGTTGACTGGTTACCAATTGATAAGATTGAAGACAATGACGTCCGTTAATCAAATCATTGACAAAGAAAACAATGACTAGAAAGTAATAAGGCCCAGACAATGTCTGGGCCTTATTACTTGTCTCAAGCTCGTTAAGCTTGTTTTGTCGCCGTCAATTCAGCAATTTTCACAATAACTTGTACCGATTTTTCCATCATCTCAACCGAGATAAACTCGTGGATACCATGAAAGTTATAACCACCAGTGAAAATGTTCGGACAAGGCAAGCCCATAAACGACAGACGCGCACCATCTGTGCCACCTCGAATAGGCTTAATGAGCGGTTCCACATCACATGCTTCCATTGCTTGTTTCGCTAAATCGATGATGTGTGGATACGGCTCAACCATTTCACGCATGTTGTAATAGTTATCTGTTAGCTTCAATTCAACCGAACCGTGTTTTAGCTCTGCATTCATCTCATCCACAAGCTTCTGTATGAAGGCTTTACGGCTTTCCAAACCTTCACGGTCAAAATCGCGGATGATGTAGCCTAGTTCACTACGAGCGACACCAAGTTCACCCGATTTGAGGTGGAAGAAACCTTCGTAACCTTCTGTCGCCTCTGGTGTTTGATCTTCTGGCATTTGCACTTGGAATTTGGCGGCCAAATTCATTGCGTTAACCAATTTACCTTTTGCTGTGCCTGGGTGAACGCTCACGCCGTGAAAAATCACATCGGCGCTTGCTGCATTGAAGTTTTCGTATTGCAACTCACCTTGTGGTCCACCATCGACAGTGTAAGCCCACTTCGCACCAAACTTCTCCACATCAAATAAATCTGCACCACGGCCAATCTCTTCATCTGGGGTAAAACCGACACAAATATCGCCGTGTGGGATGCTTGGGTTTTCAATCAACATAGCGATAGCCGATAGAATTTCAGCAATGCCAGCTTTGTTATCTGCGCCGAGCAATGTCGTACCATCAGTGGTGATGAGATTGTGACCATGTAACTCATGCAAATCAGGATATTGCACTGGTGATAACACTTCATTCCCTAAACCTAACGCAATATCACCGCCATGGTAATCTTCTATAAACTGGGGAGTGACATTTTTCCCAGAAGCATCTGGCGCAGTATCCATATGGGCAATGAAACCAATAGCCGGAACATCATAGTCAACATTGGATGGTAGCTTTGCCATTAGATAGCCGTTATCAGTGAGCGTGACACTACTAAGCCCAAGCTCTAACATTTCTTTCTTTAAATATTCCGCAAACACCGATTGACCAGGGCTACTAGGGCAGACGGTTTCATTGGGATTTGATTGGGTATCGAACGTGACGTAGCGAAGAAATCGGTCAACTAAATGCTTCATAATAATTCTCATTGTTTTGGCGTAAAGGCTATCGCTGTTCAGTGTATTACGATGAGCCTATCTAACATTTTTCTCCATGCATGTTACGCTCATAGCATAATAAGAAATTGCTTTGAATCATTTTTTGTATAGAAAGCTCACAAGGTAGATATGAACACAATGAATCATTATAAACTATTGGACCCTGTAAATAATTCAGTCCATTAACTCTTCCGCTAACTCGCGCCATTCTCTTACTTTATTATGAAAATATTTCCACTGCTTATCACTCATCGAGTTAGATATATCCAATGTGAATTCATTGGTGAGCGCGATATTATGATTAATATTCTTACTCAATTGTTCACTATAATAACTTTCCGGTTCGAACAATAACTGCATGAAGACTTGCTGATAAACAGAACGGTTGGATTTATTATCAAAAAGATATTTAAGTTCTTGATATATTGAAGAGCGGTAGTTACGCCATAATTGGCTATTAATGAGAACCTCTTCAGAAAGTTGTTTTGCTCGCGCTCTTTGTTCACTAGACAATGCCCCTATCCACTCTTCCATCCACTCCTCCGTATTATCGAGCACCATTTTTCTTAATTCCTGCTCCGGCTTACCCGCATATTTATTATCTTTTTCTTCATATCGTTCTTTAACACTATCAAGAAACTCTCGTTGCTGCTTTTCAGTGAGCTGCATGCTGAGGGAGAAAAGGTCTGGTGCCGCTTTGGAAACAAGGCGTTGGTAATGAGCTCGTACCATGTCGCGATTTTTTTGCAGCACATCAAACGTGACCTCTCTTTTCCGTATCACTTCTAACGACTTCAAGTGCTCAATATAGACTGGTAACTCCTCTTTCTTATGCCAATCTGCCAATAACAAAATTCGCTCTTCCAGTAACGACTCCTGTTCAGCGTCAAGAGAGACATAGTTGTCTAAATATTCAATGACAATCCAATCAATGTTGCTGTAAAAAAATTTCTTTGTGCAGCCAACG
Organism: Vibrio sp. PID17_43; assembly: GCF_002608565.1. Taxonomy (GTDB): domain Bacteria; phylum Pseudomonadota; class Gammaproteobacteria; order Enterobacterales; family Vibrionaceae; genus Vibrio. Next base: position 107,947 of record NZ_LIXM01000008.1, read on the forward strand.
AACAATAGAATAGACATCAAAATTATGCCATAACGACCGACTTTATTAGAAAAATACTGTAATTTCATGGCACTTACACACTCCCTTTCTCGCGATTAAGTTCTATACTCAATCTGTAAGCGGCAAACTTACCCCCTTCGGGCAACGGATCATTGCCACCCTTTTAGTATATAGAGTTTAAAATTAGCTTTCTGATCACAATTATCGGCAAAAAAGTGGATTAGGGCACATTTTAGCTCGCAATTTAAACTAAATGCCATGTGATAAATGGCACTAATTTTGCCTGATAAAATAAATGTTGGTTAAGGAGGCGTAGCATGTCTGCTGCAGAGCAACTTGATACGAGCGTAGAGTACGAAATCCTCTACTTTGAACAGGGGAGAATGCACAGTATGAAAGTGGTCGCTCAAGATAAAAAAGCGGCACTCCATTACTATTTAGAGTGCGGAAAACACAACAATGATTTGTATTCCATTCGCCCAGACAAATAAAAAGCCGCCAATGCTTGGCGGTTCTTTTAATACCTAAAGATATTATTGCGAACGCTAACAAAATTATTTGGTTTCACCAAATCGTTCTAAATACAGGACTGTTGCTGCTGTACGAGATGGCACTTGGAGCTTCTTGAGCAAACTTTTCATGTGTACTTTGACTGTCGATTCAGAAATGAACAAACGGTCAGCGATTTGTTTATTGCGGAAGCCACGCGCAACCTCTTGTAGGATTTGAGTTTCACGATCGGTCAGTGAATCAAATACATCTTCTTGCTCAGAACGTTCACTTAGATACTTCGCTACCGCTTGACTGTACGACTTATCGCCTTCATGTGCTTGCTTTAACAAAGTAACAAGTTCATCTGGCTCAGTGTCTTTTAACAGATAACCATCTGCACCGCTGCGTACGATCGCCTCAATATCCGTTGGGCTATCAGAGACGGTCAAGATTACGATTCGTGCTTCACAGCCATCTGCACGTAGCGCTTTTAGCGTATCCAACCCTGACATGCCTTTCATGTTAAGATCAAGAAGTATTAAATCCACCTTGAGCTCATGCGCTTTAGCGACCGCATCGGCGCCATTACTGGCCTCTGCAATAACTTCAAACTCTGGCTCAAAACTCAACAGCTGATGAATACCACGTCGCATCAGTGGGTGATCATCCACCAGCATTACTTTACACATTGCCAATGTTTACTTCCTTACTATGTTGGAATTCTAGTCTTACGATACAACCATGATTTTTCGATGCATCGATGCTGAGTTTACCATGCAACCTTGTCGCACGTTCTTGCATAATACTCATACCGTAATGATTTAATTTTTCGTCTTGCTGCTCAAAGCCTATACCATCATCGGTGACCGTCACAGTGATCTTTCCATCAGATTCAAGGCATTGGATTTCAATATATCTTGCTTGGGCATGCTTGATCGCATTAATTGTCGCTTCCCTGACCAACAGCAATAGGTGCACCTGCTGATGTGCATCTAATGCTGTCGAAGATAACTCATTCTTTAGCAAGATTTCAGCCGGTGTCTGCTCCTCTAAGGTAGAAACCATCTCTTGCAGAGCCTGACCAAAGCTGCCTTCTTTGATGGTTAGGCGGAAAGTCGTCAACAGTTCGCGTAACTGGGTATATGCGGCCGATAGCCCCGTATCAAGCTCAGTAATGACTTGATTCGTTTGTTCTATCGCTCGCTCATCCGGGATACTCTTTACATTACGCTTTAGGAGTGTTACCTGGATTTTCAAATAAGACAAAGCTTGTGCCAATGAATCATGCAGTTCACGAGCAATGGTCGCACGCTCTTCCATCAATAACAGTTGTTCGGCTTGCCGCTGTGCACGGTTGTAATATACCGCACGAGATAAGATCTGCACAAAGTTATCGATTAGTGCTTCATTAGGGCAAGGTAAGCCCGCTTTCCAATGTAGATAGCCTAAATGCTCTCCATCCAAAGTGAGTGTTTTCCTATGGCATTCACTATCACACCCGTAGTGGCATTGCTCTCCTTCAGTCAAGATCCAATTTGACTCTCCAATTTGGTCGATTTCGAGCATAACGGCACGAATGCCTTCTAGGCTGGCAATGTGTTGCAAAATCGCTTGGAAGTTCTCTTGGCTGATACGTGATGCCGTTAGTTGCTGCGAGGAGTCATACAGCACTTGCAGCGATTGGTTCGCATGTTGCAGTTTGCGTGTTTTTTCATCCACCGCTTGCTCTAAGCCCCGATACAGCTTACCTAAGTCCATCGCCATACGATTAAAAGTACGCGTTAATATACCCATCTCATTATCGCTAGAGACATTAAGTGTCACTTCAAACGAACGGTTCTTAATTTGTTCACTCGCAAACACCAACGCTCGTAATGGCCTTACGACTTCTATTCGAACAAAATGCACAACAAACAAACTTAGACATAGAATGCCGCCTAGGCCTAGCCCACCAATCCACGCTAAGTTAATCAACTTTTGTTCTGAGTAGTTTTGTAACTTAAATACAAACTCATCAATTTGCTGCACAAACCCCGCAACTAACACCAAATACTGAGCCCGATCTTGGCTCTCTAATACCAACTTTAGCTCATGCCAGCGAAGAATAAGGCGGTAATAGTCTTTAGTGATGTCTTTTGGTACAGACCAATGTTGAAGAGCACGCATCGAAGGCGAATAAATCGAGCCTTCAAATAAGTTAATGTGTGATGCATAGTCTACAGATTCACTCTGAATATCATGCGCCAAACGATAACTCTGCATGCGCATAGAACCAGCAACATTCACGGCTTCAGCATCGTTTAAGCTTGACGCCAACGTAACAATCGCGAACCCCGTCGTTACAACAGATAAAAGCAAAATCAGCATCATCGCAGATGCAATTGTGCGCGTTACTGACTTTTTCACATTTTTAAACAACTCGACACTCCGCCTATTTGATAACCTTGCATCCGTATTCACAACACGCATTATCTTTTAACTTTATCAATATGTGATCACCTGCGGTTGAATTTATTGATCCAAAACAACATTACCTCCTAATTAACCCCTTAGAGGTATTTATGCAAATATGTCAAAAACTACAATTTCATGTCCTTAAATGAAAGTTTATTAACAAAGTAAATGATTATGCTTAATTTGGGTTTCAATTGTTGAGGTAACTTAGTGGTAGACCTTTCGAAAAGAAGACTCTTTGCAAAGAAAATACAGCAGGATAACTCTGTACGCCTTCCTTGGTTAGCCAATCCAACACAATTTACGGATGACTGCACCCGCTGCGGAAAATGCATTGAAGCTTGTGAAACAAGAATCATCACTAAAAACGACGGTGGATTTCCTGCGGTCGATTTTGCGATTAATGAATGCACTTTTTGTTACCAATGTGTTGATGCCTGTCCAGAGAAGCTATTTCTAACCGAAGCTGAGCAGCCTTGGCTAGCAAAAGCCGCTATTACAGATAGCTGCTTAGCGAAGCAAAATGTCGAGTGCCGTAGCTGCGGTGACGTGTGTGAGTCAATGGTAATCAAGTTCAAATTAGAACTGGGCAAGGTGGCACAACCGAAATTAGACCTTGATGAATGTAACGGATGTGGCGCATGTGTTTCTGTGTGCCCTACGTCAGCCATCAATGTGAGCAATATAACCGCCTAATGCCCAAGAGGACAAAATTAGGCAACAAAAAGCGAGAGATAACTATGGCACTAAACGAAGTGCACATTTCAAGCATCGTGGTTCATGTCGCCCCTCAACATTTAGAGGCCATAAAAACGCAAATCGAAACGTTCGACAATGCCGAAATTTATGGTGACAGCCCTGAGGGCAAAATCGTGGTGGTGCTAGAAACCGAGAACCAAGGTTTCATCACCGACACTATCGATGCGATTAATAATTTACCGGATGTTTTGAGCACAGTACTGGTTTATCACCAAATCGAAACTGGGTTTGAAGAAACGGAAGAAAAAGACACTGGAACACAACATTCCCAAATCGAGGGTGAAGTATGAAAATGACAAGACGTGCGTTTGTAAAAGCAAACGCAGCTGCATCAGCTGCTGCTGTCGCAGGTATTACACTACCGGCTTCTGCAACCAATCTGATTGCAAGCTCTGATCAAACCAAAATCACATGGGACAAAGCGCCTTGTCGTTTCTGTGGTACTGGCTGTTCTGTTCTTGTTGGTACACAAAACGGCAAAGTGGTCGCGACTCAGGGTGACCCTGAAGCACCAGTAAACAAAGGCCTTAACTGTATCAAAGGTTACTTCCTTTCTAAGATCATGTACGGTCAAGACCGTCTGACTCAGCCTCTTCTACGTATGAAAGATGGCAAATACAGCAAAGACGGCGACTTCGCGCCTGTATCTTGGGATACCGCTTTCGACATCATGGCCGAAAAATGGAAAGCATCACTAGAAACGAAAGGTCCAACAAGCATTGGTATGTTTGGTTCAGGCCAATGGACAGTAATGGAAGGTTACGCGGCCGCTAAAATGATGAAAGCGGGCTTCCGCTCTAATAACATCGACCCGAATGCACGCCACTGTATGGCATCGGCTGTCGTGGGCTTCATGCGCGCATTTGGTATTGATGAACCAATGGGTTGTTACGATGACTTCGAGAACGCGGATTCTTTCGTTCTTTGGGGTTCAAACATGGCAGAAATGCACCCAGTGCTTTGGACTCGCATTACTGACCGCCGTCTAAGCCATCCTCACGTAAAAGTAAATGTGCTTTCTACTTATTACCATCGTTCATTTGAGTTGGCAGATCACGGCTACATTTTCACCCCTCAGTCTGACCTTGCGATTGCCAACTTCATCGCGAACTACATCATCGAAAACGATGCCGTGAACTGGGATTTCGTGAACAAGCACACCAACTTTACTCAAGCAGATACAGACATCGGTTACGGCCTGCGTGACGACGATCCGCTGCAAAAAGCAGCGAAGAACCCGAACTCTGGCAAGCTGACTCCTATCTCATTCGAAGAATACAAAAAGTCAGTTGCGCCATACACAGTGGAGAAAGCATCTGAAATCTCTGGCGTTGAAAAAGAGAAGCTAATCGAGCTTGCGAAGCAATACGCGGATCCAAACACGAAAGTGATGTCGCTATGGACGATGGGTATGAACCAACATACTCGCGGTGTATGGATGAACAACTTGGTTTACAACATCCACCTACTAACCGGTAAGATTGCGACTCCGGGTAACAGCCCATTCTCACTAACTGGTCAGCCATCAGCGTGTGGTACGGCTCGTGAGGTTGGTACGTTTGCTCACCGTCTACCAGCAGACATGGTGGTTGCTAACCCTAAACACCGTAAGATCGCAGAAGACATCTGGAAACTACCAGAAGGTACCATCCCACCGAAACCGGGTTTCCACGCAGTACTGCAAGACCGTATGCTGCATGATGGCGTGCTGAACTGTTACTGGGTTCAATGTAACAACAATATGCAAGCGGGTCCAAACATTAACTCTGAACGTCTTCCAGGTTACCGTAACCCAGACAACTTCATCGTTGTTTCTGACCCATACCCAACAGCAACCGCGCAAGCAGCTGACCTTGTTCTTCCTACCGCAATGTGGATCGAGAAAGAAGGTGCTTATGGTAACGCAGAGCGTCGTACTCAAGCTTGGTACCAACAAGTTGAGACCATCGGTGATGCCAAATCTGATCTATGGCAGGTAATGGAATTCTCGAAACGCTTCAAGATGGAAGACGTGTGGCCAGAAGAGCTACTTGCAAAAGCACCTGAATACCGCGGTAAGACTATGTACGACATGCTGTTCAAAAACGGTCAAGTCGACAAATTCCCTATAGAAGAAGCACGTGAGATGAACGATGATGCTCACCACTTCGGCTACTACGTACAGAAAGGCCTGTTCGAAGAGTACGCGACGTTTGGTCGTGGTCACGGTCACGATTTGGCACCATACGATGTTTACCACACTGTACGTGGTCTGCGCTGGCCAGTTGTTGATGGAAAAGAAACACAATGGCGCTTTAAAGAAGGATCTGACCCATATGCGAAAGCAGGGTCAGGTTGGGACTTCTACGGCAATGCCGATGGTAAAGCGAAGATCATTTCTGCACCATACGAAGCGCCACCAGAAGTACCAAACGAAGAGTTTGACCTATGGCTATGTACTGGCCGAGTTCTTGAGCATTGGCACACAGGTACTATGACTCGTCGTGTACCAGAACTATACAAAGCGGTACCTGACGCGTTGGTTTACATGCATCCTGCTGATGCGAAGAAACGTAACGTACGTCGTGGTGAAGAAGTTCTGATTACAAACAAACGTGGTGAAGTTCGCGTTCGCGTTGAAACTCGCGGCCGTAACCGTCCACCTGAAGGCTTGGTATTCGTACCGTTCTTTGATGCTCGTATTTTGATTAACAAGTTGATTCTTGATGCGACTGACCCTCTGTCTAAACAGACAGACTTTAAGAAGTGTCCAGTCAAAATCACGAAAATTGCTTAACCGTCAAACAACGAATGCAAGGGCCGTCTACTCGGCGGCCTAAAAAGAATTTAAGCCATAAGGCGGAGATGAAATGATGAAAAAATACCTTATCGCACTTTTATCTGTAGGTGCTTTATTGACAGGCGTTGCACAAGCAGAGCTGGATAATCCAGGTGGCACAGGCGGTCTAGACTCACTACGTGGCAGCACGCAACTTGAAGACACTCGTCCTGCAGATGATTTCAAAGACTTTCCAAAAGACCAAATCGTTGCAGACAGCTATGTATATCAGCCGCCACTGATCCCACATAGCATCCGTAACTACGAAGTGTCTTTGAACGCAAACAAATGTCTAGCCTGTCACAGCTGGAAAAACGCTAAAGACGCAGGCGCGACCAAAATCAGTGTAACGCACTACGTTAACCGAGAAGACGCAGTATTGGCAGACATGTCTCCACGTCGCTACTTCTGTTTGCAATGTCACGTTCCACAAACCAGTGCTACCCCACTAGTGGAAAACGAGTTTAAGGCAGTCGATTCGCTTCAGTAATTGAAACGCGAATACTAAGAGGTTACTTATGAAAATACTTAAAGCGTTTTGGAAGAGACTGTCGAGCCCAAGTAAAGCTGCCGCTGGTGTAGTTTTATTCCTAGGCTTCGCTGGTGGTCTTCTGTTTTGGGGCGCATTCAACACGGGTATGGAAGCGACCAACACAGAAGAATTTTGTTCTGGCTGTCACGCTCCTATCGTCGCTGAAATTCAAGAAACGATTCACTACTCGAACCGCTCTGGTGTTCGTGCAATCTGTTCAGACTGTCACGTACCACATGAATGGACCGATAAGATCGTTCGTAAAGTTCAAGCGTCTAAAGAGCTGTTTGCACACTTCGTAACGAAGACTATCGATACGCCGGAGAAATTCCAAGCTCGTCGTGCACACCTAGCAGAACGTGAATGGGTGCGTATGAAGCAGAACGATTCTCTGGAATGTCGTAACTGTCACCAGTTCGATTACATGGACTACTCACAGCAAGGTAAACGTGCTGCGGCCCAACACTCAACCGCTTTGGCTTCAGGCGACAAAACTTGTGTAGATTGTCATAAAGGTATCGCACACAAACTGCCTGACATGCACGGCGTTGAAGGCTGGCAATAAGGAGAAATACAGACAATGAGTAATCTTGAATCCTTTATCTGGCACTTCCTTGGATACAGCGCAATGCCAGTCATTATTCTTTCCGGCTTTATCGGAGTAGCAGCAATCTCTCTATGGCTACTCTCACTAGGTAAGGATAAAGAGGTCTAAACCGCCTCTACCAGTCAACTTTTTGCCCATTTTGTTGACGAAAAACGCCAAGCATCCACTTGGCGTTTTTGTTAATAGCACCAACTCCATACCTTCCACTAATAAAAAAGCGGCCGTAAAAGACCGCAATAACTTACTGCTATAGGGAACTGTCTACGCGCCTTCTAATGGCAGCGTCTGCTTAACGTACTCACCCGGTGCAGGGCCAATCAAAGGGTGGTTTTCAGAACCGATAGAGAAAGGCTCAACTTGCTCTTTCGTGTTGAATGTCAATAGCCATTCATGCCAATGCGTCCACCAAGATCCTTCTTTGTAGTCTGCGTTGCTGAACCATTCATCTGCAGAATCATCAAGGTTATCGTTCAGCCAATAGCCATATTTATTCTTTGCTGGAGGGTTTACAATGCCCGCAATATGGCCTGATTGACCAAGCACGAATGTCTTGTTGCCACCTGTATTCAGCGCACCGCGATAGGTACCCTGCCAAAGCGCAATATGATCTTCTTTCGTAGATATAAAATAGCTAGGAATTTTGATCTTATTCAAATCAATCCATACACCACCAATCTTCACCCCTTTATCTTGAACGAGCTTATTCTCAAGGTAAAGCTCTCGAAGCAGGAAGTTGTGTGAAGCCGCACTTACGTTGGTGCTGTCACTATTCCAATACAATAAATCGAAATCTACTGGGCTATTACCTTTTAGATAATTATCTACGTAGTAATTCCAATACAAACTGTTTTCACGTAGCAGACTGAACGTCACACTCAATGAACGACCATCCATGTATCCCTTTGCGTTATTCTGTGCCTCGACCGCACTGATAATGGTGTCGTTAATGTAAGCACCGACTTCACCCGGCTGAGAGAAATCCAACAACGTGGTAAAGAAGGTCGCTGATTTGATGCGCTTTTTCATACGCTTGGCAGCATAATACGCCACAGTACTGGCAAGCACTGTACCACCAATACAATAGCCAGCCGCATTAATTTGCTCTTGTCCTGTGATGTCTTCAATCGCGGCAACCGCTTTAACTACGCCGTCGGTGACGTAATCTCCAAACTCAACATTCGCTTGAGCTTTACCAGGGTTGCGCCATGACATCATAAAGACACTGTGCCCCTGCTCAAGCAACCAACGCACCATCGAGTTCTTCTCGGTCAAATCGAGAATATAATATTTGTTAATGAAAGGTGGTACGATAAGAAGCGGCGTAGCGTTGACCTTCTCCGTCAATGGACGGTACTGAATCAATTCAAATAAATCATTCTTAAATACCACGTCTCCTTTTGTAGTCGCAACATCGTCCCCTAGGCGAAAAGCGTTATTATTCGTCATCCGAACTTTCAAAATGTCCGCACTCGATTCGAAATCCTCTTTTAACTGCTCTAAACCAGTTAAAAGGTTTTCGCCATTTTGCTCTAGCGTAAGCTTAAGTAGTTCGGGATTGGTTGCGATAAAGTTCGAAGGAGACAGTGCGTTGATCGCCTGACGAGAAAAGAAAATGATACGTTCTTTTGTTTTTTCATCTAAACCGTCTAACGATTCAACGGTATCTAAATAGGTTTTGCTAAATAAAAGATAAGATTGCTTGATGAAGCTATACATCGCTTCGTTTTGCCAAGCTTCATTAGAAAAACGCTTGTCGCCCTTTTCTGCCTCAATAATTTGATTCTGGTTACCAATCAAAGCAACATTTTGCCAAATCTGTAACTGTTGCTCCCACCATTGCGCTTGCAAGTTCAAAAGCTTAGCTGGTTGATTCGCCACTTGCTCGAAGAGTTTGGCAGTATCTTCAAGATTCACTTCTTGCATGGCCTTATTCAAAGGAGAGTTCACGGCTGCCTTGTTGAGTTCGAGATCATGCCACCACTGTTGATTGGTTTCCTGAAGCTTAACAAGATAGTCCGAAAAGAAGTGTTGAAACATAGTCTTACTCCTATACTCGGAAAAAACAACGCCGCCCAGAAAACGGGCGGCGAAAATCTGACAAATTACGCAGGAGTAACAGTCTTTAGGTTTTCCGAAGTCATTTTTTCAACGTCTTCTTTGAACTCTTTTGCGATCGACTGCAGCTTATTGCTATCATCCATCATTTGCTGAGAAAGCTTAGTCAGAACAGCTAGCTGCTGGCTGTTGAATGCGGTAAGAGAAGTCACATCTTTGATTTCAGATGCCGATTTCATTTGATTTAAGCCCACTTCGCTGTAAGTACGAATAGCGTTCAGTTGAAGTTCAGTCAGAACTTCAACGTTCTTAGTCACTAGCTTGTTGAACTTCAGGTATGGTTCAAACGTTTTTTCAGTTTGATCACTAAAAGTTTTGAAGAAATCAGTGTACATGGTTTATCTCCTAAAGAAAGAATTAAAAATTTCCGTTTTAATAACTATTTAACGGCTTTTACAACCACAGCCGTGCCCATACCGCCGCCCACACAAAGTGAAGCAACACCGTACTGACCGTCTTGTTTGTGAAGTTCGTGTACTAGCGTAACCAGAATACGGTTACCCGACGCACCGAGTGGGTGACCCAATGCGATAGCACCACCATTAAAGTTGGCCTTATCTTGAATTGAGCTCACTGGTACTTGGTTAGTTTCTGCCAGTTTATGAATTACACCTAGCGCTTGTGCAGCAAAAGCTTCATTCAATTCATAAACATCGATATCGCTGGTTTTCAGCTCAGCTTTTTGCAGCGCCTTATTCACTGATTCCACAGGACCAAGACCCATAATCTTCGGATCTAAACCCGATTGAGCGTAGCTCACCACCTCAGCAATCGGTGTCAAACCGTGCGCTTGAACCGCGCTTTCTGATGCTAGAATGATGGCACTTGCACCGTCGTTAATGCCAGAAGCGTTCCCTGCTGTCACCGTACCTTCTCGGTCAAACGCAGGGCGCAACTTACTCAGACCTTCTAGCGTTGCATTCGCTTTTGGGTATTCATCTGTATCAAATACGACGGTTTCGCGACGTTGCGTGACTTCTACTGGTACAATTTCGTCTTTGAATTTGCCTGCTTCAATCGCTGCTACGGCTTTTTGCTGACTCGCTAATGCGTACTCATCTTGCTGTTGGCGAGATAAACCGACTTCTTTTGCTACGTTTTCCGCTGTCACACCCATGTGATATTGGTTGTAAACGTCCGTCAAACCATCAGCGATAAGAAGGTCTTTCAATTCCATGTTGCCCATTTTGTTACCGTCGCGCACAACGCTAGGCACAATGAATGGGATTTGTGACATCACCTCAACGCCTGCAGCTACAACGACTTCTGCATCGCCACTGCGAATATGAGAAACGCCATCCATGACGGTTTTCATACCACTGCCGCAAACCATATTCACGCCATAAGCTGGAACTGTTTCTGGAATACCTGCATAGAGTGCCGCTTGACGCCCAACCCCCATGCCTTGGCCAGCGGCAATCACATTGCCGACAATCACTTCATCGACCTTATCGGCAGAAAGTGAGGCAGCCTCAAGTGCGCCTTTAATCGCGACCGCAGCAAGATTACCTGCTGAGGTATTTTTTAAACTTCCACCAAATGCACCAATTGGGGTACGTTTCGCAGCAACAATAAATACTTTTTCCATCATCGATACTCCTTAGTGCATATATAGGCCGCCATTCACCGACAATGTTTCGCCGGTGATGTACGCGCCTGCGTCACTTACTAAAAAGCTCACTGATGCGGCAATTTCTTCCGGCGAAGCCAAACGCCCCATTGGGATCTGATTGGTGATAGACTCCAAGACTTCAGGCTTCATTTTCTCGACCATCGGTGTGCCGGTATAACCCGGTGCAATAACGTTTACCGTAACGCCGGAACGCGCACCTTCATAAGCAAGCGCCTTTGAAAAACCAATCATGCCAGCTTTCGCTGCTGAGTAGTTTACTTGTCCGAACTGTCCTTTCAGACCATTCACAGAAGAGATATTGATGATACGACCACTGCCTTTCTCGCACATTGCAGCAAATACCGGTTGAGTAACATTGAACAAACTGTTTAAGTTGGTGTTGATAACGTCGTTCCACGCTTGAGCGGTCATTTTTTTGAAGACGCCATCTCGAGTGATACCTGCGTTGTTAATGACAACATCAATCGTTCCTTCTTCCTGAAGTAACTGTACCAACTTATCAGAACATTCGATTGTGTTCGTCACGTCTAACTCAAAAAGGCGTACTTGATCTTTATCAAACCCTTTTTCATTAAACCATTCGGAAGCCGACTCGTAGTTTCCAGTTGAGTAAGTTGCAATTATGCGAAAACCATCATTGACTAATTGAGAAGTAATAGCAGAACCAATTCCGCCTTTTGATCCAGTGATCAAAGCCACTTTTTTCATTGTAGACCCCATTCTTTGCAGCATTAATAATTAATCTAAGTAGGACAGAGGTAAATAATTTACCAACTAACGTGTTTTTTATTCTATCGGCAACAATTCCTTTGCAGCCCTTCGCTTTAAATTAACCAAAAAATATTACATATCAATTAAAACTCTAATCACTTTGCATAAAATTGATGTAGATCTCATTCGCAATGAAATATTACAGAAATGTTAATTACATCCAACCCGTTGTTTCTAATTAGATTAAATTTAAAATAGCCCCCTTCAAATGCAATAATAAACCTTTAAATTCAGACGCTTATGAATAAAAAATCATTCGTTACATCAACTGGTGACTTGAGTTCTTACTATTATTTATTTGTGTAAATACTCTAACTAAATTATTTACCCATAATTTAAAACGGTCAAATAAACTATATTTATATTAAACTACCGATAAACATCCTAGGTAATTACATTTGTAGCCTCAAACATAACAGACGCATATATCATTTGTACTATATTATATGAATACATTAAACATTTATTGCCTGCCTATATTTGGTGCATTACGCACTAATATGTAACAAATACAAATATTTATTATCGTGTTGGTCTACCGTTATGAATAACATTTACTCAATCAAGTAGGCGGAGGCCTCACCGCCTCCGTCCTCTCACACTACCGTACTAGCGTGGGTCGCATACGGCCGTTCCAAGGTGGGCTAACTTTTGCTAACTTAAGTTCACTATTTAGCTTCAACTCCATTGTGGCTTGTCTCTCTTCGTTAGTAACAGTTCCGTTTCAGACTTCACCGCCATTGCTAACGTAGCTGTAGGATTCCTATTCTTTACAGAGACTCCGTAAACACTGAGAATCTGCTAACTGTTTCCTTAAACCTTGGTTCAGGCCTTCCCTACTTCGTAGGTACTATGCCCTCTGCTGACTTCTTCTCAATCTTCATCCAGCATCACTGCTAGCCTAGTCACAAGGACAAGTGATAAGATCTCCCGAGGTAAGATGCCACCCTTTCCCATCGCTCTACCTGATTTACATAATCACACTTCTGTTCGAGACTTTGGGCGATTCTATCTGTTGCTAGGTTACCCAAGCTGATTATGCTTACTTATCTGATTTTTGTCCGCCAAAGCTATGTTTTGCCATTTGCTTCCTTCAGATTCCACTTCACGATGGACACCCTTGCATCGGCTAACGCTACCTGCTCGACAAGATACTTAGAGGACTTTCACCTCCTAGGTTGACACCATGCTCGGTGCACAATAAACATGCTCGGTGCACAATAAAAAAGCGCCACTCGAAACGAGTGGCGCTTGCACTTTTTTTTACCTTAAATACTCAACCTTATGGCGTAGCGTCTATCTCGACTGGTAAGTAGTGTCTTGGTTCGAGCTTCAACCATTCTGGCAAAACCGTACCAATAGAGATAGATGACCATGTTCCAGACAGTACACCAATAAACATTGCCGTAGAGAAACCAGCCAAAGCTGATCCTCCCATAATCCATAGTGCACCAACAGTGATCAACGTAGTACCCGATGTCACCATGGTACGAGAGAACGTCGCCAAAACAGCTTCATCGTTAATCTGCTCAATTTTCCAATTTTGCTTCGCAACCAGCAATTCACGGATTCGGTCGGCGATGATGATGGAATCGTTCAGTGAGTAACCGAGAATCGCCAGAATCGCGGCAAACACCGTAAGGTTAAATTCCATTTGAGTGATAGCGAAAAAGCCCAACACTAAAATCACATCGTGCGCTAATGCGAACAGTGAACCACTCGCTAGTCGCCATTCGAACCGGAAACATAAGTAACCAAGAATGGTCAGGACTGACACCAACAATGCTAAACCGCCTTGTTCAAACAAATCTTGGCCTACTTGTGCACCAACAATACTGTTACTTACCACTTCCACTTGGTGTGAGATCGGCTTAAGTGTCTCTGCCACGCTTGGTAACGTTTGCCCCTCTGCCGGGACTGAGTAACGAATCACCCAGCGACCATCTTCACCCGAGCGGGTTACCGATGCCGATTCCCCCAACTTAGGCTGCAATGCTTCGAGCAGGTCAGGATTGGTTAATTGTTTATCGACTTTCACTTCGGTAACCATACCACCAGTGAAATCTAGACCTAAATGTAGCCCTTTCATCCAAAGAGCAAGTAAAGAAACGATCGTCAGAGCGACTGAAATGACCGTAGTGAAATAACGAAGTTTACGAATATTTTGTTTTAGCATTTCAACCATGATTAAACCCTCACATCACGACGGCCGTCACGGCCCCAAGCTAGATTGATCATTGCACGAGAAGCGAATACGCCAGTAAACATACTGGTCATCAGCCCCAAACCTAGCGTTAATGCAAAGCCTTGGATTGGACCATTACCGATGGCGTACAAAATCACTGCAGTGATCATGGTTGTGATGTTGGCATCTAGGATGGTTACAAATGCACTATCAAAACCTAAGTCAATCGCCTGAGCGAAACTTCGGCCTTCTCGCATCTTGTCTTTAATACGTTCAAATATGATTACGTTGGTATCTACCGCCATACCCACCGTTAGCACCAAGCCAGCGATACCAGGAAGTGTCAAAACAGCACCAGGAAGTAGCGCGATTAGACCAAGCAAACAAAGCATATTTGCACACAGTGCAACGTTTGCAACCCAGCCCAAACGGCGGTACCAAAGCGCCATGAATGTAAGTGTTAGGCCCATACCTAACGCCAACGCTGCAAAACCATTTTGAATATTTTCGGTCCCTAGAGAAGCCCCGATAGTACGTTCTTCAACGATAGTAACTGGCGCAGTCAATGAACCTGCACGAAGCAACAATGCAAGTTGCTGTGCTTCATCCATACTACCCGCTCCGGTGATACGGAATTGGCTACCTAGTTGAGATTGAATCGTTGCAACACTGATCACGCGCTCACTACGTTCAGTCATACCGCGGTCATTGGTTTTGTACTCACGATATACTGTCGCCATAAGCTTACCAATATGCGTTGCAGAGAAGTCACTCATCTTTTTGCCACCCGCGTGGTCTAGAGAGATGTTCACTTCTGACATGCCCATTTGGTCGATACCAGCACGCGCATCAACAATGTGCTCACCCGTCAGTAATGGACGCTTGGCCAGTATCACGGTTCGGTCATCATTATCTTGCAACACTAAGTCTTGGTTACTGCGAGCTTGACTCGCATCTTTTACTTCGTAAAACGCTAAACTTGCGGTTGCACCAATAACATTTTTCGCTTGCGCAGGATCTTGAACGCCAGGAAGCTCAATACGTATACTATCTTTACCTTGGCGCTGAACCATGGCTTCCGTAATGCCTAGCTCTTCAATACGATCACGCATGATCTTCACGTTTTGTTGCAAGGTCGTGGTTTCAAATTCTTGAATACTCTGCTCACTAGGTTGAAGGTCAAAACCGCGATCTGAGCTCGTCATTTGCCAACCTAGGTAATTTTGACGAATGAATTGGCTAGCCGCTTTCAAAGCATCATCATTATCGCTGTTAACCGCAATATGGTTGCCAGACTCAGCACGTACCTGCACACCACGGATACGCTGTTCACGTAGGTTCGCTTTGATCTCATCGATCAACGCATCACGTTGCTCTTCAAAGGCCTTATTTACATCAACATTAAGTAAAAATTGGACGCCACCGCGAAGATCTAGACCGAGTTTGATTGGACTAAAGCCCATTTCGTTTAGCCAATCTGGTGCGACCGATACGTATGAAAATGTAATGCTGTCACCCTTGTCTAATTCTTCATTGAGCAGAGCACGTGCTTTACTTTGTGCATCTTCCCCATCAAAAACCATGGTTGTTTTCCCGTCTTTCTCAATGATCTTAGACACGGGAATGTTGTGCTTTTTTAGAAGTTGATCGAGTTGAACGACCGACATCGCACTGTTGTTTCGGTCCGCAAACGTCACCTGAATCGATGGTTGCTCACCAAACCAAGTGGGGATTGCACTTAGCGTTAAAATAATGATGGTCGTAACAAGGACGACGTATTTCCATGCTGAGTAATGATTCAGCACTTTTGTTGTCTTTTGTGGTTTTGGTGTTTTCTTCATGTAAACATCATCCCTTCGCTGCTCAGCGAAGACTCAATTAGTTAAATTCAAGACACGACAACACACCCACCTGAACACATTCAGGTACGGAATACCCAGGGCAGTCAAGGCCCTGCAAAAAAGATTGTCATGTTAAGAACGCACGAAGCGTGCAGATTGATGGCGTTTAAATGGAAAACTGGCTATTGAGAGCGACGTACATTGCATTGGTTTCTTTCCAACCCGCAATGCGATGGTCATTAACGAAATGATGAAAAATTGACTGGTTTTGACGCCAGCTGATGTCCATTAAGCGATAAGAATAACCGGCATCAGCATAGAAAGGAGCTGTAAAATCGGTGACCGAATCAACATGTTCGTCATCGATGTTCTCACGCAGATGCGATATCCAGCGTTGAGAGTTAAATATGGCAAGTGAGTCTTGGCTTGCGTGTCCTTCAGAAACAGGTGACGGTACGGTTTCTTCCGTCAGTTCAGAAAAATCGATGGAAGGACTGGAAGTAGAGTCACTCGTCGTGAAGGACTGTAATTTTGATAAGTGAAGTACGTGAGTTTTCTGTTCTTTTTGCACAGCAGAGGCTTGCACTGGCAACAAAGCCATTGCAAGTAGCAGCAAAAACAGTTTTCTAACGTCAAACCAAGACATGGGCTCTCGCTTAAAACACAACGAGCCAAATTGTTTGACTCAGCCCTTTGATAGTATTCCCATTGGTTATTATCCACAACTAAAAAGTTCTAAATCTCTATAGCTGTCTTCGTTCCGGCCAGATCTGATACTTCAGCCCCGCAACATGAAAGAGCCTCGTATTCATCGAGAGAATATTTTGCCTGTATCCACATCTAGGTAAATTTTGTTCTCTTGTTCAAGGCCGCCACAGTAAATAAAATAAATGTTACCCTGCTTGTAAGTCACCGAACGCACCCAGCCACCCAACTCTTCAAAATCACTTGGGACGCAAGCCTGATCATCCAACAGTTGCTGAGTTTTGTTGCGAAACACATCTAAATGCGCTTTCAAATCGTCAGTTTTTTGCAAGTAAGCATCCAAAATCTCTAACCGCTCTTGCTCTTTAATGGCAGGTTCTGAATCTGATAACCCCTTGGAATCTACCCACTCCGCAGTCTCTTCTCCCCCTTCTTCATACAGGATATAATCTGACAGACGGAACCAGCCATTTGCTTTTTCTAACACTGCGACTTTTTCCCCTTTGTACAGGGAGTCAATGACGAGCGCTTGAAGATTTGGTTGGTTATAGACATTGACTCGACGCTCAGTCACATAATATTCCGTAACTTCTGAGACTCGGGACTCTAAATCCATGATAGGTTGTACTTTGTCGTTCATTTTCGGTGACGTAACAGAAGGTTCTTCCACATTTTGCGTTGTTTGTTGCTCTTCTTTCATAAAGACGAAATAGCACCCGGCACCAATACCGCCCAACAAAAACAAAATAGCGAATACGATCAGCACCTTTTTCATGTTCTTTTGATCCTTATGCAATTGAACTAACACTATTTTTGTCGTAAACAGCTATACTCATGCAAAACGAATGGACTGCTACGAAACCTATGATGATTGAGCCAAAATGGATATTAATAATACTGTTGCTTCCACTCTCGGTGCATGCAGCAGTTCAGTGTGACCACAATTCATGGAATGACAATCTTACCCAATTCAACCAGTTAGAGTCCAACTACAATCAATACGTTACGATTTACAATACGCTGTTAAATGAGCACAAGCAACGTAAGCTGTTATCCCAGACCTTTTCCCTCGAAGAACTCACCCTACTCTGGCAGTCCAAAGCCAATCAAAACATTTTCCGCGGCCAGTTGCAGGCTTCCATTCAATATAGAGATGAACTACGGAGTAAAGCAGAGAAACTTAAAAAGCTCAGCAAGGAGTCTAAATGGACGGCAAATGGATGGCAAAAGCTCGCTGCTCTGTGTCAACAATCAGGAGCAACCGCCAACCAAATCAGTGCGGAGTGGTATCGAGAAAACGCAAACCTTCTCGCTGAAGATTATACGCAACTTGCTTTACAATACGCAGGATTGGCTGGCTTATACGATCAAGAGGTCGAGACCTTAAAACAGACTCAAAATATAACTCATTGAGCCTGTTAACACTGGGATTGTTCCCTTTCTCATTACTGCATAAATAGTAATCAAAAAAACCAATAATAGAGATATTGGTCACAATAATACTTTACTTTCGAACAGTTTTTGGATACTTTGCTCATTAACAAAATTTAATAAAAAGTCATATTTGGCTGGAGATGATGCTACAAACATGGTTATCAATCGATTAAGTAACAAGGGATGTCCTAATGCTACTAACGCCAAATTTCTGTCAGTCGTTAGGCACGTTAAAGAGTTCGGTTCTATCAGTGATTTGGACTTATGCAAAATCTTTGGAGAAACAATCTGGTGTGATGGTCGAGAGTACCATTCATCAGCATTCTCATTTAAGGTAGATAGACGCACAGGGAACTGTGAAATATCGAAATACAAACACCCATAAGGCTTAAAAAGTTTACAAAGCGGAATCAGGAAACTGGCTCCGCTTTTTTCGTCTTGGGTCATTGAGGTGGGTTTGACCGAATTGTTTTTGTTCCCAAAGGGTTGGCTCTATATAGATCATCATAATCATCCTTGTCATTGCTTAGATGATCAGATCATGAAACATAAAATGAGTTCAAAAAATCCCCAAGCCGTGGCTTAGGGATTTGTGTATAAGAGACAGGCATCAATGCCACCTTTTTCACTTTAGGTTCGTTCAACCATAAATCGAAGTTTAAAGTCAACAAACGCCTCATGAAGTACTTTTTCTTTAATCGGCTTAAGCAGCACATAATTCGCACCCGCCGCCATAAACGCATCACTGGTCTCTTTTGCAGTATCTGCGGTGCAAGCATAAATTGGCGTACCTAACTTCAAGTGTTGGCGGATCTCATACGTCGTATCAATCCCACCAAGATGGGGAAGCTGATTATCCATTAAGATCAAATCGTAACAGACCTCCTTCAGGCACTCCATCGCTTCCAAACCATCTTTCGCCCAATCGACCTGCATCCTATATTTTTTACAAAACGCTTGAAGAATAAAGGCATTGGTATGGTTATCTTCTACCAACAATACTTTTAAACTTTCATCAAACAGTTCCCCCGGCAGCACTCGATTGTTAACATCATTGGCGTAAAGCGAACATTGGTGCATTTTCACTGGTAGAGTTACGATAAACGTCGTGCCATCGCCTTTACGACTACGAACTTGTACGTCACCTTCTAGTATATCCACCAGATTTTTCACAATCGTCAAACCCAGACCACTGCCTCCATACTTACGAGTTGTGGTTGCTTCTTCCTGAACAAAAGGCTCAAACACTTGTTCAAGCTTGTTAGACTCAATACCAATGCCTGTATCTGTAATCTCGATCACCAAGACACTGTCCGTTGCCCCGTAAAACTGCTCAAGCTCGGCCCGTAAACAAATCTCGCCAAAAGGAGTAAATTTGACCGCGTTGCTGACTAAATTAAATAGGATCTGGTTTAAACGAACTTGATCGGTAAAAATCTTAGCATTAGGTTCGAGCTTATTTTGAATCTTTAAATTCACACCTTTATTAGCACAAATCGGTCGGTAAATATTCTCTAGCGTAGATATTGTGTCAGCAAAGGTGAACGAGTGCTTATGAATGTTAAATTTCCCTTGCTCAATCTTAGAGAAATCCAAAATATCATTCAGAACCCCAAGAAGATGTTCACCGCTATGGCAGAGTACATCTATTTGTTTTTTCTGCTCTTGGGTGCTTAATGTATCCTTCAGCAGTTGAGCAACACCTAATATGCCATTAATCGGCGTTCGTATTTCATGGCTCATTTTAGCAAGAAAGTCCGCACGCGCTTGAGCCGACTTCTCCGCTTCTTGCCGCGCCACATTACTCTGCTTTTCAGCCTCAATAAGCGTTGTAATATCTTGTCCCTGAACAATGATGCCACTGATATCACCATCAACACCGATTGGAGAGAGGTTCCAACGATAAATTTTGTCGCCAATAGGAACATTTACCCCAGTCAGGGTCGCGCCTTGAGCCGCCATGCTCAGGTGAGGTCTAAGTTTATCTTTAAAACTCTGAAAAACGATCGGCATGGATTCATGTGCACTTTCAATCGCCAACTCTTTACGTGCTGCGGGATTGATTTGTATCAGAACCCCTCCCTCTGACCACACCATAATGGGCGATAGCGCAAAGTTAAACAGATCTCGGAAAGACTTTTTCTGCGCTTCAAGCTCTTCAAAGGTGCTTTCTAGCGTTGAACCGATGTGATCGAACTCTTCAATATCGGAACCATCAAAACGTTCAAACCCCTTCTCTTCCTTAGCAGAGCGAGTATAAGACATGAGTGATTCCAACTGCTCTGACACTCTGCTCCCAATCCATTCCTTAATGAGCAATGCCATCATGATCATCCCAACAACAGAAGCGAGCATTGCCAGTATATGTTGGATTTGCAACGTGACGACACCTTGATTGTCTTGTACTGATACAAGGCGCAACTCAGTAGTCGCCGCATTCACTTTAATTGGCGTTTCCGTTATCAACAACTGACCAAGTTTATTCTGTGAACCTCTGCGCGCCACAACCTCAGCCACATCATAATGTTCATCGCCACTCAACGAATGTGCCAACATAGCATCGTTGGCAATCAGAAGCACATTGTCTACATTGCTTTCGCTCTTCAGTTTCTCCATCAAGGCAAAATTGTTATCCAGTACCACTGCATTATAAGAAAAGCCCAGTACTTCACCCGTTTTTGGCATAAGCACTGGCACTCGTCGAATCAATATATGTTTGGAACCAATAGTGGTCTGTACATTAATGTTATACCAATTATCGCTGAAGGTTACTTTGCTGGCTAAGTTATCCAAGATGCGATCATTCACACCATAGAAGTGAGCGTTGCCATCATCCCAAATGATGCCTTTGTGATCGGCTAAAAAACGAAATTCTGGTGTATGTGCTGGGTCATTTTGATCGATGCTCAGAAAAAAATAGTTGAGTGCATCTTGATTATTACGTTTCACATAGAAGTCACGGATAACTTCACTTTTTGAGTTGCTATCGTGATGAATTTGAATGGCAGCAAAGTGGCTATCAAAAATATTGCGAATCAAAGCAGAGGTTTGCTGCTTGGTCCTATCCACTTCTTGCCAGATAATCTGTTTAGAAAAGTAGTAACTCTGAATAAAAATCCCGAGAATAATCGGAACAAGAACGAGGATAATAATTCTGGTAATAAGCGTCGCGAGTGAGCGACGCTTTTTTGTGTTTGATGTAGTCGTCATCAATTATCTGAATATCTAAAGGCACGTTTTTTGAGGGTGTCAATTCGCTCTGGCGAATCATTTTTGGTCACAATTTCAAAGTCACCGGAGTAAATGGTTGGTACGGCTTTTCCTTCCAGATCCCACTTAATGGCCTCCGCCATCGCGATGCCTGTATCATCGTTCATACGCATAACGGTGATATCTAACTCCCCTTTTTGGATTGCATCTAACTCCGCAGATCCGCCTCCCCACCCGTTGATAACAATGTCATCTCGTCCTAGGTCTGCGAGAGCTTCTACAGCTCCTAATGCGACGTCGGTTGAGCATGCATAAATGAACTCAACATCTGGGTATTTTTCTACGCTTGCCTTTGCTGCATCATAACCAGACTGCTTTGTTGCCTTGGTGTAATACGCGGATTGTAGCTCAAAGCCATTGTCGCGATTAACTTGGTGGATAAAAGTATCGCCTCTTACATCACTTATATAACCTTCAGAAAAATAGAGAACACTGTAATGACTCTTCTTAGGGAAGTGCTTACCAAATTCTGTGGCTAACTTACGGCTGCCTTCGGCATGATCAAACCCGACATACAAGAATGGCTGATGATTCTCCCACGCTCTCACAGGGGTGGTTATATTTTGTAGAATCAACTTGGTCTTTTTGGCGTCCAAGACGTGCTCCACAAATTTGCGATGCCTTGTGGTATCTAGCGTAAATATCAAATAATCAGATTTACTTTCTAGCGCTTCCATCAGTGATAAGCTTTGCTGCTTGATGTCGGCATTAGGACGGGTAAATACCTGATTAATTTGATAGCTGATATTCAGCTTATCTAAACGTTTTTCAAACGCCTTAATATTTCTGACCCAATAGTCAGAAACCTGCTGACCTGGATAGACAACGGAGATTTTTAGTGGTCGAGCTTGATTTGCCGTTACGTGAACCGGACGCTCTCGTACTGCTTCAGACAATGCCATCGTGAGTTGTTGTTGTTCAGGGAATTCCTCTAAGAACTCTTTATATGTCCAATAACCATTCAGCACTTGAGTGGCATGTGACATCGGAGAAATGCCAACCATCGAAATAAGGGAGAATAATAACGCTTTTTTCATCTATTGCTCTTTTCGCTTTTATTGAGCGTCTCTATTTTATAACCTAACCGAGTCATCCTTACTCTATTAATCTCTTCCATAACATGTCCTTTTTTATATCAATGCCTTTGATATTAAGCCTAGTAGGACATGACTGTATTATGAGTTACCAATGACCGAAATGATACCTGAAATAGATAAAAATAAACCGCCATTTTTAAGCGATTTGTCGTTTATCATTCTATAAATTCATGGGCGCTGCGTCTTCAAACCAAGTCATTCTCACTGAACCAAGCATCTTGAGGTTACTTAGGTATATAACGTGTATTAGCTGTGCATTTGAAATATCAGGTTTTGATGCTCATCAACATTGATATCTGCACCTGCATCGACAAGTAACTCTTTTTTCCTTTTGGTTAATTGTTTAATGAAGTATTCCACTTTCATCGCAGTGCTCTTGCTTTCAAACGATGATGTCCACTCTAATATGAGTGGTCCTTTTCCTTTCAACGCTTTTGCGCCTTTACCGCTTTGATGCTGCTTAAAGCGTCTTTCTATATCGTTCGTAACACCGCAATACAATGCATTGCGGTTATTGCGGATCAAATAAACACACCAGCTTTGCTCGGTAACCTGACTCATGAAAGCAGTGATTCTACCTGTACTTTGAGTGCATCGAGTTCTTCACGAAGTTGTGCTACTTCTTGCTCGAGTTGTGCCACACGCTCAGAATCAACAGAGGATGGTGTATAGGCAGAAGTGCTCAACTCACTCATATCCACTTCACCACAGAACAAATGCATGTAACGACATTCCCGCTTACCTGCCTCGCGCGGAAGCTTAACCACCAGCGGGCCTCTTTCATCGCTCGCTAGGTGTTCCAATACGATTTCCACTTCTTTAACGTCATTGAAATTTGCTAGGCGGTTAGTACGAGTACGAATTTCGCCTGGTGTTTGAGCACCGCGCAGTAACATACAGCACACAATCCCTTTTTCCTGTTTACTCAGTTTCAAATCACCAAATTCAGTATTGCAGAAACGGTGTTGGTACTTGCTTACACGACTGTTAAAGCTACTTTCATCACTGACTAGCCGACGTTCAATCAGCGCATCAACTGCATCGACTACATCGCCTTCTGACAATGACATTACCGGCTCACGATTACTTTTTTGGTTGCACGCATTAGTCAGCGCATTAAGGCTCAGAGGGTATTGATCGGGGGTTGTGACTTCTTTTTCAATCAAACAACCAATTACTCGTGCTTCAATTGCCGTTAGCTCAACTTTCATCATGCATTTCCTTATTATTTTTGCATTTGAATTTGGGTATCAGGCTAAAGCATAGCGCATAGACCTGATACCCTTTGCGAATCAGGTTCAATCTAATGCTCTGATAGAATGGACACTTTGGTCATTTTTCCATTCTCATCAATCATCATGATCTTAGAACGGTTCAGCTCAACCTCTATAATTTCGAGTTGCGTTCTTGCTGTAACATATGCCGCTTTTAGCTTTGCTGCTAAAGAGTCTTCGGTTGACTCTACTTCTTGGTTTTCGACGTGCTCCGCAGTATTACCAGAGTTCATTTCGAGCTTCATCATATTGTCTTGAATGAAGCAGATAATATAGCGTCAACAAACCGATGACAACGAGTCGTTGCATCTCCGTGTACGATAATCCAAAGCACTCAAGTTGTGCGTGTTAAAAGCACATCAGAATTGATTGATAAATGTTCAACTCAACACCACGTTTGATCTAAAGACTGTTATGCCATTAGATGTTGTGTTTTAATCGAATCAGATATTCACAAATTAGGAAAGGGAACCATGAGTAGCGTATTTGAAATCGTGAACCAAGCTCGTCGTAAAAACAAACTAAAACGTGAGCTGCTTGATAACGAAAAGAAAGTTCGTGACAACCGCAAACGTGTAGACCTTCTAGAGAACCTACTAGACTACATCAAACCAGAAATGACTCACGACGAAATCCTTGCGATCATCAAAAACATGAAAGCGGATTACGAAGACCGTGTTGATGACCACATCATCAAGAGCGCTGAGATCTCTAAAGCTCGTCGTGACATCAGCCGCCGTATTCGCGAACTGACTGAAGAAGACAAGCAAACTAGCGGTAAAAAATAAGCCTAATTAGTTTCAAGATTCAACCCCAAGCAAGTCAATCTTGCTCGGGGTTTCTTTTTGTCACTTTGTTGTACAGTGTGTACAATAAAACCACACCCCGCTCTGAAAACACTCAACTTTTCTATGTCTTCTATTTCTTCTGACATTCAGCCTACGTTAGCAAAACAGCTGTTTACTATGACATGGCCCATGCTTTTTGGTGTGCTCTCCTTGATGAGCTTCCAGCTCGTTGACAGTGCTTTCATTGGTCAACTCGGGGTTCTTCCGCTTGCCGCTCAGGGCTTTACTTTACCATTGCAAATGGTGGTCATTGGTATTCAAGTAGGTTTAGGCATCGCGACCACGGCTGTGATAGCAAAAGCGATAGGAGCTAACGATGTCCACTACGCAAAACAGCTTGGTGGCTTAGTGCTTATGATTGGCTCGATTGGTGTGGCTGTATTGGGCTTCATCATTTGGTTTCTGCGTTACCCTATCCTTTCCCTCTTAAGTGCACCAGAAACGATCATGCCAATCATCGACAGCTATTGGCCTTGGTGGTTATTAAGCTCTTGGACAGGCGCAGTGCTGTATTTCTACTACAGCATTTGCCGTGCAAATGGTAATACGATGCTGCCAGGCTCTATGATGATGGTGACCAGTGGTTTGAACCTTGTTCTCGATCCTTTGTTCATTTTCACCTTTGATTTAGGGATTAATGGCGCGGCCATTGCCACCATTATCGCATTCGGCGTTGGTATTGTTGTCGTTTCGCCGCGTGTACAGAAAAATCACTGGGCAACGTTCCAATGGCAAGATCTAAACGTGATGAAAAGTGTCACCGCTATCGGTAACATCATGGGACCTGCAATGATTAGCCAGCTACTGCCACCTCTTTCATCGATGCTAGCAACGAAACTATTAGCCGGATTTGGTACGGCGGCGGTGGCATCTTGGGCGCTAGGCTCTCGTTATGAATTTTTTGCCATTGTTTCAGTGTTAGCTTTAACTATGTCAATGCCCCCCATGGTGGGTCGCTTACTGGGCGCAAAGAACTACACGGATATTCGTTCTTTAGTCTCTATCGCGGTTAAATTCATACTCGGCTTCCAACTGTTGATTGCCATTGTGACTTTTATTGTTGCTAAACCACTCGCGCTATTGATGACCAGTGATGTTCAAGTGGAGCAAGTCTTGAACATGCACCTCGTGATCGTTCCTATCAGTTTGGGTTCGCTTGGGGTATGTATTCTGATGGTGTCTATCTGTAACGCGCTAGGAAAATCCTACACCGCACTAACCATCTCTGCACTACGCCTGTTTTTATTCTTCCTACCTTGCTTGTGGGTTGGCGCACAACTGGGCGGAATCCAGGGGCTATTGATTGGCGCTTGTATTGGTAACATTTTCGCGGGCATTGCGGCTTACCTAACTTACCGCAAAACAATACACAACCTATCAAAGCTGCAAGCCGCTGCTTAACGAGCAAAATAACGCCCTCACGATTGAGGTTTTTTTAATTAAATACAGTCAGTTGATCTGCCGGGAAAGCGACGCCGGTTTGCCTTCTTACTTCCGTCAGCACTTTGGCAACCGTCAACGAACGTTGCTTCATTTTTTCATCAATCAACCCAAGTTTAAGTTGCTGAGCAAATGCTTGTGCTTCATAGAACATATGATTTTCGGTTTGAGGCAGCGTGAGCACTTCTTTACCTTGCCCTCTCAAGATGCGCTCCACACCGCGTCCCGTAGCAATCATATCCACCAGCACACTACCTTGCTCTCCTTGAAATTCGCTTGGGATCAAAGAGTCACTCACTTTAGAGTGGAGCAGATTGACGTTAAAACCATCATACGCCAATGTCACGCTACCGCAGCCATCTACCCCCGAAGGCAGTACATGGGCACTGGCTTGGATGCTTTTGGGTTCCCCAAACAATTCAATCGCCGAGCCTACACAGTAATAACCAATATCCATGATGGAACCGTTAGAAAACTCTGGATTAAATGTATTGGGATTTTCACCATTGAGGTATTTTTGATATCTCGATGAATATTGGCAATAGCTGATTGTCGCATGCCGCAGCGGAGCGATAGTTGGCAAGCTCTCTTTCAACACTTGGAAGTTTGGCGTATACGGCGACATAAATGCCTCAAACAACACCACTTGGTGTTCTTCCGCACATTGGAACATAGCCTTGGCTAAAGCGTAATTTGACGCCATTGGCTTTTCACATAGTACATGCTTGCCAGCATTAAGCATTTGTATCGCTTGTGGTGCATGCAGCGAATTTGGACTGGCGATATACACCGCATCAATATCCGCATCCTCTCCGAGAGCGTCGAGGCTGTCATAGTAAGCTTCAGCGCCATAGGGTGAACCAAACGAACGGGCTTTATCAACGTCGCGCGAGTACACGGCATGTAGACAGAATTCTTTGGTTTGAATCGCCGCTTGAACAAATTGTTGAGAGATCCAGTTGGTCCCGATCACAGCAAGTTTGAACATATTACTTCCTTTTCATTACCGTTCTTATACTAGGGGGACAGCTTTCCTTTCGCGATTTAAACAAGCTTTAGTTCATTAAACAACTCAAATAACTCATCGAGCCTCTCTATCCGCGCCTATTTTTTGGGAGAGCCTCAAACAGCGTGACAATTGACTAGGTAAAGCCCATGCTCATTGCGTGCCTACTCGCGTTTTAAACTGTGATTGCTTACATATTTTTGAAAACAAAAATGAGTCGTAATTAACATTGAATAGTCATATCTACGCTGAATGATTAAAAGTTGCACTTCACAATGCCCACCCCATCACAATCCCCACATATACGCGACGCACATCACGAAACCTAAGTAATTATCACTTTAATAAACAGTTAAATTTGAACTCATCCTTTATCTTCACAAAAAAAGCCCACTGTTTTTCAAAAGTCAACACGTCAAAGCTGCCCCTTTGGTCACATTAATCAGCCGTAAAAAGCACCCTAGCCAACATGAAAAACTGGATTTATTTTTCCTAGCAGAATAACCAACAGCCACTTACAATCCGCACACATAATTACTACAAAACAATTACACAAACCGTTTGCTCGCTCGTGGTATTTGCCAACACAAACGAATGAGTACGGTCAGCCCAAAAACGTGAAAGGTCCAAAACAACAATGAGTCCAGAGAAATATCTCCAAGACTGGCAAACGAGCCAAACAATAGCTGAATCTGTCTCCCCTCTAATTGGTAAGTTATATCGTCAAAATGGAATCGAAGTGGTTCTATTTGGTAAGACACTTATCAATGCATCGACTATCGACATTCTCAAAGCTCACCGTATTGCAAGGCGCTATACTGGCAACCCTCTGTCTCTTGAACATACGATGCCGATCATCCAAAGCCTTAATGACATGAGTATTGCTTCTTGCCGTGTTGATATTGGCCAGCTTGCCGAGATGTACTGGAAAGCACACGAAGATACATCTGCACTGGATGACTTTTTACATACCGCTCTTCATGGTGCACATAGTGCAGACGCCCCATTAAAATCGCGTGATGTCGTTCTCTATGGTTTTGGTCGCATTGGTCGACTGTTAACTCGCCTTCTCATCGAAAAAAGTGGCCCTGGCTACCCGCTTCGACTACGTGCCATCGTGGTACGCGGCGGTAAAAAAGGTGATCTGGAAAAACGTGCAAGCTTATTGCGTCGTGATTCCGTTCATGGCCAATTCAACGGCAGTATCTTAATTGATGAAGAACGTAAGGCGTTGATCGTTAATGGTAACTACATCCAAATCATTTACGCTAATAGCCCAAGCGACGTCGACTATTCGGTTTACGGTATCAACAATGCACTGGTTGTCGATAACACCGGCGTATGGCGTGATGCTGAAGGTCTAAGCCAGCACGTAGCATGTAAAGGCGCAGAAAAAGTACTGCTGACTGCTCCGGGTAAAGGCGACATTAAGAACGTTGTATTTGGTGTAAACGAATCTGTCATTCAAGAAGACGACACCTTCATTTCAGCCGCAAGTTGTACAACCAACGCCATTACACCTGTACTTAAAGCGCTGAATGACAAATATGGCGTCCTATCTGGCCATATTGAAACGGTGCACTCATACACCAATGACCAAAACCTGATTGATAATTTCCACTCGGGCGATCGTCGTGGCCGTGGCGCTTCTTTAAACATGGTTCTTACCTCAACTGGCGCCGCAAAAGCGGTAGCGAAAGCGTTGCCAGAACTTGCGGGTAAGCTAACGGGTAATGCGATCCGTGTACCGACACCGAATGTATCGATGGCAGTCGCAAACCTAAACCTAGGCGAAGATGTGGACCGTGAGTCATTGAATGAATACTTGCGTGAAATGGCCTTAAATTCAGCGCTTTCTGCGCAGATTGATTACACAGATTCAACGGAGATTGTATCTAGTGACTTAGTCGGCTCTCGCCATGCGGGCGTTGTTGACGGCCAAGCAACGATTGCACAAGACAAGCGCTGCGTACTGTACATCTGGTACGACAATGAATTTGGTTACAGCTGTCAAGTTGTACACTGTATGGAACAAATGATGGGTGTTCGTTACCAAACATACCCTCAATAGGTGAACTTTGCTCCACAATGTTAACCACACTGCGTAACGAGCAATACCCCAGCATTTGTTTTAATATAAGCGCCCCGCGCATTACTAATAATATTTCCCCCGTTTATACGCCTGGTGACCATCAGGCGTTTTTTCGTTTTTAGACCAATTTGACATTCCTCAGACAAATCGATGTGAAATTGAATGGTATGTTCATATTTCATTCATGTTCAGGGCGCTAATCTGAACGCATAGATTGAAAGAGAGGTCATGAATATGAATCGAATTATCGTTACAGCATTAGCACTGATTACCGGCTTTGTTACTTTAGTTTTTAGCCTAATCATGGCGATTCCATTGACCATAGCTGCACTGATTACTGGCAAACGTATTGAAAAACGCGTGAAACAAATGCAACAAGAAAGGCATGAAGAGTACCATTTCAATACGGGCAAAACCGATGCAATTGAAGGCGAGTTTGAAGAAGTTCGTCGCTGATTGCTAACCACTCCCTATGTTCCTGAGCAAAATTCCTTGCTGACACCCTATCTCAACATTCTGGATAGGGTGTTTTTTTATCACAAACACAACAAAGGCGATCATTTCGATCGCCTTTTTATTATTGGGTTTATCTTTGATTACATCGCTAAATCGTCACTACTACACGGATAGCAAGCAACATAAGAACGATGCCTGAGAGTCGGTCAATCAGCACCGCTTTAGAGCGAATGCGATCCACGACACGTGAGTTAGACAGCACAAATGTGATAAAGGTGTACCATAAGCCATCCACGACAAACGGCGTTGCAACAATGATCATTTGATTACTTAAATCGTTACCGAGCGCAACAAACTGGCTGAATAATGCAATGAAAAATAGTGCAATTTTCGGGCTAAGGATCGAAATTAAAAAGCCTTCACGTGCCGATTGCGTCACCGTGGTTTCGTCGCCTGATTCCAGCTTTGCCGCGACGCCACCTTTCGAACGCAGTGCATTAAACCCCAAATAAGCAAGATAAGCCGCACCTGCCAAGCTGATGGTTTTAAACAGCAATGGGCTTTGTTGAAGTACCACCGCCAGCCCAATCAGAGTAATAAAAGCGTAGATGCCAATACCAAAGGCATGCGCCCATGCCGTCGCTAAGCCATTAATGCGTCCACCAGCTAATGAATGCTTCGCGACAATCGCCAAGCTCGGGCCCGGTGACATCGCCCCCAATAAACAAACGGTAAAAAGTGATAACCAAACTGTCAGTGTCATAAAAACCTCTCCTCTTTGACCGTCATCTATCAATAGAGGTGAAAAAATTGAAATTAAAGAGAACGTAAGGGTAATGTTTTATGCCCAAGGATGGGATGAAAATATCAGCTCGAATGGTCAACACTCCCTATTAACCTGAGTTCAGCTTAGTGACGCTCGACCCATTTTGCTCGCCAGTCGGCCGCTGCGTATTCTTCTGGCCAGTATTCAACTTGCTTGCAAATTAAACCATCCCGCACAGTGTGAAAAGTAATGACTCGGTCTTTTCGTACCCCATCACTGACGACCACATCCGTTACCACTTGCTCACCATCTGCAACAATGCGTTCGATGTCGAATGTCCATGTCCCCTCTGCTGGGTAAGCCGAGTTAAGGGCAGCAAAGTTGGTTCTGCCTCGAATCACTTCTTTGGTGAGTGGCCAAATCACCTCACAGTCTGGTGAAAGGCACTCTGCTGCTGCGTTGAAGTCGTTACTTTCCATTGTCTTCCAGAAGTTTAAAACTATCGTTTTCTCGGTCATTTTACGAACTGATTCCCTGTCGTATTGAAGAACTCCGTTAGTACAGTATGCGTCATCACATTACGAAGCTCAGGGTAGCGTTGAATATGATCTCGAATCTCATTAAGACGGGCAATATTAGGCACTTCAACAAACAGCATCATATCGGTTTCACCGCTAATGGCATGGCACCACTTCACACCGTCGATTTTGTACAGTTCATTGGCGTACGCATCGCAATTATGGCTTGAAGCAGAAGTATCAAACTTTAAGGCAAAATACGCGCAGATAGTAGACTCTTCAGAGGTAGCAATATCTGCATGATAACCGAGTATGACTTGGTCAGTTTCTAGCTTTTTGATTCGAGCCGTCACCGCTGAGCGTGACAAACTCACTTGCTCTGCGATCTCTGTCATTGATAGACGGGCGTTTTGCCGTAATAGGCCAATGATTTGATGATCAAATTTATCCATAAACTCACCAAGCTTTCCTTAATTTTTCCATTCTACTCAATTACAAGTGATTGAAAACCGACATTTTGCAGGCGTTCATCAAAATAACCGTCATTTTGACGGTCGACAACACCAATTTGTTGTACAGAATTTGGCTATGCTTGTGACTCGCAGCGCATTGACATTCAGAGATCGTTATGGAAGAACTTAAAAAAGACATCACGCTGATATCAGGGATTGGTCAACTCTCCACCACGTTAATGGGTACGGGGCTATTTATGATTCCGGCAATTGCTGCTGGCATTGCGGGGCACTTTTCTCTGTGGGCTTGGATTGTATTGTTCGTCGCGATTTGCCCCATCGCCCTCACCTTTGCACAACTTGGAAAACGCTATCCAAACGCCGGCGGCACTGCCTTTTTCGTGCGTAAAGCCTTCAACAGTAAATTAGAAAGTAGTGTGGCGTGGCTGTTTGTCAGCGTGATTCCTGTCGGAGTTCCTGCTGCGGTCGCCCTCGCTGCAGGCTTTTTGCTACAATTGTTACCAGAGGCAATCAGCAATCACTTTTTCGCTCAAATTCTCACGGTCGCTCTCTTAGTTTTCGTTAGTTTACTTGGTACTAAGTCATCAGGACGTCTGCAAACCGTTATTGCATTAAGCATTTTTGCTTTGGTTAGCGCATTTTTGTGGACAGGCGATGTTGGCTATGCCGATCTTACGATGCCAGCAATCACCATGGATTCTACTTGGTCGATTGCTGCAGCTCTCGGGGTCATGTTCTGGTGCTTTGTTGGCATTGAAGCTTTTGCACATATGGGAGAGGAATTTAAGAACCCACAACGAGACTTCCCTATTGCCATTATCGTCGGCTGCTTTATCGCTGGCACAACCTACTGGGCATGCTCAGTAGTGATCCTAAAGTTTGGCGCGTATGGCAGTACCGAGTTCGACAGCGCTTCTATCCCTTGGTTAAGTGCGCATCTTTTTGGCGACCATGCTAAATGGCTAATTAGCCTAGTCGGTTTCTCAGCATGTTTTGCTAGCATCAACCTCTACACCCAAAGCCTAGCTCGCATGGTGTGGGCACAGGCAAGGGAGTACAAGCCAACAAGTGCCATTGCACGCGTATCGGTTCGTGGCGTGCCCGCTAATGCGACGCTTCTGGTTGGTGTAATTTTGCTTGTTTCTTGCGTATTGGGCTCGCTCTCAGGATTAGATTTGGAGTTCTTCCTGAAACTTGCTAACGGAATCTTTGTTTTGGTTTACCTACTGGCCATGCTTTCAGCCTACAGATTGCTGCAAGGAGCAGGCAAGATTCTAGCCGGAATTTCACTACTCTTATGTACCGCTGTATTTATCTGCTTGGGCTGGTCAATGTTGTACGCCATTACTATTTTTGCGGTGCTTTCTCTGCCTTGGAAGCAATGGATAAAAAAGAGTCAAAGCAGACTCATTGAGTGACCAGACCAAGTTAGACGCCATTCAAACAACGGCAGGAGATCGACACCTCCACATACCAACGTTTGTTAGGTCAAATAGTGATTCATACTTCATTCTTTAACGCAGCAAATCTGATCGTCGAATAAATTGTGGAGCGCCTATGTTACAAAATGAAAAAAGCCTCGCTAGCATGAGGCTTTTGTTTGGTTCATCGCAGGTTAGCGGGAACTGAAAATAAAAACGACCGTTTTCATTCCAAATAGTACTTTCCTATCGTCATTCAGGGAAGGCTTTCAGCTCGTAAAGTCTAATAAAACTGACTCATTGATCTCTATCACTTTAGTTCCAGACTCAGTTCCATCCTGTTCTTGTGGCCAAGCTTCTGAGTCTATTCATGATACCCAATGGCGAACGCTCAAAGATGCGATGATACTAGATATACCCGTTGAGCTACTCGTTCAGACTCGGCGTATCAAGTGTTCAAAATGTGGTATCAAAACTGAGTCTATCTCTTGGGTTAAGCCATATTCTCGCCTTTCTCAGTCAAAGCCTTGCATGCCGAAGCTTTACCACACTTTGCTGCCTATCTGCACCAATGGAATAGATAGACTAAACTTAGTGATGTCAATTAGCCTCAAAAGCTCAAATCTAAGAGTCAATAAGCAGTAGTATCTACATTGTGTGGGCGGCGGCCTCTTTAGCTTCGAGCCTATATAAGGAATGAGCTATGAACAAAAAACAACTCGAAAGTGGAGAGAAATACGGCACTAGAATTGGTGGATATAACGGCTTTGTAAGGCGACTATTTTGGCCTGGAATGCCCCCAACAGAATGTGTTGATGGTTATTTAATGTTTCCATGGGGCACTGGTCCATTTTGGCCAATTTACTGTGATTTTGACACACCTTTTATTACTACGCCTCTATCATTTGGTTCAGAATTTCATTCACGAGAGGCAAGCCATTTTGTTGATGTGGTTAGTGAGCTTGCAGATGAGTCGACTGAAAAGGTGATGGCGACGATTGAAAATGTAGCAGTTATAGATAAAGAGGAACTTCTTAAATTAAGCGTCATAGAGCTTGCTAAGATCATTTTTGATGCCACTTCGAAAGATATCAAACACCCTCGTATCGACTCAACAATGGTCTTTGGTGAATATATTGATTCTATTAACAAAGCTGGAGGAAAATTTGACTCTGCTTTGGCTCTTCGAAGTCTCGCGAAGCAAATGGGCATTTCAAGAGATACGCTTAGGAAGATGCCTCTTTCAGATATCCCAACCTATATAGATGTCATTGGTAATCAAGATTCAGACACGGGAGTTAGTTATAGAACCGGTACCACGGTTTGTGCGGTAAACAGTGCTGGACAGATGACTTGTGGCGTTGTCAATGGTGTTCTAGAGGGGCTAATGTGGGGTGGCGTGATTGGGGGTGTTATCGGTGGCGCTGTTGGTGCTGCTATTGGTGCTGTAATTGGGGGGTTGCTAAGTTGGCTTTGGGGGGATTGAACCCAAAAGGAGCCACAAGGCTCCTTTTTAGATTAAGGGTGTTGATTATACTGTTTCTACCTTCACGCGGAAGAACATCGCATAAAACAACGGGATAACGACCAGTGTCAGAATGGTAGCGAAGAGCAGACCAAACATGATGGTCACTGCCATACTCTTAAAGAACGGGTCAATTAGAAGCGGAGCTACGCCCAATATCGTCGTAAACGCACCCAATAGTACGGGACGGGCACGGCTCAAGGCAGCATCGATAATGGCGCTATAAGGCGTTTTGCCTTCGCGAATTTCCACATCCGCTTGGTCCACCAATACAATTGCGTTTTTCACCATCATACCAATCAGGCTTAAGAAACCGAGGATGGCCATAAATTCAAACGGCGTCTGGAAAATCACCAAGCCGACGGTCACCCCGACAATGGCTAATGGTGCGGTCAGCCAAATCACCAATGGCTGGCGCAGTGCGTTGAACATAAAGATCACCGAGAGAATCATTGCAGCAAAACCATACGGCGCAGAAATCACCAGACCTTCATTAGCATCTTTTGACGCTTTATACTCGCCGTACCACTTCAGCTCATATCCGGCTGGCAGTTCAATCGCTTCGATCTGGCTACGAACTTGATTAAATGCATCCGCAGTCAGCACACCCGGCGCAGGATCGGCCTGAACCAAGATAGTTGGCATGCGGTCAATACGGCGCAAGATCGCATCCTGATACACCACATCAACAGAGTCCACCACCTGACTCACTGGAATAAAAGCACCTGCCGTCGGGCTGAACACTTCGGTATTTTCAATCGCGCGCTGGTGATTACGTTCGCTTTCTGGCGCGCGCACCACGATCGGGATCAGATCATCACCTTCGCGATACACACCAACATTGCGCCCCGTTAGGGTTTGTGCAATCGATTGGTTGATTTCCTGCGTTGTCAGGCCATAGCGCTGCGCTTCTTCTGCCGAATAAACCGGGCGAAGCACAGGCACCTGCTGACGCCAGTCATCCTGAACAGCAATTAAATTACTATCTGCCAGCATGATGGCTTTCGCTTGCTCAGCAAGTTGGCGCAACACAGCACTGTCTGGGCCTTTGAAACCGGCTTCAATCTTTTTACCGCCGCCGCGACCTAGCATGAATTTCCACACTTTAATCGACGCATCCGGATATTTTGCTTCCAACTCACCTTGCAGTTCCCCTAGCAGCGGTGCAATTTTGGTATAATCGTCAATATCAATCAGCAGCTGACCATAGCTCGGGTTACGGGCTTCTGGCGCATACGTCAGCATAAAACGCAACCCGCCACCACCAATAAAACTGGTGATACTGGTAACGCCCTCTTTCGCTTTCACATCTTGCTCAATGTTGGCGATCAATGCTTCAGTACGTTTAATGTCTGAACCTTGTGGTAAGTACACATCCACCACAAATTGTGGTCGTTGAGACTCTGGCATAAAGCCCGGCGGAACAAACTTCACGCCCCAGATAGCAGCAGCCATCATGCCCAGCAATAATGCGCAGCTGATGATTCGATATTTCAGAACCCAGGTTAACAGCGCTTTGTAACCACTGATCATACGACCTGGCTTCTGATCGGCGTTAACCGCCTTCACCTTCAGAAAATCGTGGCACAGCATTGGGGTTACCGTTACTGCAAACACCCAGCTCAGGAACATTGAATAGAGAATCACCCAAAACAGTGAGCCCGCGTATTCGCCCATATCAGAGGGAGAAAGACCAATGGCACTAAACGCACAGATACCGACCACTGTACCGCCGAGCAATGGCCATTTAGTGGCGTTCACCACATCAGAAACCACTTCTTTGCGGTCTGCGTTCGGATCTTGTTGAAGTCGGACCAATATGCCGTCCGTCACAACAATCGCATTATCCACCAGCATGCCAAGCGCAATGATCAGTGCCCCCAAAGAGATACGCTGCATAGCAATGTCTTCAATCAGCATGATGCACAGTGTGCCAGCCACCGTTAACAACAACACAAAGCCGATGATCACGCCGGAACGTACCCCCATAAACAGCAGTAGTACTACGAAAACAATCGCTACAGCAGCAATAAGGTTATCGATAAAATTGGCCACGGAAGCGCGCACGGAATCCGACTGCATGGAGATGATGTTCAGTTCCATGCCAAGTGGACGCTGGTTTTCTAATTCAGCCAAACGTACTTTTACCGCATCACCCATATCAACAACATTACCACCAGATACGTTGGAGATACCAAAACCAATCGCACGCTCGCCATTGTAGCGCATCAGCATTGTGGCTGGCGTTTTGTAGCCGCGAGTGATGTCAGCGATGTCACCTAAGCGAAGCACGGTATGATTGCTGCCCACGCCGACTTGCAGATTTTTTAGGTCGGCAACAGAATCAATGTTCGAGCTCGGAATAACCGGAATTCGCATGGCATCCGTTTCGATGCTGCCAGCCACAGTGACTAAGTTTTGCTTTTGCAGTACCTGGAACACTTTTTCCGCAGACATACCAAACTCAGCCAGACGCTCGCTGGAAATTTCAACAAAGATGGTCTCTTGCTGCTCTGCCAACGTCGCGGTTTTGGCAACGCCAGGCACCAAGACGATTTCACGGCGTAGTGAATCCACATAGTCTTGCAGCTGTTTGTCGCTGTAACCTTCACCCGTTACGGCAAAGAACAGCGCATAAACATCGGCAAAGTCATCATTGACGATAGACGGGCCAGCCCCCGGTGGTAACTGACGCTGAGCATCGGTCACTTTACGGCGGAGCTTATCCCACACCTGTTGCAGCTCTGCCGCACTGCCGGCGAACTCCAACTTGATCTCAACCGTCACTTCCGACATGCCTTGCATCGAGACGGATTTCACTTCTTTGACTTCCTGCAAAGACTGAACCGCCCCTTCGATCACATCGGTCACCTCGTCTGACACTTCCTGCGCAGTGGCACCAGAATAAGGCGTCACAATCACCGCCTGACGAATGACAAATTCCGGGTCTTCAAAGCGCCCGAGTTTGAGGTAGCTAATATAGCCACCAATCAGCGTCAGGGCGATCAGCACCCACACACTGGTGCGCTTGGCTATGGTATAACGTGCAATGTCCATCATTACGCTCCAGTGCGGTCATCAGTGTAAGGGCGTACTTCCATGCCCTCTCTCACACTAGAAACGCCTGCAATGATCACTCTTTCACCTTTTGACAGGTGGTCTGTCACTATGATGCGATCCTTGTTAAGTGCACCGATCTGGACGTAACGTTTTTGCGCTTTGTTCTCACTATTCACCACCCACACAAATTGTTTGCCTTGGTTATCTGGCACAATCGCGGTCAGTGGAAGCGTGATTTGCTGCTTCTGAGCCTCGTTCTTGTTGCTCACAGGGATCACTTTTACTGCCATGCCCGGCAATACATGGAACCCATTGAGTTGTTCAAAGCCAAGAACGACTGGATACGTTTGCGAAACCGAGTCTGGTACGGTTGCAAAGGTACGGAGCGTGACTGGGAATGTTTGTCCAGGAATGGAAGAGATCTCTGCCATTGCACGTGTGCTGTCGTTACCCGTTAGCATCACTTTATGAGGAATGTGGATCACGACTTCCAAATCGTTGAGATCATGAATAGTCAGTATTGGCGCGTTCGCTTGCACTTGAACATGATTATCGACCAGTTTGCGTCCCACAATGCCATCAAAAGGGGCATAGATCTGCGTGTACTCAAGCTGACGCTTCGCATCATCCATTCGGTTGCGCGCCAAATTGTAGCGTGTGGTGATCGCATCAAGATCGGCTCTTGAAATGGCTTGGCTCTTTTTAAATACCACTTGAGCACGCTCATATTCCAGCGTGGTATTTTCAAGTTCAAGTTGGGCTGACACCAACGCGTTTTTCGCATCTCTCGCATCTAAAGAAGCGAGTAACTGGCCTTTTTTCACCTCATCGCCTTCCTTCACCTCGATATTGGTCAATCGACCACCGATTTGGAAAGCGAGATCTGCACGCTCAGCCGCACGTACAATGCCGTTAAAGCTTAAATCTGCAGAGTGTTGGGTTTGTACAACTTCGGTAAGTGCCGGCTTAATCATCGGGGCGACCAAAGACTGTGTGGCCTCACTGCCACAGCCGCTAAGGCTAAGAGATGACACGAGCAGCGCAGAAATTGCACTCAATTTAAGTATCTTGTGGCCAACTTCAACTACGACCATATTTGCTTCACTCCAAAAACGTGACCGACTATTTGATCGGTGCACTGTTAAGTAATAATTACGTACAAAAGCAAAAGTAAACTTTGGAGTTTATTTTAAAGGTAATTACGTTAACGGTAAACTCAAAAGTTTACCAACTTGTTTTTGTTTGCTAGATTGTGAACGTCTAAGAAAGGAGAACTCCATGACACGCGTAGAAAAAAAACGCCTAGCGATCATCACCGCCGCGAAGGAAGAGTTCATTCAGCACGGCTTTACTGGAGCAAACATGGATCGTGTGTGTGCATTGGCCGAGGTCTCTAAGCGCACTTTATATCGTCACTTTGAAAGCAAAGAAGTGCTTTTTGAATCGGTACTTAGCGTGATTAAATCTTCTATCGGTGAGACACACGATTACCCATTTGATGGTGATAAAAGCATCCAAGAACAGCTAACGACCATTACCCATAAAGAAGTCGAGATACTTTACAAAAATTATGGTATTCCTTTTACCCGTGTGGTTGTGATCGAGTTTTTGCGCGAACCAGAAATGGCTCAACAGATCATTTCTAAGCTTTATCACTCTAAAGCACTAACAACGTGGTTTGAGCTGGCGCAGCAAGCCGGTGCAATTCGAAACATCAATATTGATTTACTTTCCGACACCTATACGAGCATTTTTAACGGGCTGTTCTTATGGCCACTCGTATTCAATATGCAACCTATGCCAACTGAAACAGAGCTCGATCAGAAGATTTCGCATTTGGTTTTCGTGATATCAAGTACCTGCGAAGCATCGGCTCAACAATAAGAAACGCCCTCTCAGAAAACAGATTCTTCAAATAACTGTGACACCTGCTGGATCAGTGCATCAATCTGGTCCAACGCGACATTGCCATAACCCAACACGACACCATGCCAATCACGCGTCTGAAAATCAGGATGCTCATAATAACTCATTGGGCGGAGCACGATACCTAGAGCTTCGGCCCGCTTTGTCCATTCATGTTCATCGATTCCCTGTTGCCATTTTAGTGTGATGTGAAGCCCAGCAGCTTGGCTAATGACACTCACTCTGGCTGGCAAATATTTCTCGATAGCCAAGCTCATCTGCTCATGCTTTGTTTTGTATAAGCGGCGCATCTTACGAATATGACGAAGCAAGCCTCCTTCCGTGATGAATTCCGCTAACGCTTCTTGAGTATGCGTTGGCGAATCACCACATAGCGCATCCTTAACCACAAGACTATCTTCGACTAAAGACTCCGGCACAACGAGATAGCCTAACCGCAAGCCGTTAAACATCACTTTATTGAGCGAATTGCACTAGGCAGAACGCAGGAAATTCGCTTGAGTAATGAAAAAGAGCTCAAAGCGACCATGCTACTTCGCATCCCACTGACCGAAGCCTCTGTGAAAATCAGTCACTTTGGCGTGAGTGATGAGGCTCAAGATATGGATATTCCCGTTTGGGCAGGTGTTTTGCCTTATCGAACAGTGGTAGGGCCGCTTCAAGCTTGTGAGGATCTTTATGAAGGGATTGAAGAGCCTGACTACCGTAGTGCCTACCCGAATCGCTGGCAAAAATAGGAGCCGATGCCCCTGCTACTTCGTTCTATTAGCTCAACATTCAAAACGCAGTGAATACTCTTTTGGCGTCACGCCGCGGTGCTTTTTAAACATTCGATTGAAACTGGCCACATTGCTGTATCCAAGCATTTGAGAGATAGCTAGCACACTGTTGCCCTTTCTTAATTGCTCTGCTGCGACGTTGCTTAATACATACCCTGAAACGGTCGAGAAATTTAGCCCAAGCTTGTGCAATCGACGCTGAAACTGCTGCTCTGAAAGCCCAAATAGCATCGATACTTGCTCTAATGTGGGTAACCCGTAATGGCGGCTATAATTCACCACTTCATAAATGATTTTAAGCTCATCCTCTGGGTCCGGCATGTTGAGCAGATCATCTAAATCGGAAAAACTCATCGCAAGGCGGTTCTCTTGACGATGCGTCACCTGCTTTGAAGCAAGACGATCGTCACTATGAATCCAGATCTCCGTTCTAGGTTGACTCCACATCACCTCACACCCAAAGTACGCTTTGTATAATGCGTGGTTCTTTCTTGAGCCCGAAATCATCACTCGCAATGGTGCATAATCTTGGCCAAGAAACGCCCGCAATACCTTTATCATAAAAGTGGCGCAGCGGATGCTATCATGCACTTTGCCCGATGCATCGACAAAAGGATTGTGATAAGTCCATTTAACGATATTCCCAGATTGCGCCCCGGCAAAAAACGCACCGGATTGCAAATTACTCACCCCATAATTCACGCGGCGAATCGTGCTGGATAAATCGTTCCCCGAAAACAGCCAACGCCCTATAGGCCCGAGCGTTTGAAGATCGACCTCCCGACTTAAATTTAATATCACATCAGCGTCACCACTCCGTGATTCTAGGTTTCGATACCACTCATTGACAGCAGGGATCGGAACCAAAGTCATTGGATTATGAAAAACAGAAGCCGGGATCCCAAGGTCTTCTGACTGCAATTTATACTTAAATAACGCGAGGTTATGAATATTTAGGATGCCCATCGCGCGAATAAATCGAACTGTTTCCACTACTAATCACATCAAATATAGCCAACAATTGATTGAATTTGTCACAAACAATCATCCTTTTCAATAAGTAAACACAATACGCCCCATATATCTTAGAGGAGCAGTTTATGAGTTTACTCAGTGTCCCATTTGTCGGAACAGGCGCAGACACCGCTTTGCATGTTGTTGCGGCCGTCGTATTAATCGCCAGTGTTGCTGGTGCGTGTTACGGCTTTTGGAAAATCCATGAATTACCAATCAATAAAGCACACAGTAAAGATCACCATCAGATAGGGCTCATCACCGCCCTCACCTGGATAGGGTTCGTCTGGCACTGGGTTTGGGTGCTCGCGGTGATCTTTGCCTTCGTTGATATGGAAAAAGCCATTCTCAATCTGCGTGATACATGGAGAAGTAAACCGCAATCAGAAACACTGCCACAAGAGGAGGCATAATGTTAGAAGGTTTAGCGGTTTGGGCACTGTTTATCTACTTGCTTCGCCTTGTTGGCATGCCTTGGAACAAAGCAACGAAGTCATTTGCTTACCTTGGTGGGGTCGGTTGGTTGATGTTTGTGTGGGTAGGTTTGATCAACTTTACGCCAATGGATCTCTCTGGTGGTTCTGTGGTGCAGTCTCCTCATATTCAACTTCGCCCCGATTCAACCAACGTCAGAGGCAAAGTCGACCACATTTATATCAAGCCTAACCAACAAGTTGAGCAAGGTCAGCTCATCTACGAACTCGACCCTACGCAATATGAAATCGCATTTAATCAAGCGAAAGTCTCTGCCGATGTGGCAGAAGTCGCGCTTGAAACGGCACAAGGCGATATTTCGATTGAAGAAGCGAATCACGAAGCGTTGGTGCAAGACCTTGAAACATCAAAAAGCCAGTTAGCTGCAGCGCAAGTTGATTTCAAATTGCAAAAGAAGATGTTAGACCGTTACGTTGAACAAAACCGCGTGGTGCAAAACACCATTACGGAAAGTGACATCGACAAACAATCGAGCGCAGTGGACATGGCGCGCCACAATGTGTTGACACTTGAGTCACAAATCAAGAAGAAGCAAGTGGATATCTCACGGGCAAAACTTGCTATTGATAAAGCCGAACTTGCGGTCGAAACCAAACGAGCAGAACTTCGCCAAGCACAAGAGCAAATCGCCAAAGCGCAGTGGGATCTCAACAGCACAAAAGTGCACGCCCCTGCCGATGGGTTTGTCACCAACTTTATTTTACGAGAAGGCCAGCGTGTCTCAGTCGCGCCTCGTATCAATATGTACACCAACGAAAAGTACGTACTGATGCGCGTGAACCACCAAGCCATTCGCAATATCAAACCGGGTCAACCGACTGAGTTCGCCTCATCGGTATATCCTGGTAAGATCTTCGCCGCAACGGTTGAGGGTATCGTTGAAGCAACCGGTGAATCACAAGGCAACCTGTTAGGCTTAGACGATTCGGTAAGAGCAACAACGGGTAAAAACTTACAGAATAAACATCACTTTGTTCGCCTAAAAATTGATGAACCTGAAGGCTATGACATTCCAGTTGGTTCTGTTGGTCTTGCGTGGGTAAGCGGTGAAAAGCCAATTGGTTTCCTTGCCTTCCTAGATGCAATTCGGGGCATTATCATCCGAATGAAGTCTCAGTTGTACTTCTTCTACTCTATCTAAACGCCCAAACCGCCAGTTTCGCTGGCGGTTTTCTTGTCATTTGTATCCAAGCACGTACTGTCCCCGTATAACAAATAGTTAGTAAATATTGGAGCAGACTCATGTCGCCAAAGGAAAGAAGCCTACCTACCCATCGAATATCAAGATTTGGCAAATTCGCCTCGCTTGCGACCCGTGTTGCTGGCAACGTGATTGCAGAAGGCACCAAGCAAATCGCAAAGGGCAACAGACCCAAAGCGAAAGATCTTTTGCTGACACCACAGAACATCGCACGCTTAACAGACCAACTCGCTCACCTGCGCGGTGCAGCCATGAAGCTTGGTCAAATGCTCTCAATGGATGCCGGTGATGTCTTGGAGCCTGAATTAGCGGACATCCTTTCTCGACTTCGCTCTAATGCCGACCCAATGCCAGCCAAACAACTGAACGGTGTGATGGAAAGCTCGTTGGGGGTCAATTGGAAAGACGATTTTCTCTCTTTTAACTTCAAACCCATTGCCAGCGCCTCGATCGGACAAGTACACCAAGCTTACAGCGATGCAGGTGACAACCTAGCAGTCAAAGTGCAATATCCTGGAATAAGAAAAAGCATCGATAGTGACGTAAACAATGTGGGGACACTGCTTAAAGTGGTTGGATTGATTCCAGAGTCTGTCGATTACAAAGGATTGCTCGAGGAAGCGAAAAAACAACTGCATGATGAAGCCGATTACGACCGCGAAGCACAGTTTGCCATTCGCTATCATGAGGCTTTGAAAAAGGCCCCTCATTTTGTGGTGCCGAAAATACACACTAAAAGCTGTTCCGACTCCGTGCTCAGCATGGAGTTCATTGATGGCTGTCCGATTGAGCAAATCGAACATTATGACCAAAATACGCGAGATTTTGTCATACACAGTCTGCTCGAATTGCTGTTCCGAGAGTTGTTCGAATTCAAGATGGTACAAACCGACCCCAATTTTGCCAACTATTTGTATATTGAGAGTACCCACCAAATCGGCTTGCTGGATTTCGGCGCGACTCGTGAGTACAGCGAACGTTTTAGTACCGGCTATCTCCAAGCCTTCGCGTCGGTCGTGAACAATGACGAACAAGGCTTGAATGATGCACTGGAGCAAATAGGATTCTTCAGCCAATCCATCTTGCCTGCTCAGCGTAAAGCCATTCTCGATCTGGTCAAAATGGCGTGCGAACCAATGTTGGTTGATGAACCTTATGATTTCAAAGCCAGTGGATTGGCACAAAAGCTCCGCGAAGCAGGCACCATTTTAAGCATGGAACAAGATTACTGGCACACACCACCAGCCGATGCCCTTT
The DNA here is from genome assembly GCF_002608565.1 of Vibrio sp. PID17_43. Taxonomy (GTDB): domain Bacteria; phylum Pseudomonadota; class Gammaproteobacteria; order Enterobacterales; family Vibrionaceae; genus Vibrio. The sequence continues at coordinate 152,211 of NZ_LIXM01000008.1, forward strand.
TCCTGCATCGAAAAATCGGCGGAATGTACTTCCTTGCCGCTCGTGTTGGTGCAAAAGTGAACGTTCACCATCTGGTTCTGCCATATCTCAGTTAACTCACCCTTTAGGGTGTTGTTTTTCTGCTACTTTCGCGTAACTTTGACAGCAGTTTATCAACCTACTGTCGGGGTTCTCAGTGAGCAAGTTTCAAGACCTCTCAACTTTAATAGAACAGATTGTCAAAGCGGACGAAGCGGATCAAATCACCGCACTGAATGATTCCATCGAATACGGCTTAGAACCAGGCTCCGTCGCATTGATTCTGGAAGCTTTTCCCATTGATGATCGTGTCCGTTTGTGGCGAGCACTGCCGTTAGAGTTTCACATCGATGTGTTGACCGAAATGCGTGCCGATGTGCGTTTTTCTATCATTAATGCTTTATCTGAGGTCGAACTAAAACTCACCCTTGCAAAACTAGATAATCTCTCACTGATCGAATGGGCTGACTCACTCCCTGAAGAGATCATCAATGAAGCATTGTCTCTCATCGAGAAAGACGAGCTCGAGCTATACGATCAGGCGAATGAATACGAAGAAGATGAACTCGGCCGCTGGGCTGAGCGTAAGATCATTACACTTCCATTCAACATTACGGTAGAAAAAGCACGTATGCTGATGGCTCGCTACAGCTATGACGCACCACAACATGTGTATTTAATTAACCGCTGCAAACAGTTTCGTGGTGTCGTGAACTATCACGAGTTACTGCGAGGTGAAAGCGACATTCGACTAAATACGCTCGCGATTGAAACCGTCACTGTGCTCGACAGTAAAATGAAATTACCAGAAGCCGTAGAAGCATTAGAGCACAGTGCGCTCTCAGCACTTCCCGTCACCGATGCAGACCAAACCTTAATTGGCGAAGCGGATTGGCAATTTGCACTCAGTACTCAGCGAGAGATTTACGAAGCTCGTTTGATGGCGGGTACAGGTATGGATGAAGGTGATGACTTATTCGCCCCTGTCATGAAAAGCTCTCAAAAACGTGGGGTTTGGCTTGGGATCAACCTCATCACCGCTATTTTCGCTTCGGTAACCATTGGTCTGTTTGAAGATGTCATTGCTCAAGTAGTCGCGTTAGCCGTTTTGATGCCGATTGTCGCATCGATGGGTGGTATTGCAGGTAGCCAAACACTGACTCTGATGATTCGTGCGATGGCGCTCAATCAGATCACACCTGGTAACCGTTTTGCTTTATTGAAAAATGAACTGGGCATCGGCTTTTTAAACGGACTATTGTGGGCACTAATCATTGGTGGTTTAGCAGGGCTTTGGTTTCAATCTACCGTATTAGGTGCAACCATTGCACTGGCCATCATCGTTAATATCATCACGGCAGCGTTGTTTGGCGTACTTATACCAATAGCTTTAGATAAGTTGAAGCTTGACCCCGCGTTAGCAGGTTCGGTCATTTTAACGACCGTCACTGATGTGGTTGGCTTCTTTGCCTTCTTGGGTACTGCGAGCTTAGTCATGTTATAAAATTAGCACCGTCATCTAACTGATTAATAAAGACTAGTAATACCAGCAAAGCGATTTATTCATATTATTTAAGGTAAAATGCACATGAACTGCTATGCTTATAGTGACCCTTTTTAAGCCGAGGGTCACCTAGCCAACTGACGTTGTTCGTGAACTCGACTTGTTCACGCATACATAGGCCAATCGCTTTGCTGCGGTTGGCTTTTTTTTTACCCCCCCACTATTCTTTCCTTACGTACTTAACCGGCTTGCACCACGCCACACACAAAATCATTTCATCCTTCATTGGCCACCTACGGTTAAGATAACCATAAAAAATAAACACTCCAGACCAAAAATGCCAACTAACCATCATAACCACAACCAAATTTGACAGATTGCGTTCAAATAATGAACACAACAAAAATAAACACCAAGAAAACGTTTGCTTTTTCATTCATAAAGGGACGACAGCAACAGACTTAAGAAAGAAACCATCAAATTCAAACAGGACATAACATTAACGGAAATAATACCGATTTCATTACACTTTCAGTAAAATGCAGAGGCCATTAACAAACATTTTTCACTCTAAAAAGAAATTACAAACCACTGATTTAAAACCAAAAAACAACAAAAAAACCTCAGAAGAACGTTTTAATAACAAAAAACACATTGACTATGGAATTTACATCACGATAATACGCGCCGTTTACCCAGAATTTGGGTTCGATAATTCATTTTATTTTTCTTTGCGGAGGTAAAAATGGCTGCAGACAATAACTACAGTCTTGGACCAGTTCCTAACAGTGCCAGAAAGGGTGTCGCTTCATTAACCATGGTAATGTTAGGACTCACTTTCTTCTCCGCGAGTATGTGGACGGGCGGTTCGCTCGGTACTGGCCTTTCTTTTGATGATTTCCTCCTCGCTGTTCTCATTGGTAACCTAATTCTCGGCATCTACACTTCTTTCCTTGGTTACATCGGCGCTTCTACTGGTCTTTCTACTCACCTTCTTGCTCGTTTCTCTTTTGGCTCTAAAGGCTCTTGGCTTCCTTCCGCACTGCTTGGTGGTACACAAGTTGGCTGGTTCGGTGTTGGCGTGGCAATGTTTGCCATTCCGGTTCACAAGGCGACAGGCATTGACACTAACTCCCTCATCATTCTCTCTGGTCTCTTAATGACCGCGACCGTTTACTTTGGTATCTCTGCACTGATGATTCTATCGGCGATTGCTGTTCCTGCCATTGCACTACTTGGCGGCTACTCCGTGATCGAAGCGATAAACAGCATCGGTGGTATCGCTGAGTTACAAAATGTACAACCAGTTGAGCCCCTTGATTTCTCAGTCGCATTGGCAATGGTAGTTGGTTCATTCATTAGTGCGGGTACATTAACGGCGGACTTCGTCCGTTTCGGTAAAAACCCAAAAGGCGCCGTCATGGTGACCATGATTGCCTTCTTTATTGGTAACTCACTCATGTTTGTCTTTGGCGCTGCTGGTGCAGCGGTAACCGGTCAGTCTGACATTTCCGAAGTGATGATCGCGCAAGGTTTATTGATCCCTGCCATTATCGTTCTAGGCTTGAACATTTGGACAACCAATGACAATGCGCTTTACGCATCCGGTCTTGGCTTCTCCAACATCACTGGTTTACCAAGTAAATACATTTCCATGGCTAATGGCGTGGTAGGAACACTTTGCGCACTTTGGCTCTACAATAACTTTGTTGGCTGGTTAACGTTCCTATCGCTTGCTATTCCACCAATTGGCGGCGTTATCATCGCGGATTTCCTAGTAAACCGTAAACGTTATAAAAATTTCGACGCGGCGGAGTTCCAAACTGTTAACTGGGCTGGCATTATCGCCGTTGCCATTGGTGTAGCAGCGGGTCACTTCCTTCCAGGTGTGGTTCCTGTTAACGCGGTACTAGGCGGCGCAATCAGCTACCTGACTCTTAATCCCATTCTTAATAAAAAGACACTGGCTGAACAGCCAGCGTAAGGAATCAGCATGACAACACTATTGATCAAAAACGCTACGCTAAAGGGACAGGAAGGTCTCCAGCAAATACTGATTGAGGATGGTCAATTCAAGCGTATTGAAAACAATAATGTAGAGCTAAATTACTCAGGTGACGTACTCGATGCCGAGGGCGGCATGGTTGTCGCACCTTTTTGTGAGCCGCACATTCACTTAGATACAACCCAGACTGCTGGTGAACCGAGTTGGAACATCTCTGGTACACTGTTCGAAGGGATCGAGCGCTGGGCTGAACGCAAAGAAATGCTGTCGATTGAAGACGTCAAAGCACGTGCAAAGCAAACACTAAAATGGCAAATCGCCAATGGGGTTCAGCACGTGCGTACTCACGTTGACGTTTCTGACCCTACCCTTATCGCACTAAAAGCGATGGTGGAAGTGCGTGAAGAGATGAAAGAGTGGGTCGACATTCAAATCGTTGCTTTCCCACAAGAAGGCATCTTATCTTACCCTAACGGTAAAGAGTTGCTTGAAGAAGCCGTTCAACTGGGGGCAGACGTTATCGGTGCAATCCCACACTTCGAGTTCACTCGTGAATACGGTATTGAATCCCTACACTATGTGTTCGAACTGGCACAAAAATTTGACCGCCTGATCGACGTACACTGTGATGAAATCGACGACGAACAATCTCGCTTTGTTGAAACACTGGCAGCATTAGCGCACAAATTCAATATGGGCCACAAGGTAACAGCAAGCCATACGACGGCAATGGGCTCTTACAACGGCGCCTATGCCTCTCGCCTATTCCGCCTACTGCGCATGTCTGGTATCAACTTCGTTGCAAACCCATTGGTGAACATTCACCTACAAGGTCGCTTTGACGACTACCCGAAACGCCGTGGTGTAACACGCGTTAAAGAGATGCTGAATGCCAACATCAACGTATGTTTTGGTCATGATGATGTGTTTGATCCTTGGTACCCACTAGGTACAGCGAATATGTTGCAAGTTCTGCACATGGGTCTGCATGTGTGCCAAGTGATGGGTTACGATCAAATCAATAACTCACTGGATCTGATCAGCACCAATTCAGCCCGTACGCTGAACATTCAAGACAAGCACGGTATTGAAGAAGGCAAACCTGGTAACCTACTGATCCTTCCTGCTGAAAACGGTTTTGATGCAGTACGCCGCCAAGTGCCAGTGCGTTACTCCGTTCGTCACGGTAACGTGATTGCGGAAACTCAACCAGCGACAACACACATTCATCTTGGTGAACAAGAGCAAGTAACGTTTAAACGTTAATAGCCACTCTGAATAAAAAAGAACAAGGGGCTGATACTGTCAGACCCTTGTTTTATTTTTTCATTCGTTGCGTAAGCTTTTGCTGACAACTAATGATGTTTCTCAACATGGAAGGAGAACGGCCTAAATAGACGATCTTGCCCTCTTCATCCACAATCGCGGGTTCCACTTTTAAGCCTTTCATATCTGCACCGCCTTCCACTAGCTTACGCTCTAATTCATATAAATCCTGCATTTCTTGGATTCATTTTATAATTGTCGATTTCGCGTGAATCCTATCCCTCTCACCTAGAATGAATTTTGACTGAAATAAAAAATAGCCATCCATTATACGTCTATTTTCATTATTTATAAAAACAACAAGATGAACGTAATCCAAACATATTTTCTATAAAATTTGTTGCCGGTCTCAGCAATATCCCCCTAAACGCGGACCACAATATACCTCAAGCTAACTTAATGACGGACTAGGTAAAAAAGAAGGTGCTGATTTAGCGATAGAATTGCCTGCTTCTTATTTGCATGATTGCTTCACCTACCCTAAAGATCACCCAGACCGAAAGCAAAGTTCCACAATGGTGGCGAAGAAAGCCATCTCGTTTTTAGAAAAGATTAACTATCCATAACAATACCATGATGCGGTTACTCATGCGATTGAAGCGCAAGGCGCTTCCCTGATTGTGGCAAACCATGTCAGTTACGTAGACGCGCTTATCTTAATGGGCACATCGACCCGCCCGATGCGATTTGTGATGGATAAATCAATCAGTGAACTGCCCGTTCTTAAGTACGTTTTCCGTCATGCTGGCGTCATCCCAATCTGTTCACCACGCAAATGCGCAGAGATATACGAAAGTGCTTTCGAGAAAGTCGAGCAAGCGCTTAATAACGATGAAGTGGTTAGTATCTTCCCAGAAGGTCGATTAACGTCAAATGGTGAACTGGGTGAATTCAGACCTGATGTTGAGAAGCTCCTAAGCCGAACACCTGTTCCTGTGACTACAATGGCGTTAAAAGGCTTATGGGGATCGTTCTTCAGCCACAAAGATGGACACGCATTAACTAAGCATCCAGCTCGATTCTGGTCTCGAATTGAAGTCAGTATTGGTGAATTACTGCAACCGGCAACGCTAAATCGCCATTTGTTACAAAATGAAGTGCAAGATTTGCTCATTCGCCGACAGTAGTTCAGTGCAGAATTTAGTAGGATAAAGTCAACGTCACAAATCTAGGAGGTGTTATGAAAATCATCATCTTACATGGTCTTTATATGCATGGGCTCGTCATGCAGCCTCTTAGCCAACAACTGCGTAAGTTTGGCTACGAAACAAAGGTGTTAAGTTACAACACCGTATCAATTAATGAAGAATCACTGTTTGACTCTATTGATCATGCACTTAATCCTTTCGCTGCTAACGTATTGGTGGGCCATAGTTTGGGGGGGTTGATGATTAAACGCTACCTCGCAAACAGGCAGCCAACTACTAGCTTGATTTCGCATGTCGTCGCGATTGGTTCTCCGCTGAAAGGGGCGTCCATCGTAACTCGCATTCAGGATCTTGGTTTTGGTGTCATGTTGGGTAATTCGCCTCATCATGGCCTCAATATGCATGAAGATGTTTGGGCTTTCCCGCAAAAGCTCGGCAGCATCGCTGGCACCATGCCGATTGGCGCACGACAAATCCTGATGCACAAAGACCACACACTCTCAGATGGAACCGTCACCGTAGAAGAAACTCGACTAGATGGCATGCAGGATCATATCGAAACAAAGCAAACCCATACCAGCCTAATCTATAACACCTTTGTGCCAGAACAGATCGATCATTTTATTCGTACCGATCATTTCAATCGATAGCACACTTTTCCATCAAATAGTTACCTTCGACTTTTCAATTCTTAGTGTACGCAGTACTATCTCTACTCCGACCGCTCATGCTGAGTCGTCGGAGTTTTATTTCCGACTAAACAATAATGTTAAGTTCGGACTCAATGTTCTCAGGGCGGGGCGAAATTCCCCACCGGCGGTATACTCTTTTGAGTGAGCCCGCGAGCGCTCGATTTATCGAGGTCAGCAGATCTGGTGAAATGCCAGAGCCGACGGTTATAGTCCGGATGAAAGAGAATAAGAATACACCAGCATATTTACTCAATGTATTTATCAAATTATTGAGAAGTTCTGGTGCGTTTCTTTTTGATCGCGTTTTTTGTTAAGTGCGGGTTTATGCCATTCATTAGCGCGTAAACTTGTGGTTATAATGATAAACACAACGATCTCTCATACCGCCCTGATTCTGGTGATATTTAGGAGTTAACCATGAATCAGTCATCACTACTTGCCGAATTTGGCAACCCAATCACACGTGTTGAAAACGCACTTATCGCTCTCAAAGAAGGCCGTGGCGTGCTTCTTCTTGATGATGAAGATCGTGAAAACGAAGGCGACATTATCTATTCAGTTGAGCACCTAACAAACGAGCAAATGGCACTGATGATCCGCGAATGCAGCGGCATTGTTTGTTTATGCCTGACCGATGCTCAAGCAGACAAACTTGAACTTCCACCAATGGTTGTGAACAACAACAGCGCAAACCAAACCGCTTTCACTGTTTCAATAGAAGCGAAGCAAGGCGTAACAACGGGTGTTTCTGCGGCCGACCGCGTGACAACCATCAAAACCGCAGCGAATCCAAATGCAAAGCCAGACGACTTGGCTCGCCCAGGTCACATATTCCCACTTCGCGCTCGCCCTGGTGGTGTAATGACTCGCCGTGGTCATACCGAAGGTACGGTTGATCTCATGCAGATGGCGGGACTACAACCTGCAGGTGTACTGTGTGAAGTCACAAACCCAGACGGCACAATGGCAAAAACGCCGGAAATCGTCGCATTTGGCCGCCTTCATAACATGCCTGTACTGACTATCGAAGACATGGTCGCGTACCGTAATCAGTTCGATTTGAAACTCGCATAAGCACTTAGCTATCAAACTGTTCTAAGCCGCATATTCGTGCGGCTTTTCTACCCGTCGCTCTATCCTACCGTCCAACGTTTCACTTTATGCATACTCATTTGGCTTAAAGGGGCTGAATTCCGAGCATTGGCACGTCTGCAAGCCAAGTCGTTCTCACTTAGGTTACTTGGTTAGATAAGTACTACGCTTACTAATGCCACCGAACAATAACGATAAGGAAGACTGCTATGGCGACGACACGTTCTACCATGTTACAGCTGGGATATTTAGGCCTCATTCCTTTTCTGTTTAGCTTAGTACTCATCCTTACTGACACCGTATTGTTTGACTTAAACGGCCAGCAATTTTTCATCACATACAGCGCCGTTATTTTGAGCTTTTTGTCTGGCAATTTATGGGGCAACGGCATCGACCATTATTACCATCGCCTTAGTCGTAATGCATTGATACTCAGTAACCTATTCGTCTTGCTCGCTTGGGCCGCCCTATTGCAAAGCAACAAGAATCACATGGTGGCAACGCTACTCTTAGCCATTGGTTATGTCGCAGTTTGGTACGCAGAAAAACTAATAAGAAAAGTAGAGAAAGAAGTAGAGCCAAAAGGCTATCAACTAATGAGAGGAAAGCTCACTGCTGGCGTTGTGTTAATGCATGGTCTGGTATTAATTACATAAAAATGACGACCTCCGAGGTCGCCATTTTTGATTTTGCGTCAATGCTTACAGGGTAAGTAAGTAGTTCACCAACTCATTGTACTCATCGTAACTGCGGATCTCGTTCGCAAGCACAATGTACTTGTTATTCACTAATACACCAGGTACCCCTGTCAGAGTACTCTCTTCAAATTTCTTATCGAACTGCTTTTGCATCGAGTTTACAGCAAAGCTATTGTATGCCGCGTCAAACTTCTTCGCATCCACACCATTATCGACAAAGATCTGCTTTAGTTCGACTTCATCGCGTGGGGCTTGGCGCATTTGGTGGATCTGCGCGAACATAACCGGAACCATGCTTTTCTCAACACCTAACGACACCATCGTTGCATACGATTTTGCCATTGGCACCGCCATATCACTGCCCATAAAGGCAACGTGAACTTTCTCAAAGCTTGCATCTTCTGGTAGTGCTGATTTTAAGTTCTCCACCACTGCTTCGAATTTATAACAGTGTGGGCAGTAAAATGAGAAAAACTCCGTAACGGTGGGTTTGCTGGCTTTTTCCACATCCAAGACTTTGTAATGCTTACCTTCTTCAAATTGCGCAGCGTGAGTGGTAAATGTCAGTAAAAGAGTGCTGCATAGCGCGAGTAGTTTTTTCATGTTTGATTCCTTCTGACACACGAGTGCCATATTCACTAATTAATAAGAATCCAGCGGTACTGGAGAATGATGAATGTGGGAATCAAACAATTGGAGGGCGGTAAGTTTTATAAACCACGGCCACGGCTTTCGGCGTTGATGATTTATCGATAAGAGCAAGCTGGTGGGGCAGCAGCATCAAGTCATCATGCAACAAGTTGATAGGCATTTTAACGATACATAAAGAACTGCAGCTTGTATGAGCTTGCTGTCCTTTCTCCATCAGGTGGTCACTGTGATGCGATTCAACACAATCGCTTTTGTTCACCCTCTGGTGCTGCTGAAGATCAAATTTTTGCTCTTGAGCACACAGTGCCTCTATCTGCACCTTCGCCGCACGCACACTAGAGGCAAAACCCGTTAGCAGCATGGCTAGCAGGCAAAGCATCGTCGTCGTGAATGTGCGGTTAAAACTCAACATACAACATCTTCAAAATACGGTGAGTCTTCATCATACAGAAACCGTTCTTGCTTACAAGTGAGACACTCCACAACCCATACAGAAAACGTATTCATCCGTAGTCTCCATCGAATACCGTTCGATAAGGCTTGAAATTCCTGTGAAGCCTGAGTAATAGTTAGAACGGTTTTTGAACAAACAAGGAAGAGTTAATGCTTAAAAAGAGATTCTTTAAAACGAAAGATGAAGTCGAAGTCACGTTCGAGCTAGACAAAAATCAGTGGCAATCGATTCAAATTGCAGGCGATTTTAACAACTGGCAACCAGAACCCATGAAACTCGTAAAGAAAAGTGGCCAGTTTAAATTTAAGACACGCTTGCCGAAGGAGCAAAATATTGAATTCCGTTACCTGTTTGATGACGAAGAATGGGAGAACGATCCATACGCCGATGCTTATGTGCCTAACGGCTTTGGTAGTGACAACAGTGTCGTCTGTACCGCGGCGGAATCTTCATAACATTTCATTCAACCTTCTACAGGCGCATTCGTGCGCCTTTTTTATGTCTATTATAAAGCAAGGTAATTCGCTATTGTTTCCAGCCAACAACAGTGTTTTAGCTAAAGTGATATATATCAACAAATGTCATTTCCTTAATATTACCCACATTGCAGCGAAACAACTGCTTTCAAACAAAGCGATTTTCAAGCAAGAATAAAAAGGAAACAAAAGATGAAAAAACTGATCGTAATTACGGGTGCAAGCTCAGGTATTGGTGAAGCTATCGCACGTCGCTTAAGCGATGAAGGCCACCCTCTTCTTCTTCTGGCTCGCCGCGTAGAACGTTTGGAAGCACTGAACTTACCAAATACACTCTGTGAGAAAGTAGACGTAACAGACAAATCTTCTTTTGAAGCCGCTATTGCGAAAGCAGAAGAGAAATTTGGACCAGCAGATGCGTTGGTGAACAACGCCGGTGTAATGTTACTTGGTCAAATTGATGCTCAGGATGCTTCAGAATGGAAGCGCATGTTTGATGTGAATGTGCTTGGCCTGTTAAACGGCATGCAATCGGTTCTTGCTCCGATGAAAGCCCGCAATAGCGGTACGATTATCAATATCAGCTCTATCGCAGGTAAGAAAACCTTCCCAGATCACGCGGCATACTGTGGTACTAAGTTCGCGGTGCACGCTATCTCCGAAAACGTGCGTGAAGAAGTGGCGGCGTCTAACGTTCGTGTTACCACTATCGCACCGGGTGCTGTAGAAACGGAACTGCTTTCTCACACTACGTCTCAAGACATCAAAGATGGTTACGATGCATGGAAAGTAGACATGGGCGGCGTACTTGCTGCTGATGACATTGCTCGTGCCGTTGTGTTTGCTTACCAACAACCACAGAACGTCTGTATCCGTGAAATCGCATTGGCACCGACTAAACAACAGCCATAGTTTCACATCGCGGCCCCTGCCAACGGGCCGCTTGTCTACTCTCATTCTCGCGTCTCTGGCATTATGTTTACACTGATTAAAAATTAGCCACACTAGCTACAATCTTGATTCATGAGCTATAAACTGTCTCAACTGCATAACATTCGTGCTTTTCCCCTGCAAATTTCACAAATATTTCACGCTCTACCCGTTACTCGTCTATTTGCAATTTAATGCCTTTTCATTTTTGGGGGCTTTGTCCCTCGAAGCCCCCGCTTTTTTAAATGGGGGGGGAGGTTAAAGGCAACACTACTTTCGTTTCCCATCACCGTGACCTACACTGCACTTTTGGTATGAAGATCATGCTCTCATGATCACTACTACGGCATACGTTCTCATCCTCAGATGGCAGCACGCCTAGCATGCTCCCCTAGTTCCATCATTTTGCTTAGGTTTTCCGTCTGAGCCCAAGTGAATGCAAGCATAAAAATAAGATTGACTAAAAAATCAACAAAATAAAAGCTAGTAAGCATTACAAACAAAAGAATAAGGAAGTCATTCTGTCATGCTGCCTACAAAACCGATATTACGCTCGCTACTCACCACCGCCTGGACTCTGCCTTTGATGCTGAGTGCTTTTTCCGCTTTCGGTGCCGATAAGGTTTACCGACTTAAACTCGCAGAAACTTGGGGACCAAATACCCCGATTCTCGGCGATGCCAGCAAAAATATGGCGAAATTAGCCGAAGAGATGTCCAATGGACGCTTGGTGATTCGTATTGATTCCGCTAACAAGCACAAAGCGCCATTAGGTATTTTTGATATGGTCAAATCAGGCCAATACGATCTGGGTCACTCAAGCTCGTATTACTGGAAAGGAAAAGTGCCCAATACCCTAATGCCAGTCAGTTAAGCTGACTGGCTTTCTTTTTATTGGGGTATTTCTTTGCCTTTGCTTTTATTGCTCTCGGATATATCCGATCTTCTCGTTTAATGGGCAAGACA
>NZ_LIXM01000009.1 GCF_002608565.1 Vibrio sp. PID17_43
AAAGTGAAACCGAAACAGAATTTGCTTGGCGACCATAGCATTTTGGACCCACCTGATTTCCATGCCGAACTCAGAAGTGAAACGAAATAGCGCCGATGGTAGTGTGGGGCTTCCCCATGTGAGAGTAGGACATCGCCAGGCTTTTAATTTAAGGTACTTGTTCTGAACGACAAGTATCGGATAAAACAAAAGTTTTATCTCCGTGTGGAGCGGTAGTTCAGTTGGTTAGAATACCGGCCTGTCACGCCGGGGGTCGCGGGTTCGAGTCCCGTCCGCTCCGCCATTTATTCAGACAAAGCCCTAGCAGCAATGCTAGGGCTTTTTCGTATGTGTAATATTTGACTAGCATTCCCAAAGCGTTTTGTATTAATAACTGGCTTTTAATATCGGCCTAAATAAGTCTTTTATGCTCTTTACTGACTAGAATCATTAGTAAACTATATAACATTAGGCTCTAAAGTTATGGCTTTGAGAGCTTGTTACCTAATTATTTCCAAAGCTATTTTCCTAGAACTCGAATTAATAACAGAGTTCTGAATCCTGTATCTTGAGGTCACTTGAGCATAGAGATATCGTCCTTTCTATAAAGAAATATATTTGCTCTCAGCAACTTCCCATAGTGCTTTTACTAACGGATTTTCAAGTTGGCTTTTTGCACAGCAGACACCGAGCTCAAATGGCTTGATTGGTAGGACTTTGAGTCTGTTGATCTTTTCTCTTACTGGACTATTGTTGATTACTACATCTGGAGCAATACCGACACCACACCCTAGAGCTACCATGCTAACAATCGCTTCGTGACCAGCAACTTGTGCATAGATATTTGGTTTAATCTTCATCTGTTTAAACCAAACATTCGCTCTTTCTCTTGCTGTCCCGGCTTCAGGGAGAATAAACGGAATTGCAGCCCAGTCTGGTCTATCTTTTTGTAACTCTTCAGCGAAGGTGCTTACTCCAAGCGGAGCTATTACAGACAGCGGTATTTCACTAATGGGTTCGAAGGAGACTTTAGCGGGTAGTTGGTCTGGTTTTGCAGATATTGCAATATCTGCCTCGTCGGACAAGATTTTATCGATGGCTTGCGCTGGATCGCCTGTCGATAGTTTGAACTCAATGAAGGGGTGCTGCAGACGAAATTCAGAGATCAGTTCTGGCAAATGGCTATAGCTTGCAGTGACGGAGCAAAAGAGTCGTATCTCGCCTTTTAATTCATCCTCAGTTCCTTTTATATGGCTTTGATACTGCTGCCATTCACTGATAATTTTTAAAGCAACGGGTAATAGCTTTTTACCTTGGACGGTTAATTCCACGCTTCTGTTATCACGCAGAAACAGTAGTTGATGAGTTTCATCTTCGAGTTTTTGGATCTGTCGACTCAAAGCTGATGGGCTAATGTGCATTGCTGATGCGGTCTTAGCAAAGCTTTTACTGTCACACAGATGAATGAACAGTTGCAGGCTTTTGATATTCATTAAATCGTCACTTCCATGTTGCATAAATTGCAATGATTAATTGTGAATATATCACTTTCAGCAACAGAATGTCTGTTTTAGTATGACACCATTCGGTAAGAGAAATGCCGACCTCTATGGAAGAATGTTAAGGAGCACCAAGATGGCTAACTATTTCAATACTTTAAACCTACGCGAGCAGCTAGACCAATTAGGTCGTTGTCGTTTCATGGACCGCAGCGAATTTGCAACAGAAGCGGATTACCTGAAAGGTAAGAAAGTCGTTATCGTTGGTTGTGGTGCTCAAGGCCTAAACCAAGGTCTAAACATGCGTGACTCTGGTCTAAACGTAGCGTACGCTCTTCGTCAGGCAGCGATTGACGAGCAGCGCCAGTCTTACAAGAACGCAAAAGAGAACGGTTTTGAAGTAGCAAGCTATGAAACGTTAATCCCAGAAGCAGACCTAGTAATCAACCTTACGCCAGACAAGCAGCATACAAACGTTGTAGAAACGGTAATGCCGCTAATGAAGCAAGGCGCTGCACTAGGTTACTCACACGGTTTCAATGTGGTTGAAGAAGGCATGCAAATCCGTAAAGATCTAACGGTTGTTATGGTTGCACCTAAATGTCCAGGTACAGAAGTACGTGAAGAGTACAAGCGTGGTTTTGGTGTTCCAACACTGATTGCAGTTCACCCAGAGAATGACCCTAAAGGCGAGGGCTGGGATATCGCTAAAGCATGGGCTGCAGGCACTGGTGGTCACCGTGCAGGTTGTTTAGAATCTTCATTCGTTGCAGAAGTTAAATCTGACCTAATGGGTGAGCAAACTATCCTATGTGGCATGCTACAAGCCGGCTCTATCGTATGTTACGAGAAGATGATCGCTGACGGCATTGATCCAAGCTACGCAGGTAAACTACTTCAGTACGGTTGGGAAACCATCACAGAAGCACTGAAATTCGGTGGCATCACACACATGATGGACCGTCTATCAAACCCTGCGAAAATCAAAGCATTCGAGCTTTCTGAAGAGCTGAAAGAGCTAATGCGTCCGCTTTACAATAAGCACATGGATGACATCATCACAGGTGAGTTCTCAAGCACTATGATGGCTGACTGGGCAAATGATGACGCAAACCTTCTAGGCTGGCGTGAAGAAACAGGTGAAACGGCGTTTGAGAACTACCCAGCAGGTGACGTTGAAATTTCAGAGCAAGAGTACTTTGACAACGGTATCCTAATGGTTGCAATGGTTCGTGCCGGTGTAGAGCTTGCGTTTGAAGCAATGACGGCTTCTGGCATCATCGATGAATCCGCGTACTACGAGTCACTGCACGAACTACCGCTTATCGCCAACACAGTAGCACGTAAGCGTTTATACGAAATGAACGTAGTAATTTCAGATACAGCAGAGTATGGAAACTACCTTTTTGCAAACGTAGCAACGCCGCTACTGCGTGAGAAATTCATGCCTTCAGTATCAACTGACGTGATTGGTAAAGGTTTAGGCTTAATATCTAACCAGGTTGATAACGCAACGCTAATCGCTGTAAATGACACTATTCGTAACCATCCGGTTGAGTATATCGGTGAAGAGCTACGTGGGTACATGACGGATATGAAGAACATCGCGGTAGGCGGCTAATTATTTGCTTTAAGGTTCCATTTCGGTGTCGAAGGTGCTCATTTAGTATCGTAAACACCGAGCCTTCTCCTAGAAATGAAACCTTAATTCTGCGTAATTCGCTAACTGAAGTGAGCAAAGAACTCCAGACAGACTGGGGTCAATAAATACAACATATAACACAACATCTAAATAAAAGGCTTGGTCTCCGTTGACCAAGCCTTTTTGTTTTTTTCGATTATCAAGCCTGACATTGGAAAAACGCTTCAACTAGAGGAGCATTTTAGAACTATTTATCAGCTAGCTTTTCTTCAAGCGCGGCTAATTTTCTTTCCATTTCGGTCAGTTTTTGACGTGTCCGGAGTAATACTTGAGTCTGAACATCAAACTCTTCACGGCTTACAACGTCGAGCTTGTTAAGTTGGCCTTGGATAACTTGTCGAACTTTCTGATCGACGTCAGCGCCTAGCTCTTTGACAGGTTGCGGCATTGAGTCGTGAATTTGTTTAGCGATTTGCTCTAATTTCTTTGGGTCAAACATAGTGGCTAAAACTCCTTTTGATTTGCCCACATTTTATGTAAATGATACGTGAATGTCGCCATTTTAGATGACAAAAAAGAGAGTGGTCATAAAAAAGGTCACCGAAGTGACCTTGTTCTTAGCTTGTGACGCTTATTTGTTTCCTGCTAACTCGCGATGAGCCGCTTTTGCTTCATCTACTCGCGCTAACTTTTCCAGGTCTTTGTCTTCAACAAACACTGGTAGTGGCTTGTGTTTCTCAGCAAGGTAGCTGTAAATCACAGGCAGTACGAATAGCGTAAACAGTGTACCGATTGCTAGGCCAGCAACGATGACGATACCGATACTGAAGCGTTGAGCGGCACCAGCGCCTGTCGCGTACATTAGTGGAATAAGGCCCGCGATCATGGCAGCCGTTGTCATTAGGATCGGACGAAGACGAACTTTCGCCGCTTCCATTACTGCATCGATACGCGATAGCTTGTTATGTAGCTGCTCTTCTTTCGCAACCTCACAGATCAAGATACCATGCTTGGTAATTAGACCAACGAGCGTGATCAGGCCGACCTGTGAGTAGATGTTCATTGTTGCTGTTCCCCAGGCGAGCGCAATCAATGCACCACAAATCGCTAGCGGAACCGATACCATGATCACAATTGGATCGCGGATGGATTCAAACTGAATCGCCAGTACTAGGAAGATGATTGCTAATGCCAAACCGAATGTTGCGTAGAGTGCACTACCTTCGGTTACAAATTGACGCGCTTCACCCATGTAGTCATGGTTGTAGCCTGCAGGCAATTTGTTTTGAGCAATATCTTCAAACCAATTGATTGCATCACCCATCGCGATGCCTGGTGACGGTACTGCACCGACCGTTGCTGAGTTTAGCTGGTTAAAGTGGGGCAGTGAGCGAGGCTCAGCAACTACATCAATGGTAATTAAGCTGCCTAGAGGCACCGCTTCCCCGTCAACCGATCGAACGTAATAGTTCTTCATCGACTCAGGGTTTAGACGCCATTTTCGCTCTACTTGAGGAATCACCTCATATGAACGGCCATTTAGGTCGATACGGTTTACGTAACCGTCCGCCATCATGGTACTTAGCGTTACGCCGATGTCTTGCATGGTCACGCCGTAAGCGCCAGCTTTATCCTTATCGATGCTGATCTTCATCGTGGCTGAATCGTAGTTAAGATCAAGATCTGAGTACACGAACATCGGGCTAGTCGATACGTTAGCGAGAATATCACTGGCAATAGTAAACAAGCTTTCGAAGCTGTTTGGCGTAGTGATCACGAACTGAATCGGTAGGCCTGAGCCAGCTCCAGGTAGCTCTGGCATCTGGAAAGCCGTGACAGACATTCCAGGCACGTGAGACACCAGTTCACCAACGCGCTTAGTGATTTCTGCCTGACTTGCTTCACGCTGACTCCAAGGTTTTAGTGTCGCGAGACCGAACGCTTGGTTTGAGTTTGGAACACCGTTAAACACCTGTGCGTACTCTACTTCTGGCTGATCAGACAGAATTTTGTTTACGTCATTCATGGTGTTTTGGATGTAATCCAAGTTCGCGTTTGATGGAGCGGTACCCAACAGAACCACAACGCCTTTATCTTCAGAAGGTGCGAGCTCACTTGGAATGAACTTAAACAGAACCGGTAAGCTAGCAAAGACGATGACCGCAAATGCCATAATCACGGGACGATGTGCCATTACAGCTCTCAACATCTTCTCGTAGCGATTGGTCATGCCATCCAATATGCGGTGAACTTTTTGTTCGAACTTGCTCGGTTGTTCGTTAGCTTTGAGCATTTTTGAACACATCATCGGAGACAATGTTAGTGCGATGATACCTGAAACAAACACCGCTCCAGCTAGTGTTAGCGCGAATTCTTTAAATAGTGAACCCGTAATGCCCCCCATCAGTGCGATTGGCGCATAAACGGCACCCAAGGTTAGTGTCATCGCAATAACCGGAATCGCAATTTCACGAGTACCAATGATTGCCGCACGGAATGGTGATTCACCTTCTTTAATATGACGGTCAACGTTTTCTAGTACAACGATTGCGTCATCCACCACCAGACCGATGGCGAGTACCATTGCCAGCAGCGTCATCAAGTTCCAAGAGAAGCCCATCGCCTGCATGATCATCGCAACACCAATCAATGATAGTGGGATAGTAACGATAGGGATGATTACTGCACGGAATGAACCTAGGAACAGGGTGATCACAATTAGTACGATCACAGCGGCTTCGACAATCGTTTTCACAACCTCGTGAATCGATTCATTGATCGCTATGGTTGAGTCGTACATCACGTTCATTTTGATGTTACTTGGCAAGTTGCGTTCAAGTTGAGGCAACAGCTTCAGTACATCAGTTGCGATGTTGATAGGGTTTGCACTTGGTGCCGCATTGATTGCTGCAACCACAGCTTCCTTGCCGTTTGCACTAGCGCGGTAAACATCGTGACTCTTTGCTAACGAGACTTTGGCAATATCACCAAGGCGTATCACGTCACCGTCGCCTGTCTTCACAACTAGCGCTTCAAGTTCAGCAACGTTAGATACCTGAGTATCCGCGCTACCGTTATAAAGAACGAATTCACCCGTTGCTTGGCCAGTTGCCGACTGGTAGTTGTTTGCGTTCAGAACGTCCATTACATCCGTCGCAGCCAGCTTAAGAGCCCCCATTTTCGCCGGATCTAGCCATACGCGAAGTGCGTATTTCATGCCACCGTAAAGGTCGACTTTTGATACACCGTTTACCGTGAACAGTTGCGGGTTGATTACACGTTCAAGGTAGTCGGTGATCTGGCTTGAAGACAACTCATCACTGGTGAAACCAATATACAGTACCGCAGTTGTTGAACCAGTCGACATGGTAACGGTAGGGTCTTCCGCTTCTTTAGGAAGCTGAGATCGTACGGAGTTTGTTTTCGCCAAAATGTCAGCCAACGCTGCATTTGGGTCCGTGTTCAGCTTCATGTTAACGGTAATGGTTGAAGTACCTAAAACCGAAGATGAAGTCATGTAATCGATATTATCGGCTTGAGCAACAGCTTGCTCCAAGGGCTGAGTAATAAATCCTTGGATCAAGTTAGCACTTGCACCGTAATAACTGGTGGTGACGGTAACCACCGTATTTGTCATTTCAGGGTATTCGCGAACCTGCATTTTGAACACAGCTTGTAAACCAAGCAACGCAATCAAAAAACTGATCGATACCGCCAGAACTGGACGTTTAATAAAAACATCAGTAAAGCGCATGATGCCTCCAATTAAAGCATTGGTGTTACTGTAGGTAGGGTAAGGGCATCATCTTCAACGATGCTTACTTTAGCGTGATTGCTCAAACGGATTTGACCTGATGTCACTACCACATCTCCTGGTTTTACACCGTTTAAGATATGCGCGATGTCTTTGGTACGTTCACCTACTTTGACAACATGTTGTTTAACGCGTTTTTCGCCTTTTTCGTCCGTCACGATGTATACGTTATCACCGTACAAGGTAAAGGTGATCGCAGTTTGTTGCAGTGTTACTTGGTTCTCTAACTTCGGCAAAATGATATTTGCACGCGCAAACATGCCACTACGAAGCTTACCATCACTGTTTGGAATGTCTGCTTGAACTTGGATTAGACCACTCTGTACGTTAACCGCCGGTTCGATTGCTGAAATTGACCCTTTGAAAGACTTATCCGGATAAGCATCAACAAAGATATCTACCTCTTGGCCTAGTGTGATACGAGAGATATCGGTTTGAGGTACGGTAAAACGCAGACGCATTACGCTTGTATCTTCTAGTCGTACAATATCAGTGCCTGTTTGTAGATACTGACCAAGGTAAACATTACGAATACCAACGACACCAGCAAAAGGAGCTTTGATTTCACGACGGTCGATGGTCGCTTTTAGACTTTCGATATCCGCTTTAAGTGAGAAGTAATTTGCTTCCGCTTCATCGTACGCTTCTTTAGAGATAGAGCCTTTTTTGAAGAGGCCTTGGTAGCGTTTGTATTTCGCTTGAGCAGCAGGTAGTTTTGCTTGAATGCTTTTTAGGTTTGCCTTTTCCACATCAGAGTCTAGATGAACCAAAGGTTGGCCTTCTTCAACTTGTGTGCCTGAATGGAAAGTGATTTTATCAATCACACCACTGGTTTCGTTAGCAATCGTAACCCCTTGGTTTGGTTCGATAAAGCCAATTGCTTCAATCACCGGTATCCAGTCTACCGCTTTTACTTCCGTGACCGTTACAGGAAACTCTGGCTCCGGACGATTCGCCATGTATTCAGCAATTTTCTGTTGCTTGAATAAGTTGAAACCTATCACGCTCCCAAATAGGAGAATTGCGATAAGTAACATAAAGAAAGTCCACTTTTTCATTCTTATAAGAACTCCAAGTTAGTGTTTAATAATTGCATCCCAACTGGCCTCGATGGTTGCTTCCAACGCATCGTCATCCAATTGATAAAACCCCAAAGCATGTTTTCTAGCAAGTGCAACACAAGCTTCAAAACTTAACCCTGAAAGAATTTCGTTATCGAGGGGTTTGAAAACACCCTCGGCTTTGCCTTGATCAAAAAGGCGATTTACTTGGGCAAACATTTGTCGTTCAAGTTTCCGTGTATTTTTACGATTTGCACAGGGTAATGATTCATATTGGACACGACTGCTTATTATGTCTGAATTTGAACCAGCTAAGCGCCAAATATTGAGCCACATAGTACAGTAACGTTCTTTCAAGGCCATGTTGTCATGAACATCTGCCTGAACAGCGTTCGCAATACGTTTGGTTACGTTAAGGCGAACTTCCTCTAAAAGATGTTCTTTATCTGAGAAATAACGATAAATTGTACCTGCCGCAACACCAGCCTCAGCCGCAAGCTTGTGCATAGAAAGGCCGTGAAAGCCTGATTCCGCAATCAAACGTTCTGCGGCAGCAATGATTTGCTCGTATTTATCGCCAGTAGTGTTATTGGTCATAACCCCATCACCAAATGAATGAACGTTCATTCATTATAGCTTGATTCCTAGTTGGAAATACAACAGAGTGTTGCAAATGTCAGCGTAAACTTTACGTGAAAATGACCGTAGATTTCATACGATCGCCCCTTTATCATAGGCACCACTATTTCCACCCACAGAGAATTGTTATGAAGCTGAACCCTAGACAAGACGAAGCCGTTAAGTACGTATCAGGCCCATGCTTGGTACTTGCAGGGGCTGGTTCGGGTAAAACTCGTGTAATTACCAATAAAATCGCTTATTTGGTTCAGCAGTGTGGTTACAAGGCTCGTAATATCGCAGCAGTCACCTTTACCAACAAAGCCGCGCGTGAGATGAAAGAGCGTGTTGGTCAAACATTAGGTAAAGCGGAAGCGAAAGGGTTAATGGTTTCGACCTTTCACACTTTAGGTCTTAATATCATCAAGCGTGAATACAAAGCGCTTGGGCTAAAGTCGGGTTTCTCGTTATTTGATGACCAAGACCAGTTAGCATTGCTAAAAGAACTGACAGAAAAGCAGTTGGATGGAGACAAAGACTTGTTACGTCAATTGCTAAGCTGTATTTCTAATTGGAAGAACGACATGTTGTCGCCAGAGCAAGCTAAAGCGCAGGCAAAAGGTGAGCAGCAACAGTTATTTGCTTTCTGCTTTGAGATGTACCAAAAGCAGATGAAGGCTTATAACGCGCTCGACTTTGATGACTTGATACTGATGCCAGTATTATTGCTGCGAAATCATGAAGAAGTGCGCCAGCGTTGGCAGAGTCGTATTCGCTACCTGTTGGTGGATGAATACCAAGATACTAATACCAGTCAGTATGAATTGGTAAGATTGATTGTGGGTGAGCGAGGGCGTTTGACTGTCGTTGGTGATGATGACCAGTCTATCTACTCGTGGCGTGGGGCGAAGCCGCAAAATTTGGTGCTGCTTGGTGAAGATTACCCAAATCTGCGTTTGATTAAGCTAGAGCAGAACTATCGCTCGACGAGCCGTATTTTGCGTGCGGCAAATATCTTGATCGCCAATAACCCACACGTATATGAAAAATCTCTGTTCTCAGAAATTCCAGACGGTGAAAAACTCAAGGTACTATTGGCGAAAAATGAAGAGCATGAAGCCGAGCGTGTCACCGGAGAGTTGATTGCACACCGATTCCTGAATCGTACTGAGTATAAAAATTACGCGGTGTTATACCGAGGGAATCATCAGTCACGTTTGATTGAAAAGTCACTGATGCAGAACCGAGTGCCATACAAGCTGTCTGGTGGTACGTCTTTCTTTGCCCGTTCAGAAATCAAAGATATCATGGCTTATCTGCGAGTACTGGTGAACCCTGATGATGACAATGCCTTTCTACGTATTGTGAACACACCTAGACGTGAAATTGGCCCTGTTACTTTAGAAAAACTAGGCAGTTACGCCAACATGCGCGGTAAGAGTCTGTTTGAAGTCAGTTTTGAAATGGGGCTTGAGCAGCACCTTACTGGTCGTGGATTGGAAAACCTGCGCCGCTTTACTCACTGGTTAGTAGCGATCGCTGATCAAGCTGAGCGAGGTGACACCGTTGAAGCCGTGCGTTCGCTGGTTCGAGATATTCACTACGAAGACTGGTTGTATGAAACTTCTGCCAGCCCAAAAGCGGCGGAGATGCGAATGAAGAACGTATCGGAGCTTTACTCTTGGATCGTGTCGGACCTCGAGGGGGATAACTACGATCAGGAAGAAAAAACGCTAAAAGAAGTGGTTCAGCGGTTAACTCTACGCGACATGATGGAGCGTGGTGAGGAAGATGAAGACAGCGACGCGGTGCAGCTAATGACGCTTCATGCATCAAAAGGTCTAGAGTTCCCGTTTGTATACTTGATCGGTTCGGAAGAAGGGATATTGCCGCACCAAACCAGTATTGATGAAGACAACGTCGAAGAAGAGCGTCGCTTGATGTACGTCGGTATTACACGTGCGCAGCGCGAGCTGACTTTTACGATGTGTAAAGAGCGTCGACAGTTTGGTGAATTGATTAAACCGACCCAAAGCCGTTTTTTGGATGAGTTACCATTTGATGATGTGGAATGGGAAATCAACAAAAAGCCAGTCTCCCAAGAAGAGCGCATGGCGAAAGGACAAGCACATATCGCCAATTTACGTTCAATGTTTAAGAAATAGCGTTATCGTCGATGACGGCACAAAACAAAAAGGCTTGCCATTTGGCAAGCCTTTCTCATTTCTAAATGATGGTTTATAGGTCTTTGATCATGTGGTCGATGGCTGCAATGATTTCATCATCAGAACAGTCCATACAGGAGCCTTTTGCTGGCATTGCGTTGAAGCCTTGAATCGCGTGATCGGTCATTACATCTTTGCCTTGAGCAATACGTGGAGCCCAATCAGCAGCATCGCCAGTTTTTGGTGCGCCACTCACACCAGAAGCGTGACAAGCAATACAGAACGTGCCGTAAACAGAAGCGCCATCGCGTGGTCCTGTTGGCTCTGCTTTTACAGGCTCTGCACCAGCTAGATACACATCACCGACAGGTTTGATGCGCTCTGCGATCGCATCGTATTCAGTTTGGCTGATGTCAGAAGCTAAAGCTGCCGTAGAAAAAGTTAAGGCAGCGAACAAAACGCTAATCATTCGTCGAGACATATCCATTAAACCCACTTCACATTCCCGAGGTAAGTGACTTACCTATTTATATAGTTAGAGTATTGAAACCAGTTCGAAAAAATATTTGAAAAAAATTTTATCGAGTGGCGTAAATTGATTAAACAACAACGTTGCGACTGTTAAATCGATGTAAATGATGGGTGATTATATCCCGATAAGTTGTTGCAATAAACCACAAGTTATCCACGACAGGGCGTGAATCACACCAAAAAGCCAGTTTTAAGGTGGCTAACTGTCGAAAAAGAGACCAAACAATAAAAAAAGTAAAAAAAGTACTAGACGCCATAGGATGATATCCGTATTATTCCTCTCCGCCGATAGGGCATGCGCCCGTAGCTCAGTTGGATAGAGCGTTGGCCTCCGGAGCCAAAGGTCGAAGGTTCGAATCCTTTCGGGCGTACCATTCGCCAAAAGGTTATCGGTAAAAATTTTAGTGGTGGCTATAGCTCAGTTGGTAGAGTCCCGGATTGTGATTCCGGTTGTCGCGGGTTCAAATCCCGTTAGCCACCCCATTCTTTCCTTTTAGGCTAGAATGCGGTAGCATTGCTTCCCTTCTTGATGTTAAATCAAGATAAAACATAAGTCGGTGAATAGCGCAGCTTGGTAGCGCATCTGGTTTGGGACCAGAGGGTCGGGGGTTCGAATCCCTCTTCACCGACCACTATTTAGTTTATGGCTATACTAGAGCGGTAAACGAAACAAATTTGATGGTGGCTATAGCTCAGTTGGTAGAGTCCCGGATTGTGATTCCGGTTGTCGCGGGTTCAAATCCCGTTAGCCACCCCATTATTTAAGGTGACTTCTTTAGTTGAAGTGTCCTGTTGGATTTGAGAAAATCAAACGAAACATAAGTCGGTGAATAGCGCAGCTTGGTAGCGCATCTGGTTTGGGACCAGAGGGTCGGGGGTTCGAATCCCTCTTCACCGACCATCATTAGAAAGCCTGCTTTTTAGCAGGCTTTCGTCGTTTTAGAGCTTATTACATCGCTTGGACTGCATTAGTCGGCAATGTATCCATGGATTTGAACCCAAGTGGGGTTCGCCTGAAGTTAGAATATGGCTCTTCACCGACTACGATTTAAAGCCTCAGTCGAATGACTGGGGCTTTTTTACATTTGAAATTTAGAATGTTTGGGATCATAGGGGCGTTGGCTGGAGCGCCAGCCCGGTGGAGCGCCAGTCCGCAGGGTGCCCTGTCGCCGAAACTCGGACGTGTCGAATCCTTTTTTACCGATTACAATTTGAAGCCTCAGTCGAAAGATTGGGGCTTTTTGGCATTTGTCATCTTCAAAAATTGGCACTTAATTTCAAGCTCTCCAGAAATGTACAGCTCTAGGCGCTTTTGACCACCCATGATCTAAATGCTTTTCGATCTGACAAAAGAAACCCCAGCGCGGTGGCTAGGGTTAATTTAGTTTGTTATTGAGCAAGGGTTTTTAGGATCTCGTTTAACTCAACCGTTTCTTTCACTTCATAGTTCGGCTTGATATCGGTTGGGTTTGTCGAGCCTGTTGCGTTAACCCATACGCTTAGAATACCCATATTGTTGGCGCCAGCGATGTCTGCTAGTAGAGAATCACCGATATGGAGCGCTTCTTCTGGCTTCACGTCAACAAGGTTGAGTGCTTTATGGAAGATGCTTGCAGCAGGCTTTTCTTCTGGCTCTTCTCCGCCGACGATAATGTGGTCTACCCATTCACTCATTTGAGTTGCTTTGAGTTTGGGATGCTGGGAGAAGATAGGGCCATTAGTGATCACCACGAGTTTGTAATGCTGGCGAAGATTGTTCAGCATTTCCTTCACACCCGGCAAGAAGGTAAATGCCCTCATACGAGCGGAATCAAAATAGTGTTGAGCCTGTTGAGCTTGTGCTGTGTTGATATGAATACCATGCTCTGCCAGAATGGTTTGGATTAGACCACAGCGGAACGCATTTTCATCTGGCAGTAACGAAACAAGGTGAGGAAATTCGTTATTTAGCTTTTTATATACGCCTTGTAAGTAGCGTTGTACAAAGGCCTCGGAATCTATGACCTGTGGGTAAGTTTTCTGGATCCAAGCGGAAAACTCTTGTCCAGCGACTTTGTCGGCTTGAGAAGTGCCACATAAGGTCTCGTCCATATCAAAAAAAATCGCTTTAAGCACAGGGGCTCCTTCATTCACAACTCGAGATGGGATCTTGATTATCCCTTATCCCAATCAAAATAACAGCGTAAAGCGCGAAATCAGTCTCTCTATTCGCCTGTTTCCGCAAGACTGTGCGATTTATGGTGAGGTTTAAAGTGAGCGCTTTTGTGGGCAACCACTAAACCGCATAAAACACGCATAACTTGGGGGAGGTGAGCGATTTCATTTATTTTGCCGATGTGCTCACGTTTTAGGTTCATGCCGCACGCATGACCTTTAGCTTTTTTTGGTACGGACTATTTTGCTAGTAACATTTTGTGTCGAATAAATTGCTAGTAAACAGGATCTTGTTTTTCAAATGTTAATTTATCCCTGTGAATAGTATGGATACTGTTGGATGAGAGGTTGTGTTTAAATTTGGAGCATATTTCTGTTTATTATGGTGCTTGGCGCACAAAAATAGTGCGCAATTAAAATGGTTAAATACTTGTTAATGCATTTCTATTCGTTCATTATGCGTGTAATTAATGTTTTTTCGGCGGAATATACTTTAATTGTTGCTTTTTTGTGTGATCTTTGACAAATTGTCACCGCATTAAAATTTCAGAGTATTATTCTGAATTTGAACGGATTCATTCAGGTTATAAATGGCGCTAGGTCGCGCGATTTGATACCACAGACAAGGCAGTAGAGGTCTGAAATGTCACTATTAGAGGTGAAAAACCTTCGTATTGAGTACCCATCACGCCACGGTGTCCATGCTGCGGTGAAGTCACTCTCTTTTAATATTGAAAGGGGTGAGATAGTGGGAGTGGTTGGCGAGTCAGGTGCGGGTAAATCCACCGTTGGTAACGCCGTTATTGATTTGCTAAGCCCTCCAGGTCGCATTGCGAGTGGTGATGTGTACCTTGATGGCGAAATTATTTCTGGGCTGTCCCCAGAGGCGATGCGCAAGGTTCGTGGCTCGAAGATTGGTTTCATTTTCCAAGACCCAATGACCTCTCTTAATCCTCTATTTACGGTTGAGCAGCAGCTAAAAGAGACCATCCACGCCAACATGAAAGTGTCGGATGAAGAGGCATACCAACGTGCGTTGTCTCTGATGCAGCAAGTTGGGATTCCCCAACCCGAAAACCGCCTAAAACAGTACCCTCACCAGTTCTCAGGTGGTATGCGCCAGCGTGTCGTTATTGCTATCGCGCTGGCCGGTGAACCTGATCTGATCATCGCCGATGAGCCAACGACAGCACTCGACGTGTCTATCCAAGACCAGATCCTAAACCTTATTCGTGAGTTGTGTCTCAAGAATAATGTAGGCTGTATGTTGGTCACACACGACATGGGTGTGGTGTCTAACGTCACTGACCGTGTTGCAGTAATGTACCGTGGCGATTTGGTCGAGTTTGGCCCAACGGCAAAAGTGCTAGGCGATCCGGACCACCCATACACACGTAGTTTGATCTCTGCCGTTCCTCGCTCTGACGCAAAACTCGATCGCTTCCCATTGGTAAGTTACATCGAAGATGCGACAGAGATGGAGCCACTAGACATTAAAAATCATTGGCTCGGCCAAAGCCAAGACCAACGTGAGTACACAGGTCCTCTATTGGACGTGAAGAACGTGAATTTGCGATTCGTGACCAAAGATTCGTTGTTTGAAAGCCGCCGCGAGTACGTGCAAGCATCAAACAATGTCAGCTTTGAAGTGCACGAGGGTGAGACATTTGGTCTAGTGGGGGAGTCTGGTTCTGGTAAATCGACCATTGCACGTGTGATCGCGGGCTTGTATGAGCCAAACTCTGGTCAAGTGAGTTTCGAAGGCATCGACCTTACGGCGCTGAAATCGGAAAAAGCACGCCGCCCACTGCGTCGTCAGATGCAGATGGTGTTCCAGAACCCATACACATCAATGAACCCGCGTATGAAGATTTTTGACATCATCGCGGAGCCAATTCGTTTCCATAAGCTTACTAAGAATGAAGCGGAAACGCGCCGAATTGTGAATGACCTGCTCGATCATGTCGGTTTGGGCAAAATGGCTGGCGTGAAGTACCCACATGAATTTTCCGGTGGTCAGCGCCAGCGTATCTCGATTGCGCGCGCACTGGCGACCCGTCCTCGACTGCTGATTTGTGACGAACCGACATCAGCGTTGGATGTATCGGTACAGGCACAAATCCTGAATTTACTGAAAGATCTGCAAAGTGAACTGAACCTCACCATGCTGTTTATTAGTCACGATTTGCCGGTTATTCGTCAGATGTGTGATCGAGTAGGTGTTATGCAGATGGGCACGCTATTGGAAGTCGCACCCACTGAGCAATTGTTTACTGCTCCTCAGCATGAATACAGTAAGAAATTGATTTCTCTGATGCCTGAATTCACAGGTTTGAGAGAAGAAATCAAAATGGCATAAACCAAGTTTTTCGCTTGGCGGACCATCAAGGTCAACAAACCTCAGTCATAGCAAAGACGCAAACACAACAACAAGGGATCCGGATCCCCGCATGAAGGAGTTATGCAAATGAAAACCATGAAAAGCAAATTAGCAGTGGCGCTAATGGCAGCAGGCCTAAGCTTTAATGCGATGGCAGCAGATATCAAAGTGGGCTACGCCGCTGACCCAGTATCGCTAGACCCGCATGAGCAGCTTTCTGGTGGCACACTGCAAATGTCACACATGGTATTTGACCCTCTCGTTCGTTTCACTCAAGAAATGGACTTTGAGCCTCGACTAGCAGAGAGCTGGGAGCGCGTTAACGACACAACGGTTCGCTTTAAGCTACGTGAAGGCGTAAAGTTTCATTCTGGTAATGACTTAACGGCTGACGATGTGGTGTGGACTTTCGAGCGTCTACAAAGCTCTCCAGACTTTAAAGCTATCTTTGACCCATACGAGAAAATCATCAAGGTAGATGATTACACGTTCGATCTAGTGACCAAGGGGCCATACCCGCTAGTGCTACAAACGGCAACGTACATCTTCCCAATGGACAGCAAGTTCTACTCAGGTCAGACAGCTGACGGCAAAGACAAGTCTGAGCTCGTGAAGCACGGTAACTCATTTGCATCGACCAATGTTTCTGGTACGGGACCATTCATTGTGACGTCTCGTGAGCAGGGCGTAAAAGTGGAATTCGAACGTTTCAAAGATTACTGGGACAAAGAATCGAAAGGTAACGTTGATAAGCTAACGTTAGTACCGATCAAAGAAGACGCAACGCGCGTAGCCGCACTACTTTCTGGCGGTGTTGATATGATTCACCCAGTAGCGCCAAACGATCACAAGCGTGTGAAAGACGCAGAAGGCATCGACCTAGTCACGCTACCAGGTACGCGTATTATCACGTTCCAAATGAACCAAAACAGTAACGAAGCACTGAAAGATGTGCGCGTTCGTCAGGCGATTGTTCACGCCATTAATAACGAAGGTATCGTGAAGAAAATCATGAAAGGCTTCGCAACGGCGGCTGGTCAACAAAGTCCAGTAGGTTACGTAGGTCACGATGACAAATTGGTTCCTCGCTACGATCTGAAAAAAGCAAAACAGCTGATGAAAGAAGCGGGTTACGAGGACGGCTTTACGCTGACCATGATGGCACCAAACAACCGTTACGTGAATGATGCAAAAGTGGCACAAGCGGCAGCAGCAATGCTGTCTAAGATCGGCATCAAGGTTGATTTGAAGACCATGCCTAAAGCGCAATACTGGCCAGAGTTTGATAAGTGTGCGGCTGACATGTTGATGATCGGTTGGCACTCCGATACGGAAGATTCAGCGAACTTCAACGAGTTCCTAACCATGACTCGCAACGAAGAAACAGGCCGTGGTCAGTACAACTGTGGTTACTACTCAAACCCAGAAATGGACAAAATCGTTGAAGCCGCGAACGTAGAAACGGACCCAGCGAAGCGTGCAGAGATGCTGAAAGGTGTTGAAGCGACATTATACAACGACGCCGCATTCGTACCGCTACACTGGCAAAGTGAAGCGTGGGGCGCAAAGTCTAACGTGAAAGCCGCAGACATCGTGAACCCAATGGTAATGCCTTACTTCGGTGACCTAGTGGTTGAGTAATCACGGTTGGTCGCTTTTGAGGAGGGAGGGATGATGTCCCTCCTCAACTTAAAGCACTCGGCTCAGTTTTGTTTCAGTCGGACTGAGTTTTTTTTAGACTGAATTTTCTCTCTGAATAGAGATCTATGGATAGTTAAGGGGCAAGGAATGTTTTCGTTTCTGGTCAAGCGCCTGTTTCAGGCACTGATAGTGATGTTTGTGATCAGTTTGGTGGCGTTTGCCATTCAGGATAACCTGGGTGACCCGCTGCGTGAGCTTGTAGGTCAATCGGTTTCAGAAGCGGAGCGTCAAGCGCTGCGTGACGAACTGGGCCTGAACGATCCCTTTATCACAAAGTACACTCGCTTTGTGGGCAATGCGCTACAAGGTGACTTAGGTACATCTTACTTTTTCAAACGACCTGCGGTTGAGGTGATCCTCGATAAGCTGGTCGCAACGCTTGAGCTCGTGTTTGGTGCGACGCTCATTATTATTCTTCTCTCGATTCCTCTTGGGGTGTATTCCGCGATTCATCCGAAGAGCATTTTTACCAAATTTGTCATGGCGATGAGTAGTGTTGGTATCTCGATTCCGGTTTTCTTAACCGCGATCATGCTGATGTACGTCTTCTCTATTGAGCTGGGCTGGCTACCGTCCTACGGGCGAGGAGAAACCGCGAATGTCTTCGGCTGGGAATCCGGCTTCTTCACCATTGATGGTCTCAAACACTTAATTCTGCCGTGTGTGGCACTAGCGTCTATCATGCTACCGCTGTTTATCCGCTTGGTTCGATCTGAAATGCTGGAAGTACTCAGCTCGGAATACATCAAGTTCGCTAAAGCAAAAGGTTTGAACTTAAATAAAATTTATTACCAACATGCACTTAAAAACACCATGCTACCAGTACTGACGGTCGGTGGCGTGCAGATTGGTACTATGGTGGCTTACACCATTCTTACTGAAACCGTGTTCCAATGGCCGGGTACGGGTTTCCTTTTCCTTGAGGCAATCAACCGTGTCGATACACCGTTGATCACTGCCTACGTTATCTTTGTTGGTCTGATCTTCGTGGTAACCAATACCATCGTTGACTTGCTGTACGGCATCATCAACCCAACTGTGAATCTAACTGGAAAAGGAGCTTAATCATGAGCCAATCAAATGTAACGGCCGCTCCTGAATCCGCACCGTCCGCATGGGAGCGTTTTAAAAACTCGGACTTCTTGTATTACTTCAAGCGCGACAAAGTGGCGATGGCCAGTTTTACGGTGTTTATGATGTTCCTGGTATTGGCGTTGGCCGCCCCAATTTTGGCACCGACAGACCCATATGACCTAACGTCTATCGACATCATGGATTCTGAGCTCCCACCATCATGGATGGAGGGAGGAGAAGAGCGTTTCTTGCTCGGCACCGATGAGCAAGGTCGTGATATTTTATCGACCATTCTATATGGCTCGCGTTTATCACTGACTATCGGCTTTTTAGCGGTAGGTCTGCAGCTGATTTTGGGTATCATCATTGGCCTGTCTGCGGGTTATTTCGGTGGTCGTATTGATAGTTTCTTGATGCGTTTTGCGGATGTGCAGCTGTCGTTCTCGACCATGATGGTGGCGATCATTGTATCGGCCATCTTCAAAGCCAGCTTTGGCAGTGATTTCTACAGCCAATATGCTGTCGTTATGCTGGTGGTGATCATTGGTGTGGCAGAATGGCCGCAATATGCGCGTACGATTCGTGCCTCGGTATTGGCAGAGAAGAAAAAAGAATACGTAGAAGCAGCACGTGTGATGGGCTTTAAAGCACCGCGTATCATGTTCCGCCATATTTTGCCGAACTGTCTATCGCCAATCTTGGTTATCTCGACCGTACAGGTTGCCAACGCGATCATGTCGGAAGCGGCGCTGTCGTTCCTCGGCTTGGGTCTTCCTGTCGATCAGCCGTCATTAGGTGCGTTGATCAGCATCGGCTTTAACTACATCTTCTCCGGTGCATGGTGGATCACTGCATTCCCGGGTATTGTTCTGGTTACTTTAGTGTTGGTTATCAACTTATTAGGTGACTGGCTACGTGATGTGTTTAACCCAAAACTGTATAAAGGTTAAGAAAAGCCAACCAAGTCATTGCTTATCGCGTTGATTATTTCCTAAACTGAGAGCCGGATAAAAATCCGGCTCTTTTTTTGCTTACTACTTTGTATACCCTAGTAATTTTGCATCTTATCTGTTTAGAGTGAAGCGTATGAAAATGAAGAAGGCACACCACTCACCTCGTATTGTTCAATTCAGTCTGAGCTTAGGGCTGCTACTTGTGTGCGGCCAGTTTTCTGCGCCAGCATTGGCCAATGACGTGCTCTGTGATGCATCACAAGCCAGTCATAAAGAATTGCCAGTGCTTGAGCAATCTTGTCCAATTGGTAAAGGGTTATGGGGAAAAAAAGTGCCGCAGGGAGGCAATGATTTTTTCTGGATCCAGTGTGGTTTGCTGCCTAAGCCGATGCCGCTTGCTAATGCCAAACCGATTTACAGCAAGATCACGACTGATGTGTGGATGAAGCGAGAAAATAATGACTATCGCTGTTTGATTGGACCGTATTTAGATTTTTCTGAGGCAAAGGAAGATTTACATCGCGTGAAAACCTTGCCGGATTATAAAGACGCTTTTATTCGAGTCGTCAACAAGTCGGGTGCGAAAGCCCAGAAACAGACCAAACCCGCCCCCAAGCCAGTTGCAAAAAAGCCTGAAGTCGCCCCTAAACCGAGAGCATCGGTAACTCGTCCTGATACCGATGCATTTAAAGCGAAATCGGCGGCAATTGCCCAAAGTGCGACCAAGTCAGCCATAAACAGCAACAATGTTGAACTGCGCTTAGAAACACAATGGCAAGGGGTGACGTATGCCGTGCCTTATTTCTCAGACAACCAAAACCAGTTTTACATGGAGCATGGTAAACCGTGGAATCGTTTAGATTACTCGACGTCGGAGAAAGTGTGCCAAGTGATGGGGATGACGCTTGCGACGGTTGGTGAATTTAAAGCACTGCGTCAATCAGGCTTCATGGAGAAAAACCGCTGGCCGATGCAACTGCCTTACTGGGGCAAAGATAGAAAAGGGTTGTTTGCGGATCGAGAGCCGAATCAACTAACGGGCACATCACTGTTGAATGTGATGTGTGTGAAGTGATCGTCTTTAGTTAAGTTGATATAAAAAGAGCTCGCATGGCGAGCTCTTTAAGAAAGATAGTTTCACTCAGTTAAAAAGGCGTATCGCCTTAATATCACTAAGGGTTGAGTAATTCTGAAGCCAAAGCTTGATCCTGTGTGAAGAGGCGGTAATTCGTCTTCAGACCGTCTCCACCATCGTGCATCCATTGGCAACTCATCGCAATTAATTTCTCATCACTTGATAACACTTTACAAGTCTCTTCGAACGTCATATCCGTTAAATGGAATTTGTAGGTGATTGTGTTGCCTTGATTGTAGGTGATGGTTATATCACCACTTGCCGAGCCATCGTTCCATGTTTTGTTATCAATGTTCAACGTTTGAGCTAACATGTCAGGGCTATAGTTATTAGATCCAGCGTCGTCCATGAGGTAAATCCACTCTCCAGATTTTAGCCTGTCAGGAACGGCCTGTGCAGGTGCAGCGTGGTCGATGTCATCATGAGACCAAACAATCAGATCCTGAGCTCCTGTTGCAGCATAAGCAACCGCTAAGTTGTTGTTGTTACCGATGTATAAAAACTCATCGTAGCCTTCGGGATGAACGATTTTGTTATCTTCAATCTTAGTGTCTTTGTCGTCGTATGAGTAATCACCAGCGAACATTTCAACACCACCGTCCGAATTGAACAGAGCTTCGTTCATACTCGCGACATATTCAGGCAGTTTACCGTTAACAAGGAAGCTTGTTAGGGTATTTGATGGCTGCGTTTCATCGGCTTTCACCACTGGAAGCTTAACTTGCTCCATTGATGAAACCACTTCATCCGCTTGGTCTACGTAGATACCAGCTGCGATGTAGAACACGCCGTTCTCGCTTGCTTGTGTTGGTGTACCACTTAGCGATAAAACACCTTCGTCAGTGACATCCACACGGATACCATCAATTGAAGTTTGATGATCGCTGTTGGATGTGTTCATACCCGCAAAGTATTCAACTGGGATGTTGATGTTTTGCGCAGGGAAGATGTCTTGCAGTGTGGTCTCAAGCGTTACTGGTGTGATTGGTTGGTTTTGCGTCAACTCACCCAGTTTGGTTTTGATTTCACTTTCTAGCGTGATCCGTTTGGCTTCATTAAAGCCGAAGCTTGGTACTTTTGCTTCTTCAACGGTCAGAGTGATCGTGGTTTCAGCCGCTTGCTCGTGAACTCCGTCGGTTGCTGAAAGCGTGATGGTGAAGCTGCCGGATGTGGAAGGGGTACCCGTGATCATCAGCTCATCTGCCGTTAGCGTAACGTTAACGCCCGCTGGCGCACCAGCAACGCCATAGGTTAATTTGTCACCATCTGCGTCTTTAAATAGGCCAGTCACATCGTACACAGCGCCGACGATCTCTTGACCTTGGGTGAAGCGCTCTTCAGCAAAGGTGTCTTTCAGGATTGATTCAACACTTTGCTCAACCGTTGGCGCTGAGTTTGGTGTGGTGATGGTTACTTGTAAGTTAGTAGGGTATGACAGTGAGCCGTGTTCATCTTCTGCGAACACTTGGTATAGGAATTGGCCCGCTTTGCTAGGAGTGCCAGAGATCACGCCTGTGTTCGCATCAATGCGAAGACCGTTGCTGTTACCTTTTAGCTCGATCATGCTGTAGGTTAGCTTATCGCCATCTACGTCGCTGAACTTGTCCGTCACGTCGATAGTCTGCCATGCGTCACCGAAGATCATCTCAACTGGAGCTATCGTGCTTGCAACTGGGCGACTGTTTGGTTTAACTGTAACGACACCATCTGTTACGTCAACAACGGGTGCGTAGTTGTCTAGATCTTCAGGTGAGTTTTCAATAATGTTGCTTGTTTCAGTTGCAACTTCAGTTGAAATTGCTAGTTGCGTTTCTATATCTAGCTCATTATTGTCAACCAGTGTTTCACCGATAACTTTTAGTGCTTTTGCTTCATTAGATGAGTTAGCAAGGTAATCACCGAAAATCATCGCAGAGTCTGCACCAGTAATTGACGTGGAGATTGAAGCTACGACTTTTTCCTCTGCCTGTTCTTGTGTCAGTTCACTGTTTGCGCTCATTTGCTCAATAACCATATTGGTCATTGGGTTCACAATAATGTTGTTGCCTTCACTTGCTGGAGAAGCTAGATCGAAACCTTTTGCAACCAGGCCGCGATCGTTATCGATGGTTTTACCAGCAACCGCTTTGATACATACATTCATACCAGCAAAGTCGGCTTTACTGATTGTCGCTTTACCGTCTTCGTTAGTCACGATCTCTGTATTGAGCTCACAGCCGTTTGCAAGGTTACCATCTTTATCAACCCAAATTTCTGCGTTGTGTAGGTAGCCATCAATTGCTGTAATTACAATACCACGAGCTTCAACCGGTTTTGAACCATCATCTGAACCACCACAGCCTGTAAGAGCAATAGCCACTGACGCTGCGAGTAAACTCACCTTATTCATTATTCTTTATCCTTGTTTCGTTTCCAAATGAGAAAGTTGCTTGTTATCGTTTTATCTCTCAATCTCACTAGTGAGATTGAAAAGGCAGCGCATTTTAAATCGGTTTTGGAAGCGGTTTCAAGACACGAAAAGCCGCAAAAAAGCCGTAAAAAAAACTTTGAATATTTTTTGTGGCGTTGATTAGTGGTTTAAATGGCGATTTGAGGAGGTCATTATGTAATACAACTACTTATTCTGATTCTTTGCTCAGTTTTGCGTGGTTTTTGTACCAATAGGGTCGTGATAAATCACATTCATTTTCAACTCCTCTACGCTATTGGCGTATTGAGGAAGTGGGCGCAAGATGTAGCTGTAAGCTTCTCCTTGAAGAAAAACGTCATTGGCATGGTAATCGTTGTTGAAATAGACATAAGCGTATGCCGACGGTTTAGGTGCAGTCGCGCAATAGGTATTGTTGGAGTAAGAAATCACATCGCTAAACATCCCTTCACCTGCGATGATTGAGGTGTCCCAAAACTGACAGAATTCATGAGCAAATAAGTCGCTATTAGACGTGACTATGTTAAGATCTGAGTCGAAACCGTCGTAATACTCATTACCTTGAGCGAAGCGTCGGTCAAAAATATAGTTACCAGCAAGCGCATGGCGATAGCCACCGGCAGTCGGAATGAGCAGATCAAATCGGGCGGATTGATACAGCTCTTTGCCAGTATTGACGTTCAAACGTTCTTCCATTGATCGTTTGTTCTTCTGCATGGTGTAGCTTTCGAAGCGGTTATTGTCGAAAACGGTGATGAAGTAGTTTTCGGTTTCTTTGTGTACGCGTGAGGTGTAGACCTTTTTGGTTGTCCAGATTTGTTGTGAGTCGTTTGCTCTCACTACCAATGATTTATCGCTGATCTGATACTGACCGACTTTCTTTAATTCATGCTCTTCAGGGCAATGGGTTTTGTTGTTGGCCGCTGCATAGAAGACTTCTTCTTCGGCAAATTTGAATGCCTCACAGTACACCACTTCATAGGCGTATCTTTTCCCACCAAGTAAGGTTGTGGTTTCCAAGCGATACACAAGGCCATCGATGAGAGGGTGCTCGGTATCATTTTGCTCTTCGATTACTGCTGGTAGCTCAAAACGTGTTGTCACCCAAGCATGGTCTTCTGTCCCGTGGTGGTCATCACGAGCTGATACGGCCAGAAAGGTGGTTTGGTTGAAGGCTTTTGGTGCGCCTTGCAGCATGATTTGTCCTTGATTAAGGACACTTAACCCGTTGGCGTTTTCCAACCAAAGATGATGGTTTGAAGCTGCTGTTCTACCGCAAGGTTAATGATCGGTTTGCCGTTGTCTGTCGAATCATGGTTTGGGTTGTTGCTGACGTAGGTTTGAGTCAGGCTTCCGGAGTCATTGACCATCGATGATCCCAAAGCATCTGGAACCTGTTCAGTATGCTCTGACAAGGTTGATTCGAGGGCTTTTTCAAAGGCGAGATCGTTGCTCCGCTCTAGTGCTGACGAGGTTAAAGCTTGTTTTACTTCAATCAAAGAAGTGCGCTCACCATGAGCGGCGTCTTTCTTATCAGTACTATTTTGTGCAGGTTTGATATTGGCAGCGACAGCTGTCGTTTGTTCATCTGAAAGCCAGTAGCTTGCTATCAAGCAGATACCTAGTATGCCTGCAATCCAGTATTTTTTCGTCATGATGTTATGCGTACGCCATTCTTGAGTGCAGCCAACTGCGTGAGAACTTTAAGTCTTTTTCAATCAAACTGGCGCTACATTCCAGCAGTTCACAGATCTCTTGGTTTTTCATGCCCATCAAGTATTTGAGCTTCAAAGCGTTAGACTGACGCGGGTAGCGCACACTAAAGCTATCGAGGGCTTTATCCATGATTATCAGTTGCTCGAAGCGATCTTCTTCCTCTCTCATCAAGGTGATGTGTTTGCGCTTCTGTGCTTGATGTGCGCGTGCGTTGTCGATCAAAATTTGGCGCATCACTTTGGCTGCCATTAAGAAGAAATCGCGCTTGGTTTCAATCTCACTCATGTCGCAGTTAGACATTTTCAAATAAGCATCATGAATGAGCACCGTGGTGCTGTTTACGCTGTCTGACAGCACCTTGTTGTCGGTGCCGTATTTCTCTTCGTTGCGTTCACGTTCCTGTTGGGCGATTTTACGCAGCTGTAGGTAAGCGAATTGGTACAACTCACTTTCCGCCTGTTTATCGCCGGCTTGCCACTGCTGGATGATTTGCGTCAGGGTAGATTTAGAAGCCATGGCTATACGTCCTCACTTACCTTTACAAACTCAGAGATAGAATGGGTTTCGATACGATCAGAGCCATCGCGATTACGACTGATGTCTTGCTGGTAACGATACAAAATGCCTTGCTCCCACGCTTTGCCTGCTGGTAGGTATTCCCACGTGGTGTAGTTGATTTCTGAAGGGGCGGGTGACCAGCGAACCATCACGTTCATCTGTGCTAATTCGGCGTTTTTCTGATCGTTGTTGACCCACCACATGTCTAAGTATTCGTTAGTGACGTCTTGGGTGTATAGGCTGGTATCTGTGGGGCATTTAACGGCATCGACAGGTAAACGCAACACTTGGTTATGGCGCATTAGAAGACACGATTGCTTCATCGAGTCTTGTAGGTATTGAGTTTGCTGCCACACACCTTGGTAGGCAATTTGGTTATCGACGGAGTCAGGATAGGTAAACCACAGCATTTCAGTGCGGTTGTGGTGTTTAACGTGTTCATTTGGTCCCAAACCTTGCACTTTTTCCATCAACAGTTGGGTATTTGGATCGAAGTTGAGTGCGACCGAGCGATATTTCCAGTCGCCTTCATCATCATAATCTTCCAGCGAGAAGCCATTTAGGTCATTGCGGGTGCAACCTGTATCCGCGCAGCCGACAAAGCTCTCCCACTCTGAGAACTTTTCAATTGGTTCGATAATGTCTTCGGTGACGCTTTGATTGAGTGCTAAGAAACAGCCTTGGAAATAGTCCCCCACGCTTGGGTGCTGGATCAGGTTTTCTTCAGTGATGGTGAAGTTGACCTCACCGATTGGTGGGCGATAGCGGGGATGGTGCTGATAACGGATATCGAACGCACAGGCGCGACCTTGCCAATCCTTCTTCTTGATGATGTTCTTAAAGCGCACATCACGAGGCTCAAAAATGATTTCATCTGAGGCAAAGTTCCTCTCGATGTAGCGTTGGCTTTCA
This sequence comes from Vibrio sp. PID17_43, assembly GCF_002608565.1. Classification (GTDB taxonomy): domain Bacteria; phylum Pseudomonadota; class Gammaproteobacteria; order Enterobacterales; family Vibrionaceae; genus Vibrio. The sequence continues at coordinate 26,321 of NZ_LIXM01000009.1, forward strand.
TTGAGGTGTTCGACCGCTTCTTGTACCGAAACCCAATTCAAATTGAGTTGTTGTTTAGCGTCATCTAGAAAGTTGAGGTCGAGGCGCTTGAGTTGCGCTTGGAAGTTGGGATCCGAGAGAACCTTGTTGGCGAGCACGATCTCTTGTCGATTTTCTGGTGTGCTATCAAGAGACAGCAGTAAGCGCGTCATGTTGATACTGCGACTGGGTTTTGTTGTCGCCATCGTTGGAGTGACGACTTCTTGGCCAGAAAGTGTTGTCAGTAAGTAGCCTTTGTCATCACTACCAAGAAAAAAGCTCACTACATCACCTGGGCGATATTGAAATGCGCCTTTCTGGGTGTAACCTGAGAGATTTGAGCTGGTTTTGTAATACAGGCCAGTCACCGGAGAATCGATGAAAAAGCCTTGTTTGAGCGTAGGTTCGACCGCTTCTGTTGCAGAACCAGCAGAAGTAGACGTCGCCCAAGCAGGGGCCATCGCTAACGCAGATAGCCAAAAAGCCACTGAACGTGTGTGCATCGTAGTTTTAAGCCTTATTCGTTGGTGTGCCCCGTAGAGGAACAGTTTGGCTGACAACTGATCGTTTTTGTTACGTGCTTCTCTGGCACCGGTGTCATCATCGCCAACAACATTTTTTGTTTTATATGTTTGGGAATATCTGGGTTAGACAGAATCCGCCGACGTGTCAGTTCCATCATGGCACTGACCGACATGTGTTCGACATTGCTCCCCTTGGCATGGAAAATGAGTCGGGTCACTTCGTACATCATGTTCTCTGCAATCTTTTTCTCTTGCTGCAGTTGTATATTTTTTTGGATCAAGGTGGTGGCAAACAATAGTCCTGAGACCACGATAATTGTCGACAGCACGGAAGGTAATGGCCGGCGCTGTACTAGGCGAAACATGCTGTAGAGAGGCCAGTGCCTTTTTTGTTCAATCGGGTGGCGTTCTAGAACACTTTCGATATCTTTTCTCAGGGCGCGCACATTAATGTAGCGTTGCTTAGGGTTACTTTGTGTTGCCCGTCTTGTTATCCAGTAAATGTCTGACCAAACCGCAGGGTTCGGGAACATTAATGCTAAAATCTTACCTAGCGAATACACGTCGCTTTGTTCGGTCAGAAATTGCCCCTCTTGTTGTTCTGGACTGGCATACTTCTCACTAAAGGCGATCAATGTCGAATGTAACTCGTGATGGCCAGATTGCACCTTTTGTGTCAGATTGAAATCGATCAACTTTGGCCGTTTATTGCGATCAATCAGGATGTTTTCTGGTTTGAGGTCCGCATGTAGAACTTGATGCTGGTGGGCGTGTTCCATTGCCTGACAAATCTGCTTAAACAGCAGCAATTTGTCATCCTCTTCCATGGGGGGGGCGTTCAGGTAAGCGTCCAAGGTTTGGCCAAATACCCGTTCCATCACAATATAAACGGAATCGTCATGCAGGCCGCCATCAAATACCTTTGCAATATAAGGATGGTTTAAGCGCGCCAGTAGTTGAGCTTCATCAAACAGTGCGCGTTTGTCCAAAACATTACTGAGATTGGCTTGGATGAACTTGATCGCTAGGTCTTGTTCAAACGTCTCGTCAGCACGTTGTGCCGCATAAACCACACCCATGCCTCCGCGTCCCAACTCATGGGTCAGACGGTATTTACTGACAATCTCACCACGAAGATCGACCTCTTGGTTAGTGGCCTGATGCGCGCCGAAGCCTAGCAGTTGGGTCAGTTGTTCATCCGCCGTATCACTGACCAAAAGAGGTGTTATTTGGCGATAGAGATCCGGCTGAGTTAGACGCAGATTATCGAGATATTGCTGCTTCTGAGAGTCGTCCAGCTCAAGCAGGTGATAGTAAATCTGGGTTTCGCTAGATGCGGACTGCACTTTGTTTCATTTCCAAACTATTTGAATTTGGTATTGTATTTCAAATATTTATCAAATATCAGTTCTTTTCTATTATTGATAGTTGTGTCACTTTTTAATGGATGATCTGTTGCATTTTGATGCCGATTGCGATGAGTGATGGCTTGTCGGAGGGCAGGCAAGTATTCATGATGTTACTCGTAACATTAAGGATGACAAATTAAATAGTGGTTCAACAAAACAAAAAAACACTACAGGATATAGTCGATAAGGTTGGCGTAACGAAGATGACGGTTTCTTGCTATATGCGTAATCCAGAATCGGTAGCCAAAAAGACTCGAATAAAGATCGCTGAGGTGATCGTAGCTGCGTTTGTTATCTCTACCTGTCTATGTGTGGCTCAAGGCTCTGCAACCGTAGCGCTAACCACTACCGCAGCACTTATCGCGCCAGTGGTAGCAGTAACAACGGGTTTGAGTGAGACCTAGTTTTATCGTTATTGCGTTCGCAGGCGGTGCGACGGTACTTTCTCACTTTAACGACTCTGGTTTCTGGCTAGTATCTCGTTTACTAAATATGGATGAGAAGATCACGCTAAAAACTTGGACGATAATGGAAACTTTACTTGGTGGTATCGCATTTATTATCGTAGCAACATTATGCTTTACTCTTTAGAGGTTACCCATGACAACACTTGAACAACGATTAAGAGAAATCAAAATCGTCCCAGTTATCGCAATCAACGATGTAGCACACGCTCTGCCACTGGCAAAAGTGTTGGTAGAAAACGGTTTACCATGTGCGGAAGTAACATTCCGCACTGAAGCGGCGGCTGAGTCGATCCGCATCATGCGTGAAGCGTACCCAGAGCTGCTGATCGGTGCTGGTACCGTACTGACAACAGAGCAAGTGGACATCGCGATTGAAGCGGGTGTGGACTTCATCGTGAGCCCGGGTTTCAACCCAACCACAGTGAAATACTGTCAGCAACGCAATGTCACTATCGTTCCGGGTGTGAATAACCCAAGCTTGGTTGAGCAAGCGATGGAAATGGGTCTACGTACCCTAAAATTCTTCCCTGCAGAACCATCAGGTGGCGTAAACATGCTTAAAGCACTGACTGCGGTTTATCCAGTGGAGTTCATGCCAACGGGTGGCGTCAGCCCATCTAATGTGGAAGATTACCTAGCGCTGAAATCCGTTGTCGCTTGTGGCGGTACTTGGATGGTGCCAACGGCAATGATGGACAATGGCGATTGGGAAGGTATTGCTGAATTGGTTCGCGCAGTTAAGTAAAACGCGCAAACAGCTCCGAAACACCCCCAAACGTTGGAAAACGTGAATAGAAAAAGGGTCATCAAGTCATTGATGACCCTTTTGTTTATCTGATTAAATCCGCAAAGCGATTCGCGCGTGATTAACGCATGGTTACGAATTCTTCTGAGCCCGTTGGGTGGATAGCCACAACAGAGTCGAAATCTGCTTTGGTTGCGCCCATCTTCATTGCTACGCCGAAGCCTTGAATCATTTCATCAACGGTAAAGCCGATGCCATGTAGACCAACTACCGTCTCTTCTTCGCCAGCACATACTAGCTTCATCTTACATGGTTGACGGTGCTTAGTGACCGCGGTGTACATCGCAGTGAAGCCAGACGTGTAGACTTTGACGTTGTCTTTGCCGTACTTCTCTTCTGCTTCTTGAGTCGTTAGACCGATAGTGCCGATTGGTGGGTGGCTGAATACCACGGTTGGAACCAAATCGTAATCCATCTTCGCGTTTGGTTTGTTGTTGAACAGACGCTCAGAAAGTTGACGACCCGCTTTAACAGCCACAGGTGTTAGCTCGATACCGCCTTCCATGATGTCACCGACACAATAGATGCCTTTCACGTTCGTTTCTTGGTATTCGTCTACCTTGATGTAGCCGCGGTCGTTCGTTGCAACGCCAGTTGATGCTAGGTTGATGGCGTCAGTCGCTGGGTGACGACCGATTGCCCAAATTAGGGTATCAACGTTTTGGCTTTCACCATTTTCTAGGTGCAGAGTTAGGCTGCCGTCTGCTTCTTTTACCACTTCTTTTGGAACAGAGTGGGTGTGTAGCGTTGGGCCTTCCGCTTCCATCACTTCTACTAGCGTTTCGATGATCATTGGATCGAAGCTACGTAGTGGTGATTCTTTACGGCAGAATAGGTGCGTTTCTGTACCAAGTGCATGCAGAACGCCAGCGATTTCAACCGCGATGTAACCTGCGCCAATAACTGCAACGCGTTTTGGTTGCTCAGCTAGCTCGAAGAAGCCGTTTGAATCGATGCCGTATTCTGCGCCTGGGATGTTTGGAATCGTTGGACGACCACCCACTGCGATCAGGATGTGATCTGCGGTGTAGTGTTCACCGTTTACTTCTACCGTTTTCTCGTCAACAAACTTAGCAAAGCCTTTGATAACGTTTACCTTGTTGTTGCCAAGAACGCGATCGTAAGATTGGTGGATACGACCAATGTAAGCCTGACGACTCTCAACCAGTTTGCTCCAGTCGAAACCTTTTACATCTACATCAAAACCGTAGTCTTCTGCGTACAGGTTCATTGCTTCTGCAACCTGCGCGCCGTGCCACATCACTTTCTTTGGCACACAACCAACGTTTACGCAGGTACCGCCAAGGTCTTGAGCTTCGATAAGCGCTACTTTAGCACCGTACATTGCCGCACGATTTGCTGATGCGATGCCGCCGCTGCCGCCGCCGATACAGATATAATCAAAATGAGTCGCCATTACTTTCTCCAAAAGCTTATTAATTTTGTCTGACAACAACTACATTGGGGTGGTGGGTGATGAACTCAACATCCCGACATGAATTGTTACCTGCCCAAGTTTGTTGAAGTCACTTGGGCAGGATCCGTTGTCCCTATCATAAATCGAGTCTAGTAATTTCCTAAATGGGAAAAAGTGACATTGCTTATGACAAATAGCGATGAAAGGGTACTAAAGCGGAATAAAGCGAGTATTTGGGAATGCAAAATGAACGAAAAATCAAAAAAAACGCAACGATGAAATCGTTGCGTTTAAAAGCCTAAAGAGCAGAGGTATTTACTCTGGAACTATCCAGTCGACTTTCCAGTGTCCCGTTGCTGGTGCGATCGCTTCTTGCAGGAATGGCAGAATTTCTTTCATCTGGCTTTCCAGTTTCCACGGTGGGTTAATCACGATCATGCCGGATGCGGTCATGCCACGCTCATTGGTGTCTGGTGATACGCCAAGTTCGATTTGCAAGATCTTACGGATGCCAAGACCTTCTAAACCTTCAATCATGTCTTCGATGTCGCAACGGTTTACCACTGGGTACCAAATGGCGTAAATGCCCGTCGCCCAACGTTTGTGGCTTTGGTAAATCGCCTGCACCACATCGCGGTACTCTTTGGCCAGCTCGTAGGGTGGGTCAATCAACACCAAACCACGACGCTCTTGCGGTGGCAGACTGCCTTTCAGACGCTTAAAACCATCTTCTTTGTAGATGCTTACTTGGCGATCGCGGTGGAACTCTTGCTCTAGCAACGGGTGATCGGCTGGGTGCAGTTCTGTCAGCACCATGCGGTCTTGAGGGCGGATCTGTGCACGTGCTACGCGTGGTGAGCCTGGGTAGTAACGCAGTTTCTCACCGTTGTTCAACGCTTTGATTGAATCGATGTAGCTGGCGATGTCTTCTGGAATGTTTGGATTATCCCAAATACGCGCGATGCCTTGTTTGTATTCACCTGTTTTTTCAGACCATTCGTGAGTCAGATCGTAGCGTCCCACACCCGAGTGGGTATCGTGATAAACAAATGGTGTCTCTTTTTGTTTCAGCGCATCAAGAATGAGGCTTTGAACGATGTGTTTTACCACGTCAGCATGGTTGCCAGCGTGGAAGCTATGGCGGTAACTTAACAAATTAAACTCTCGAAACACTCTTTGAGTGAGTGTGGTCTGTGATTTTCGATTTATGGAGGTATTATACTCAAGTAACTCGAATATGTAGAACTTCCGTTCAATTCAACGTAAATGAAACACCGTTGGTGCGGGAGTAGCATTGAAATTTCATTATGCTACCCATATTTAGTTACTTGTAACGATACTAAAACGCGTTGTGTTTGAGTGACATATTCTCTTATGACATGACGAAATCTATAAGACTCAAGGACAGAGTAAGCGCTCTTTGACCCATTTGGTCATCGCGGCATAGAAAAAGGGAACGGAGATCCCCCATCCATGTTGTTGACTTGCCTGTGCATTGAGTTGGCCTATCTCTATAAATATAGATAGGCAATTACAGAGCCAAAACACAAAAGGAATTATTCATGTCTAATCCACTTCTTACGTTTACGGATCTTCCTCCGTTTTCGCAAATCAAACCAGAACACATTAAACCTGCAGTGGAGCAGGCGATTGCAGATTGCCGTACCAAAGTTGATGAGGTACTCAAAGGCAACGCAAATCCAACTTGGGCAAGCGTGATTGCGCCGATTGAAGAAGCAGATGATCGCTTGAACCGCATTTGGTCACCAGTGGGTCACATGAACTCAGTCGTGAACAGTGAAGCGCTACGTGAAGCGTACGAAAGCTGCCTACCAATTCTGTCTGAGTATGGTACTTGGGTTGGTCAGCACAAAGGCTTGTACGAAGCGTATAAAGCGATCAAAGCGAGCGACGACTTTGCCTCTCTTACTCGCGCAGAGCAAAAAACCATTACTGATGCGTTACGTGACTTTGAATTGTCGGGTATTGGTTTGCCAGCTGATGAGCAGCATCGCTACGGTGAAATCAGCAAGCGCATGTCTGAGCTGAGCTCAAAATTCTCCAATAATGTGCTGGATGCGACCATGGGGTGGACGAAGCACATTACTGATGAAAAAGAGTTGGCGGGTATGCCTGAATCGGCTCTAGCAGCAGCAAAAGCGGCGGCAGAAGCAAAAGAGCTCGATGGCTACCTAATCACGCTGGATATCCCATCTTACCTGCCAGTCATGACCTACTGTGACAACCAAGACCTACGTAAAGAAGTGTACGAAGCGTATGTGACTCGTGCGTCTGATCGTGGTCCAAACGCAGGCAAATGGGACAACTCAGAAATCATCACTGAGCAGCTAAAACTGCGTCATGAAATCGCGCGCATGCTAGGCTTTAACACCTTCAGCGAAAAGTCATTGGCGACCAAAATGGCAGAGAGTCCAGCGCAAGTGCTTGGTTTCTTGAACGATCTTGCTACTAAAGCGAAGCCACAAGGTGAGCGTGAAATCGAAGAGCTACGCCAGTTTGCTAACGCTGAGTTTGGTGTTAGCGAGCTAAACGTATGGGACATCGCGTACTACAGTGAGAAGCAAAAGCAGCACTTGTTCCAAATTTCGGATGAAGAGCTACGTCCGTATTTCCCTGAATCAAAAGCCGTTAGTGGGCTATTTGAAGTGCTAAACCGCGTGTTTGGTATGAAAGTAGAAGAACGCTCAGACGTGGATACATGGCACGAATCAGTACGCTTCTTCGATATCTTTGATGCAGAAGGCGCACTGCGCGGCAGCTTCTACCTCGATCTTTACGCACGTGAACACAAACGTGGCGGCGCGTGGATGGATGACTGTCGTGGTCGTCGCGTGACGCTATCAGGTGAGCTACAAACGCCAGTGGCGTACCTAACGTGTAACTTCAACCGTCCAGTGGGCGACAAGCCAGCACTGTTCACGCATGATGAAGTGGTCACGTTGTTCCACGAGTTTGGTCACGGTATCCACCACATGCTGACGCAAGTAGAAACAGGCGCAGTATCTGGCATCAACGGCGTGCCTTGGGATGCCGTTGAGCTGCCAAGTCAGTTCCTAGAAAACTGGTGTTGGGAAGAAGATGCACTTGCGTTCATCTCTGGTCACTACCAAACCGGTGAACCATTACCAAAAGCGATGCTAGATAAAATGCTAGCAGCGAAGAACTTCCAGTCGGCGATGGGCATCCTACGTCAGCTCGAGTTCGGTTTGTTCGACTTCACTCTGCACACTGAATACGATCCAGAAGTGGGGGCTCGTGTGCTTGAAACCTTGGCAGAAGTGAAAGAGAAAGTGGCGGTTGTACCAGCCGTTGAGTGGGCGCGTTTCTCTCACAGCTTTGGTCATATCTTTGCTGGTGGTTACAGTGCAGGTTACTACAGCTACCTATGGGCAGAGGTGTTGTCTTCAGATGCGTTCTCTCGCTTTGAAGAAGAAGGCATCTTCAACAAAGAAACCGGTCTAAGTTTCTTGAACAACATCCTAGAAATGGGTGGCAGTGAAGAACCAATGGAGCTATTTAAGCGCTTCCGTGGTCGTGAGCCAGAAATCGATGCGCTACTGCGCCATTCTGGTATCGCAGCGTAATCTCGATTGAGAATGAAAATGGGCAGCCACGTGGCTGCCCATTTTTTGTTCTTGGATTCAGTGTTTTATGGATTTACGTTGCGATTGATCGGGTTTTGCAACGAAATCAGGGTCTCGGTGGATTGCACTTCGTCGATCGCTTGCAGTTTATCAATTAAGACAAATTGCAGCTCTTCAATCGACCGGCACATCAGCTTGACGAAAATATTGTATGCGCCGGTAGTGTAGTAAGCTTCGACCACTTCATCGAGCGCATTGAGTTTTTCTAGCGCCGAATGATAGTCGCGCGCGGCATTGAGGTTGATGCCGATAAAGCAGCATACGTCATAGCCGAGCTTTTTGGTGTTGACGATTACCTCTGTCCCTTCGATGATGTCGGCTGCTTTCATCTTCTCGATGCGAACGTGGATGGTTGCCGGGCTAACATCAAATTGTTTTGCCATTTCCGCATACGGCGTTCGAGCGTCGGCCATTAAAGTCTTAAGAATTGCGCGGTCGAGATCGTCCAGTTTAGGCAAGCTGACATTCATACAAATTGTTCCATAAGGATGAGAGACAAAGGTCATTCTATACGCATCGACGGAACTTCGTACAGTCACGCTTGTTTGTTAAGAGCATGACCGGGTGAAATCAATTTGGCGGAACCTAGCATCTATAGGTTATTTGGGTATACACTCAGCGGCAGTTAAACCGATTTTACTGGAGCCTCCTTTTGCAACTGCAATTGATTTGTGAAGACCCATCTCAACAGTCTCACCTTGATGAACTCGCTGCGCGTTGGCAGCTTTCTCACACTGATGATAGTGATTTTGCCTTAGTCCTAACGACTGAGCGTTTAGAGTTGCGTAAAGTGGACGAGCCAAAACTAGGTGCGATTTTTGTTGATTTGATTGGTGGCGCAGTGGGGCATCGCCGTAAGTTCGGTGGTGGTAAAGGGCAAGCCATCGCAAAGGCGGCGGGTTTGAATAAGGGCGCAACCCCAACCGTGTTGGATGGTACAGCGGGTTTGGGTCGTGATGCCTTTGTATTGGCCTCTTTGGGCTGTAAGGTGCAGATGGTTGAACGTCATCCTGTCGTAGCCGCATTGCTTGATGATGGTTTGGCGCGCGCGAAGCAAGATCCAGAAATCGGTACTTGGGTATCAGAACGCATGTCGCTGATCCACGCTTCTAGCCATGATGCGCTAGGGCAGCTCGCACAAGATAAAGCATTTGTGCAGCCAGATGTGGTCTACCTTGATCCGATGTACCCACACCCAGAAAACAAAAAGAAATCAGCCCTAGTGAAGAAAGAGATGCGCGTATTCCAATCTTTAGTGGGTGCCGATCTTGATGCTGATGGCTTGTTAGCGCCAGCAATGGCACTGGCAAGTAAGCGTGTTGTGGTCAAGCGACCGGACTATGCTGGCTGGCTTAATGAGCAAAAACCAAGTATGGCGATCGAAACCAAAAAGAACCGTTTCGATGTGTATGTTAAGGCATCGATGGCCTAAGTTATCTAACTGTCTGACGCTTAAATACATCTCATCACAGCGTTCAATTTGGGCGCTGTGAGACTCTCTTCGTTTCATCACTTTTCTCACCGTTTTCACTTGCTAATTATACATACTGACTGTATATCTAATTAATAATCATTATTATTACACTTTGTGTGATGCGATCGATAATTGGGACGTTGGAGAAGTAGTATGGCTAAACGTTTATGTAAGATGAACCGCAAGCAGATTGCTGAGAGTTTGGGTGATATTCACCGTCTCGTCGTCGCGCCTAAGTTTGTTTGTCGCTCTTGTGCGCGTTCTTCTGCATCGAAAGACACGTTATGCAAGCCTGCTGCGATTCCTCCTCAAAAGTGCCAAGACAAGTTGCTGTCCGAGCAACAGGCTTGTGGTTTGTTGGCGGAAGCACTGCCAACCCCATCACTCACTCAAGACACATCAATCATCATGACTTCTGATCAAAGCGCAGAGAAAGCGGCGATTGTGAAGCGTGTGGTGGAACGAGTGAAAGAGAAAAAGCTGGCAGCGAAAGTCGCTGCCGTTACATCAGCAATCAAGCTCGATGCGCCAGCTATGTTTGATTTGTCAGATAAGAAAGCGCTGAAGAAGGCGAAGAAAGCGGTTAAGAAACACTACAAGCAGCAGGAAAAGTTGCTTAAATTAGCTAAAAAACAGCGAAAGTTACTTAAACGTCAGCGAAAATTGGAAGCGCGCAACGCCAAACTAGAGGTGCTGTTACCAACATCACCAAACACTTTGATGAGCGATAAACGGCAAACACCCATGCATTAAAACTCGCGTTCACCTTCTTAGCGACAGGTTTTAAAAAAACGCGCCCCTGATGAGAGGGCGTGTTTTTTATTATAGGGTTATTTGTTGGCGTAACTCATCTCGACATGCTTTTTCACCCAAGTCTCGTTAATCCACAGCGACAGCATGATGATCGCCCCGCCAATCGCTAGTCGCATTACATCAACATCGCGGTTCCAGATCACGATGTTCACAATCAGGCCTGCAGGAACCAATGCATTGTTCATCACTGCTAGCGCACCTGCGTTGACCATGGTTGCGCCTTTGTTCCACGCAAAGTAACCAAAGCCTGATGCGATTAAGCCGAGGTAAGTCAGAATGCCCCATTGCGTTGCCGTGGTTGGCATCTTGTCTAAGTTGCCCATTAAAGCAAACGCAATGGTCGCCACGCATAATGCGCCGAGGTAGAAATAACCAAACACCGTGTGCTGAGGTAGCTCAACCGATTCGGTTTCCATGATGTATTTGTAGCCGACCTGACCGATGGCAAAACACAGATTTGCCCCTTGTACGACCAAAAAGCCCATCAAAAAGTGCTCATTGATACTTGCAAATTTAATCCACGCAGCACCTGCGACGGCAATCATTGCTGTGACCAAATACCAGGGTGAAAAGCGTCCTTTTAGGAAGTCATAAATCAAAGTGACGTAAATAGGGGTGAACACTGTAAACAGCAATACTTCTGGTACAGAGAGGAGCAGAAAAGACTGGTAGTAGAAGCAGTACATCAAGCCGAGCTGGAAGCCACCGACAATCATCAATTTCACGATCAGGGATTTGCTTACGCCACGGAATTTTAAGAAAGGAATGAAAACGACGCTTGCCAGTGCAACGCGCATCAGCACGGAGAACCAGGAGTCAACCTGACCGGCAAGGTAAACGCCGATCAGGCTAAATGAGAATGCCCAAAGTAGGGTGACTGCAGAGAGATAAGCCATGGATGAGAATCTTTATCAACAACAAAAGTTGCCCGCAGTCTAACCAAGTTTTATTGCTGCGCCAATTAATCTTTCAGCGGTACGACCAGCATATCGATAGGGGAGCAGTTAATCAGTTGGCGCGTTGAAGATAGAATCTTGCTCCAGAAGTCTTGATGGTGGCCACATACCACTAAGTCGATGTTGTATTCATTAATAGTATCGCACAACTCATTGTTAAGGTCGCCGCTACCCACAAGCGTATGTGTGATAGGGTATTCCGCGTATTCTTCAAAATTGGCGAGTTGAGTTCGTGACGCTTCCATCGCTTGATGTTGGGCTTCTGCCATGTTGATGTCGATAAGCCCAGTGTAGAGTTCGGCGTAATTCACATCGATATGAATGAAAGAGACTTTCGCATCCAGAGGTTTAGCCAGCGACACGGCTTTATTGATCAACACTTTACTGTCGTCAGATAGGTCGACGGCTACAAGTATGTGTTTGTAACTCATATTGCACTCTCCTTGATGGGATAAAATATCCAAGTAACTTCGAACGGAAACCAGTATCAAGGCTTTGAATCCTACATCTTGATGTCACTTGGGCATAGTTTCAGATTAGCACTAAGTCCCAGAAAATTTTGCTGAAGTGATCTCATATCATTATTTTTGGCACAAACCTTTGCCATAGTAATCATGTTATAGTGGCGTTATACGCATGCATATAAATAGGAGTTAACATGCTGTCTCAAACTATGGTTGCACAATTGAATGAGCAAATTAATCTAGAATTTTTCTCATCCAATCTATACTTACAAATGAGTGCTTGGTGTGAAGACAAAGGATTTGAAGGTGCGGCTGAACTTTTGCGCGCTCACGCAGTAGAAGAGATGGAGCACATGCAACGTCTGTTCACCTATGTCAGTGAAACTGGCTCAATGCCAATTCTGGGTGCGATTGAAGCACCAAAGCATGATTTTGCCAGCCTAGGTGATGTTTTCCGTGAAACTTACGAGCATGAGAAAATGATCACCGGAAAAATCAATAAGTTGGCGCATGGTGCTTTTACAAGCCAAGATTACTCGACGTTTAACTTCCTACAGTGGTACGTGGCTGAACAGCACGAAGAAGAGAAGTTGTTTAAAGGGATTTTAGACAAGATAGAACTGGTTGGTGAAGATGGTAAGGCTCTGTTCTTTATCGACAAAGATCTAGCACAAATGGCAAAAGAAGGTTCATCTTCAATCATGGATGCTCCTGCTGGATAAAGCGTTCTGAGCGCAGGAGACAGCGGGTAAAGGACGAAGCAGTCGTCTTTTTCTTTTGAGCATCATTGAAGGTGTAGGGAGGAAAGATGATCAGTGGAGACACAATCTTATTTGCGCTAATGGTAGTAACGGGCGTCAACATGGTCCGGTATCTCACCGCTCTTCGTTCTCTAATTCACATTATGCGTGAAGCGCATCCTTTGCTTTATCAGCAAGTGGATGGTAATGGGTTCTTCACCACTCACGGAAATGTGACTAAGCAGGTGCGTTTGTTTCACTACATTAAGAGTAAAGAGTATCATCATCATCATGATGAACTGTTTACCGGTAAATGTGAGAGAGTACGTGAACTGTTCGTACTCTCGACGGTTTTACTTGGTGTCACCCTGTTAGCGGCCTTTATTCTTTAGGTCTAAAAGCGGCACTTGGAATTTAAGCGCTTTTCCCATTAGAATAGCGTTTATCGAAAGCAAGGATGTGCATTTAGCACATCCTTTTTTATTTTGTATAGCAGGGCATAAGAGCTACCCGATGAGTAAGAAATTTGATGTTGTTGTAATTGGTGCAGGTGCTGCGGGTTTGATGTGTGCCGCAGAAGCGGGCAAACGAGGCCGCAGTGTACTCGTGCTGGATCATGCCAAAAAGCCGGGACGTAAAATCCTCATCTCTGGTGGTGGGCGCTGTAACTTTACCAACTATGATGTCTCAGCGAGCAACTACTTGTGCCAAAACCCACATTTTGTGAAATCGGCCCTGTCCCAATACACCAACTGGGATTTCATCTCAATGGTCAGCAAGTATGGAATTGAGTTTGAAGAGCGCGATCACGGACAGCTATTCTGTGTTGATGCGTTTACGGCAAAAGACATCGTAAAGATGCTGTTGGCAGAGTGCGACATGCCAAACGTCCAGCAGCGTTACCACTGTGACGTGCACTCAATCGAAAAAACCGATGCGGGTTTCCGTTTATACGCAGGAACAGACATCATTGAGTGTGAGTCTCTGGTGGTAGCTACGGGCGGGTTATCAATGCCAAAGTTGGGCGCAACACCATTTGGTTACAAGATTGCCGAGCAGTTTGAGATCCCGGTGATCACGACAACAGCAGGTCTGGTGCCTTTCACTTTGCATAAAGAAGACAAAGAAGATTTCGCTGAGTTATCGGGCATTGCGATCCCGGCCGAAATCACCGCGCAAGATGGCACCATGTTCAAAGAAGCCTTGCTGTTTACGCATCGTGGTTTGTCTGGTCCATCCGTTCTACAGATTTCATCGTTCTGGAAAGCAGGCCAGAAGGTGATAATTAACCTCGTGCCAAATGACGACGTGGCTGAATTATTAGAATATAGCCGCGAAAATCACCCAAACCAGTCTCTTAAGAATACCCTCGCCAAAGTGCTGCCAAAGCGCTTGGTGGAAGTACTGGTTGAACGTAAAGAGCTGGCAGACAAGCCACTTAAGCAATTTAATCCAAAAGAGATGGCTGCCATTGTTGAGCGTCTAGAAAACTGGACCGTGGCACCAAATGGTACCGAAGGCTACCGTACGGCTGAAGTTACTTTAGGTGGTGTCGATACTGATCATCTGTCATCAAAAACCATGGAATGTATAAACATCAAAGGCTTGTACTTTATCGGCGAAGTGATGGACGTGACCGGTTGGCTTGGTGGCTACAATTTCCAATGGTGCTGGTCGAGTGGTTTTGTGGCAGGTCAGTGGGCGTAATACCGAATGAGCGTCACCAAGTTGGGTAGAGCTTTATCTCGATTCTGCCCAATTTGGAACTTAAAAAATTAAATGTTCGCTTGGGAGTGCCCTCTAATGAAATACGCGGTGTTTGCACAGGAGATTGCTTATTTTTGAGAGAGAGCCAGAGGCAGAGTCCACGTCAATAGTGCCATTTAGGTGGACTCAGTTGCATTGAAAAATGATAAAGCCGAGCTTTTGCTATCAACTTGGCTCAGATATTTGCGAAGCTTTACTCCAGCGAACTTGCTGAATCACCAAACCGCTGATGATCAGCACAAGACCAATCAAAGTGGATGGATGGATCTCTTCGCCGATGATTGTCGCAAGTAAGGCGAGAGAGATAAACGGCGATGCAAAAATCAGGTTACTGATACGCGCCGTATTCTCGGTCAATTTGAGCGCAGTAAGCCACAGCACAAACGTCACCCCCATTTCAAACAGGCCGACATAAGTCACCGCAGCCCAACCTTTGGCAGAAATCTGGCTCCAACTTGCCCCCTCATAGAGGCTCAAGCCAATCGCAAGAGGAATCGCAACTAAGAAGCCCAGTAGTACGCCCACCACAGGGTCTGCTTTGTTTTTGGTGTTGAGAATCCAGTAACTTGCCCAAAGCAGGGTTGAAAGCAGAGCTAACCCCACCCCAAGCGGGCTTTCGAATTCCATTCCCAATACATTGCCTTTGGTGGCAATCACAATCACGCCTAAGTAACTAAAACCGCAGGCAATCCAATCTTTGCCACGGATTTTTTGCCCCAAGAAAACGGCCGCCATGAGCGTCAGTGTGATCGCCCAGCTGTAGTTGACTGCTTGAGCTTGAGAGGCGGGCAGAAGAGCGTAAGCTTTAAATAAGATTAGGTAGTATGCAAGTGGGTTAATCAAACCAAGCAGTAAGTAATACCAAGGGTTAGAAAGAAAAGTGGTACTGAGTTGGTTGAGCTTGCCTTGCACACCACACACCATCGTTAGGGCAATGGCGGATACGATGCTCGCCATGGTGAGCATCTGAATCGGTGTGAATTCCGCCAAAGTCAATTTAAATGCGGTTGCTACTGTTGACCAAAGTAATACCGCGGAAAGCCCAAATCCTAGGGCGCGACGCTCGTTCATGATGCCTCTATGTAATGATGATGTACTGCTCGTTGTCGAAAATATGAACAGGAGTGAGTATGTTGTACAGAAACTCGAGGGCATGATGACCTCTCGGGTGAAATATAACCGTTTGAGGTTAACCTCATCTAGTGTATGCGAGGAGTTTTTATTCAACAAACTGGACATTTATCCAGTATGAAAATACCATTGTTAAAGATAAAAAACACAGGCTAACTCACTATTATGCAATGGATTCTTGAGTACCAATCTCTCATTTTCTCTTCTCTTTTTGCCGCGACGGTTAGCGGTGTGACGGTGGGTTGGTGGGTCAAACAACATTTTGCCACGCAAACTCAGCTGCTTGAACAGCAATTACATTCGGAAAAACAGTTTCATCACCAACAACTTGAGCAAGTGAAGCAAAGTTTGTCCGATGCGCAGCAAGAATTAGATGAGCTTGATGATGAACGCGATAAAGCGGCCTTCGAGGTGCGTCAAACGCACGGAAAATTGATGGCGGCGATGGAAAAACTGCGCTATTTCGAAGCGGTAAAACAAGAGCGTCAGCAGTATTTTGATGAGCTAGGGCTGATGCGTGAGCACAAGTCGCGTCTTGAAACTCAGCTTGGTGAGCAGCAAGCGCGGCACGAACAAATCAATCAAGCCAATGCGGAAAAACTGCAAATTTTGGAACACGCAGAGTCGCGTTTAAAGCAACAATTTGAACACTTAGCGAATCAGTTGTTCGAAGAGAAAACCGCCAAAGTCGATATGCAAAACCGTCAGAGTCTGGAAGGTTTGCTTTCTCCACTGAAAGAGCAGTTGGAAGGGTTCAAAAAACAAGTTAACGACAGCTTTAGCCAAGAAGCCAAAGAGCGTCATACGTTGGTGCATGAGTTGAAGAACCTGCAACGCTTGAACGAACACATGACCCGAGAAGCGGTCAACCTAACCCAAGCCTTGAAAGGTGACAACAAGCAGCAAGGCAACTGGGGTGAGGTCGTTCTGGCTCGCGTGTTAGCGGAATCTGGCTTGCGCGAAGGGCACGAATACCAAACTCAGGTGAGCTTGCAAAACGAAGCGGGCAAACGCTATCAACCGGATGTGATTGTTCATTTACCGCAGAACAAGCAAGTGGTGGTCGATTCGAAAATGGCGCTGGTGGCGTACGAGCGCTATTTTAATGCAGAGAGCGATATTCAACGTGGGCAGGCGTTGAGCGAACACCTTGCCGCGCTGCGTTCACACATCAAAGGCTTAAGCCTTAAGGATTATCATCAATTAAAAGGCATCCAGAGCCTAGATTACGTACTGATGTTTATTCCGGTTGAGCCTGCATTCCAAGTCGCGATTCAAGCTGATCCGAGTTTGGTAAAAGACGCGATGGAACAAAACATCATTTTGGTTAGCCCGACAACTTTGCTGGTGGCACTGCGCACGATTGATAACTTGTGGCGTAACGAGCGCCAAAACGAAAATGCCCAATTGATTGCGGAGCGTGCGGCTAAACTGTACGACAAATTGCGCCTGTTTATTGATGATATGGAGGGGTTAGGCGGCGCGCTTGATAAAGCCAATCAAACTTACCAAGGGGCGATGAATAAGCTCGCTACGGGGCGTGGCAACGTGATCCGCCAAGCGGAAAGCTTTAAGCAACTTGGTGTTGAGGTAAAACGTCCTATTTCTCCTGATCTTGCCCAGTTGGCGCAGAGTGAGTCATTTTCGGAAAATGCTTCTTTAGTAGAAAGACATCCGGCTGAGGATAAAGTAAACTAATCGACCGCAGTGCAGTGGGCGACCATATTAATTAGCAAACGCCCCGAAGTGAGAAAGTGCTGCCGAAGAGGAATCAGAATGACGGACACAAGCGTGCAATCAAATACAGCGTTAGATAATGACACTACCCACTTTGGTTTTACCACAGTGGCAAAAGAAGAAAAAGTGACCAAAGTTGCCGAAGTTTTCCACTCAGTGGCAGCGAAATACGACATCATGAACGATCTGATGTCAGGTGGTATCCACCGTCTTTGGAAGCGTTTCACTATTGATTGCAGTGGCGCTCGTCCAGGCCAGCGTATTCTAGACTTAGGTGGTGGTACGGGTGACCTAACCGCGAAATTCTCGCGTATTGTAGGTGACCAAGGCCATGTGATCCTAGCGGACATTAACAACTCGATGCTGAACGTCGGTCGTGACAAGCTACGCGACAACGGCATTGTGGGTAACGTGCATTACGTACAAGCGAACGCAGAAGAACTGCCATTCCCAGACGATTACTTTGATGTGATCACGATCAGTTTCTGTCTACGTAACGTAACTGACAAAGACAAAGCACTGCGCTCTATGTTCCGTGTATTGAAGCCAGGCGGTCGTCTGTTAGTGCTTGAGTTCTCAAAACCAATCCTAGACCCATTGTCAAAAGTGTATGACGCGTACTCTTTCCACCTGTTGCCAAAAATGGGTGAGTTGGTGGCGAACGATGCAGACAGCTACCGTTACTTAGCAGAATCGATCCGCATGCACCCAGATCAAGATACGCTGGAAGGCATGATGATCGAGGCGGGCTTTGAAAACACCAAATACTACAACCTAACGGGTGGTATTGTGGCGTTACACCGCGGCTACAAATTCTAAGGATAAGCGGCATGCCATTTGAACCTCTTATCACGGCGGTTATTGAAACAACGCTGAACACCTTGATTAAAGACGATCCAGAACTGGGTCGTCGTTTGTCACGTCTGAAAGGTCAGGTGATTCAAATCCATCTGAAAGAAATCAATAAGACGCTGACGTTTATCTTCAGCCAGCAAATCGATGTGCTTGGCAATTACGAGGGGCAACCAGATTGTTATTTGTCGCTGAATCTCAGCGTACTGCCTGAACTGCGCGATCAAGCCAACATCACTCGCCTGATCAAACAAGATAAACTTGAGTTAGAAGGCGATATCCAATTGGCACAGAAATTCTCTCAATTGATGGTGGATTGCAAACCAGATATCGAAGAATGGTTGTCTCGCGTGACGGGTGATGTCGTAGCTCACACCTTTGTGCAAGGCACCAAAAACGTCGGCGGTTTCTTTGCTTCTCAAGCAGAAAAACACCAACGCCACCTAGCTCAAGTGGTGACGGAAGAGTGGAAATTGGCGCCAGCACCGCTGGAAATCGCCCACTTCTGTGACCAAGTGGATGACGTTCGCAGTCAAGCTTCTCGTGTTGAAGCGCGCCTAAACGCACTACTAAACAAATTCGATTCGGATAAGCCTGCTCTGGAGAACTCATGACGCCAGCAGAAATAAAGCGCTTATACCAGATCATTAAAGTCCAGCTGGAATACGGCTTGGATGAGTTGTTGCCTGAGCATCAACTGACCAAAGCGCCGCTATTGATGCGCAAAAGCCTATTCTGGATTAAGAACCAACACCCAGAAAAACCGTTGGGCGAGCGTCTTCGTCTTGCCTTACAAGAGCTTGGTCCGGTTTGGATTAAGTTTGGTCAGATGATGTCGACCCGCCGTGACCTTTTCCCTCCACATATCGCTGATCCACTTGCGCTTTTGCAAGACCAAGTCGCGCCATTTGATGGGCAGTTAGCGAAGGAGCAAATGGAGTTGGCACTTGGGGGGCCGTTAGATACGTGGTTTACTGATTTTGATATTAAGCCACTGGCGTCGGCGTCGATTGCTCAGGTGCATACTGCACGCCTAAAAGATACTCACCAAGAAGTGGTATTAAAGGTCATCCGTCCAGATATTCGTCCGGTGATTGATTCCGATCTAAAGCTGATGCATCGTATGGCGCGTATAGTCGCCAGAGCAATGCCCGAAACTCGTCGCTTAAAGCCCGTTGAAGTGGTGCGTGAATACGAAAAAACGCTGCTGGATGAGCTTGATTTACGTCGTGAAGCCGCCAATGCGATCCAACTGCGTCGCAATTTTGAGGGCAGTGAAGAACTGTACGTACCAGAAGTTTTTCCTGACTTCAGTAATGAAACGGTCATGGTTTCTGAGCGAATATATGGTATTCAGGTCTCTGATATTGAAGGCTTGAAGGCGAATGGTACGAATATGAAGTTGCTCGCGGAACGCGGCGTGAGTGTGTTTTTTACTCAGGTGTTCCGAGATAGCTTTTTTCATGCCGACATGCACCCGGGCAACGTGTTTGTTAAACCCGAGCATCCAGAGAATCCAATGTGGATTGGGCTAGATTGCGGGATTGTTGGTACACTTAATAGTGAAGACAAACGCTATTTGGCGGAAAACTTCCTCGCCTTCTTTAATCGTGACTACCGTCGCGTGGCAGAATTGCACGTTGACTCGGGGTGGGTTCCGGCGGATACCAACGTCGACGAATTTGAATTTGCGATTCGCATTGTGTGTGAGCCAATTTTCGCTAAACCACTGTGTGAAATCTCTTTCGGTCACGTACTGTTGAACCTGTTCAACACCGCGCGTCGATTCAATATGGAAGTGCAGCCGCAACTTGTATTGCTACAAAAAACGCTGTTGTATGTGGAAGGCCTTGGTCGTCAGTTGTACCCGCAACTTGATTTGTGGGAGACCGCGAAACCTTTCCTTGAAGAGTGGATGATGAACCAGGTGGGGCCACAAGCTTTGGTGAATGCCATCAAAGATCGTGCGCCATTTTGGGCAGAGAAACTACCGGAACTGCCAGAGCTGCTTTACGATAGCCTCAAACAAGGTAAAGCCATGAATCAACGCATGGATCAGCTTTACCAAGGTTACCGTCAGAGTAAGCGTCAGCAGGCGACAGGAAAGTTTTTATTTGGTGTTGGAGCCACTTTAGTCGTATGCTCGGCAATATTAGTGGATCACGCTTATGAACAGTTATCGGTCGCTAGCGGCATCGCTGGTGTCACATTTTGGCTGCTTAGTTGGCGAGCTTATCGTCGTTAGACGTTAAACTCTTAAAATAAATTTGTTTAAAGACCCGAGGTAAAAAGAATGGGTGGTATCAGTGTTTGGCAACTTCTAATCATTGCTGTAATTGTTGTATTGCTATTCGGAACTAAGAAACTGCGTGGTATCGGTGGCGATCTAGGTGGTGCCGTTAAGGGCTTCAAGAAAGCAATGAGCGAAGATGACTCTGCGAAGAAAGAAGAAAAAGACGCAGACTTCGAGCCAAAAAGTTTAGAAAAACAGCAGCAAAAAGAAGCTGCACCTGAAACGAAAAAAGACAAAGAGCAGGCGTAATAAGTGTTTGATATCGGTTTTTGGGAACTGGTATTAATATCTGTCGTTGGTCTGGTTGTTCTTGGTCCGGAGCGTTTGCCTCATGCTATTCGTAGTGTTTCTCGTTTTGTCGGTGCTGCTAAGAGCATGGCAAACAGCGTGAAAGACGAACTGTCACATGAGCTGAAGGTCCAAGAGCTGCAAGAAAATTTGCGCAAAGCAGAGCAAATGGGGATGGAAGATCTGTCTCCGGAGCTTAAATCTTCGGTCGATGAACTGAAGAAAGCGGCGCAATCTGTAAACCGCCCTTACGCAGAGCCAACCAAATCAGACGCAGAGCCAACGAAACACGAGGCAAGTGCGACTGAAACCGTTGAGAAAGCGGAAGAGATCAAGGTTACAGCGGCAGATAAAAAAGCCGAATAGTCTCAGTAGGAGGAGCTACACAAGATGGTAGCTCCTTTTTGATCAGCTTTATAAAAGAGGTTTGCCATGTCTACCGTCGAGCAGACACAACCTTTAATTAGTCATTTGCTAGAACTCCGTAACCGACTATTGCGTGCCATCTTGGCAGTGTTGGTGGTGTTCGTCGGGCTAATTTATTTTTCTAACCACATCTATGAGTTTGTCTCAGCCCCATTGGTTGAACGACTGCCAGAGGGTGCAACTATGATTGCAACGGATGTGGCTTCGCCGTTTTTTACACCATTGAAGCTGACGTTAATTGCTTCGGTGTTTATTGCGGTGCCGTTTATCTTGTACCAAGTATGGGCCTTTGTTGCGCCAGGTTTGTACAAGCATGAACGTCGATTGATCATGCCACTGTTATTTTCTAGTTCATTGTTGTTCTACTGTGGTGTGGCGTTTGCTTACTTTGTGGTATTCCCACTGGTGTTTGGCTTCTTTACTGCTATCTCGCTAGGTGGCGTAGAGTTCGCAACCGATATATCGAGTTACCTCGACTTTGTACTCGCGCTGTTCATGGCATTTGGTATCGCGTTTGAAGTCCCTGTGGCAATTATCTTGCTATGTTGGACCGGCGCAACGACACCGCAAGACTTAAGAGAAAAGCGTCCATACATCATTGTGGGTGCGTTTGTGTTCGGTATGTTGCTTACCCCACCGGATATTATCTCTCAAACCTTGCTAGCCATTCCGATGTGTTTGCTATTTGAAGTCGGTTTGTTCTTTGCTCGCTTTTACACTCGCAAAGATGAAGAGGCAGAAGTGGAAGAGTAATCCATTCCAGAATGTAAAAAAGCGGCTTATTGAAGCCGCTTTTTTGATCGCTTGGTGCTCTTATACCGTTATAAGCGAAAGAGCGCGGTCGCATTTTGAGTCGTGATGCGATCAATCTCTTCTACCGTTGAGTTGGTCAACTCAGCGACACGAGCGGCAACCAATGATGTGTATGCTGGCTCGTTGCGTTTACCACGATGCGGCACGGGTGCTAAGTAAGGGCAATCCGTTTCTAGAATGACCCAGTTCATATCTAGATGTGGAATGATTTTGTCCATACCGCCGTTTTTAAAGGTTGATACGCCACCCAAACCTAAATGGAAACCAAGTTCATTAATCGCTTGCGCCTCTTCTATACTGCCACCAAAACAGTGGAATACGCCGCGCAAGCGACCATCTTGTTCTTGGCGCAGCAGAGTGAGCGTTTCTTCGATGGAATCGCGGGTATGAATGACCACGGGTAAATCCATTTCTTTTGCCCAGTTCAACTGAGTGACAAACGCCATCTCTTGCTCAGCGCGGAAGGTTTTATCCCAGTACAGGTCGATGCCAATTTCACCCACTGCAATGAACGAATGTTTGTCGAACCAACCACGGATTATTTCAAGTGTATGTTCGACATTGCCGTCAACGTAACACGGGTGCAGCCCCATCATCGAGTGACAAACCTCAGGATAAACCGCTTCAGTTTTCAGCATGGGTTCGATAGATTCTAGATCGATGTTCGGCAGCAGGATTTTATTAATGCCTTGTTCTAAGGCGCGTTTCACTACGTCATCGCGGTCGTTATCAAATTCACTAGCGTAAATGTGAGCATGGGTATCGATCATCGTCAGTCTCTATGGTTCATCGTTGAGTGGGATTGATGAGAATTATACTTGAGTGTGAGTGCTGGGTCATTTTCAGTTTTTTTCACCGCCTTTTTGTACATTGCTACTCGCAAGGTGGAACAACAGTGATATGATTTTGCCCACTAGATGATGTGATCATCCTAACCGTCCAGACAAGGAGAAAATGGTGTCTGTATCAATTCAAGGTCCATTCCCTGCGCGCCGTATGCGTCGTATGCGTAAGCACGATTTTAGTCGTCGTCTGATGGCTGAGAACCAAATTTCAGTAAACGATCTGATTTACCCAATGTTCATTCTGATGGGTAAAGATCGTCGTGAAAGTGTGGCATCGATGCCGGGTGTAGAGCGTTTATCGATAGATTTAATGCTAGAAGAAGCCCACTACTTAGCCAAACTAGGTGTGCCAGCCATTGCGCTTTTCCCTGTTGTAAACCAAGACGCGAAAAGTTTATGCGCTGCGGAAGCATACAACCCTGAAGGTTTGGTTCAGCGTGCAGTACGCGAATTGAAAGAGCACGTACCTCAAATGGGGGTGATCACCGATGTGGCACTGGACCCATTTACGACTCATGGCCAAGACGGCATCATTGATGAAAATGGCTACGTGATGAATGATGAAACGACAGAAGTACTGGTCAAACAAGCGCTTTCTCATGCAGAAGCGGGCGCAGACGTCGTGGCGCCATCAGATATGATGGATGGCCGAATCGGTAAAATTCGTGAAGCTTTAGAGCAAGCGGGTCATATTCACACCCAAATCATGGCTTACTCTGCGAAGTATGCCTCAAACTACTACGGTCCATTCCGTGATGCCGTCGGTTCGGCGTCGAACCTAAAAGGTGGCAACAAGAAAAATTACCAAATGGATCCGGCGAACAGCGATGAGGCGCTACACGAAGTGGCACTCGACATCAATGAAGGTGCGGATATGGTGATGGTGAAGCCTGGTATGCCTTACCTTGATGTGGTTCGCCGTGTGAAGACAGAACTACAAGTACCAACGTTTGCTTACCAAGTCTCTGGTGAATACGCGATGCACAAAGCTGCAATTATGAACGGTTGGTTAAAAGAGCGCGAAACCGTAATGGAATCTCTGCTTTGCTTCAAACGTGCTGGTGCAGATGGCATCCTAACTTACTTTGCTAAAGATGTCGCAGAGTGGTTGGCACAAGAAAATGGGCAGGCGGCTCAGCACCTAAATATGACTCAAGAAGCGTCAGAAGAGTAATTATCGCTCAATGAGAAAAGCCTGAGTAGCAACAGTTGTCGGCCTGCATGCACCCAAGTAACCTCAGTCATAAGTACATGACCTGATGTTACTTGGGCACTTTTATTTCTGGAGAGTAGAACAATGACAATGCTGATTCGTGAAGGCACGCTGGAAGAGGCGCTCCAAGTCGTAGCACGTGTAACTGAGTTTGCACGTGGTGAAACGGTTGAATCCATGGCAGCACGCCTTGGTGATAAAAAGAGTTTAATCTTAGTCGCTGAGAAAGCGGGTGCGATCCTTGGTTTTAAAATCGGCTATGAATTTGATGATTACACGTTTTATAGCTGGTTTGGTGGAGTAGCACCAGAAGCGCGCAATGAAGGCGTAGCGCAAATGCTGTTAGAGGCTCAAGAAGAGTGGGTCGCAGAACAGGGTTATAAGATGCTAAAAGTGAAATCACGTAATCAATTCTCAGCGATGCTACGTTTACTGCTAAGAAATGACTACATTATTGAAAAGTTTGAAGAAAAACCAAATCTTCGCGAATCTCGAATTTATTTCATTAAAGCGCTGTAAAAAAATAAATGAGATTTTTTCTCATTTGCACGTTGACAGTTAAATGATAATCATTATTATCAATGGTGTTTTAGGGAATGAGGAAAAGTCACAAGGACGTTGAATTACTGATTAACAAAAGTTGATAAACCGAGTGTTGAGAAGGTAATGAAACATTTTTCCAGAACTTGCACGAATTCTTTTTGACACGACATTGCTCACATTGCTTCCAGTGTAATTTATAGCTTTTGGGTTTAGCGATCGTCTTTATTAAGTTGGCTTTACCATTTTTGCTAGGCGACCCTAATCTGGGTCGCTTTTTCTTTTATACGATTTCTCATTGACGTCACCTGATAAAACTTTTCCACATAGCATGATCATTTCTCGATCATTGATCTTGCTGATCCTGATCTGATAATTCCTTTCTAAACATGGCTTTATTTTGGTTTTTTTGTTTTTTTGTTTCGTTTGGATAAGTGGTGGATAATTTCTATAAACAGAGTTATCCACAGGTGGTGGGTGCATTTATGAATAAAATCAAAAAATTTACGCGAACTGGATCGAGCGAACAAGATAGATTCAGATCGGTAGTCATGGCATTCTAAGCAGATCTCTTAAGTATTGATTTGGATACAGACAATTATGGCAAGTATTCCTGAAAACCCGTTGATTCTGATCGATGGCTCTTCTTATCTATATCGCGCTTTTCATGCTTACCCAGGCACGATGAGTAATGGTGACATCCCAACGAATGCCGTTTACGGTGTGGTAAACATGCTACGCAGTATGATGCGCCAATTTGCTTCTGATCGTATTGCTGTGGTTTTTGATGCGAAGGGAAAAACCTTCCGTGACGATATGTACCCGGAATATAAAGCACATCGTCCGCCGATGCCGGATGATCTTCGTTGCCAAATTGAACCTCTCCACAATGTGATCCGCGCCATGGGTTTGCCACTCATTTGTGTCCCTGGTGTGGAAGCTGATGACGTTATCGGCACGCTCGCTTACCAAGCGTCTCAACAAGGCATGCCTGTATTGATCAGTACTGGCGATAAAGATATGGCGCAGTTGGTGGATGACAATATCACCTTGATCAACACCATGACGAACGTTGTTATGGATCGCGAAGGCGTGGTGGAGAAGTTTGGAATCCCGCCAGAGCTGATCATCGACTACTTAGCGCTGATGGGCGATAAAGTCGACAACATCCCGGGCGTTCCTGGTGTCGGTGACAAAACTGCAACCGCGCTGCTACAAGGCATTGGCGGTCTAAACAAGCTATATGAAAACCTAGACGACATCGCGGCACTTGGTTTCCGTGGGTCGAAGACCATGGCGAAGAAGCTTGTGGATAACAAAGACAACGCCATGCTGTCTTATGAACTTGCGACCATCAAGCTGGATGTCGAGTTAGAAGAAACGCCAGAGTCGCTACTAAAAGCAGAACCAAGCAAAGATGAGTTGATCAAGCTCTACGGCCAGTTAACCTTCAAATCGTGGTTAAATGAACTATTAGAAGGCGGCAATGGTGTGGTTGAAGCGGATGAATCTGCTGGTGCAGTACGTTCATCTTCTGCGTCGAAAACCGATATGGATACCTCTGCGGTGAAAATCGATCGCAGTCAGTACGAAACCATCCTTGATGAAGCGTCTTTTAATGTGTGGCTAGATAAGCTGAAAGCGGCGGAGCTGTTCGCGTTTGATACGGAAACCGACAGTCTAGATTACATGGTGGCGAACCTCGTTGGTTTATCATTTGCGATCGATGAAGGTGTGGCGGCTTACGTTCCGGTTGCACACGACTACCTAGATGCACCTGCACAGCTAGATCGTGACTGGGTTTTAGCACAGCTTAAACCGATTCTTGAAGACGACGCTCAAGCGAAAGTCGGTCAGAACCTGAAATACGACGCTTCAGTATTGGCTCGCTACGGCATCGAGATGAAAGGCATCAAGCACGATACCATGCTGGCGTCCTACGTTTATAACAGCGTTGGTGGCAAGCACGATATGGATAGCCTTGCGCTGCGTTTCCTACAACACAGTTGTATCTCGTTTGAACAGATTGCAGGCAAAGGTAAGAACCAGCTTACGTTCAACCAAATCGAACTTGATCAAGCCTCGCCATACGCTGCCGAAGATGCGGACGTGACCCTGCGTTTGCACAATCGTTTGTCTGCGAATATCGAACAAGATGATAAGTTGAAATCGATATACGAAGAGATCGAAATGCCACTTGTGCCAGTGCTATCTCGCATTGAACGCACTGGCGTATTGATTGATGATATGAAGCTTGGTGCGCAATCGGTGGAAATTGCGGCCCGTCTAGAAGAGCTTGAGAAAAAAGCTTACGAAGTCGCAGAGCAAGAGTTCAACATGAACTCACCGAAGCAGTTGCAAGCGATCCTGTTTGAGAAAATGGGGCTGCCAGTCGTTAAGAAGACGCCATCAGGCACCCCTTCGACGAATGAAGAAGTATTACAAGAACTTGCGCTGGATTATCCTCTACCGAAACTGATTTTGGAATACCGTGGTCTGGCGAAGCTAAAATCGACCTACACTGATAAGCTACCGAAGATGATCAACCCTTCAACGGGTCGTGTGCATACCTCTTACCACCAAGCGGTAACGGCAACGGGTCGTCTATCGTCAACCGATCCAAACTTGCAGAACATCCCTATTCGCAATGAAGAAGGGCGTCGTATCCGTCAGGCGTTTATCGCTCCGACAGGCTACAAGATTCTGGCCGTCGACTATTCGCAAATTGAACTGCGTATTATGGCGCATCTCTCTGGTGACCAAGCATTACTTGATGCGTTTCGCCATGGAAAAGATATCCATGCGGCGACGGCTGCGGAAATTATGGGGTTAGCGATTGAAGATGTATCAAGTGAACAGCGCCGTCGTGCCAAAGCGGTTAATTTTGGTCTGATTTACGGCATGAGCGCATTTGGCCTTGCCAAGCAACTGGGTATTCCTCGCGGTGAAGCGCAAGCGTACATGGATAAATATTTTGAGCGTTACCCTGGCGTGATGCAGTACATGGAAGATACGCGTAGCACTGCTTCTGCTCAAGGTTATGTAGAAACCATCTTTGGTCGTCGTCTGCACCTTCCAGAAATTCAATCGCGCAACGGTATGCGTCGTAAAGCGGCGGAACGTGCGGCGATCAACGCACCGATGCAAGGTACGGCTGCGGACATCATCAAGAAAGCGATGCTGTTAGTGGATCAGTGGATTCAAGCTGAAGGTGATGGTCGTGTCAAACTTCTGATGCAAGTACACGATGAATTGGTGTTTGAAGTTGAAGAGTCGTCTTTAGTCGAAATTGAAAGTAAAGTACAAGAATTGATGGAGTCTGCAGCAGAGTTAAACGTCCCTCTAGTGGCAGATGCTGGTCATGGTGATAACTGGGATCAGGCGCACTAGACGGTTTTTGTTCAATTCAACTGATTTAATATGAGCTGGCGCACAAATACTGGCTTTTTTTTGCCAGTAAAAAAGTATTCTGATTTTTCACCGCTATGTTGTTTAACAAAACTTTCATGAAAAAAAACTACAAAAATACTTTGCATATCTGACCAATTGTTGTACATTAGTTCGCGTAGGGTACAGAGGTAAGATGTTCTATCTTTCAGACCTTTTGTTTCACGTTATTGGATTAGGCTGATTCAGCCGCCCCAGTCAGTTTTTGACTGGGGCGTTTTTTATTGGGCGAAAGAAAAATTTTCTTCCTGAACAATAAGTTAATCCTCGAATGTGTAAAGTCTCCCTGCTGGTTTCGCTAAGTCATTGCAAAACTTAACTATTTCCTATCTCTTTCTTCATTTTATTCATCCTGTAAATTTACACCAGTCACACTATAATTTTTTCTTTAAAGAAACTAAGTTACGCCTATCTGATGTTTGCTATTTCTTAAGTTGTTTGAATTTTAAGGTGATTTGATGAAAGTGGCGGTGTGGTGTGATAAAGAATGAAGTGCAGATTGTTTTTTAACCTATTGTAATCGAATCTTAGTTCAGTAATGCTTCGCCACATAACAATAATTACCAGTTTTTCTCTCCCGTTATCCCTGCCAGGAAGGCGGGGATTTTTATTGTCTGAAATTCATGTGGCTGCGCTGCAGATAAACAAAAGCCCCACCAAAAGGCAGGGCTATGCGAAAAAATTTAACAAAATATGTTAATTATTCTTCACCGTTCTCAGGCGCATCTTCTTCAAGCAGGTGTGCGAACGCTGGTGCAAACCAAGTATCCAGTTTGGCACGCAGTTGGTCGACACCCAGACCTTTCAGCGAAGAGAACACATCAACCGATACGTCACCACCAAAGGTTTCTACTTGCTTACGTACTTGAAGTAGTGTTTGCTTACGAGCCCCACTTTTAAGTTTGTCTGCTTTTGTTAGTAGTACCTGCACAGGGATGCGGCTGTCGATTGCCCAGAAAATCATTTGCTGGTCGAGGTCTTTCATTGGATGACGAATGTCCATTAGAACCACCAAGCCTTTTAGGCACTCGCGCTTCTGTAGGTATTCACCTAATGACTTCTGCCATTTGTTCTTCATCTCAACGGGAACTTGAGCGAAGCCGTATCCTGGCAAATCGACGATATGACAACCTTCTTCCACTTTAAACAGGTTGATCAATTGAGTACGACCAGGGGTCTTTGATGTCTTGGCTAAGCTTTTTTGGTTAGTTAGACGGTTAAGTGCACTCGATTTACCAGCGTTTGAGCGTCCTGCAAACGCGATTTCGACACCTTCGTCTTCAGGTAAATGACGAATATCAGGTGCGCTGGTGATGAAATGCGTGTTTTGGTAATGAATTTTTACGCTCACTGTTAACTCCATCTCGACTTTGTGTAGTCGATTGATTACTTTTTTGTGAAATTGTGTAAAATAACCGTGCTCGGCATAAGGTCGCCTATTGTATCATGAGTGTACGCGAGATGTTCAATCATGGTACTGGAAGCTTGATAATTATAATGGAATGTCATGAAGAAATTAGCGCTAATTTTGAGTCTTTTAGCCAGTTGCTCAGTATGGGCCCAAGGTAATATTGAAGCTGGTAAAGCAAAATCACAAACCTGTGTTGCCTGTCATGGAGCAGATGGTAACAGTGCACTCGCAATGTACCCTAGCCTTGCAGGCCAACACGCTAAGTATCTTGAGAAGCAGTTAAAAGATCTAAAACTCGGTATGACTAGTGGTGGTAAACAAGGTCGTTACGATCCTGTCATGAGTGGCATGGCAATGCCACTGAGTGATGAAGACATTGCGGATCTCTCTGCTTACTATGCCTCTTTACCCATCGCAGAGAGCTCAACCCCTGAAAATGTGGTGGAGCAAGGCAAAGTACTGTACACCGCTGGTGATGCAGAACGCGGTCTAACCGCATGTATTGCATGTCACGGTCCTCGTGGTAACGGCACTGAGCTTTCAGGTTTCCCTAAAATTTCGGGTCAGCATGCGGACTACATCAAAGCTCAGCTAGAAAAATTCCGTGATGGCCACCGTGGTAACGATATGAATGCCATGATGCGTGACATCGCGAAGAAAATGACAGACGAAGACATTGAAGTTCTGTCGAAATACGTTGGCGGTCTGCACTAACCCCCTACATCGTTCGAGCAAGGATATACAAAAATGCCCCGGTAAAACTGCTGGGGCATTTTTGTTGGCTATTTTTAGTGATCATGGTCACATTTGAATTTTGATGCAAAAGTGATAGATAGCTCGGGGGTTTGTGAGACATTTGCCATACCTGCTCGATACAATTTCTCGTCTTTATTTTTAAGCTGTTGATAGATTGGGTTATTTGTTTTTGCTCAAAAAATATTGTGAATAATTACGTTCCATGACTTGTCGGTTTTTGGAGAAACCGTAAAGTAGACGCTGTTCACAGGACGTGAATCACCGGAATTTAGACCATGGATATGAGGTCTCCAAGGACGCAAACGAAGGACGTTTGATAGTCGGAAAAAGGATGTAGGTAGGCAAGGAGCCTGCCAGATAAGGATGATCATCTCGTCTGACGGTAAAGACAGCGAAACGGATTCAGGCTTCAGGAAGTAGCTCAGAAGACAGGAAGTGAAGGGATAGCCAAAACTCATCAGGAAGATGAAGAACAACACTTTTTGGCAGGGAAAGCGCTAAAAACAAAAGGATTCTTGGTGCACTAAATGTGTGCAACACAGTTTCGCCATCTATGGTGGCATTCAGAAAGCGACAGTTTGACTGTCGCTTTTTTTATATTCATTTTTACCAATCAAAGTTTTTTAACAAAAATTGCTGAAAAAGTATCCAGCAACACTCCAATCTGTGTCCACTTTCTGGTATGTTTCGCATCCCTGTTTGAGGAAGTCAGCATGCACACCTGTCCTTTATGTCAGAATCAGCGAACTCACCACTATTTTGAAGATAGACAACGCGAATACCTTCAATGTGAACAGTGCCATTTAGTCTTTGTGAATCCAGACCAGCGTTTGGATGCGAAAAGTGAAAAGGCTCACTATGATCTGCATGAGAACAATCCCAACGATATGGGATATCGACGCTTTTTGTCGAGAATTGCTGAGCCAATCACAGCGCGAATTTCACCACAATCGAACGGAATCGACTTTGGTTGTGGTCCAGGCCCAACGCTTTCATTGATGTTAGAAGAAGCGGGGCATAGCATGGCGTTGTACGACCTTTACTACCACCCTGATACCTCGGTGCTAGAAAAGCAGTATGATTTTATGACAGCAACAGAGGTGATCGAACACCTCTACCACCCCAATTTGGTGTGGAAGCAATGGTTGAATTTAGTTAAGCCAGGTGGCTGGATAGGCTTGATGACGAAAATGGTCATCGACGCAGAAGCCTTTCAATCATGGCATTATAAGAATGATCTCACTCATGTGGTGTTCTTTAGCCGTGATACCTTCCAGTTCCTAGCTGAGCGGGATAAGCTCGAACTCGAATTTATTGGTAATGATGTTATTTTACTGAGGAAGACCCAGTAATGAGCCGTACAAAGAAATCTAGAAAGCCAGGTGCAGCAGGCGCACCTGATGTTATTGTTACTCGCAACCGTACAGAATCGGATGTGGAAGGCCGTCTACGCAAACGCGCTAAAAAGCGTAAAGGCTTAAAAAAAGGTAGCCGTAACTCTGAAGTCAACGAGAAGAAGAAACAGGCCGCGGCACAAAACCGTGATCCTCGTTTAGGCAGCAAGAAAAAAATTCCTTTGATTGTTGAGCCAGTGAAGAAGATGACTAAGCAGGAGCGTCAACTGTCAGCGCAACAAGAGCTAGAGATGCTAGAGAATGATGCGCAATTGAACGTATTGCTGGATCGCATCGAAGCGGGTGAAAACTTAGGTAAGGGTCTGCAGCAGTACGTTGATGAGAAGCTTGATCGTATCGAAAAACTGATGGACCAATTGGGTCTATTAGAGCCAGAAGAAGAGGAAGACTTTACTGCTCCTACAGCAAAAGGCTCTCGCAGTGATGATGATCTACTGGCGGACTTCGACGATATTAACTTCGACGACTATAAAGGATAAGTAATTCATGAACGTAACCTTATTAGCGATTGCGGGTGCAGTGATTATTATCGCGCTGGCTTCATATGCAGGTTACCTTCTGCTTCAATTGAAAAAGCAAAAGGAATTGCAGCTGAAGCATCAAAAATTGGCAATCGACAAGCGTAACGCCAATATTTTTGAGAGCGTGCATACGTTGTGTCAGGCTGGCATTCAGGGGCAGTGTGATTTGTCTGAAATCAGCATCCGTGTTTACAACATCATGGACTATGTCCAAGGTGACGATCGGGTGGATTTTGATAAAACCTATCCTGCAATTTCTGAGCTTTTTCATATTGTAAAAGATATGGCGCGCGGGGAAGACCGCCAGCAGCTCGCCAAGAAAGAGCGTATGCAACAAAATTTGATGCGTCATAATGCGGAAAGTCGCTTAACTGATGCGATCATTGAAGAACTCAAAATATTGCAGAAAAACGTCCAACCACTGAATAACCAAATTAATATTCAGATGATCTAATTGTTACACCCGGTGGTTTCCTTTAACCTCCGGGGTATCGTGATCACGCTAGCACTTCTTTGGTTTTATACTTAAAAAGCGGTTAGCGGTTACCTTTGTTCCCACCGTCGTGTGGCAAAATAACGGTTTCTGAATATCGGGTGACAGTTTTCGTTGCCCTAGCATTTTACGGAAAGTACCACCATGTCGAATCAACACTCTGAATCGAAACAGCAAATCGTCTGGGATCAAGCGGTATTGGATAAGTACAACTATTCCGGTCCTCGCTACACGTCGTACCCAACAGCGCTGGAGTTTCATGAAGCATTTACCATCTCGGACTACGATATGGCATGCACTCAGTACTCAGATCGTCCGTTATCGCTGTACGTTCACATTCCGTTCTGTCATAAGCTTTGCTATT
This sequence comes from Vibrio sp. PID17_43, assembly GCF_002608565.1. GTDB lineage: Bacteria > Pseudomonadota > Gammaproteobacteria > Enterobacterales > Vibrionaceae > Vibrio. The sequence continues at coordinate 59,385 of NZ_LIXM01000009.1, forward strand.
ACTGCGGCTGTAATAAAGTGATTACTCGCCATTCGCACAAAGCCGACGAATATCTCGATGTGCTTGAGCATGAAATTCGTCAACGCGCCGCATTGTTGGTTGGACGCAAGGTAACTCAGCTGCACTTTGGTGGTGGTACGCCAACGTTCCTGTCTGAAAAGCAAATCACTCGCGTGATGAACCTATTACGTGCAGAGTTTAGCTTCAGTGTCGACGCTGAGATAAGCATTGAAGTTGACCCACGTGAAATCGAGCTATCCATGCTCGATCACCTGCGTGGTGAGGGCTTTAACCGTTTAAGCATTGGCGTGCAGGACTTTAACAAAGAAGTGCAGCTCCTTGTAAACCGTGAACAAGATGAAGCGTTCATCTTTGCGATGGTGGCTCGTGCGAAAGAGCTTGGTTTCCGCTCGACTAACTTGGATTTGATTTACGGTTTACCTAAGCAAACCAAGGATTCCTTTGCTAAGACGCTTGAGCAAGTGTTAGAAATGCAGCCGGGTCGTTTGTCTGTGTTTAACTACGCACATATGCCACAACTGTTTGCTGCGCAGCGCAAGATTAAAGACGAAGACCTACCAAAAGCGGAAGAGAAGATGGCGATCCTACAAGACACCATCGCAACGCTTACTGGCGCTGGCTACCAGTTTATCGGCATGGATCACTTTGCGATGCCGGATGATGAACTCGCTGTGGCGCAGCGTGACGGTATTTTGCACCGTAACTTCCAAGGCTATACTACTCAAGGCGAGTGTGATTTGGTTGGCTTCGGTGTTTCAGCGATTTCAATGATCGGTGATGCTTATGCGCAAAACCAGAAAGAGCTGAAGAAGTACTACGCGCAGGTGAATGAGTTGCGTCATGCGCTGTGGAAAGGCGTGTCACTGGATGCGGATGATTTACTGCGTCGTGAAGTGATTAAGCAGCTGATCTGTAACTTCAAGCTAGACAAAAAAGCGATCGAATCTGAATTTAAAGTTACCTTTAATCAGTACTTCAAAGAAGATCTACAGCTACTGCAAACCTTCATCAATGATGGTCTAGTGGAAGTGGATGACAATGAAATTCGCGTTACGCTACGTGGTCGTCTGTTGATCCGCAATATCTGTATGTGCTTCGATAAGTACTTAAGAGCGAAAGCGCGCCAGCAGCAATTCTCTCGAGTAATCTAAACTACGCCACGTAGAGCAAATACAAAAATGCCAGCAGATGCTGGCATTTTTTATGTCTTTCGTTGTAACTAAACGCGATCTTTTACTTTTTCTTTTAGCTCAGATTTCTCTGCTTCTGACAAGAATGCAAGGTCGAGGCCGTTGATTTGTGCTTGGCGAATTTGTGCTTGGGTTAAACCTGCGGCTGGTGCCGCGACTTCGTATTCGTATGGTAATTCGATGCCCTCAACCGCTGGGTCGTCAGTGTTTAGACACGCAAGTACGCCATGGTCTAGGAACGGTTTGATAGGGTGGTTTGCCAGTGACTCAACCGTACTGGTTTGGACGTTCGATGTTAGGCAAGACTCAATACCAATACGGTTTTCCGCAAGGTAATCCATCAGCTTAGGATCGTGAATTGCCTTCACGCCGTGACCAATGCGGGTGGCACCAAGTTCATTGATTGCTTGCCACATGCTTTCTGCACCAGCCGCTTCACCTGCGTGAACGGTAATGTTTAAACCTGCGTCACGTACTTGTTTGAAGTGAGAAACAAAGCGTTCGCCAGGTTGACCAAGTTCGTCACCCGCTAAGTCGACAGCGACAATGTGATCTTTCTGGCTAAGGATGGCATCCAGCTCTTGTTGGCAAGCATCAGTACCAAAAGTACGGCTCATGATACCGATCAGGTTCGTTTTGATGCCGAAATCGCGCATACCAGCCTGAACACCATCAACAACAGCTTCGACTACGCCTGCAACGGGTAGTTTGTGTTTCATTGCCATGTAGTAAGGAGAAAAACGCAGTTCGGCGTAATCAATTTGTGCGTTCAGCGCATCTTCTACGTTTTCGTAAGCAACACGGCGACATGCGTCTAGATCACCCAGAACTGCGACGCCCCAGTCAAGTTTAGAAAGGAAAGCAACCAGCGATGGTTCTGCTTCGACAATCTGAACGTGTGGGGTTAAAGATTCAATATCGTAAGCGGGTAGAGCAACACCAAACTGTTGGCCAAGCTCGAGAATGGTCTTAGTACGAATGTTACCGTCAAGGTGACGGTGCAAATCAGTTAGGGGAAGATTCTTAGTTATCATTATGTCGATCCGAATGTTGTGAACAGGAACAAAGCCCCCGAATTATCAGTGATAATGCATGGGTAAGATTTGCAGTTAAGTATAATGAACAGTTAGCTAGATTGTCAGTAGAGGTTGACTATGAAAGCAACGATTTTAGCTCTTTTCTACTTATGTTAACGAAATTCGGTGGCCATTCTTCTATCGGCAAAGGACGGCGGTAATAAAACCCTTGAACTTGATTACCGGCCAATGAGCTAAGTAGTTGAGCTGCATGGCATTCTCCACCCTCTCCGCCACTACGTACGCTTTCAGGCTTTTCGTGATACTTATGATGGTGGCCACCACAGAGCTACCTGAGTCCTCTTTGCTTAGTCGGGTGATGAAGGTGCGGTCTATCTTTAAGCATGTGAATGGCAGGGTGTGCAGATAGGCCAAAGATGAATATCCAGTGCTCAAGTCGTCAATCGCAGTACCCAGCCCCATTTCACACAGTTTCATCATACTGCCCAAGGTGGTTGGTAGTGATGGGTAAACTCACGGTTATCAATTTCGGTTTGAGTTTGGGTCACCACTTTCGTGCGGAATTTTTATGCGCTCGCCATCTCTGGATGATAATCGCATCCCCGTGTGTGTATCTTGCTTAGTGTCACTGAGAGCAATGCTTGCATTACGTAACCAGAGTGGCATGTTTTGTCTTGCATGAGTTTGTACGACACCAATGGATACTTTGATAAACACAGCCTCACATTCCAGCATAAAAGGTGAAGCAACGAGTTGAGTAAGCATTTTTCCATTAAGCTAATCACACAAGGGATGGAGGTCTGCGATTGTACTGACGTTTGAGCTATCAAGCGAGTCGAATAATATTCGCTTGATAACTATTTCTTACATTGTCGTTAGTACAATTCTTTTAATTTTCTGGTTAGTGTATTGCGACCCCAACCCAGTACTTTCGCCGCATCTTGCTTGTGACCTTTAGTGTGTTCTAGCGCGGCTTCCAATAGAATGCGTTCAAACTCTGGTAAGGCGTAAGACAGCAACTCTTTATCTCCTGCAGCCAAAGCATGACGCGCCCATTTAGACAATTGCTCTTGCCAACGGCCATGTTCCGAATCTGTCGTGATCTTTTTCTCTTCCAGTAACTCTGGTGGTAGATCGCTCGGAAGGACTTCACTGCCACTTGCCATCACGGTCAGCCAACGACAAATATTTTCCAGTTGTCGCACGTTCCCTGGCCAAGCTAAACGATTGAGGATCTCAACGGATGATGGGTGTAGAGTTTTGGTTTCAACACTGAGTTCATCGGCGGCACGCACTAAGAAGTGTTGAGTCAGCTTTTCGATATCTTGTCGACGTTCGCGAAGTGCGGGAATTTGTACGCGAATAACGTTGAGACGATGAAACAAGTCCTCACGAAAATCGCCATTGTGGACCAGTTTTTCTAAGTTTTGGTGAGTGGCGGCGACAATCCGGACATCAACGCTGATCGGAGAATGCCCACCGACGCGGTAGAACTGTCCATCAGCAAGTACGCGTAATAATCGAGTTTGAATATCTAACGGCATGTCCCCAATTTCATCTAAGAATAAGGTGCCACCGTTGGCTTGTTCGAAGCGCCCTTGGCGCACACTATTGGCACCAGTAAATGCGCCTTTTTCATGACCAAACAGTTCGGACTCAATCAAGTCTTTAGGAATGGCGGCCATGTTGAGGGCAATAAAAGGTTTATTCGCTCGTGGACTATGGCGATGTAAAGCATGAGCGACAAGTTCTTTACCCGTACCTGATTCGCCATTAATTAATACCGAGATTGATGAGCGAGACAGTCGACCAATGGCTCGAAACACTTCTTGCATTGCAGGTGCTTCACCAATGATCTCTGGCGCATCAGCAGGTACATCGTCAGGCAGTAAATGCTCACGCTTGTTCTCTTGGCTATGGGCGATTGCCCTTTCTACAAGTGTGAGTGTTTCATCAATATCAAAGGGTTTCGGTAGATATTCAAACGCTCCTTTTTGGTACGCATTGACGGCTGCATCGAGATCTGAATGTGCTGTCATGATGATAACAGGCAGATCAGGGTAATTCTGTTGCAGTTGCTTAAGCAGTTCTAGGCCATCAATGCCTGGCATTCGAATATCAGACACCAATACATCAGGGACTTCACGTTCGAGCGCCATTAGTACGCTCTCCCCATCGGCATAGGTTTCACATTTGATATTGGCCGAAGAGAGGGTTTTCTCCATCACCCAGCGAATTGAACTGTCGTCATCAACGACCCAAACATATCCTTTACTCATGTCATAAATCCTTGCAGCAAAAGGCCTAATTACTGACGAATACTCAAGTTATAGAGGTTGGTCAGATTGGCAAATAAATCGTAAAATTGGTGTGGCCCGGCCAGCTCTCGACATCAATCTTGCCGCTATGCTGGTCGATCAAGTTTTGTGAAATAGACAACCCAAGTCCAGTGCCCCCCTCACGGCCGCTGACCATAGGGTAGAACAGGGTATCTTGTAGTTCTGGTGGTATTCCCGGACCATTGTCAGTGATTTCAATGCGAGCGGCGAGTTTACAACGCTGACCATGAATGTTCGCTTGGTGCACCGTTCTGGTGCGAATTGTGATTTTTCCATGTTCTTGGCGAGACAGAATCTGCGCTGCGTTACTGACGATGTTAAGCATGGCTTGCTCGATTTGATCGGCATCCATCAATATTTCTGGCAAGCTCGGATCGTAATCTCGTTCAATCACGACATTATGCTGAGACTCCAGCTCAACCAGTTGGCGAACTTTTTCCAAAACTTGATGAAGGTTCTCTTCGCTTTTCTTGCCCGGTTTTTGTGGGCCTAGTAGGCGATCAACGAGTGCTCTTAAACGGTCGGCTTGCTCAATGATGATATGGGTGTATTCCTGTAGTGAGGGATCTGGCAACATTTTTTGTAAGAGCTGTGCGGCTCCGCGCAGGCCACCGAGTGGGTTTTTAATTTCATGAGCAAGCCCTCGAACCAACAGCTTGGCGGCTTGCTGTTGCGCGTGTTGATTGAGCTCTTGCGTCAGACGACGTTGCTGATCGATTTTACGCATTTCTACTAGTAGCATCAGCTGTTTTTGCCAAGTGATCGGGCTAACGGTGACTTCTAACATTAAAGGGCGCCCATCGACGACAAAAGTGACGTCACTGTCGGTAATGCTTTGGCCGCTTTGTAATGGTTGTGTAAGTAGGGCTAAGTCCATCGAAGCATGTTGGATAAGTTGCGATAGCGGCTGATCGATAATGCGTTTGGCACTTTGAGAGAATAGTAGTTCAGCGGCAGGGTTGGCATGGCGAATAGCCAACTCATCATCAAGAATCAGTGTTGCTGTCACCATGTTATTGAGAATGGCGCAGGAGAGGCTGGTATCCACATTACGTCCTTGTTTGCGTTGTGACTGTGCGTTGCACTACATTGGTGCAATAGAGCGTAAGTATGGCGAATAATTCTCAGAAGAAAAAGCGAAAAGCGTGGTTAGAGTTCGTTTTTTTCACTAAATATTCTATTTTGCCCCTTTAATGGTCGGCTTGATACTTGCTCTATGTAAATGCACCGTTATAGGGCTAGTAGATGCAATAAGCTTGCCGCTTCGCTTCGCTTGCACCGCAAGGGTGTGGGTGCCTCGATCAATATTGTTCAGCTGCCAAGTTAAACGGTGTTGTGGCACGCCATGGGGCTTACCATCAAGGAAGAGTTGCAACTGTTCGTCAATACCTAATTTACGGTTGGCCTTGAGCTGAATGTGGATGATTCCTTGATTACTGCGAATGGTTTCATCATGCTGAGGGGTGAGCGTAGCGAGGGAAAGCGGTAAAGGCTTGTCTGTTTTTGGTTTATCATTCGCTTGTGGTACAGGGCGTGTTTTTTTTTGAGGAGCGAGAGACTCGGTATTTTCCACTCTAGGTGCAGGTGAAGTGGATTCGAGGTTTGGTAGAGAAATGGCTTGCGCACCTTGGTTTGGTGTATCACTGAAGTGCACCTGCCCCTCTTTATCAACCCAAGTGTAAGCCACTTGGGCCAATGAAGCCGTGGTAATTAGCAAGCTGCTGATCGCGCATAGCGATGGTAAAAGCTGAACTTTCATTGCCCACCTTCTTTTGATCGATGATTTCACGTTTTGGTTGCTTACTCTTTGACTCATAAGAAAAATAGTTTGAGTGTATTTCAGTTATCCCTCCATGTTAAACACCCTAGTTAGTCGAGCGAATACAAAAAAGGCCCACCTGCGAGGCGAGCCTAATATTTAGTAACCTGTGTTTACACCTTACACAGCGAGGGTCTTATACTGAGTAGTATAGTTCGAACTCAAGTGGGTGAGTCGCCATGTTGATACGCTCTACATCTTGAGATTTCAGTGCGATGTAAGAATCGATGAAGTCATCAGAGAATACGCCACCTGTAGTTAAGAACTCGCGATCTTCGTCAAGTGCTTTTAGTGCCACTTCTAGAGACTCTGCCACTTTTGGAATTTCTGCCGCTTCTTCTGCTGGTAAGTCGTACAAGTCTTTGTCCATCGCTTCACCTGGGTGAATCTTGTTCTTGATACCGTCAAGACCAGCCATTAGTAGACATGCAAACGCTAGGTATGGGTTTGCTGCTGGATCTGGGAAGCGAGCTTCTATACGACGCGCTTTCGGGCTTGGTACCACAGGGATACGGATAGAAGCACTACGGTTACGAGCAGAGTAAGCTAGCATAACTGGTGCTTCAAAGCCTGGTACAAGACGTTTGTATGAGTTCGTTGATGGGTTAGCAAACGCGTTGATAGCGCGAGCATGCTTGATGATACCACCGATGTAGTAAAGTGCAGTTTCAGATAGACCACCGTACTTGTCGCCAGCAAATAGGTTAACACCATCTTTTGCTAGAGATTGGTGAACGTGCATGCCGCTGCCGTTATCACCAACAAGAGGCTTAGGCATGAATGTTGCCGTCTTACCAAATGCGTGAGCTACGTTGTGTACCACGTATTTGTAGATTTGGATTTCGTCCGCTTTAGCCGTTAGTGTGTTGAAACGCGTCGCGATTTCGTTTTGACCTGCCGTTGCTACCTCGTGGTGGTGAGCTTCTACAACTAGGCCCATCTCTTCCATGACTAGACACATTGCAGAGCGGATGTCTTGAGATGAATCCACTGGTGCGACTGGGAAGTAACCGCCTTTCACGCCTGGACGGTGACCTTTGTTACCACCTTCGATTTCAGTACCGGTGTTCCAAGCTGCTTCTACGTCGTCGATCTTGAAGAAAGAACCAGACATGTCGTTAGAGAATTTCACATCGTCAAATAGGAAAAACTCTGGCTCAGGACCGACAAGAACAGTGTCTGCGATACCCGTAGAGCGCATGTAGTCTTCAGCACGTTTAGCGATTGAACGTGGGTCACGATCGTAACCTTGCATTGTTGCAGGCTCAAGAATGTCACAACGAACGTTTAGCGTTGCGTCTTCTGTGAATGGGTCAAGCACTGCAGAAGATGCGTCTGGCATCATCACCATATCTGACTCGTTGATACCTTTCCAGCCCGCTACTGAAGAACCATCGAACATCTTACCTTCTTCGAAGAAGTCTGCGTCGATTTGGTGAGCAGGGATAGAGATATGTTGCTCTTTACCTTTCGTATCAGTAAAGCGTAGGTCAACAAACTTAACTTCGTTTTCTTGGATCAGCGATAGAACGTTTTCTACTGACATCTTGGATAACCTCCAGTGTTAATAAAGCGGTAAACTCGATTGATGAATCGTTGATAAAATCCAGCATTGATTAATCTGTTTGACATATCGTTAATCGATGCTTGTTTATCTAAAGCCAAAACCGTGCCAAAAAAAATATTACTGTATTTTCAGTGCCTTGTGGTTTTTGGTGCTCATTTGGTGCAAACCTTTGCACCAAAATGATCTAATGATGCACAGGTTTGGTGCGTCAAACTAGTGTTGCACCATCATGTGACAAAATTATTGTTCATTCAGCCTGTTTTTTGAGCGTTGGTCAATTTCTATTAACGGTGATGGGGATAAAATTGAGCTGAATCAATCCGCTGTACATCAGAAAGTGAGCGTTAAGCGTAAATTTGACAGAAATGCTCGGGAGTAGATCACATATTTCTATGCTTTTTGCTAAAATCTGGTACATTATGGCCGTTTTTTTAATCAGCAAATGTCACCTAGAGAGCACCCGTTCTCAGTGTGGGGGCATTTCATCTATCTAAGTGAATCAAATCCATGGCTACTCCACAGATTGATAAATTAAGAAATATCGCGATCATCGCGCACGTTGACCACGGTAAAACAACACTGGTTGATAAACTACTACAACAATCAGGTACTCTAGAGTCTCGCGGCGAAGCTGAAGAGCGAGTCATGGACTCAAACGACATCGAAAAAGAACGTGGTATTACCATTCTTGCTAAAAACACAGCAATTAACTGGAATGATTACCGCATCAACATCGTTGATACTCCGGGACACGCGGACTTCGGTGGTGAAGTAGAACGTATCATGTCGATGGTAGACTCAGTACTACTTATCGTAGACGCAGTTGACGGCCCAATGCCACAAACGCGTTTCGTTACACAAAAAGCATTCGCGCATGGTCTTAAGCCAATCGTTGTAATCAACAAGATTGACCGTCCTGGCGCACGTCCTGATTGGGTTATGGACCAAGTGTTCGACCTATTCGACAACCTAGGTGCAACGGATGAACAGCTAGACTTTAAAGTGGTTTACGCATCAGCACTAAACGGCTGGGCGACGCTAGAAGAAGGCGAAACTGGCGAAAACATGGAACCACTGTTCCAAACTATCGTTGATCAAGTAGAAGCGCCAAATGTTGACCTTGACGGTCCACTACAGATGCAAATCTCTCAGCTAGATTACAGCTCATACGTTGGTGTAATCGGTGTGGCTCGTGTAACTCGTGGTACAGTGCGTCCTAACCAACAAGTGACTATCGTAAGCGCTGATGGTAAGAAACGTAACGGTAAAGTGGGCACAGTAATGGGCTACCTTGGCCTAGAACGTCATGACATCGAGCAAGCTAACGCAGGTGACATTATTGCGATCACAGGTCTTGGCGAACTTAAGATCTCTGACACTATCTGTGACGTGAACAACGTTGAAGCGATGATTCCGCTTTCTGTTGATGAACCAACAGTAACCATGACGTTCCAAGTAAACACTTCACCGTTCGCGGGTAAAGAAGGTAAGTTCGTTACTTCACGTAACATCCTTGAGCGTCTACAAAAAGAGCTTGTTCACAACGTTGCTCTACGCGTTGAGGAGACGGATAACCCAGATCGCTTCCGCGTATCAGGTCGTGGTGAACTTCACCTATCTATCCTGATCGAAAACATGCGTCGTGAAGGTTTCGAGCTAGCGGTATCTCGTCCTGAAGTAATCATCAAGCGTGATGAAAATGGTAACCTAGAAGAACCGTTTGAAACGGTAACTATCGACGTCATGGAAGAAAACCAAGGCGGTATCATGGAAGCTATCGGTCTTCGTAAAGGCGAACTGACTGATATGTCTCCAGATGGCAAAGGCCGTGTTCGTATGGACTTCATGATGCCTTCTCGTGGTCTGATTGGTTTCCAAACAGAATTCATGACACTGACTTCAGGTTCTGGTCTTCTTTACCATACGTTTGATCACTACGGCCCACACAAAGGCGGTACGATCGGTCAACGTAACAACGGTGTTCTAATTTCGAACGCAACAGGTAAAGCTCTGACTTACGCACTGTTCAACCTTCAAGAACGTGGTCGTTTATTTGCTGAGCACGCTGATGAAGTATACGAAGGTCAGGTTATCGGTATTCACAACCGTTCAAACGACCTAACAGTAAACTGTCTGAAAGGTAAGCAGCTCACCAACGTTCGTGCATCAGGTACTGATGAAGCGCAGGTTCTTACTCCAGCAATCAAATACACGCTAGAGCAAGCACTGGAGTTCATCGATGATGACGAACTAGTAGAAGTAACACCTGAAAGCATCCGTATTCGTAAACGTCACCTGACAGAAAACGATCGTAAACGTGCTTCACGTGATGCAAAGTAATCCTCTAATCTAGGTTAGTTGATATCAGAAAGCCCTAAGCCGCACTGCGACTTAGGGTTTTTTATTGCCTGATTCTCACCGATTCCGTATGACGACAGAATCGGTGAGAGATCTTAGATCGATGAGCAATGAGGTCATGAGTGAAACCCATCATCATTACTGGCGGACCGGGAGCCGGAAAAACCACACTTGTTAAGGCTCTGTCTGAATTTGGTTATGCCACTTTTGAAGAAGCGTCTCGTCGGTTAATTGCCGAGCAAAGTCGTATTCCTAATGGAGTGCTCCCTTGGACGAATTTGCCGGCGTTCGCTAAGTTATGTCTTGCATTGATGAGGAAGCAAAAACATCAGGCTTTGTGCCATGAGATTGCTTTTGTTGATCGCGCGATCCCAGATATCGCCGCTTACTTGAAAATCGGCGGTTGTAGTGTGGAGAGAGCCTTTGCTGTTGAGGGGATAGGCTACCATCACCTGGTATTTGCCTGCCGACCTGAAGCGGCTATTTATGTGCAGGATGAGGTTCGTCCACACCGTTTTGAGGAAGCACTGCAGATTCATCAGACGTTAGTCGATACTTATGCTAGACAGGGTTACCAAGTGGTCGATGTGCCATGGGGAACGGTAGAAGACAGAGTCGCTTTTATTCGGCGTGCTAGTGGGTTGCTTGGGCGATAAGAAAATGAACCCCTCCTCACGAGGAGGAGGGGGTAGTTAGATATAGTCTGCTTATTTTTGGTTGAGCTTTTGCAGGAACTTGTCTGACTCAGCAATCGCCGCGTTCATCTGTTTGATCGCGTACTGAATGTCTTTCTCTAAGCTAGAAAACTCCCCCTTTAGAGAGCCGATAGCGCTGGCGTTGAGGTTATGTTTTAGGTAAAGGGTATTGTCGCGCAGCGTGTTCAATACTGGCGTCATTTTTTGCTCAGCACGTTTCATTGCACTTAGCATGCTTTTGTAAGACGATTTGGTTTCACGCAGCTTTTGCTCGCTCGAACGGCGCAGCTTTGCGTTGGTGTACAGCTCTAATTCATCTTGCCATTCATCAAACAGAGCATCAGAGACATCTTCAATTGCCGCAATACGATCGCGCACGTCTTGTGCTGCTTTCTCGCTGTCTTCGTACTTATCATTAATATTGTTGTAGACCGATTCTAGCTCACCACCATCGAAGTTGGTAAGAGCGGAAAGTGCTTCAAGCGCGCTGGTAAACTCTTCCTGTGCATCTTGTTGTGACTCTTTGGCATCTTCAACCCGGTCGACCATGATTTCTCGCTTGTGATAGCCCACTTGCTCCATCGCTGAGTAATAAGCGGACTGACATCCTGTCAAAGTGAAAATTGATAGTACAATTGCTAATAAATAAGGCATTCTTATGTCCTCGACGCTAATTTATGAGATGAACTATGAACCAGTTATCAGAGAGTTACAAGGTGAGATTGATCAAGCTCGTGCCGGGGAGCGTCGCATTTGTTAAATATTTGCTTAAGCGCATGACACATGATCGCGTGAATGTGAATGCCGGCTATCTTGCTTATATCACTCTGTTGTCTATTGTACCGATGTTGACCGTTCTGTTATCGATACTGTCTCAATTCCCGGTATTTGAAAACGTTGGTGATGTGCTTCAAGGCTATATCATCGACAACTTTGTCCCTGCATCAGGAGACGCAGTAAGAACGGCGCTACAAGAGTTTGTCGCGAATACCGGTAAGATGACGGCGGTTGGCGGTGCGTTTTTGTTTGTCGCGGCGTTAATGCTGATCTCCAATATTGATAAGAACTTAAACTATATCTGGCGAGTAAAAGATAAGCGTCGACCAGTTTTTTCATTCTCAATGTACTGGATGGTGCTTACGTTAGGGCCTATTTTGGTGGGGGCCAGTATTGCGGCGACGTCGTATGTGACATCGTTAAAAATTATCGACAATGAAACGCTTACAGGAGCCTATAACGTGTTCTTGCGTTGGCTACCATTTCTGTTGTCTTTCTTTGCTTTTATGGGCCTGTACTTACTTGTTCCGAATAAGAAAGTATACCTGTCCCATGGTACCGTTGGGGCGGCCATTGCGGCGTTATTGTTTGAGTTGAGTAAGAAGGGGTTTGCTTTTTACATTACTCAATTCCCATCTTATCAGCTCATTTACGGTGCATTAGCGGCCATTCCGATCCTATTTGTTTGGGTGTATTTGTGCTGGTTGATTGTACTGATTGGCGCAGAAGTCACGGCTGCACTTGGTGAAAGAGAGCACTGGAGTGATAACTTAGAAATGATACACTCGACCGCTGAATCTCAATTAACAAATGAAGGAAGCGAGAGTCGTGATAGCGCTAATCCAACGAGTCAGTGAAGCGGCCGTTCGAGTCGATGGTGAGGTAGTCGGTGCGATCGACCAAGGCCTACTTGTCCTACTTGGTGTCGAGAAGGATGATGATGAAGCAAAAGCAAAACGTTTGATGGAGCGTGTAACTACTTACCGTGTGTTTGAAGACGATGAAGGAAAAATGAACCTGAACGTCAAGCAAGTGAGCGGTAAGGTTTTGGTGGTGTCGCAGTTTACGTTACCAGCGGACACCAAAAAAGGCACTCGCGCGGGGTTCTCTCGTGGTGCACACCCTGCCGATGCAGAACGTCTGTATGACTATTTTTCTGATCTGTGTGAGCAAGAGTTGCCAACGCAGCGAGGCCGATTTGCGGCTGATATGAAGGTGTCCCTGGTAAATGATGGCCCAGTGACGTTTTGGCTGCAGGTTTAATTGCACTCGAAAAACCAATGTGCCCTAGCAACCATAACATCATGGTCTAAGCTTTAAGCCCAAGTGTATTGAATTTGCTTGGGTATTTTTCCATAAGACTTTCATTTGATTTGTACTTTCAAGGATTGATATGTTCAAACTTATAACGCCAAAAACAGAAAATCAGCTTAATAAGTACTATCAGTTTCGTTGGCAGATGCTGCGAGAGCCTTGGCAGATGCCGGTCGGTTCGGAGCGCGATGAATTTGATGCGATGAGCCACCACCGGATGATTGTCGATGGTCGTGGCCGCCCGATGGCGATTGGGCGTTTGTACATCACCCCAGATAACGATGGTCAGATCCGTTATATGGCAGTGAAAAACAATCGTCGTAGTAAGGGGGTGGGCTCCTTGGTGTTGGTGGCATTAGAATCTTTGGCCCGTCAGGAGGGAGCAAAGCGCCTGGTGTGTAATGCGCGCGAAGACGCGATCGCTTTCTATGAAAAGAGTGGCTTTGAACGTCGAGGTGAACTGACCGATGAACGAGGTCCAGTTCGTCACCAGCAAATGGTGAAGCCGCTCGATCCAATGGCGGAGGTATTGCGTCGTCCTGATTGGTGTATGGAGTTGCAACAACGTTGGGAAGAGCAGATCCCAATTAGTGACAAAATGGGCATCAAAATCAATCAGTATACAGGCTATCAGTTTGAGTGCAGTGCGCAGCTCAATCCAAATTTGAATCCGCATAACACCTTATTTGCGGGATCTGCTTTCACCTTAGCGACATTGACTGGCTGGGGGATGACATGGCTGTTGATGAAAGAACGTGGTTTACATGGCGATATCGTTTTAGCCGACAGTTCGATTCGATATCGTCACCCAGTGGAGCAAAATCCCGTCGCTAGCACGTCACTTGATGGTATCAGTGGTGATTTGGATCGCTTAGCATCTGGGCGTAAAGCTCGCATTGTTATTCATGTGGTGATTTACAGTGGGGATGTGCCAGCCGTCGATTTTGTTGGCACTTACATGCTACTGCCTAACTACTCGAAATTACTCCGCTGTTAGTGTTTGTTCTGTTGCGTTATCTTTGTCACCTGAGGCAGATTGATCTTCGGAAATAGAGGGCTTAGCTGGCTCATTTTCTTCGATAATTTCTTCGGGGAACTCCTCTCTCGGTTCCTCTATAGTCGGTTTATCGAAGGCATTGTGCTTTGCGGGTTCACTTGTCATTTGGACCGCTTCCGCTTGAACTTGCGCCACTTCCTTCTGTTGCTTGGGGCTACTTACACATTCGTTTATCTCCACTTCTTTACTGAGTACGTCACCTCTGATGGCCCCGCATACGTCATTTAGCGTATATACAATGCCACTCAGTGGATTATTTGCCATATCAAACTCGCCCGATATTTTGCCAGTTATGCTTTTGCCAGAGAGGGCAATAGGCTGGATGGAGACCTCGCCACGCTGAGCATCTAAACGAAGTGGGCTCAATATGACGGCTTTGAGTGAATGGTCAGCTTGTGATTTCAAGGTGGTGTCACGCAAGTTGGCCTCAACATGGCCCGTTAAGCTATAGGCAAGCATATTGCGATCGCCAACCAAGCCTTGCAAATCTAGGCTCAGGTCGGAGAAACCATTCAGTGCCAGTGCCTTTGGCAAATATGGGTGGAATAGTTGCAATGGGATGCCATCGGCATTGAGATTGAGCGTCCACGGTTGGCTAGGGGGGCTTAATTCTACTTGGCCAAAGCCTTCAATATAGCCTTGTTCAAGCGGTGCAAATAAGCGAGTGAGCTGCCACTGACCGTTGTCACTTTGCATTGAAAGCGCCGCATGAGAGGACAGTACTTGGCCATAGCTGGCATTGACGACGCTGGCATCGAGTTTTCCATGCCACATCCCCCAGTGTCCGTGGCGATGTTTCACTTCAAGTTGGTCGCCTTCCAAATTCAAACCAGAAAGCTGCCAGTAAGGTTGTTTAGATAATTGGATGACTTGGCTGCGTTCAATCTCTAATTGCTTAATATCGACTTGTTGGAGTTTTTTTGTGGCGGTTTGCCACCAATCGGTCTTATCTTCGGGTTGAATTGCCCACTTCAAGCCACTGATGGTAGCGTTGCTGATTTGCCAATGGTGTGGCTCGAAGTGGCCTGATACTCGTACTGCGCCTTGCTGCCAATCTAAGCTCAGTTCTTGCAGCCGGATCTCGCCCGGTTTGAGTTGGGCATTCAGTCTAGGTTCTACCGCAGTTTGTTGTTGAAAATGCACGCTGTCTGCTTGCAGAGAAAGTTGAGCGGTTGTATTCCATAGTGAGAGCGGCAGAGTGGCATTTTCTAGTGACAATTCTAGGTTTTTCCAGTGCCAATCACCGTACTCGATATCGGCATTGAGCAGATCGAGACTATTGATATGAGTGATCGTAATTGGCAGTTCTTGCCAAGGCTTAGCGAGCAAGGATTGCAGTTGTAGGTTGTTGATATTCAGCTTATCTACGGTCACATTCACCAGTGACCAACCTTGTGGGTATTGCTCGCCTTGGCCTGAAACTTCGCTGCCGCGCCAGTTAAACGATGCACCATAGAGCGTGCTGTCTTGCGCTCTGTAGTCTACGTCCAGTAGGAGCTTATTAAACGCTTCTCCATTCCAATACCATTGTTCGGCAGAAAGTTGGATCTCTCCATATGGTATTTGCTGAGTGTCGCTTGACCAAGTCGGTTCCTGGATTTGTATGTTCACCCCATTGATGCTGAATGCATCATCGGCGTAGTCGAGGTTCTTCAAGGCAATTTGGTGGAAGTAAACCGTGGCTAGGTTTGGCAGAGTTGGCATCCCTTGCTGAAGATCTAGACCATCGATCAGCAAACTATCGAAAATCCATTGTCCATCTCGACGAATGTCTGGGTTAAGCCATATATCCACTTGATCAATGAACGGCAGGCTTTCTTGCTTGAACGCAATTCTGTTGAGGGTGAGATGGTATGGGAACTCGTACTGAACGTTATCTGCTTGCAGTGGTAGGTCGACCAGATCCGAAATCAGATGCCATGTTTGGCGAGAATAGGAGGTGGTCAGCATGGTTACAAAGGCCGCTGGAATTGCAATGGCGAGTATGAGTATAAAAAGTAGAATCCGACCTGCTGTTTTCATCCGACTAAAGCCTGTACGTAATGTGGAGTAAGTCGCGAGTCGTTGACTTACTTAGATAGGCTTAAGCTTGTATCAATCTTGGGTGGGATTCAATAAAAAGCCCCTCAAAATAGGGGCTTGACGATGGTTTTTGTAGCTAAGTCACGAAGACGTAGATCGTGGTTTAGTCGAGTTGAGGACCAGCAGTCACCAATGACTTACCTTCTGCGTTGTCAGTGTATTTATCAAAGTTATTGATGAAACGCTCTGCTAAATCTTTCGCTTTGCTTTCCCACTGTAGTGGGTCAACGTAGGTATCACGAGGATCAAGGATGCTTGGATCCACACCTGGTAGTGAAGTTGGCACTTCTAGGTTGAAGATTGGAATGTGCTTCGTTTGTGCGTTTTCAATTGAACCATCAAGGATGGCATCAATGATGCCGCGTGTATCTTGGATAGAGATACGTTTGCCACTACCATTCCAGCCCGTGTTCACCAGGTAAGCTTCTGCACCTGCCGCTTCCATGCGTTTCACCAGTACTTCTGCGTACTTAGTTGGGTGTAGCGTTAGGAACGCTGCGCCGAAACAGGCAGAGAAGGTTGGTGTTGGCTCTGTAATACCACGCTCTGTACCTGCTAGTTTGGCCGTAAAGCCTGATAGGAAGTGGTACTTAGTTTGCTCAGGTGTTAGTTTAGACACGGGAGGAAGTACGCCAAATGCGTCTGCCGATAGGAAGATCACTTTGTTTGCATGACCGCCTTTCGATACTGGCTTCACGATGTTGTCGATGTGATGCAATGGGTAAGACACGCGAGTGTTCTCTGTCTTAGAACCGTCATCAAAGTCGATAGAACCATCATTGCGAACCGTCACGTTCTCTAGCAGCGCATCGCGACGGATGGCGTTGTAGATATCTGGTTCCGCTTCTTTCGATAGTTTGATGGTCTTCGCGTAACAGCCGCCTTCGAAGTTGAACACGCCGTCATCATCCCAGCCGTGCTCATCATCACCAATCAGTGCACGTTTAGGATCGGTCGATAGGGTAGTTTTACCTGTACCAGATAGACCGAAGAAAATCGCTACGTCGCCTTCTTCACCCATGTTGGCACTACAGTGCATAGATGCGATGTCTTTTAGCGGCAGGAAGTAGTTCATCATCGCGAACATGCCTTTCTTCATCTCGCCGCCGTACCAAGTACCGCCGATCAGTTGCATGCGCTCTGTTAGGTTGAATACCGTGAAGTTTTCAGAGTTAAGACCGTGGTCTTCCCACTTCTCGTTAGTGCATTTCGCACCGTTCATTACCACGAAGTCTGGTTCAAACGTTGCCAACTCTTCTTCTGTTGGACGGATGAACATGTTTTTTACGAAGTGCGCTTGCCATGCGACTTCAGTGATCACTCGAATGCTCAGGCGAGTGTCTGGGTTTGCACCACAATAACCGTCAATCACAAATAGGCGCTTACCAGAAAGCTGGTTGGTCACGAGCGCTTTTAGGTCATTCCATACTGCTTTGTTGATTGGTTTGTTGTCGTTTTTCACTGCATCGGAAGTCCACCACATGTGCTCTTCAGTGGTTTCGTCTTTAACGATGTACTTATCTTTTGGTGAGCGACCAGTAAAGATGCCGGTATCTACGGCTACCGCACCGAGTTCTGTCACCACACCACGTTCATAACCTTCCAGGTCAGGACGGGTTTCTTCCTCGAACAGCATTTCATAGCTCGGGTTACGAATAACCTCTTTGACGTTATGCAGTCCATGCTTGGTTAGATCAAGTGTTGCAGCCTTTGTATGTTCCATAACGGTCATAGGTGCTCCTTATTAGGATTTTGTAGGGATTTTGTAATATTGTTTTTAAATTTATCTACTCACATGCTAGCAACGGGGCGGGGAGAAAACAGGGATATAGGTCAAAAAATACCCACTATTTACATGTGGATTTAGGTGTCCCGTCACATATTGGTTTGAGTAGTTTATCGTGTGCACAATCCATTGCGCCAGAGCAAAGTGATTATTAATCTTTTAAAATTAAGAGGTTGCTTTATTACATGCAAAGCTAGATGTTACGGGGGTTGGGTCACAAAAAGGCCAGCATAGCGCTGGCCTTTTGATAGGTAAATTACAAGCTTGGTAAGCTATGAAAATTAATGTAGCGTTTTGCTCTTTGGCTGAGCTTGTACATATAGCTCGGTGATCTCAGATTCGTCAAATGAATATGACGTGCCGCAGTAATCACAATGTAAAGAAACTGATCCTTCTTCGGCCAAAATGTCATAAATTTCAGACTTTTCTACCGTGATGATGGCTGCGCCACTGCGTTCGCGTGAGCAACCGCAATGGAACTCCACTGGTTGCGGCTCGTACAGGCGAACTTTGTCTTGGTTGTACAGTCGGTATAGCAGCTCATTGGCTTCTAGCGTGAACAACTCTTCATTTTTTACCGTGTCGGTTAGTTGCTCTAAGTGCTCGAAATCTTCAGGTGTGCCTGTACCATCTGGCATGGTTTGAATCATCATACCCGCCGCGTGTGCTTTACCTTCATGCTCGCCAGTGCGGATCCATAGACGCGTTTTTAGCTGCTCTGAGTTTGCGAAGTAACCTTCGATCACTTCTGCTAGCGTGTCACCTTCTAGGCCTACGACACCTTGGTAGCGCTCACCTTTCTTCGGCTCGATAGTGATCACTAGGTAGCCTTTGCCCATCATGTCATGCAGGCTAGCGTCATCAGCAATGTTGCCTTCCCAGCGTGCAACGCCACGGATTTTCTGGTCATGGTCACCATTGATAACCGCGAGAGACACCGGACCATCACCTTGCAGTTGGATGGTGATTGAGCCTTCGAATTTCAAAGTTGCCGTCAAAAGTGTGGTTGAAACGAGTAGCTCACCCAACAGCTTTTGCAATGCTGCCGGATATTCCTTGCTGGAGATAATACGTTGGTATGCTTCATCCAATTGTACCAACTCGCCACGCACTGAAAGGTCTTCGAACAGGTAGCGGTTTAAAACATTATTTGCCATGGAGTGCTTTCCTCGTGGGTAATTCCGGCTTCTATTGGTGTTTGAACTTGATGATGTCACGACGCTGCTTTTTATCTGGGCGGCGCTCGGGACTTGGGTTATGGGCGTTCAGTTTACGTTGCGTCGCCATCTCTTCACGTTGACTGATGCTTGCTTCAGTTTCGCGATAGAGCGTTTGTGCGACAGGTGCACCCATACGTCGGTCGGAGATTTTCTCGATAACCACGGTTTTCTCTTCGTTACCCTGACGAAGGCGGATCTCTGCACCCAGCTCTACGATTTTACTCGGTTTGCTTCGTTGGCCATTATAGTGGACTTTGCCACCATCGACCATATTACGAGCGATAGAGCGGGTTTTATAGAATCGGGCTGCCCAAAGCCATTTATCTAGCCTTACGGCTTCATTTTCGGAACTCATAGAACTCTACACTATCTAATCACTGCACGAATGGTGCAATGACTGGTGGATTATTCACCTATAGATGGTGTTAAGGCGGTTTTTTTTCAAGGGAGTTGGCAAAAACTCAATAAGAAAAAAGGTACAAAATTTAAGTTGTGATATAGTTTGGCGCTCTTTGTTGAGTAGTAATTTTATTGCAAATTTAGCAACGTAGAGTCGTTTTCGCCTATAACAAGGACGGCTGACGTTAGAATAAAGGAATGAGTTCAGTGAAGCGTTTAGAGCTAAGTGCAGGATTATCAAGTAGCCCGCTACTGGCTCAGATCAAGTCCAATCATCGTGCTATTCAAGCAAAACTCAGTTTGTTTTTAACTTGCCTATTTATTGCCATTACTGGGTGGATTCTCGGTAAAGTGGTGTGGTTAGTCATGCCTCAAACGGCGGATGTGGCTCAATGGAAACCGTCAGTCAGCGACGTCTCATTGAACAACCAGCGTGATGTCATCGACTTTAATGCCCTCCAAAGCGCCAATTTATTCGGTCAATACACGGAGCAAAAGCCGGTCGTCATTGAGCAGCCCGTGGTGAAAGATGCGCCGAAAACTCGGTTAAACCTTACTTTGGTTGGGGCAGTGGCAAGTTCCAATGCCAACACGAGCCTGGCCGTTATCGCGAATCGTGGTAAACAAGCGACTTACGGCATTGGTGAAGAGATCGAAGGGACACGAGCGAAATTAAAAGCGGTATTGGTGGATCGTGTGATCATTGATAATCAAGGCCGTGATGAAACTCTGATGTTGCAGGGTATTGAATACAAGAAGTTGTCTGAAACACCTCAGGCGACCCGACCACAAGCAACGAAGTCAGCTGTCTCGTCAACCGTGGGTGATAAGTTAGATCAAATTCGAGCGGAAATCGCACAAGATCCGCAGAGCGTATTTAAGTACATCAACATTTCCCCAGTGAAAAAAGAGGGGGGAATTGTCGGCTATCGCGTCTCACCAGGTCGTGATCCGGCGCTGTTTAATGATGTCGGTCTAAAAGCGGGTGATATTGCGGTGCAATTAAATGGGATCGATTTAAGTGATCCGTCATCTTCAGTACAACTGATGCAGGTGATGAACGATCCGCAAGAGCTGAATTTGACTGTTGAGCGTGATGGCCAGCAGTACGACATCTATATCCAATTGTAATACTTAGGCAATCTGCGTAAGTTCAGGGAGACATACGTGAAACATTGGTTTAGCAAAAGTGCTTGGTTATTGGCAGGGACTCTTCTCTGCGCACCAAGTGCGATGGCGAACGAATACAGTGCCAGCTTTAAAGGCACGGATATTCAAGAATTCATCAACATTGTTGGTCGTAACTTAGAAAAGACCATTATTGTTGACCCCTCAGTACGCGGAAAAATCGACGTACGCAGCTATGACGTATTAAATGAAAAGCAGTACTACAGCTTTTTCCTTAATGTACTCGAAGTGTACGGTTACGCCGTGGTTGAAATGGAAGATGGTATTCTCAAGGTCATCAAAGCCAAAGATGCAAAAACGTCGGCGATTCCTGTGGTGAGCAGTAACGCGGAACCGGGTGATAGCGTCATCACTCGCGTTGTGGCGGTGCGTAACGTTTCGGTGCGTGAGTTATCTCCTTTGCTGCGTCAGCTTATTGATAATGCTGGCGCGGGTAACGTGGTGCACTACGATCCAGCCAACATCATTTTGATCACAGGTCGCGCTGCGGTGGTCAACCGTTTAGCAGAGATCATCAAGCGTGTAGATCAAGCTGGCGACAAAGAAGTGGAACTGGTGGAGTTACGTAATGCTTCTGCTGCGGAAATGGTACGTATCGTTGATGCCTTGAATAAAACCACCAATCAGAAAAGCACACCTGAATTCCTCGAGCCAAAAATTGTGGCTGATGAGCGTACTAACTCGCTGTTGATTTCTGGTGATCCGAAAGTACGTGCTCGCCTGAAACGTTTGATTCGTCAACTTGATGTAGAAATGGCGACCAAAGGCAATAACCGAGTGGTTTACCTCAAGTATGCCAAAGCAGAAGACTTGGTTGACGTGCTTAAAGGCGTTTCTGACAACCTGCAAGCAGAGAAGCAAGCAGGTCAAAATGGTGCATCGAGTACGCAACGCGGTGAAGTCGTGATTGCGGCTCACGAAGCGACCAATTCACTCGTATTAACGGCGCCGCCAGATATCATGATGGCCTTGCAAGACGTGATTGCTCAATTAGACATTCGCCGCGCGCAGGTATTGATTGAGGCACTGATTGTCGAGATGGCTGAAGGCGACGGCGTGAACTTGGGCGTGCAGTGGGGTTCGCTAGAGACAGGCGCGGTGATTCAATATGGCAACACTGGCGCACCGATCGGCCAAGTTATGGTTGGTCTGGAAGAAGCGAAAGACATCACTAAAACAGAAAGTTTCTGGGATAGTGAAAACAATCAGTGGGAAACCCGTGAATACACTGAAGATGGGGATTACTCGACACTCGCCGCTGCACTCGGCGGTGTTAATGGCGCGGCAATGAGCATCGTTATGGGTGACTGGACGGCGCTGATCAGTGCGGTGGCGTCTGATTCAAATTCCAATATTTTGTCTTCACCAAGCATTACCGTGATGGACAACGGTGAAGCATCCTTTATCGTCGGTGAAGAAGTCCCTGTGATTACGGGCTCTACGGCGGGCTCAAATAACGATAACCCATTCCAAACCGTTGATCGTAAAGAAGTGGGCATCAAGCTGAAAGTGGTCCCTCAGATCAACGAAGGTGATTCCGTGCAGTTGAACATTGAGCAAGAAGTCTCCAACGTTCTCGGTGCCAACGGCGCTGTTGATGTGCGCTTTGCTAAACGTCAATTGAATACCTCCGTCATGGTGCAAGACGGCCAAATGCTGGTACTTGGCGGCTTGATTGATGAGCGTGCGTTAGAAAGCGAATCGAAAGTGCCACTGCTTGGTGACATTCCCGTGCTTGGCCATTTGTTCAAATCGACCAGCACTCAGGTAGAAAAGAAAAATTTGATGGTGTTCATTAAGCCAACGATTATTCGCGATGGCGTGACGGCCGATGGCATTACGCAACGTAAGTACAACTTTATTCGTGCAGAGCAGCTCTATAAAGCAGACCAAGGTTTGAAGCTAATGGCGGATGACCATATTCCAGTGCTTCCAGAGTTTGGTCACGAACGTAAGCACCCAGCAGAAATTCAAGTATTCATCGACCAAATGGAAGTGAAGTAATGGTGGATATGTTAGACACAGCGCCAAGCTTGCGTCGTCTGCCATTCAGTTTTGCCAATCGCTTTAAACTGGTATTGGAGACGGAGTACCCTGAGCGCCCTCCAATGTTGTATTACGTTGAGCCGCTTAATCCAGCGGCTCTGGTTGAAGTGCGCCGCGTACTCAAACAAAGCTTTATACCTCAGCCTATCGACAAAGAGGCATTTGATAAAAAGCTGACAGAAGCGTATCAACGCGACTCTTCTGAAGCACGTCAGTTGATGGAGGACATTGGTGCGGATAGCGATGACTTCTTCTCTCTGGCGGAAGAGCTGCCACATGATGAGGACTTGTTAGAGTCTGAAGATGACGCGCCAATCATCAAATTGATCAACGCCATGTTGGGTGAAGCGATCAAAGAAGGGGCGTCGGATATCCATATCGAGACATTTGAGAAAACCCTTTCTATTCGTTTCCGTGTCGATGGTGTTCTACGTGAAGTCTTAACCCCAAGCCGTAAGCTGGCACCGTTGCTGGTCTCCCGTGTGAAAGTCATGGCGAAACTGGATATCGCAGAAAAGCGCGTGCCTCAAGATGGTCGTATCTCACTACGTATTGGTGGGCGTGCCGTTGACGTGCGTGTCTCGACCATGCCTTCTTCACACGGCGAGCGTGTGGTAATGCGTCTATTAGACAAAAATGCCACTCGGCTTGATTTGCATAGCCTAGGTATGACGCCATCGGTGCATAGCAGCTTTGCTCACCTGATTCAGCGCCCTCACGGCATCATTTTGGTGACCGGCCCAACCGGTTCTGGTAAATCAACCACCTTGTATGCGGGCTTGCAAGAGATTAACAGCAACGAACGTAACATTCTGACGGTTGAAGACCCGATCGAATTTGATATCGATGGTATTGGTCAGACACAGGTCAATCCAAAAGTGGACATGACTTTCGCCCGTGGTTTGCGTGCGATTTTACGTCAGGACCCGGACGTGGTGATGGTGGGTGAGATCCGTGACTTGGAAACGGCGCAGATTGCCGTTCAAGCCTCGTTGACGGGTCACTTAGTGATGTCGACCCTGCACACCAATACCGCGATTGGTGCGGTTACGCGTCTGCGTGATATGGGTATTGAACCTTTCCTCATTTCATCTTCGCTACTTGGCGTACTTGCGCAACGCTTAGTTCGTACGCTTTGTCGAGACTGTAAAGAGCCTTACGAAGCGGACAAAGAACAGAAGAAATTGTTTGGCATGGCAGAGCATGAGTCTCTGGTTCTGCATCGTGCCAATGGCTGTGAAGCGTGTAACCATAAAGGCTATCGTGGCCGTACTGGTATTCACGAGCTACTGATGATGGATGAGAAAGTGCAAGAACTTATCCATCGCGAAGCGGGTGAACAAGAAATTGAAAAAGCGGTACGTGCGCACACGCCAAGTATTCGCAGCGATGGACTGAGTAAGGTACGTCTTGGTATTACTTCTCTTGAGGAAGTGATGCGCGTAACCAAGGAAGTGTAATGGCGGCATTTGAATACAAAGCGCTGGATGCGAAAGGCAAGCAAAAGAAAGGCACGATTGAAGGGGATAATGCCCGTCAGGTGCGCCAACGCCTAAAAGAGCAGGGAATGATCCCTGTAGAGGTGATGGAAGCCAAAGCAAAAGCCGCTAAGTCTTCAACGACGGTGGGGTTTAAGCGTGGCATCAAGACTGCCGAGCTCGCACTGATCACGCGCCAACTTTCTACGTTAGTACAGTCAGGCATGCCGCTTGAAGAGTGCCTCAAGGCGGTTTCAGAACAAGCAGAGAAGCCGCGTATTCGTTCGATGATTGCTGCTGTTCGCTCCAAGGTCACCGAAGGTTACCCACTGGCTGATAGCTTAGGTGATTACCCGCATGTGTTTGATGAGCTGTATCGTTCAATGGTGGCGGCGGGTGAAAAGTCGGGTCATCTTGATGCGGTTTTGGCGCGTTTGGCCGACTACGTAGAAAACCGTCAGAAGATGCGATCTAAATTGCTGCAAGCGATGATTTACCCAGTGGTATTGGTGGTCTTTGCTGTGGGCATCGTCTCTTTGCTGCTCTCTTCTGTGGTGCCGAAAATCATCGAACCTATCATTCAAATGGGACAAGAATTACCGCAATCGACCCAAATTCTGCTGGCAGCCAGTGAGTTTGTTCAAGCGTGGGGCTTCATTATCTTTGTCGTGGTGGTGGTGTTTTTTTACGGCCTCAAACTCGCATTGCAAAAACCAAACTTTCGCTTGTCTTGGGATAGAAAAATACTCAGTTTGCCGCTGGTCGGCAAAATTTCAAAAGGACTCAACACGGCACGATTTGCGCGTACCTTGTCTATTTGTACATCAAGCGCGATTCCAATTCTTGAAGGCATGAGAGTGGCGGTGGACGTGATGTCGAACCGTTACGTGAAACAGCAAGTACTCATTGCGGCAGATAACGTACGAGAAGGGGCGAGCTTGCGTAAGGCATTGGATCAGACTCGTCTGTTTCCACCTATGATGCTGCATATGATCGCCAGTGGTGAACAAAGTGGTGAACTGGAAAGCATGTTGACTCGTGCGGCAGATAACCAAGATCAAAACTTTGAATCCACAGTTAATATTGCTTTAGGTATTTTTACGCCCGCATTGATTGCATTGATGGCTGGCCTGGTGCTTTTCATCGTGATGGCGACCTTGATGCCAATGTTGGAAATGAATAACTTGATGAGCGGATAAAATTCGGGTTAAGACGTGTCTATTGATGACATGGCTTGAATCTAACTTTTGGAGAAAACAATGAAATTTAAGCGTAGTAAACAGCAAGGCTTTACACTTTTAGAAGTGATGGTTGTTGTCGTTATCTTGGGTATTCTGGCGAGCTTTGTGGTGCCAAACCTACTTGGTAACAAAGAGAAAGCCGATCAACAAAAAGCGATCACAGACATTGTGGCGTTGGAAAACGCATTGGACATGTACAAGTTGGATAACAGCGTTTACCCAACGACAGACCAAGGTCTAGACGCATTAGTAAGCAAACCGTCTAACCCAGAGCCACGCAACTACCGTGATGGTGGTTACATTAAGCGTTTGCCAAACGATCCTTGGGGTAACGAGTACCAGTACCTAAGTCCTGGCGATAACGGTACGATTGATATTTTCACCCTAGGCGCAGATGGCCAAGAGGGTGGTGAAGGCCCTGCAACAGATATCGGCAACTGGAACATGCAAGATTTCCAATAATATTGAGCTTAAACCAGCGCTAATGAAGCAAATGCAAAAACATCAAGGTTTTACATTAATAGAAATTCTATTGGTGCTGGTTTTGTTATCTCTTACCGCCGTTGCGGTGATCGCTACTTTGCCGACCAGTCAAAAAGACCTTTCTAAACAGTACGCACAAAGTTTTTTTCAGCGCTTACAACTGCTCAATGAAGAAGCGGTGCTAAGTGGCAAAGATTTCGGTCTGCGTGTTGATGACGTTAAATCTAGTTATGCATTGCTCAGTTTGACCCAAGACGGTTGGCAACCACTTGAATTAAAGCAGATCCCAAGCGAAACAAAGCTCGAGGGGGATATTTCACTGCAATTGGATTTAGGTGGCGGTGCGTGGGATAAAGACGAACGGTTGTTTGAACCTGGCTCTTTGTTTGATGAGGACATGTTTGCTGAGGAAGAGGACAAAGAGAAGAAAAAAGTGAAGCCACCTCAGGTGTTCATTTTTTCAAGTGCAGAGATTACGCCATTCACGCTTTCTTTCTTTCCTGAAGATGGTGATACGTTTAATGACGGTTGGCGAATCATTGGTAAAGAAACTGGTGAGATAAAACTACTCGCACCAGGAGAAGAAGCGGAAGACGATGACAATACGACATTCTAAGCCAAATCGTATTGGCGCATCGCACCGACAAACACGAGGCATGACGTTGCTTGAGGTGTTGGTAGCGCTCGCGATTTTTGCCACGGCGGCGATCAGTGTCATTCGCTCGGTGAGCCAGCACATCAATACCGTCAGCTATTTAGAAGAAAAAATGTTTGCAGCCATGGTTGTGGATAACCAAATGGCCAATGTGATGCTCGCAACTGAAAAGTTAAAAGCTAAAAACGGTACCGAAGAGCTAGCAGGGCGCACTTGGTACTGGAAAGTCACGCCGGTTGCCACTACGCAGCCATTGCTGAAAGCATTTGATATTAGCGTTGCGACGGAGAAAAACGCGAGTCCAGTGGTGACGGTGAGAAGTTATGTGGCTCAGTAGAATTCAACATACCGCTAAACGCGCCAATCGACAGCGTCAGCAACGTGGCTTTACGTTGATCGAAGTGTTGGTGTCCATTGCGATTTTTGCCAGTTTGAGCGTTGCAGCCTATCAAGTGGTGTCTCAGGTACAGCGCAGTAATGTGTTATCACAAGAGCGTACACAGCGTTTGAATGAACTGCAGCGTGCCATGGTGATGATGGATAACGATTTTCGTCAGATGGCAATGCGGCAAATGCGCACCAACGGTGAAGAACCGTCGAATCAACTGATTTTTTGGTCGGATTATCTGTTGGATTCGGACGCGAAAGGGGTGATGTTTACGCGTGTTGGGTGGCACAACCCACAACAGCAATTCCCACGAGGCGAAGTGACGAAAGTGGGTTACCGCATTAAAGACAATGTGTTGCAGCGAGTCTGGTGGCGCTATCCTGACACGCCAGTTGGTCAAGAAGGGGTTATTACCCCACTTTTGACTCAGGTCGACGGGTTGGATATGCGATTTTACGATGGTAAATCGTGGAAAAAAACGTGGGAAAGCAATCAAGAATTACCCCAAGCCGTCTCGGTGATCTTGCAGTTGAAAGATTACGGTGAAATTACGCGTACTTATTTGACGCCCAATGGCAAGTTGATCGCAAGTGAACAAGAGGAGGCCTCGGGAAATGACTCTGCCAATGGCGGATCCGGAGGCAACAATGGCTAACCGTCAGCGCGGCGTTGCGCTCATTATTGTCCTGATGCTGCTCGCGATCATGACCACGATTGCAGCGAGCATGTCTGAGCGTTTGTTTTTGCAGTTTCAGCGCGGCGCAAATCAGATTCATTACCAGCAAGCCTATTGGTACAGCTTGGGAGTCGAAGCGTTGGCCGAAGTGGGTATCGAACAGAGCTATAAAGACAGCGATACCATTAACTTAAGCCAGCCTTGGGCAATTAAAGATCAAGTGTATCCGCTTGATTATGGCCAAGCCGCGGGGCGCATTATTGATAAGCAAGCTTGCTTCAATCTGAATGCACTCGCAAGTGTCCAACCGACAGGTGAACAAACAACACGGCCGTATTTAGTGCAAGTGCTCCAGCGTTTGTTGGAAGAGTCTGATGTTGAGCCGTATCAAGCGGAAGTTATTGCTGACTCCACCTGGGAATACGTTGACAGTGACAATAGCGTGCGTTCGACAACGGGCGTAGAAGACAGTACTTACGAAGCGATGAAGCCTGCTTACTTGCCGCCAAATGCTTGGATGGCGGATGCCAGTGAGCTTCGCGCGGTGTACCAGGTTTCGGGTGACATTTTTCAAAAGGTGGCGCCTTTAATTTGTGCACTCCCTAGCGATGATTGGCGATTGAATGTCAATACCATTGAGGTAGAGCAAGCGCCGATTCTGGTGGCGATGTTTACTCCAGGATTGAGCAACAGTGATGCGGTGCAGTTGATCGAGAAACGCCCTTTCGATGGTTGGGACAGTGTTGATGAATTTTTAGCCGAGTCAGAATTAGCTGGCTTAAGTGATGATGTAAAGAAAAAGGCCAAAGGCTATTTGGGTGTAGACAGCGCCTTTTTTGAGTTGGATGCGCAAGTGCTGGTGGATGAATCCCGAGTACGTATCCGCAGTCTTTTGCAAAGTACGAATAGAGAAACGGTGACAGTCGTTCGCCGTCGTTTTGGAGGAATCAGTGAGCGAGTTTCTGACCGTTCGGCTGAGTAGCGAACAACAAAGCACCATTCCATGGTTGGTTTGGTCGACACAACAGCAAGAAGTGATTGCCAGTGGTGAAATCGCCGGATGGGAACATCTGGATGAACTGGTCGCGTATGCTGAGCAGCGTCCCGTGGTGGCGTTGTTGGCAAGTAATGATGTGGTACTCACCGAAGTGGATATCCCACCGGGTGCCGCACGTCAGTTTGATAGCATGTTGCCGTACTTGGTTGAAGACGACGTCGCGCAAGATGTCGAAGGTTTGCATTTTACCGTATTAGGTAAGCAAGCTGACAAAGCGCAGATATGTGCGGTTGAACGGGCATGGATTCAAACCATTTTGAAGCGCTTTTCCAGTCAAGGTATTACGATTAAACGACTCTTACCGGATGTATTGGCGCTGCCAGCTGCGAATGAAAGCAGCACGGCGGTATCAATCGGAGAGCAATGGTTGATCCGTCATACGCACACTCAAGGTGTCGCGGTGGATACCTCTTGGCTGGACTTATATCTGTCGGCTTATCTGCAAAGTAACCCGGGGTGGAAGTTGGAGTGCTACAGTTCACTGCCAGAGTCAGCCGCCAATGAGCTTTGGGTTGCGAAGCCAGAAGAGATGGCCATGGCGTTACTCGCAAAAGGCGTGGCAGATAGCAAAACCAATCTTCTGACTGGTCGCTTTAAGCCAAAATCTTCATGGGGCAAATACGTGAAGGTATGGCAAACCACGGCGATCGCCGCTGGCGTGTTACTGGTTGTGATGGTGGCTCAACAATTGTTGATGGTGCACAAGTACGAGGCGCAAGCTCAAGCTTACCGAGATGAAAGTGAACGTATCTTCCGCCAAGTTTTTCCGGACAAGCGCCGCATTCCAACCGTTAGTTATCTGAAACGTCAGATGACAGATGAAGAGCGTCGTTTATCCGGTGGTGCAAGTGATGAGTCTATGCTCTCTTGGTTGGCAGCGTTGCCCTCTACTCTTGGTCAGGTAAAAGCATTGCAGATCACCAGCTTCAAATATGATGGCCAACGAGGTGAAGTCCGAATTCAAGCGAGTAGCTCCGGCTTCCAACCATTTGAGGAAGCGCGAGTGAAGTTGGCCGAGAAATTTAATGTCGAACAAGGCCAGCTTAACCGCAACGGGGATGTGGTAATGGGCAGCTTTGTGTTGAAGCGTTTATGAGGTTGATGATGAAGAACTTAATCTCTCCAGTTCAAACTTGGTGGAGCAGCATCTCGCAACGCGAGCAACGTCTAGTGATGGGTTGCGGCGCGATGGCGGTGGTGGGCGTTCTCTATTGGGGAATTCTGCAACCAATGAATCAGCGTGCTGAGTTAGTTCAATCTCGCATTCAAAGTGAAAAGCAGTTGCTGAACTGGGTGCAAGATAAAGCCGATGACATTACAACGCTGCGCAAAAGCGGTGGTGTCAGCTTTTCTAGCCAGCCACTTAACCAAGTGGTGTCCTCTTCTGCCCGCCGATACAAGGTTGAATTAATTCGAGTGCAACCACGAAATGACAGTGTTCAAGTTTGGATCAAGCCATTAGCGTTCAACCAGATGGTAGATTGGCTGCGATACTTGAAAGAACAGCAAGGCATTGAAGTGGAATTCCTAGATATCGATCGAACAGAGCAAGCCGGTATGATCGATGTCAACCGTTTGCAATTTAAGCGAGGTTAAGGTGAAACGAGCAGTACTTTACGTTGTTATTTTTATTGCCTTTTTCTCAGTTAGCTTACTTGCTGGTTTGCCTGTCTCTTGGGTGTTGAAGCAAGCACCTACCGTGAGAGGCTTGGATATTCAAGGTGCACAAGGCACAGTATGGCAAGGCAGTGCAACGAGCGTGCGTTGGCAGAACCAAGACATTGGAGAAGTGAACTGGGACTTCCAATTATCGAGCTTGTTTGCTGGTAAAACCGAGTTTTCGGTTCGCTTTGGCCGTGGCAGCGATATGGATGTGCGTGGCCGTGGCTTAGTGGGTTATAGCTTAACGAGCGGTCCTTATGCAGAAAACCTTGTTGCTTCGATCCCTGCTGCCAAAGTGGTTGAGCAAGCGCGAATTCCGGTACCAGTCGGTGTGGAAGGTCAGCTAGAGCTTAATATCCGTCATGCGACTTACGCCGCGCCTTGGTGTAAGACAGGCGAAGGTACGTTAGTTTGGAGTGCGAGTGGTATTCAAAGCCCGCTAGGTAGCCTTGAGCTTGGTCCTGTCATTGCAGATTTGAACTGTAAAGACAGTGTGCTAACCGCATCAGGCGAGCAGCAAAGTAAGCAGGTATCGGCCGCATTTTCTGCGGAGCTGACACCGAATCAGCAGTACTCAACCAAAGCATGGTTTAAGCCGGGGGCAGAGTTTCCTTCTGGCATGGCCGATCAGCTTAAGTGGTTGGGGAATCCAAACCCTCAAGGCCAATACGAGTTTGATTACAAAGGGCGTTTTTAATCACATCTAGAAACTATCTCATCGTCAAAGAGCTGCCAATGTGCAGCTCTTTTTGCTTTTGGATCATCATAGGCCAAAATCTAATTTTGCTGTACAGTCATTTTTATCCAACATTGCCGCATTGGTTAAAAAATTGATTTTTAAATGCTTATCTGGTTGGCGTACAGGTATGAAAGTCTTTGGGTTGCCATAGGAAAAATGTGCTTAACGCTGTACCGTCGATAAAAAGGAAGGTCACGAACAGACTTCGTGACCTTATTGAATGAATGGAAAGAATGGTGAGTCTGGCAATTAATCTTTGCGTTGTAAAATCTCATCCCAAGGTAAGTCTGCATCCCCAAGAACGATGAAGTTCGGGTTCTCCAGCGTCTCGCGTTCGTTGTAAGACAGGGGCTCAAGTTGGGTGCTTAGAATGCGTCCACCGGCTTCTTCCACAATACACTGAGTCGCGGCGGTATCCCATTCTCCCGTCGGGCCCAAGCGCAGATAGCAATCCACGGCACCTTCTGCAACCAAACATGCTTTCAGTGCTGCTGAACCGAGTGGAATTAAGTCGTAGTTCCAAGCGCTGCTCATGCGGCTGGTGATGCGGTTGATATCTTGACGGCGGCTGATGGCAATCGCGATGTTTTGCCCTGGTTGTTCATGCTTGTGCGTGTGAATTTTCACGCTCTCAGACATGTCAGGAATTTTCCATGCACCTTTGCCGCTATAGGCGTAGTAAGTAACACCTGAGACAGGGCCATAAACGACGCCCATGGTCGGTTTGTTGTTGTCGACCAAAGCGATAATGGTTGCGAAGTCACCACTACCTGCAATGAATTCTTGTGTGCCATCGAGAGGGTCGACTAGCCAGTAGCGCTGCCATTGAGCGCGTTGTTCTAAGCTGATGTCTGCATCTTCTTCAGAAAGTACCGGAATATCAGGGGTTAGCTCGCTTAGGCGTTCTGTGATCAGTTTGTGCGCAGCAATGTCGGCACTGGTGACTGGGGTTTTGTCACTTTTGGTGTAGGCTTTGAACTGCTTATTTTCGTAGATATCCAAAATCATTTGCCCAGCGCTGCGGGCGACCTCGATAACTTGCGGAAGCAGATGAGATAAATCTTTGGTCATTGGCATAAGTATGGATCCTTTCTCACAATGATTGCTCGGTTTTTAAAACCGTTATTGGTTTTGGATGTGAGTGGTGTTTTGTAAGTGTTTTAGTGCCAACATTAACGCTGTGATGCTTCGTGCTTCACAAAAATCCAAGTGGGCTAATAGCTCTTCAGCTTGCGCCAGTGGCCAGCGAACGATTTCCAAGGATTCTGGCTCGTCACCTTGTTGTTTCTCTGGATAAAGAGCTTGCCCTAAAAACAGTGTCATCTTACTTGAGAAGTAGGATGGTGCGAGGATCACCCGTTTTAGAGGGACTAAGTCTCGAGAACCAAAGCCGATTTCTTCTTTGAGCTCGCGATCGGCCGCTTGTTGTGGTGTTTCCCCTGGATCGATGAGTCCTTTAGGAAAACCTAACTCATAGCGTTCCGTTCCTGCAGCATACTCGCGTACCAGCAGCAAATCACCTTGCTCTGTGACTGGCACTATCATCACGGCATCGCGTCCGCTTGGTTTCAAGCGCTCATAAATACGGTGTTCGCCATTGGAGAAGCGAAGGTCGAGGGCTTCCACTACAAACAGGTTTGATTTTGCGACCGTCTGGCAAGAGAGAATCTCTGGTGGGGTCCTTTTCGACATAGTGCTGGTTCCTTGGTGCATTGACTCAATAAGGGAAATGAGATTTCTTAATATATGAGAAGAACGCTTGAGTTTCTAGTTTGATAAACGGGTGAAAACAAAAATAGGAGGCAAATGCCTCCCATTTTATTCAGTTAAATCGATCTAAATAAGTAGCAGGTCGCTTTCGCAAGTACTCGGTGCAGACGTATTCAGAAGACGATGGTTGATGCTCTTAATAGTAAGAGTGGTCGCCACGGTCATGTTCCGTTGCGTCGCGCACGGCCGTCAGTTCACCAGCGAATTGGTTCAATAGCTCTTTTTCGATGCCTTCTTTCAATGTTACATCAACCATTGAACAGCCATTACAACCGCCACCGAATGCAACGATAGCAATGCCATCGTCTGTAATTTCAACGAGGTTTACGTGGCCACCGTGACCAGCCAGTTGTGGGTTCACCTGAGTTTGAAGTGCGTACTCAACACGTTCTACTAATGGTGCATCGTCAGCCACTTTACGCATTTTCGCGTTAGGTGCTTTTAGGGTCAGTTGTGAACCCATTTTGTCATTGACGAAGTCGATTTCCGCGTCTTCAAGGAAAGGCAAGCTTAGCTCATCTACGAATGCTGAAAAGCCGCTGTAAGCGATCTCAGTATCGGTTGCTTCAACCGCTTCCGGTGGGCAGTAAGATACGCCACACTCAGCGTTTTGTGTTCCTGGGTTTACGACAAATACACGAATGTTAGTCCCTTCAGGCTGTTGGCCTAAGAGGTTGGCGAAGTGTGTTTGCGCAGATTCTGTAATAGTAATATTTGACACGACGAATACCTGAGTGAATTTGTAGGTTATTGATGCTATTTTACTCCTGTTTATGTCTCGGTCTAGTCTTTTTGATGCTAAGGCATGGCGAAGTCATCTAAGTTGAACCGGGAGCAGGAGTTCTGCATATGCAGTAAATATCAATGCTTTCTACGCCAACTTCAAGTAGTAAATGACATAATTGTCGAACGGTACTGCCTGTTGTCACCACATCATCAACAATGGCGACATGAGAGTAATCTATTTGGGTTCGCAACGAAAACGCCCCTTTTAGGTTCTGCTCACGGGTGATTTTTTTGTTGCCACGCTGAGTTTTTGTCGGCTTTGCGCGTTGAAAAATCTCGCCATCAAATGACACATTCAGGTGATGAGCGAGGTGCGTGGCTAAGACGTGGCTTTGATTAAAACCTCGTCGTAAGTACCTTTGCCAGTGTAGTGGCACGCTTGTCACGACAGGGGCCGGTTGTACTATTCGTTCTGCCAGCAGTTGGGTTAACGCACTCACATGCCAAGACTCACCATGGTCTTTAAAGCGCCTCACTTCATTTGCAAGAGGAAAGTCATAATCGCCAAGTGTGAACAGCCGTTGCCAAGGCGGAGGCTCTTTGAGACATCCCCCGCACTCAGTTCCCAAGGGTAGCTCCTCTTCATTGAGTACGAGGCCACAGCGATGGCAGCGCTTGATAGGGGCTAATAATTCAAAACAGCTGCCACACCAACGGATGCTATTCGTTTGGTGAGTGACATCGAGAGGAAATCGGCATAAGCCACATTGGCTGCCGAGTACGCGATGCATGATGTTTTGCCATTGATGAGATAACATACATTTTATTCAAGGTTGGAGTCTAGTTAGGCTAACGCTTGTTTAAAGTGCTAAGGAATAAAAATAGTGGGGGAGAACGAGAGCATGAACACGAATTTACACTGGCAGTCGTTTGGTCAAGGGCCCGACTTGGTGTTGCTTCATGGCTGGGGTATGAATGGTGCTGTGTGGCAGCAAACCGTAGAATCACTTCAGCCTTACTTTCGTTTGCATGTCGTTGATCTACCTGGCTATGGACACAGTGCCGAACATCACGCACAGGATTTAGCACAGATCGCAGAGATGGTCTTGCAAGGCGCGCCATCAAAAGCAGTTTGGCTAGGTTGGTCTCTGGGAGGCTTAGTTGCGACACATATTGCGCTCAATACACCGGAGCGAGTCAGTAAGTTAATTACCGTAGCCAGCTCACCTAAGTTTGCGGCTGAGCGTCCTTGGCGAGGGATTCAACCTAATGTACTCAGTGCTTTTACCGAACAGTTAATGGAAGACTTTTCTCTTACTGTTGAGCGCTTTATGGCATTGCAAGCCATGGGCAGTCCATCTGCGCGTCAAGATGTGAAGCAACTTAAACAAGCGGTATTATCGCGTCCCCAACCGAACCCCGACTCGTTGTTAGTGGGCTTGAATATTCTTGCTGACGTTGATCTGAGAGATGCTTTAACGGCTCTGACGATGCCAATGCTGCGCCTTTATGGTCGACTGGATGGTTTAGTGCCGATAAAAGTGGCTACGGATTTGAACGAGCAGTTGCCTAACACACAACAGTTTGTATTTAATCAATCTTCTCATGCGCCATTTATGACTGAACATGACGCGTTTTGCTCACAAGTTCGAGATTTTGCTCACAGATAAAGAAGCACCGAAAAACACTAAAGCTGTTCAAAAAGTGGTCGATATAAATATTGACCTCGTTTTATGTGAATAAACCGGTCATATTGATGAGTGGGCGGCTCTGAGGAGGGTTCGCAATGATTGTGTCACCGGCGAACGTAAGTGTGCCGTTGATCGCCCCATCTGTGAATGTGCAAACGGAACAAGCGGCTCGGGATAATAAAATCCGAGAACCTGTGACACCGACAGTCGCATTAGCGAAAGCCAATGCAGAGCGCAAAGTAAAAAGTGATGAGAAAAGGCGACG
Organism: Vibrio sp. PID17_43; assembly: GCF_002608565.1. GTDB lineage: Bacteria > Pseudomonadota > Gammaproteobacteria > Enterobacterales > Vibrionaceae > Vibrio. Next base: position 95,111 of record NZ_LIXM01000009.1, read on the forward strand.
CCAGTCGGCTTGGGATCCTTCAGAACATCCAGGTTATGAAGTGGAGCCAGAAGTGGATAGCCGTTATCACAACGAATCTGAGGATGCGCTTGAGCGTCTTTTCGGTTTGCTAGCGCTCAAGTCCTACAGTGAAGAGCAGGGGAAGGGTTACACGATACGCTTTCGGTTACCTAAGCGCATTTTGGATGCAGCGATCAAAGAGGGATTGATGGAAAAGCGCAGGAAGGTGATTAAGTTTCATTATGGTCACTCAGTTGCGCCCCATACACCGTCAGAAGTGATTGCAGTACTATGACGACTCAAACAAAAACGCACCAGTCAGAGCTTCTGACTGGTGCGTTTTTTAGCAATAGCGCGGTTGAATGCGATTACTTCTTCGCTTTAGCAAATGCGGCGGCAAAAGCGCCACCCATCGCATTGTTTTGTGAGGCATCATCACGGCGAGGCTGGCGACGTTGTTGGTCATTGCGGCTTGGCGCGGAGGCGCGCTGGCTGCGATTGTCTTGGCCTGGTTCGTCGTTCAAACGCATCGATAGACCAATACGCTTACGCTGTACGTCGACTTCCATCACCTTGACTTTTACGATGTCGCCCGCTTTCACCACTTCTCGTGGATCAGACACAAAGCGGTCGGTTAGGGCAGAGATATGCACCAGGCCATCTTGGTGAACACCGATGTCGACAAACGCACCAAAGTTCGCGACGTTAGAGACCACGCCCTCTAGAATCATACCAGGCTCTAGATCGGACACGGAATTGACGCCGTCGGTGAATGTGGCAGTTTTGAACTCTGGACGCGGGTCACGACCTGGCTTATCCAGCTCTTTGATAATGTCGGTGACGGTTGGGATACCAAAACTGTCATTGGTGTAATCCACGGCGTGCAGACCTTTTAGGAAGCTCGAATCGCCAATCAGTGCTTTGATGTCTTTGTTGTTTTTCTCAGAAATCGCTTTGACCACTGGGTACGCTTCAGGGTGAACCGCAGAGGCATCAAGTGGGTTCTTGCCATCCATAATACGTAAGAAACCTGCACACTGTTCGAACGCTTTTGGCCCTAAGCGCGGCACCTTTTTCAAGGTGGTGCGTGCGTCAAAGCGGCCATTTTCATCACGGTAATCGACAATATTTTGTGCGATGGTGGTGGATAGACCTGCCACCCGCGTTAATAGTGCCGCAGAGGCGGTGTTCACATCCACACCCACTGCGTTTACACAGTCTTCGACAATGGCATCTAGACGTTTCGCGAGCATCGATTGGCTGACATCGTGTTGGTATTGGCCTACACCGATCGATTTCGGATCGATTTTCACCAGCTCTGCAAGTGGATCTTGCAGGCGGCGTGCAATCGAAACCGCACCGCGCAGCGATACGTCCATATTCGGGAATTCCTTCGCCGCGAGTTCAGAGGCAGAGTAAACCGATGCACCGGCTTCGCTAACCATGATCTTCTGTACTTTGAGGTTGCCGCGTTTGATGAGATCTGCGACAAAACTGTCCGTCTCACGCGAAGCGGTGCCGTTACCAATCGCAATCAAATCCACATTGTACTTGCGCACTAACTGATCAACGATTTGCGCTGATTTGTCGTATTGTTTTTGCGGTGGGTGAGGGTAGATGGTTTCTGTGGTCAGAACCTTACCGGTTGAATCGACAACGGCGATTTTTGAGCCTGTACGCAGCCCCGGATCCAGACCCAGAGTGGCGCGAGGACCAGCCGGCGCAGCCATCAACAAATCTTTGAGGTTGGTCGCGAACACTTCAATAGCTTCGAGTTCTGCGCGCTCTTTCATTGCGCCCATCAGCTCGGTTTCCATGTGCATCGACACTTTGATGCGCCATGCCCAACTGATCACTTGCTTGCGCCATGTATCCGCTGGTGCGCTGCTCAGTGTTACGCCATAGTGATCCGCGATAATCGTTTCACAATAAGACTGACGAGCGCCTTCTTCCTGCTCAGGGTCGGCATTCATCGCTAGCGTTAGGAAGCCTTCGTTACGACCACGTAGCATCGCTAGAGCACGGTGTGATGGCACTTTGCTTAGTGCTTCGTTGTGGTTGAAGTAGTCTTTAAACTTCTCACCTTCTTGCTCTTTGCCTTCCACAACTCGCGCCACTATATCGGCATGACGGTTTAGGTGACCGCGGATTTTTTCCAGTAAGTTTGCGTCCTCAGCAATGCGTTCCATGATGATGGCACGTGCACCATCAAGGGCGGCTTTGGTATCGGCAATGCCCTTATCTGCATCTAGGTATTTGGCGGCTTCGCTTTCTGGCTCGGTCTGTGGGTGATCCCAAAGCTGATCCGCTAATGGTTCAAGCCCGGCTTCAATGGCTATCTGGCCTTTAGTACGGCGCTTCGGTTTGTATGGGAGATACAGGTCTTCTAGGCGAGTTTTGCTGTCTGCCTGAGTAATCGCTTGCTCAAGCTCGGGCGTTAGTTTGCCTTGCTCTTGAATCGATTTCAGAATGGTCTGGCGGCGATCGTTTAATTCACGAAGGTAAGACAGACGGCTGTCCAGATTACGCAGTTGGGTGTCATCAAGACCGCCCGTTACCTCTTTACGGTAACGGGCAATAAAAGGGACGGTATTGCCGTCATCAATTAAGGTGACAGCAGCAGTGACTTGCTCTGGGCGAACATTCAGCTCTTGAGCGATCATGCGACAGATAGCTTGGCTCATCCGTGTATTCTCTTTAATTCTCTATAAACCAAGCATCTCGAGGTGACTTGGGTATAGTGGGTTTGTATTGTTAGGTTTAAACATTGGGGTTATTGCGGGAATTTGCAATGTTTTATCCCCAATGAGCTTCGAAATACGAGGTGCTGCGCTTTATCAGCGACTTTTGTGCAACAATGATTCAACGTAACTCTAAACCGAGCAAAAATTTACCTAGCGCTGATGGACATTGGTCAGATTTATGTCAAAACTGTAATTAAATTGAGAACTTATACGCCTGGTTGTCAACTAACCCTTGTAATTTTGCCCATACGGAAAACACTGATGAAGAAAATCCCTTTGGCTTTAGCGCTTTCGGCAGCCTTGCTGGGGGCACCATTCGCGTGGTCACAATCGCTTTCTGCGACCACGCAAAACCCAATTTATCAACTGGATGACAAACCTGTTCTGGGGCGAGTAGAAAGCGTCTATTACAGTGATATCCCTGAGTTAAGTGGCGTTCCTTTTATCGGTAAGATCGATACTGGTGCGGATACCACATCGATGCATGCTGAAAATATTCATTTATACAGCAATCATCCTCAGTTCAATAAACTGAAAGATAACGAGTTAATGTGGGCAGTACTCGGCGATCTCATTGGCACAGATGGAACGTGGGATGCGGAGAAATTTGCTCGTGCAGATTGGGATAAAGAGGATTTTGATGCTTATCAAGTGCATGTCACATTTACCATGCAGCACCCATTTACGGGTGAGCAGATCAAGGTGGATGATGAGCTCGAGAGGCTGAGCATTATCCGCAATCGTACTAGTGAAACGCCGATTTTACGACCAACCATCAGTTTGCCGATGACCATTGCGGGTAAAACGGTCGATACCGAGGTGAATTTAACCAAGCGTAGTCAGTTTTCTGCCCCTATTTTAATTGGTAAAACGTACCTTGATAATAACGCTTGGGTGTTTGCAGGCTACGACTATCTGCAAGAGCAACCCAATGCGCAGATGATTGGCAAAAAAGAGACCGTCGACGTTGAAGGGGTTCCGTACAAAGTCAGCGTTTCGACCACCAGTCGTTACACCAACGTACATGCGCTGGATATTCACGTTGATAAAAATAAAAAACAGGTCTCCTTTACCTTAGAAGGTGAAAACGGTAAGCGTCACTCTATGACATTGCCTCTGGTGCGTATGCTGAAAACCAGTAAGACTGAGCGTCCGTTGGTCTACTTACCGGTTAAAGTGGGTGAAAACGAAACGCAACAATGGCTGGTTTACTTGCGAGATCGCAGTAAGCTCAGCTCACAAATTCGCCTTGGCAAAGATGTCGCTAGCCAACATTTTGTGATTGATACAGATAAAGAAAACTTGTTAGGTGGTGTTGAGAAATCCTATAAGAGCGCACTGAAGTCCAAGCCTCTGGTGATTTCCCCACAAGAGTCGATCAATATTGATGGCTATCTACTGCCTGCTTATCCCACCTTTGCGGTAAAAACACCACTATTGCGCGTCAATGGATTTGAGCTGAGTGAAAAAGGCAAAGAAGAAGTGGTGACCTTCTACCTACCGACAAGTAAAGGAAAAGAAGAGAAAATCACCAAACCTGTACTGAAAAAGTTAAAAGTGGGTGAGGCGGTTCGTCCGGTCGTCGAGGGGGACTTTATGCTTGAAGGCAAAGAGAAACCCATCGAATTCGCGATTGATGTGCTGGAGAAAGAGAATCAAACGCAGCCATTTTTTGTCTTTGGCCACAACATGGCCAAGGGGGGCGTTTTCTTAAATACCCGCACAGACCATTTACTGGATGCGAGACCACTGTTTAAAGCGGGTCATATTGAAGTGGCGGAAGTCGAAGGCATGTCGTTCCCTGTCAAACTGGATACGGGCGCAGATGTGAGCTCGATTAACGCGAAGGACATCAAACAATTTAAGAAAGATGGCGTTGATATGGTGAGCTTTACCTACGAGAACGATCTGGGAATGACGAAATCGTTCACCAAAGAAGTGGTGGGGGTCATGCGCATTACCGCTAAGAAAGGCGAAAAAGCAAATGTGCGGCCGGTTGTAGAAATGCATGTCAAACTTGGTGACTTAGAGAAGAAAGTTCGAGTGAATTTACAAGATCGTAGCCGCTTCCATTACAGCATGATTTTGGGCAAGAACTTCTTAAAAAATGGCGCGTTGGTGGCCAGTGATACGAACTATATCTTGACGGATAAACCGGATTACGAAGAGTGATCTGTATGAGAAATAAACAATGCCGCCCTTTTGAACAAAAAGGGCGGCATTGTTTTACTGTTCGTCTGCTTGGTAGCGAATGTTATTCACAAACCATTCTTTGTACCCTTCCGGGGTTTTTACCGCGAACTCGTCGTCGACTTCTTTTTTTAGTAGAGCGCGTGCCATTGGTGAGTCAATGGAGATGTAGCCCTTTGCATCGCCGTAGATTTCATCCGGTCCAACAATGCGGAAGCTTTTGACATCACCTGCTTCGTTTTCAATTTCTACCCATGCCCCAAAGAAGACTTTTCCTTCCTGCTGGGGGGCATAATCCACGACTTTGACTTGCTCAAGGCGTTTGCGTAAATATCTGACTCTACGGTCAATTTCACGCAGACGCTTTTTGTTGTACTGGTAATCTGCGTTCTCACTGCGATCGCCCAAACTTGCTGCCCAAGTGACTTTCTTGGTGACTTCCGGCCGTTCTTCTCGCCACAAAAAATCGAGTTCAGTTTTTAAGCGGTTGTAGCCTTCGCGAGTAATTAGATTGGTTTTCATCAGACGTAAATCAGAGGTTATTGGGTTCTGCTGCTCATATTAGCCTTGAATTAAGCCGACTGTAAATTGTTGTGAAAGGGAGATAAAGCCTCTAGCAACCCGAAATAAATGCAAAAACAGTGGCTAAGATAAAAAGAGTAACAATTTGCACAAGCACGTTTGAAAAAACAGTGATACATTTTTGCCATTAGATGCTTTTGAAAGGATGTTTCAATGCAGGAAAATCATAAAATTTTAGTGGTTGATGACGATGCTCGTTTGCGTGCTCTTTTGGAGCGTTACCTTTCTGAGCAAGGTTTTCAGGTGAGAAGTGTTGCTAATGGCGAACAGATGGACCGTCTTCTGACCCGTGAAAATTTCCACCTTATGGTGCTCGATTTAATGCTGCCGGGCGAGGATGGCTTGTCGATTTGTCGTCGTCTTCGTCATGCCAATAACATGTTACCGATCTTGATGCTGACCGCAAAAGGTGACGAAGTCGACCGTATCGTTGGCTTGGAAGTCGGGGCTGATGATTACCTGCCGAAGCCGTTCAACCCTCGTGAGCTGCTCGCACGCATTAAGGCGGTATTGCGTCGCCAAACGGTTGAACTGCCAGGCGCGCCAAGCACGGAAGAAAAAGTGGTGGAATTCGGTGACTTCCGTCTGAACTTAGGTACGCGCGAAATGTTCCATGGTGAAGAGGCAATGCCGCTCACTTCTGGTGAGTTTGCGGTACTGAAAGCCTTGGTAACAAACGCTCGTGAGCCTATGTCTCGCGATAAGCTGATGAACATGGCTCGTGGTCGCGAGTACTCAGCAATGGAGCGTTCAATTGACGTGCAAATTTCGCGTTTGCGCCGCATGTTGGAAGATGATCCAAGCAAGCCTCGCTACATTCAGACAGTATGGGGCTTAGGCTACGTATTTGTCCCAGACGGTAAAGAGACATAATCTTTCAAAAAGGTTTGCCGATATTCGCAACTCATATTCCGCCCTCAAGCCTCCTTCCTGATTGAGGGCTGGAACCTCGCAATTAAGGCTTTCCACTAGGAACGGTCCATTAGGAACTCTCCATGCGAATCCGAAGTTCATTTACACAATCTATCCTGTTGTTTATCTCCTTGTTGCTCGCTAGCCAAGTCTTTTCTTATTACGCTGTTTTTAATTATGCGTTGATGCCAAGTTTGCAGCAGTTCAACAAAATTCTCGCTCATGAATTGAATCTAGTACTGGATGAAAATGGTCCACTCAAATCGGATGCACCATTGCGTCATCAGCTGTTGGAAAGCTTGGGTGTGACGGTGCATAGCGTAGATAGTGAGGTGATGAATGAATTCAATCATGCGATGCCTATCGACCTGATGTCTGAAGAGATGACGCAGGAACTGGGTTCACCAACGGAAGTACGCTTACAGCTAGGCAGCGAGAGCTACATCTTGTGGATGCGTATTGATCAACTACCGAATTCCATTATTCGCATTCCACTTTCTGAACTGCAAGAAGAGGACTTTGCACCGCTGTTCCGTAATAGCTTAATCATGGCACTGCTGATCATTGCGGGAGGGTGGCTGTTTATTCGCTTGCAGAATCGTCCACTTATCGCACTGGAGAAGGCGGCAAAAGGCGTCGGTCGAGGTGAAATTCCACCACTATTGCCGGAGAAAGGCGCATCGGAGATTCGTTCAGTAACCCGTGCGTTTAACCAGATGTCGAAAGGCATCCAAGAACTGGAAGAAGACCGTGCGCTATTGATGGCGGGTATCAGTCATGACTTACGGACGCCACTGACGCGTATTCGCCTCGCGACAGAAATGATGTCGCCAGAAGACAGTTATTTAGCCGAAGGCATCATCAGCGATACTGAAGAGTGTAATGAGATCATCAGCCAGTTTATGGACTACCTCAAGCCGGTAAATAAAGAATCGTTTGAGCAGGTGGACATCAATACCATCACTAGCGATGTCGCGACGTCGGAAGGGGGTTATGAAGTCGAAATCGAAACTGAGTTCAACCCAACGATGCCGACCGCCAAGGGCAGCCCAATCGCAATTAAACGCGCGGTGAGTAACCTTGTGGTCAATGCTCTGCGTTACGGTAATGGCTGGGTGAAAATCAGTACTGGCGTGACTGCGGACAAACAGCTGGTGTGGGTGTGCGTTGAAGATAATGGTCCGGGTATCGAGCAATCCCAAATTGCGCGTTTGTTTGAACCTTTCACTCGTGGCGATACGGCGCGAGGCAGTGAAGGGACGGGGTTGGGCCTAGCTATCGTGAAGCGCATCGTTAGTCAGCATTCAGGCTCGGTTGTGGTGCGTAACCGCAGCGAAGGCGGCTTAATTGCACAGATCAGTTTCCCTACCAAGTAATCTTTTCTCAAACGCTTCCAATAAAAAAGCCCAACCTATTGCTAGGTTGGGCTACCCGATAATCCTAGGCAAGGTTAGGATTTTTGTCCCTCTTGAGCAACGAGCTCATCTTCCTCTTCCAATTTCTCTGGAAGCAACAGGTTCAATACGATCGCAGTGATACCGCCAGCGGCAACACCGGTTGAAAAAATGCTCTTAATGAATTCCGGCATAAACTGAAGAATTTCCGGTTTTTGTGCGATTCCCAACCCCATTGAGAATGACAGTGCCATGATCAGGACAGCACGGCGGTCTAACTCAACACGAGAGATGATGCGTACACCTGCTGCCGCGATCGTACCGAACATCACAATCGTTGATCCGCCAAGCACGGGTTCAGGAATCAACTGCACGAAGCTTGCGACCCCAGGGAATAGCCCGAGAATAACCAACATACCCGCAATGAAGTAACCCACATAACGGCTTGCAACGCCCGTTAGCATAATGATGCCGTTATTTTGGCTGAAGGTAGAGTTTGGGAAGCTGTTGAATACGGCTGCGATTGCTGAGTTGAGGCCATCGGATAAAACACCACCCTTAATACGTTTCATGTAGACCGGGCCTTTTACTGGCTCGCCGGACACTTCAGACGTTGCGGTGATGTCGCCAATCGCCTCTAGTGCGGTAATGAAGAAGATCAGCACTAATGGAATGAACAGTGACCAGTCGAAGCTAAGGCCGTATTGCATTGGAATCGGTAGCGCAATCAGCTCTGTTTTGCCGAGCTTAGCGGTATCGACCATGCCCATAAAGTACGCCATCACATAGCCAACCAGCATCGCAATCACGATAGAAGCAACGCGTAAGTATGGGTTTTTAGAGCGGTTTAGTATCACGATCAAGCCAAGCACGGTACCGGCTAGCGCGAGTTTATCTAAGCTGCCAAATGTACCATCACTCATCGCTGCGTAGCCGCCGCCCATCGATACCAAGCCCACTTGGATTAGGGTTAGGCCGATAAGCGTTACGACGATCCCTGACACTAAGGGGGTAATAATGCGGCGTGCGTGTTCTAGAACGCGAGATAAGAACACCTCTGCAAATGAGGCGACCAAAATAGTACCGAAAATGGCCGCCATCATGGTGTTGATATCAGCCCCACCGGCTTTAAGCGACAATCCTGCACCAATAATTGGACCTAAGAAGTTAAAGCTGGTGCCTTGTACTGATAACAAGCCAGAGCCAATAGGGCCAATAGTACGAATCTGAATGAATGAAGATACCCCGGATGCGAATAAGGACATGCTGATGATGGTGTTGGTTTGGTCTGCTGGCACCCCCAATGACTGACATATGATCAGAGATGGGGTGATGACCGCAACGAACATCGCCAATAGATGCTGAAGTGCCGCAAAAAGAGTTTGAGGTAGTGGTGGACGATCGTTTAACTGATAGACCAGTTCCGAAGCTCGGTTTGAAGTTGTCATTGTTTGTCTCGCTAGTCGCAATAGTTCTTGCCCAGAGCTCGCTGAATGGGAGTGCTGGGTGGAGTTGACGTTATTGCCTGTGATTGCTGTTAATCAGTGTCAACTCAGGTTGGTTTGATGTGACAAGGCGCACATCATCAATTTTGAGCGCGATTATAGAGGTATTTATTTAGAAAGCAAACGTTTGCCTTTTGGATAAAAAAAAAGGCGAGCTAATTTGCTCGCCACTGTCGCTCACGCCTTAGAGTAAATATCGCGCTCACCAAGCCAGCGATCGATGATGGCACTCGCATTGTCTGGGTAAGTATCATGAATATGGCGAGCAATGCGCTGAACTTCTGGAATTAAGCGCTGATCTCGCACTAAATCGGCAATTTTAAAGTCTGCCAAGCCGGTTTGCTTGGTTCCTAGTAGTTCACCCGGCCCACGAATCTCCAAGTCTTTCTGTGCAATCACAAAGCCATCGTTGCTTTCACGCAGTACGCCTAAGCGTTTCTGGGCGGTTTTCGATAGGGGAGAGTGGTAGAGGAGCACGCAGTGGCTGGCAACTGAGCCTCGCCCTACACGACCTCGTAATTGGTGTAGTTGAGCCAGGCCTAATCGCTCTGGGTTTTCGATGATCATCAAGCTAGAGTTTGGTACGTCCACGCCGACCTCAATAACGGTGGTTGCGACGAGCAGGTGCAGCTTGTTGTCTTTGAAATCTTGCATTACCGCTTGTTTCTCTGTCGGCTTCATTCGTCCGTGCACTAGACCAATTTTTACGTCGGGCAGTTTACGTTGCAGCTCTTCGGCGGTGTCGGCGGCGGCTTGAGCTTCCAGCACTTCGGATTCATCAATCAAGGTACATACCCAATACGCTTGTTTGCCTTCGTTTAAGCAGGCATTGCGCACACGTTCGACGATGTCATCACGTTTGGTGTCAGGGATCGCCACGGTTTGAATGGGTGTTCGCCCTGGTGGCAACTCATCAATCACAGAGGTTTCCAAGTCAGCGTAGGCGGTCATCGCTAACGTCCGCGGAATCGGCGTTGCTGTCATGATGAGCTGATGTGGATAAGCGCCTTGTTTCGCGCCTTTCTCGCGCAACTCCAAGCGCTGGTGGACACCAAAGCGGTGCTGTTCATCAATGATGACCAAAGCGAGATGATGGAAATCAACATGTTCTTGGAATAGGGCGTGAGTACCCACTACCATTTGTGCTTCACCACTGGCAATGCGTGCCATCTCGGCTTCTCTAGCTTTGCCTTTGAGCTTGCCCGCGAGCCAACCAACTTGAATGCCCATTGTTTTAAACCAGTTGGCGAAGTTCGTTGCGTGCTGCTCAGCAAGCAGTTCGGTCGGTGCCATCAAGGCGACTTGGTAGCCATGTTCGATGGCTCTGACGGCGGCTAAAGCGGCAACCAAAGTTTTACCTGAGCCCACATCACCTTGCACTAGGCGCATCATTGGGTGGGCTTTTTCTAAGTCGGCTTCAATTTCTTTCACCACTCGTGCTTGCGCATTGGTCGGTGAAAACGGCAGCTGTGCTAGCAAGTTCTTTTTGAGCTTATCGCAAGGAGGGAGTGGCAGCGCCACATCTTGTTGGCCTTTACTGCGTACCGCCAGCATAGAAAGGTTTTGCGCCAATAACTCTTCCATGATCAGGCGAATTTGTGCAGGGTGTTTACCTTGGTCAAATTCATCTAAGTTGATGTTTGGTGGTGGGCGATGGATGGTGTGCAGCGCTTGCGACATGGTGATTTGGTGATTGTACAAGCCGGATGGCAGCAACTCTTGTACCGCCGCTTTGTCGAGTAGAGCCAGTGCCTGCTGGGTAAGATTACGCAGGGTGATTTGACGCAGCCCATCAGTGGTTGGATAAACCGGTGTTAAGCTTTGCTCCACATCGGGCTTTTGTTCGCTAGCATAAAATTTATAGTCAGGGTGAACAATCTCTAGGCCCATACCGCCACGCTTAATCTCGCCGTAAGCATGCACTAACTTACCTTGCGAGAAGTTGTTTTTCATTGCGGCGGTGAAGTTGAAAAAACGCAGTGTGATGGTGCCATTGCCGTCACTGATTTTTACCGTCAACATTTTACGCTTGCCGAAAATGGTATCGACAGCCATGACCTTGCCTTGCACAGCAGCCCAAAGGCCAGCATGCAGCTTGACTATTGGGTAAATGCGCGTGCGGTCTTCGTACCGTAAAGGAAGGTGGAATAGCAGATCTTGAACCGTATGTAAGCCGACCTTGGCCAGTTTTTCTGCGACTTTAGCGCCAACCCCAGACAGTGAGGTTAAAGGAATAGCAGATAACAGTTGGGCAGACATAATGGGCTCAAGAAAATGGTTAACATAGCAGTATGTTAACCATGGAGCTGTGTTTTTGTACAGGAAAAAATAGGTAAGTCTTCATGAGGAGTAGGATTTCGCTGCCCCGTCATTCCGAGGAGCCGGAGCGACATCAGGAATCTACTTGTCGCTAGTGTGCCAGCGAAGTTAACGCCAGTAACATTAGTGCACTCAGATAGTCGATCCTGAATCACGCTCCTTCGTCGCTGTTCAGGATGACAAGAGTTGATTATTTACTTTGCATCTCTTTCCACCACGCTTCATCGGCCATGATTTGGCCTTCATCATCGAGTTGTGGGTAATCAAGCCCTTTACGTTTTGCAACTTTCGCCAATACCGGATGGCCACGCTCAAATAGAATGCGGTTGATGGTCTCTTTTGGCAGTGTGCTTTCTTCTTTATCGTACATGCCTGCTGCTTGGCGTTGACGCTGCGCTTCATACAGAATCACAGCGCTGGCGACGGAGACATTCAAAGACTGCACCATACCGATCATTGGAATAATGATGTCTTGATCAGCCAGTTTTTTCGCTTGTTCTGATGCCCCTATTTTTTCGCTGCCCAATATGATTGCGGTTGGCTTGGTGTAGTCGATGTCACGAAAATCAACCGCTGTGTCTGACAGGTTGGTGACCAACACTTGCATGCCTTGCGCTTTGAGCTCGGTGATGGCCGTTTCAATCGAGCGATGCGTCTCGACCTCTACCCAGTTACGCGCACCTGCGGAAGTGTGGGTGAGTGTGCGCATTTTATCAGGCCAGATAGCATGAACTTTGTGTAATCCAGTTGCGTCGGCAGTGCGGATCACGGCAGAGACGTTATTGGGCTTGTGTACTTCTTCAAGGCAAAGAGTCAGATCGGTCTGGCGTGCGGTAAGGACTTGATGGATGCGGTTGTAACGTTCTAGATTCATAGTCAATTTGGGATATAAAAAATCGCCACCCAGTTTGAGTGGGTGGCGATAAAGGTTAGTTCTTTCTGCGTCTGACGCGTGTCGCCTGTGGCATCGCTTTGATTTTTCGCATGATACTAGCAAGATGAACACGGTCTTTGGTGGTGAGCAGTACCGTAACGGTATACAAACGTCCGTCGCGTTCCTCCGTCGAGAGACCATGGATGTTCGAGCCTGTTTTCGAAATCACATTGGTTAACTCAGCAAGGGCACCTTGGTGATTGAGCATGTCGACTTTCAGTTCAGCAATGAACTCTTTGTCGTAATCCTCAGACCAAGCGACGGCCATGTACTTGTCTGGCTCTCTTTGGTAACCACGTACGTTTGGACACGTTTCTCGGTGAACCACTAAGCCACGACCCGGTGATACGTGCGCAATGATATGGTCATCCGGGATCGGGTGACAGCAGTTAGCGAAGGTCAGTAATATGCCTTCAGCCCCACGAATTGGCAGCTTTTTCTTCGAGTCGGTTGGAATGGAGCTTGTCGTGGTGAGCTCTTCCGTATCACCCAACAAACGACGAGCGATGACGATACTCATTAATTCGCCCAAACCAATCGCGGCTAACAGATCATCGACGCTTTCTAGGCGTAGATCCGCTAAAACTTCCTGGATATTTTCAGGGTAGATAGAATCAATCGAGTGTCGACCTAGTGCATGGTTTAGCAGACGACGCCCAAGCGTAATCGACTCTTCACGACGCATGGTCTTCAATACTTGACGGATCTTGGTGCGGGCACGCGATGTCACCACGTAGTTTAGCCATGCGGCATTTGGGCGAGCCCCCGGCGCGCTGATGATTTCCACCGTTTGACCGTTTTTCAGCGCCTTACTCAGTGGGTAAGGATTACGGTCTACACGAGCACCAACGCATGAGTTGCCCACGTCAGTATGCACCGCGTAAGCGAAGTCAACGGCTGTTGCGCCTAATGGTAATTCGACAATGCGGCCTTTTGGCGTGAAGACGTAAATCTCATCAGGAAACAGATCGGATTTTACGTTTTCGATGAATTCGAACGAGTTACCTGCACTTTGTTGTAGCTCAAGTAAGCTTTGCATCCAACGCTGTGCTTTCACTTGTGCTGTAGTGCCAGACTTTTCGCCTTTGTCTTTGTAAGACCAGTGAGCCGCGACCCCTTTATCCGCCATTTGATCCATATCTTCGGTACGGATTTGGACCTCAACCGGCACGCCGTGAGGACCAACCATTGAAGTGTGCAGCGATTGGTAGCCGTTCGCTTTTGGTACCGCGATGTAATCTTTCATGCGGCTCGGGCGTGGCTTATACAAGCTATGCACTTGGCCTAACACGCGATAGCAGGTATCCGGCGTATCAACAACCACTCGGAAGGCGTAGATATCCATGATGGTGTGAAAGCGCTGTTCTTTGGTCTTCATCTTGTTGTAGATGGAGAACAGGTTCTTTTCACGGCCCAACACGCGAGCATTTAAACCCACATCTTGCAGTCGACCTTCAATCTCGCTGTGGATACGTTGGATCATCTCTTTACGATTACCACGTGCCGCTCGTACCACTTCTTTTAGAACACGGTAGCGGTTCGGGTAAAGCGCTTCAAAACCAAGCTCTTCGAGTTCTGTTTTGATATTGTGAATACCAAGACGGTGAGCCAGTGGCGAGTAGATCTCGAGGGTTTCACGAGCAATGCGACGCTTTTTATCTGGGCGAAGTGCGCCTAGCGTGCGCATGTTGTGCGTACGGTCAGCCAGTTTGATCAAAATAACGCGGATGTCTTGCACCATCGCCAGAACCATCTTACGGAAGTTCTCAGCTTGCGCCTCTTTTCTATCGCGGAATTTGAGTTTGTCCAGTTTAGAGACACCATCAACCAATTCTGCGACGGTCGTGCCGAACTTCTCTTCGAGATCTTCTTTGGTTACGTCACAGTCTTCGATGACGTCATGCAGTAAAGCAGCTTGGAGGGTTTCGATATCAAGACGCATCTCAGCTAAGATACGAGCAACAGCGACGGGGTGGATGATATATGGTTCCCCGCTTGAACGGGTTTGCCCTTCATGGGCATCTCTCGCTACCACATAAGATTGACGCAGAGCCTCAATTTGAGGCTCTGTTAGGTATTCTTGGGCAACGTCTTTGAGGCTATCAAATAGATACAAATTATAGGCCCGGGAGGTTGTTGAATTCTAAAGCCAGAATTAACGGTTGTGAGCGATGCTGCTTACTGCCGCTAGCTCTGCCGCTTCTTGTTCTTGTTGTTCTTGACGTTCGCGAGCGTCTAGAACTTCTTTAGTAATTAAACCTTCTTCGATTTCGCGTAGAGCGATAACCGTTGGCTTATCGTTCTCTTCTGGCACTAGTGCATCTTTACCGCCAGTTTGCATTTGACGAGCGCGGCGAGCCGCAATCAGTACTAGGTCGAAACGGTTGCCAACTTTTTCAACAGCGTCTTGAACAGTTACGCGTGCCATGAGGACTCCAAATAGTTAACTAAATTTTGAATGACGAGAAAGTATACAGTCTCAGCGTAATATTTACTAGCGATAAGACGTGCAACAACAATGACTTTCTATATAAGCAATATAAGCTTCCTTACCGTAATAAAGAAGCGAAAATTTGTATTTTAGTGCAGAATTACTCTGCTAGAAGCGCATCAAGCATACCTTTATATTTAGCAGCTTGTTTTTCTTGCTTCAATCTTTCCGCACGTAGGATGGCTTTAAAGTCCATCAATGCCGTATCGAAATCGTCGTTTACGATCACGTAATCGTACTCGTTGTAGTGCGAGATTTCTGACTTGGCTTCTGCCATGCGTTTTGCGATCACTTCTTCGCTGTCTTGACCACGAGTGTTTAGACGGCGCTCTAGCTCACCATTTGATGGTGGCAGGATAAAGATGCTTCTCGCTTCTGGCATTTGCTCGCGGATTTGACGCGCGCCTTGCCAGTCGATGTCTAGGAAAACGTCGATGCCTTTGTTTAGCGTTTCTTCAATCCATACGCGTGATGTGCCGTAGTAGTTACCAAACACTTCTGCGTACTCTAAGAAGTCGCCTTGTGCAATCAGAGCTTCAAACTCTTCTTTTGCTACGAAGTGGTAGTGAATACCGTTCTCTTCGCCTGGGCGCATGCCACGAGTGGTGTGAGACACAGACACTTTCATTGCGTACGTTGGGTTACGTTCCAACATTGCTGAGATCAAGCTAGATTTACCTGCGCCGCTAGGTGCAGATACGATATAGAGAGTACCTTTGCCCATTGTACTGTTCCACTTTTGGTTGGATTGAGTGAATGCCGAAGGATAGACTCGACAGTTTATAACGATAGCACTGGCATTTAAGAGTCAGCCACCAAATGGATTTGAGGTTGGTGATAATCTCGCCAGAAAAATGGAGGCGAAGAGTATCACGATCTCCTATTTGTTGCCAGCCGATCTTTTGGAACTTTGATTTGCTGTCGTGATTGAATATAGAAACGAAAAAAGGGGAAGCTTTCACTTCCCCAGGCGTGCGACTGACTCACACTTAATTTTCGGTGCAATCGGATAAATTCGCTTGCGACTTACATTTATATCTACGTCAAATTAGCCTTGCGACTCGAGGAAGTTAATCCAAGGGTTCGCTGCTGCTTTCATGTCCGGAGATTGAGCGGCACTTTTCATCGCTTTGAGTGCGTTGCCCGGTTGGTTCAATTCAAAGTAAGCCATACCACGAATGTAATTCAGCTCACCCTTCTGCTCACGATTGGCGTCGGGGGCGATATTCTTGGCAAACTTTGTGGCCGCCACATACTGCTTATCCAAGACCATTAAGCGGGCAATTTTGATCTGAGTCTTTGCCTTTGGCGCAAGTCGGTAGGCTTGCTGGTAGACCTCAATCGAGAACCCAAGCTCTTGAGCTTGTTGCCAAAACTCACCTAACTTCTCTAAGTTGTCGACGTTACCATCAACATGGCCTTGTTCTATCGCCTCTTTCAACGTCTTGGCCGCACGGTAGGGTACACCTTGGTAAGCTTGAAAGTTGACTAAGCGTAAGTACTCTTTCTCTTTATCAAATAGGCCCATTTTATGTGCCATTTCTAACGTAGAAAGTGCGTTTCGCTCCTGATTAAGTTCCATGTAGATACCAGATAACTGCGTCCAGTAACGTTTGTTTTTTGGATACTTAGTGGTCAGAATTTTCAGCACACCAGCAACACTCTTAAACTGCTTGAGTTCGTAGTGGGCTGACATCAGCAATTGGTACCAAGATTCACTAGGGTTTTTACTCAATGCGATCGCCTTCTTGGTTGGCGGAATCGCGTTTTTGTAGTCATCTAGTTGAATATAGGCGCTGGCTAACGTGATGTAAGCGTGTGCTTGTGGCTTTTCTTCGGTTGTTTCCGCAATTTTGAACCACTCGTTCATCGTCTTGATGGATTTTTTGAACTGCCCTTCAGCCAAATACAGTTGAGCAAGGCTGTAACGGACTTGCTGTGCAATAGGTGTAGGGAGTGCATTTAATTCCAATGACTTAGCAAAGTAACTAGCCGCTTTGGGGTAGTTGTCTTGCAGAGAAAACAGAAAGCCTTTTTGTTGCAGTAAGACCGCTCTGTCATAAGGTTTTTTGCTTGAACTTTCTAGTGCGGAATCTAGTTTTGCAATTGCTTCAGAGTACTGCTCTGTTGCTATGAGTTCTTGTACCTTATTTACGGTTTTGAACGTTCTGTTTGACAGCTCTGGATTACTGGCAAAAACAGGCGCGCAATACGCGCCTGAAATAAACACCAGAGAAGCCAACAATTTTGTGTATGCTTTCATATTGCGACTCCTTAGTTGGTAGAGAACTCGATCTCTTGAGAAAGGCGAGAGGCAACCGGCTTACCATCCACCATTTTCGGTTTAAAGGTCCATTTAGACACGGTTTTTCTCGCCGCTTTACCTAACCCTAACTTACGTGGTGTTTCTTTCAGTACTTTGACGTCCTGAACACTGCCACGCTCGTTAACGGTAAATTCGATCAGTACAATACCTTTTTCAATTCCTGCTCTAGCTGCTTTACGCGGCATTTGCGGTTGGAATGTCGCAAGAGGAACTGGGCCTCCGCTGCCTGCCATTTGAGCACCGCCACCTTGGGTGTAGTGACCGAGTACTGAGCCACCGGTTACATTGACCGGCAAGTCCAGCTTTGGCATATCCATTGGAATTTGATCCATCACCGGCTTAACAGTCGACGTAACCTTCATCTCTGGAGGTGGCGGCGGTCGCTTAGGCGGTGGTGGTTTCGGGAGTTCGCGTTTCTTCTCCTGTATTTTTTCGTCCGGTTTAATGCGAATAAATTCCACCATACGAAGGTCTTCATTCGACACTAGCTCGTGGCGCTCTTTGTTTACTAGCTTGTCCATCCCCCAGAACAATCCGAGGGAGACAATGAGCGCCAGTGCAATTGAGGCCAGATACCGCATAAGCTTAATCCTTATTGGTTGCGGCAATGGAGATGCTTTCTACACCTGCCATCTTAATCTGGTCCATTACCTTCACGACTACGCCAGCATTAGCTTCTGTATCCGCTTGGATAACAACCGCACCATCTGGGCTTTCAGCACGTAGACGTTCGATGTTGGCACGTACAGCATCAACTTCGATACGGCGCTTATCAACCCAAACATCTCCGGCTGCGCCGATGGCAACCATGATGTTACCTTTCTTAACGGTTTGCGCGGAGCTTGCCGTAGGACGATTTACTTCTAGACCTGCTTCTTTAACAAACGATGTTGTTACGATAAAGAAGATCAACATGATGAATACGATGTCTAGCATCGGTGTCATATCGATAGCGGCTTCTTCGCTACTATCACTGCTATAGCGTCTCTTCATGACCTATACCTCTAATTCCGTTTACTCAGGCAATGTGCTTTAGCTTGTCTTCAAGCTTCTGCGTGGTGACTCTGGCTAAATGATCAAGACGAGTACTAAAGAAAAGTCCTGATAGAGAAGCCACCATTCCCGCTAATGTTGGGATTGTTGCCTTTGAGATCCCCGAGGCCATTGCTCGAGGGCTTCCTGTACCTGTAACCGCTAAGATATCGAATACTTGAATCATACCGACAACAGTGCCGAGTAGACCAAGTAGGGGACAAAGTGCAATCAGTACCTTAACGATTGGCAGCCCTTTCTTATTCTCAATATCCTGACGAGAAACGATTTCTTGTCGGATCATCTTAGCGTTCCAGCTTTTATGTTCTGAGCGCTCTTCCCAAAAGCTAACGGCTTTTTTCATTGCTTTTGGAGCGACGGCAGCGAAGTAAAACCAACGTTCTAGCAATACTGCCCACAACATGAAGCTGAGGATAAAGATGACGACAAGTACGTCGCCACCCATTCCCAAGAAGCGCCTAATTGATTCAAGTTCTCCAACTAACCACCACATAATGCCTCCTTAGCTTTCGGCTTTATGCAGTTTTTCCTGATAGCGAGCGATGAAGCCTGCACTCTGTTCTTCAAGAGTTTGAACCAAACGACGACCTTTACTGTGTACGATGGTGTACAGGAACAGTAGAGGAATTGCGACAACCAGACCAAGCATCGTAGTAACAAGTGCTTCAGAGATACCGCCAGCCATTAGCTTCGGATCACCTGTACCAAATAGGGTGATGGCTTGGAACGTACCGATCATACCCATCACCGTACCCAGTAGACCTAGAAGTGGTGCTACAGAAGCGAACAGTTTGATTGAGCTGATAAAGCGTTCAATGCTCGGTGCATTACGTAGGATGATTTCGTCCAGTTTCGCTTCAAGATCTTCAAGGTTGTCACCTTTGTGCTCTTGGTAAGCTTGGATAACTTCACCTAGAGGGTTGCCAGGAATAACGGTGTCTGATTTCGCTTGCTTACGCATCTTGCCACCAATAACCAATAGGCGTAGGTAACAAGCAAGTGCAATCAATGCACCAACAGCACCCATAGCGAGGATTACGTAACCAACGATACCACCTTGGTCAATACGTTCCTGAACGGTAGGGCTTTGGACTAGTAGAGACAGAATCACACCACGAGATGGGTCGATAAACAGTGGTTCGTAAGTGCCGTCTGCCGCTTCAAAACCGCCAACATGACGAGTGATGTTTTTGCGAGGCTGACGCGATAGTTCTTCGAACTTACCTGTTTGAGGGACGTAAGTAACGTACTTGCCATCTGCGATTGCGTTGAACTCACCCACTAGAGTGACGTCACGTACTGCTTCTTTACCTTCACCGTATACAACGGTTGCTGGTGTGGTTGTTGTGTCACCTGAAGCCACGACTTGTTGTAGGATTGTGTGCCAAAACGCTTCAAGCTCTTGCGTTGATGGGAGTTCTTTACTTTCGGCAAGTTTCGCTAGCAGTTCATTACGCTCTGGGAATTGAACTGCGTTTTGAGAGGCAGCAAACAGACCTTTAAATTCACCCGCGTACTGACGAACGACACCAAACATCTCGCCTAGCGTACCAGAACGAACGCGTAGTGTTTCGGTTAGCTCAGTCAACTGCTTGTCGTTTTCATCAAACGTGGTTTTTAGTTGATCACCTAGCGCTTGCTGCGATGCTAACTCTTGACGAGCTTGCTGCAGTAACGCAGCTTGCTGATCGCGGTCACGCTTGAACGCCGCTTCACGTTCTTTGTTCTCTTTTGATTCAACAATACTCTCTGACTTGACGTTTTTCAGTAGCTCAGAAAGGTTTTGTGGTGCTTCAGCTTGTGCACCTGAAATCATGAATAAGCTCGCTAGTAGGCCAGCGGCTAGAGTTTTGAATCCTTTCATTTCTTATTCCTCCCCAGCAAATACAGGCAGTTTGATCAAGGCTGGTGGCGCTTGCTTCTTAGCGATGCGAAGGCCTTGCTGTACAGCGATACGGTAGTTTTCAGGTAGTGATTCCCATTGGCGGGTCTGTTGATTCCACATGCCTGTTTCACCGCCGTCCGGAGATTGGAATAGAAGCGCAGTACGACCGATACGTAGGAAGTCGTAAGTTACAGTCTCGCCGTTGCGTTCTAGGCTGGCTTTGTAAGATTCAATTGAGCGAGAGAAGCCTTCTTCGATTTGATACGCTTCCATCACCTTACGGAATTTTTCTGAAGTGGTAACGTCTGCGCGATCCATTAGGTCACGTAGTTCAGTTACACGTTTATTACGCTCTTCTTTTTGGAAAGGTAGATCAAGTGTCACGAATTCATCGAGAGCATCGATCATCTTAAGAGTCAGCGGTACAACTTCGGTTGCAGTCTGATCAATTTGAGCGATTTGGTTATTTAATGAGTCCAGCTCTCCCTGCTGTGATTGAACCATGCGGTTAATCTGCTCATTGTAGACTTTCATGCTGTCGATTTGACGCAGAAGACCTTTGTACTCGGCCAGCATGCTTTCAGCACTTTCAGCATAGTTGTCGATTTTTTGCTGTGAAGCCTGAGAAGACTTCGTGGTTTTTGCTTGGTTAGCGACGACCGTACCAGAGTCGGCAGCAAACGCTGCGCCACTTACTGATAAAATCGCGGCAGTAACTGCACTTACGCCAAATTCCTTTAACGTCATAGTAGCATCCTTGTCAGTGTATTAAGTCAGTCGAATAGGGCGCAGGAAAAGCTCCTGCGCCAAAGGTTTTATTAGAATGAATGTGAAGCTTCTAAATAGAAGTAGCGACCAAATGGGCTAGATAGCGATTGGTTGTACCAAGGCCATGTAGCTTCACTTGTGAACGGAGGCGCTTCATCGAATACGTTCTTAACACCAAAGTTTACGGTTGTACCTTGTTGGAAGTCGTAACCTGTGCGTAGATCTACTGTGGTGTAAGCATCAACCGTTTTCACTGAATCCGGGTCTTTGTAACCACAGCTATCAGCGCTGCGTCCTGTGCCGTTATCTTTGTATTCACCGATGTAATTGACACGGGTAAATGCATTGAAATTATTAAGGTTCCATGCTACACCTGCACTGCCTTTCCATTTTGGCTCGCCATATGTGCCAGCTTCTTCACACATGATGCCTGTAACGCCTTTGCTGCGTTCAAATGAAATCAAGTGCGCCGCACTGACATCGGTTTTAAACTCACCAAAATCAGTGTCTAGTAGGTATCGAATAGAGATATCTAAGCCTTGACCTTGTTCTTTTGCTACGTTTTGGAGAATGTCTGTTACTTGGTCAATTTTTCCTGAAACAGGATCTCGAGAGATTAAGTCGCCGTATTCACTTTCATTATTGATGATTTCTTGAATACCGATGCTAGTGATTTTGTCATCGACCTTAATGTTCCAGTAATCCGTTGTAACTGAGAGGTCTTCAATGATTTCCCAGGCAAAACCAAGGTTTATCGCCACTGATTTTTCTGGGTCAAGATCCGGGTTACCACCAGAAACTGAATCGATCTCGTACTTCTTACATAGTTGCTCTTTATCTGCTTCTGAAGCCTCATCGCAGCGTTTAGTGTCGACTGCTTGAAGCACCCCTTCAGATTGAGAAAGGTACAAATTTTTCATATCCGGAGCTTTAAAACCCGTACCAACAGAGCCACGAAGAAGTAGCGTATCTAGAGGTCGGTAACCAGCAGAAAGCTTACCTGTTACCGCAGTACCAAAGTCATTGTAGTAATCATAACGAGCAGCAGCACCTAACTCTACTTCATCAGTCGGGATGTAAACGGTCTCGAAATAAGCAGCAGCATTGAAGCGAGTACCCTCACTTGAGCTTGCTGCACCACCAATGATGTCTGTGTAGTTCTCACTCACTTTGTCGTAATACTCAGTGAAGCGAGACTCTACGCCCGATGCCCAGCTGATCTCATCGGTAAACTCGCCAGTGCCTCGAAAGCTACTGAAAGTGATTTTTTCTTCACCTTTTCGAACAGGAGCCTGTTGATATTTGGCTACCGTTGCGGCTGAGTTCTGAGATGGGTCAAATGGGTTGATATCACCGCTTGCCACGCCTTCAGTCATTTGACTTTCAAATAATTGCCCGTTGATGCCGACCTGTTTAGCGCGAGCAATAGCATGGCCAAATTCTGCTTGCCATTCCACTTCAATGCTTTCTGCATAGCCATCCAGTGATGCGATCACCTCGATCGTTTCATTGGTATTTTCTTTTTCACGTTTACCAAATTCCACCCAACGTCTAGCGACAAAGACTGTATCTCCGACCTCTGGTTTCGTTGAAAATCCGTCTAAATAACCCGCATCTAAAAATTCCTGAGTGACCCCTACAGTTAAGAAACCTGGCGCTGGCGCATTTGAAGTGATGGTTTTTGCGTGGTTATAGCGAGCTTGTACGGATGCGGTTAGGTTATCCGACAAAGGCTTGGTGTAGACAGAAAACACCCCCCAACGCTCTGTTTCTGGAACCAGTTGGTAGTCAGATGCAAAGTCATAGACACACTCTGTACCACCAGCAGCATATAAACTTGGGACGGTATTCTCTGGTGCACAATCGGATGGAGCCATTGCTTCGCTCCAATCAGATTTAAAAACCGATGCTGGGTATCCATATGGGCTTCGTCCATCATTTTCACCATAGACAGCTGAAGATGAATATGAACGATCGCTCGCATTGATTACGCCTTGTTTGAAGTAGTCGACGGCAACCATTAGGTTTGACTCATTTTCAAATGTTTTACCGCCAACAATGCTAAATGAGGTTTTTTCACCATCACTTTCTGAGGTAATACCTTGGTTTGCTGTTACGGTTAAGCCGTCATAGCTTGTTTTTGTGATGATATTGATAACGCCAGAGATGGCATCAGAACCATAAATAGCCGATGCGCCATCGTTAAGAATTTCTACACGCTCAACCGCGGCCGTTGGTAGCTGGTTAAGGTCAACGAATGTAGCTGCTACAGGGTTGTTTGGTAGTCGGCGGCCGTTTAGTAGAACCAAAACAGCATCTTGACCGAAGCCACGGTAGTCAGCACTTGCTGAACCTGCAACCTGTGTTAATGTTTCGTTTTGAGTTGTCGCACCAGGACCTAGCAGTGTCGGTGATTCCTGTAGGAATTCAGCAATGCTGGTGGCACCCGAATTTTCAATATCTGATTTATCAAATACAACTACAGGTTGCGGTGCTTCTGCATCCACGCGTGAAATACGCGAACCTGTCACTTTCATTTTTTGCAGCTTTTCGACTTGCTGCTCTTCTGCCTGTGCCGCGATTGGGGCCACTGCTGCTGTTCCCAATGCAATACTAATCGCAACAGACAAAGCGGTTGTGTTTTTAGACATCCTTGTTGCTCCGTTTCTTATAATTCCTTGTGTCGGTTGCCTACCGACTTTTTTATGACGTTAATATTTCGTTAACGCTTACGTCATATATACCTGAGATGGAAAAAGGAAGTCAAACCAGTGGTAAAAAGAGATGATGAAATGTAAAAATGATGTAAAAAACCAAAGTGAACTAAATGTGTAGAGTTATCATCTATTTGTGGGTTAAGTGTCGATGTATTATGTTGGCAAAATGCCGTATTTTGTGTTTCTTGCCGGCAGTAATGACTTATCTCGCTTATGGATTTTCATTGGGTTTATCGCTCTTTGAATTCCCGTTGAAATAGTGGATTATCCTGCGGGGTGAGTTTCGTAGAATAGTGGAATTGTTAATGTATTTGAGTCGATGAGTATCAGAATATGATACCCATTGTAACAAAAGGGCTCACTCGTATTATGGCGTCAAATGTTACTTTAGGGTGGTGTTTTTTTATGCGATATAATTGGGTTTTTATGCGCTCTGTGGGCTCTTGATTGACCAGGTTGATATTCTGTATGAATTGATTTTGTGGTTTTTTATAATTTTTTACAAAAATATTTCGGTTTTTCGACACTGGTGGGGATTTGTCATGTTTTAGCTTCAATTACTTGAAGCTGCACAAGAATCAAGATAAATATGAGCCTGGAATTATTGCAGTAGTGTAAAAAACTGGTTATTGAAACGCAGGGAGTGTGTTTCAACAGCTTTAGTTACTACGGGATAGAGAAGCACCATTTGGGTTCGGAAATCTCCAGATTGAAGCCGACTCATAATGCACAGTAGACAAGGAGCAAGTTGTATATGCTGTCGTACTTTTTACGCCGATTGGCGTTGGTCATTCCAACGTTTCTCGGGATAACCATTCTTATCTTTGCTATCACACGTTTTGTACCCGGTGGCCCCGTAGAGCGCATGCTTTCTCAGATGCAGGCTCAAGGGGATGGTGCTGCGGCCATGACCTCTGCGGGTGGTAATACCGCGCTTTCTGATGATCAAATTGCCGAGCTGAATGCGTTTTATGGCTTGGATAAGCCTGTCGTTGAAGCTTATGTTGAGTGGTTGAGCCGTTTAGTTCAGCTCGATCTCGGTGAGTCGACGCGTTACTACGAACCCGTATCCGATATGATTGCAGAGCGTCTGCCCGTGTCACTTTTTTATGGTGGGATGACCTTCTTTATTAGTTATTTTATTTCCATCCCACTGGGCTACTACAAAGCACTTAAGCACGGGTCGGTGTTTGATTCAGCTTCTTCCATCCTTATCTTTGTTGGTTATGCTTTACCGGGCTATGTTGTTGGTGTCTTACTGATTACCTTATTTAGCTATCACTTAGAGTGGTTCCCTATGGGCGGCTTTGTTGGTGATGATTTTGACGACTATGAAACCTTCTTTGAACGTGCAAAAGACGTGATGTGGCATGCGGTACTGCCTCTGATCTGTTACTTGATTGGTGACTTCGCAACACTAACCATGACGATGAAAAACAACCTGATGGAAAACTTGTCGTCAGATTACATTCGTACTGCAATTGCTAAAGGCTTACCGTTTAAGAAAGCGGTACGTAAACACGCGCTGCGCAATAGCTTGATTCCTATCGCTTCTCACTTTGGTAATTCGCTTCTGTTCTTTATGACGGGGGCATTCCTTATCGAAGTGATTTTCAATATCGATGGTATTGGTTTGTTGGGCTATGAGTCCATCATGGAACGTGACTACCCTGTAGTAATGGGTATCGTGGCAATCAACGCGGTATTGCTGCTTATCGGTAATATCGTTTCTGATATCTGTGTTGCTTTAGTCGACCCACGTGTGAAGTTTGGAGCGTAATATGATTAAAGTTAGCCCATTAACTGAAAAGAAATTTCGTAACTTTAAAGAGATTAAGCGTGGTTACTGGTCGTTTCTGATCTTATCCACCATGTTGATCCTTTCTCTGTTTGCAGAACTGTTGATCAACAGTAAAGCGCTGGTTGTTAAGTACGAGGGGAGCTTTTACTTTCCGGTCGTTAGTGATGTCCGTCTAGGCTCTGAATTTGGTCAGGCTGCTTCTAGTGAAGCTGACTACCGAGAGCTGCAAAAAGTATTTGAAGCGGAAGGCGGCGACAACTTCGTTATTCTACCTATTGTGCCTTGGAACCCGTACGAGCAAGATTTTAGTGGTGATTTTCCACCAACAGCGCCAAGTGCAGAGAACAAGCACTACTTAGGCACTGATGTGATCGGTCGCGATATCTTAGCTCGCCTAGTTTATGGTTTTCGTACAGCAATGGGATTTGCTTTGCTTACTATGGCGATCTCTTACGCAATTGGTACGGCGGTAGGCTGTGCGATGGGCTTTTGGGGCGGCAAATTTGACCTGTTCGTCCAGCGCCTGATCGAAGTGTGGTCGATGGTGCCATTCTTGTATGTCATCATGATCTTGGTTTCTATCGTTCAACCTACCTTCACCTTATTCGTTGCTATCAACGTACTGTTTGGTTGGATGGGGATGACTTGGTACATGCGAACCATGACCTACAAAGAATCCGCGCGTGAATATGTTATGGCCGCGCGTGCACTAGGTGCATCAACGGGTCGTATTCTGTTTAACCATATTCTGCCAAACACCATGGTGATGATCGTGACGCTCGCCCCGTTTACCATTGCAGCAAACATTACTGCTCTGACAGCACTGGATTACCTAGGCTTAGGTTTGATGCCACCCACACCAAGTTGGGGTGAACTGCTGCAACAAGGTAAGTCGAACCTAGACTCGCCATGGATCGTTGCTTCTGTTGTGACTTCCATTGTTCTCGTTTTAGTGATGGTAACCTTCATCGGTGAAGCAATCCGTGCCGCATTCGACCCGAAAAAATTCACACGCTATGTTTAAGCGAACAGCGTGAACAGAACATAAAAAGGGAAGTTTTATGAAAAGAATACTATTAGCGTCCACGCTGAGCGCCCTGAGTTTTGGTGCGATGTCGGCAACGCCTCCGGCGGAGTTAGACTGGCAAACCAACTGGAATGAGCCGCAATATGGCTCGCCTGAAGCGAAGCGTGGAGGGACTTACCGTACCTACATGTCGAGCTTTCCGCAGACTCTACGTAGCGTTGGTCCAGATGCGAACTCTGGGTTGCGTTCCTTTATCTTGGATGAGACGCCAGGATTGGTGGTTCGTCACCCTGACACTTTAGAGTTCATCCCTGAACTTGCCAATGAGTGGGCACTAGCAGGTGATAACAAAACGGTTTATTTCAAACTGAACCCAGAAGCGAAATGGTCTGATGGCAAGCCCGTCACGGCAGACGATTTTGTTTTTATGCTGAAGTTCTACCGTTCGAAAGACATTCTTGAGCCTTGGTATAACGACTATTACAACAAAACTGTCGCCGATGTCATTAAGTTTGATGATCACACGTTTGCTGTGAAGGCCGCGAAAGAACTTAATCCTGAAGAGCTGTTGTTAAGAATGGGCGCACTGCGTCCTCGCCCTGCTCATTTCTATGCGAATCCGAAGAAAGACGCTAACGGCGACGGCATTCATGATGATTTCGTTCGGTATTACAACTTCAAGAGTGAGCCAACAACAAGCGCTTACTACCTAGCGGATATCAAAAAAGGCAAAAGCGTCACCTTTAAGCACGTAGGTGATGATTGGTGGGGTTACACCAACAAGTACTACCAAAACCGTTATAACGTCGACAAAATCCGTATCACAGTCATCCGTGATAACGATATTGCCAAAAAGCACTTTGAGAAAGGCAGCTTAGACGCGTTTGGTTTGGTGCTACCAAGTTTATGGCATGACAAATCGGATACGGAACCTTACCAAAAAGGCTATATTCAGAAGTTTTGGGGCTACAACCAATACCCTGTAGGTGCAGGCGGTGTTTGGATGAATACCGCAATGCCATTATTGGATGACTTAAACATTCGTAAAGGCATCACTTACGCGATTGATTTTGATGGCATGATCGAAAATATCATGCGTGGTGATTACAGCCGTAAGCCAAACCCGACAGGCTATGGTCACGGTAAATACACACTACCAGACCCCAAAGCGCCCAAGTTTGACCCAGAAAAAGCAGCACAAGCATTTGTAGCCGCAGGCTTTGATAAGATTGGCTCCGATGGCATCCGTGTCAATGACAAAGGCCAGCGTTTGAGCTTCGAGCTTACCTACGCGACACCTGTGCATACGCCACGTATTGCCTTTGTGCGTGAGCAAGCGAAGTTGGCGGGCTTGGATATTGAACTTAAGTTGATCGATGGTTCATCGATGTTCAAATACGTTCGCGAGAAAAAGCACGATTTAGCGTTCCTAGATATGGGTACGTCTGAGATCCCAACCTATTGGGAGTACTTCCACTCAGTGAACGCCAATAAGCCACAAACTAACTCGTTCACAAACTACAGCACGCCAGATCTTGATGAGAAGATCATTGAGTACCGTTTCAACATGGACATGGATAAGAAGATTCAGCTAGGCCATGAAATCCAACGCGACATCATTGACGCGCACGTGATTGTCCCGGGTTACATGGTGCCATACGTTCGTTACGGCCACTGGCGTTGGTTGAAGCTACCTGAGAAGCCAATGAATCGAATGACAGAAGCGTTGTTCAGTGGTGGCATTATTGGCGATGGTACTTACTGGATCGATAAAGACGTGAAGAACGATACCCAGAAAGCGATGAAGTCTGGTAAAACCTTTGAACCGGTTGTTGTCGTTGATGACACTTATAAGCTGTAAGGATGTGTTATGGAAAACGAAGTAATCCTAAGAGTGAAAGACCTAGAGGTTGAATTCACAACCGATGATGGCCCAGTAAAAGTACTGCATGGTGTGAACTTTGATGTTCGCGCTGGGCGTACTCTTGGCTTAGTCGGTGAGTCGGGCAGTGGTAAAAGTGTCACCTCGATGTCCATCATGGGCTTGTTGCCAAAGCCGTACGGCAAGATCATTAATGGTGAAGTGAATTACCGCGGTACTGATCTTGCAAAGCTGCCAGCAGAAGAAATGTATGCCATGCGTGGTGACCGTATTTCTATCATCTTCCAAGATCCGATGACGGCACTGAACCCGGTTCATACTATCGGTCGTCAACTTTGTGAAGTGTTAGAACTGCACCGCCCTGAACTGGATAAGAAGGCGCGTGAAACGTATGCAGTTGAAATGCTTGCGAAAGTAAAAATCCCACTTCCAGAGAAGCGTTTGAATGAGTATCCGCATAACTTGTCTGGCGGCATGCGTCAGCGTGTGATGATTGCGATGGCACTGGCTTGTAAACCAGACATTTTGATCTGTGACGAGCCAACCACGGCACTGGATGTTACCGTGCAGGCGTCTATCCTTGAACTCATGAACGAACTGCAAGAAGAGACGGGTATGGCGATGATTTTTATCACCCATGACCTTGGCGTGGTTGCTGAAGTGTGTGATGACGTGGCGGTGATGTATGGAGGTCGTATTGTGGAAAAAGCCGAGATTTTCGAGTTGTTTGATAATCCTCAGCACCCATACACCAAACGTTTGATGGGTTTGATGCCAAGTTTGGATAACGAACCTAAGCAGATGATCGACATTAAGCCGATTGACGCCAGTATGTTTGCGAGCTAACTGGTGCAAAGTGAACAAGTCATAAAAGAGGATGTTATGGCAAAAGAAGTATTAAGAATTGAAAATCTTAAGCAGCACTTTGTATCTGGTAAAGGACTGTTTAAGAAAGGCTACACCATTAAAGCGGTAGATGGTGTGTCACTGTCAGTAGGTGAGGGGGAGACTCTTGGCTTAGTGGGCGAATCGGGCTGTGGCAAAAGTACCTTAGGTCGTACCATTCTAAAACTGTACGAGCCAACCGCAGGTAAGATTTTCTTTGAAGGTAAAGACATCACTAAGCTGTCTGTCAAAGAAATGCGTTCATTGCGTAAAGACATGCAGATTGTTTTTCAGGATCCGATGGAATCCCTCAACCAACGTCACACCATTGGTATGATTTTGGAAGAGCCGTACATTATTCATAAGATTGGCACCCCTGCAGAACGGAAGCAATGGGTGAAAGAGGTACTGGTGAAGGTCGGTTTACCAGAAACCGCAGTCAACCGTTATCCACATGAATTCTCAGGTGGCCAGCGTCAGCGTATTGGTATCGCTCGTGCGATTGCACTTAAGCCTAAATTACTGATTTGTGATGAGTCGGTATCGGCATTGGATGTATCGGTTCAGGCTCAGATCCTGAACTTGTTGCTGCAACTGCAGCAAGAGATGAACCTAGCGATCATCTTTATTTCACATGATTTATCGGTGGTGAAACACGTCTCTGATAAAGTCGCAGTGATGTACTTTGGTAAAGTGGTGGAAGCGGGCAGTGCGAAAGAAATTTACGCTAATCCGCAAAATGATTATACCAAGACGCTACTTTCGGCGATTCCGATTACGCATCCCAAGTACCGCAAGAAAAAGCGCTTGGCAGAAAAAAAGCAGCAAGTGGCGTAATGCCACGACTCAAGTAGAACGGAAAGCCAGATAAAAAGGAAGCGCTCCACAGGATGGGGCGTTTTTTATTTTCACTTTTTTCTAGATATTGGATATTGAAATTAGCGTGCTACACTCCAATTTATTCCTTTGATTTGTTTGGATAGTTCGCAATGCCGTCCCATTTACCTCAATCATTCAGTCGCCCCTTTCTGAAAATCTTTCATGTGCTTGAAGCCGTGCTTTTGGTTGCCATCACGATGGCGACGGTGTGGGCGATGGCCGAAGAGTTTGTCCACATATATGTGCAAAAGCGAGTGTTACTTGAGGATATCTTATTAATGTTCATCTATCTCGAAGTGCTCGCCATGGTCGGACAGTTTGTGATGAATGGTAAGATCCCAGTTCGTTACCCTATGTATATTGCCATTATGGCGATTGCTCGCTACATCACCCTTGGTATGAAAGAACTCGACTCAGTGATGATTGTCTGGCTGTCTTTAGCGGCATTTATTCTGGCTGCTGCAACCTTGGTTATTCGAGTTGGTCATCATTATTGGCCGTATATCGATCATCAAACCGCCGAAAAAGACGAATAATTTTATTGAAAAAACCAGTCATGATGTAACTGGTTTTTTTATTGAAGCGCTAGGTGTGATTATCGGCTACTTGGAGAGGATTTTAAGTGAGTCAGCAATCACCGCACTGCTGCTGTCATTCTTGGCAATTTTACCTACGATTTGAACCTTGTCTTTTGGCGTTACTTTTTGTTCGTCCCAAACATAAGGGCCGATTTTTATGGTCATGCTCCCTGTATCATCGGCAAAGGTATATTGTTCATTGCCTAAAGACACGGTGATATGTCCAATAATGGTCACCGTCATCCCATCGGTGAGCCATTCTGCATTCATCACATCTTCAACGGTATTTAATGTGTCATTTTCTTTGGGGCCATCAAATCCCCCTTGGTCTGTCGTGAGGACGCTTTCTTTGGCGATAGTGTCGTCAGAAGCGAACGTTGGACTCGATAGAAGGACCATACCGATAGCGGTCATGAGTATTTTTTTCATGCTGTCTCCCGTCAAAGTGTGTCATTTTTGTGCAAAGGCAATAAATAGCATTCTAATTACAAAAGGCTATAGTTGTTAATGTAGCGCAATACAACAAAAAAGCTACGAACGTGACGGTAAGATCCGCCCTACTTTTGTTGGTTTTAGAAGTGTGCTGACTCTGCGGTCGCTCTCTTTTTATCTAACCAGTTTAAGATGGGGATTTATGT
Organism: Vibrio sp. PID17_43; assembly: GCF_002608565.1. Classification (GTDB taxonomy): domain Bacteria; phylum Pseudomonadota; class Gammaproteobacteria; order Enterobacterales; family Vibrionaceae; genus Vibrio. The sequence goes on from NZ_LIXM01000009.1 coordinate 126,621, forward strand.
TGGGTCTACAAGTTCGAGTCCAAGACTCATTGATTGCGGGAATCATAAATGCTCTGATCAATGGGTACATCGCGTACGTGCACTTTGAACCGATGGATGCCGTGCCTGTCTCGATCAATCTGATTCGCCATGAGCAGATAACGGTATGGGGAGAAGCGATCACCTTGACTTTTGGCTTAGGCATCATTCTCTCTCTCATCACATCGAAATTATTTCTCCGACATATAGGCAAAGCTTACCCAGATGCATTGCCCCAAATTGCATCATCGCTTTGGGCGGACTTGGTGCCCATTGCATTGAAGCATGCTGCGGTTTTGTTTGGCTGGCTGACGGTACTGGCCTTGTTGTGGACAAAGTACATTGGCGAAGTCATGGTTTCGGCCTATATCGCAGCGGTGATGGTGGGGATGTTTGCTTTCTTCATCACACTGATTATCGAAGTCAGAACAAAAAATAGTTTGTTGTATAAAAAGGTCAGCGTCATTGAACTCATTGAACTCATTGAAGAGCATAAGGATCCCAATTAATGACAGATGAACATTCGACGGAATTGAAGAAAGAAGAGGCAAGTACCACACAAAAAGCCCGTTCGGTCACCTATATTATTTTTTTGGGCGTCTTATTACTTTGGCTTTACACCCTTTGGGCCGACAGAGTTACACCGATGACGGAACATGCGCGAGTGAATACTAATGTGATACGCATTGCTCCAGAAGTGTCAGGACCGATTGCTGCGGTTAACATCCGTAATAACGCCAGTGTGACCTTTGGGCAGCCACTGCTGACCATTGACAAGCAACCCTTTGAGTTAGCCGTCAAAGCAACCAAATTGGCATTGCTACAGGCCGGGCAATCGTATCAAGCTGATTCCGCTGCGATTAATGTCGCTAAAGCGAATGAAGTCGCGGCGCGCGTTAAGTTGAACAATGTTAAGCGTCACGTGGCGCGCAATCGTGTGTTAGTGGAAAAAGGCACGATCAGCCAAGCCGCTATGGATGACAGCTTAGCGGACCTCCAGTCGGCTCAAGCCAACTTGGATCAGGCGGTTTCCGCATTGGACAAAGCCAAGCAAGAGTTTGGGCCTCGTGACATCAAGAACCCAGAAATACAGGCGGCACTCAATAAGCAAGAGCAAGCGTTGCTAGACCTGAGTCATACCGAGTTAAAAGCCCCTGGCGAAGGGGTGATCACAAATATGGATGTGAGTGTTGGTGATTACGCCGCAGCAGGGCAACCGTTGCTGACGTTTGTGAGTAGTAATGGTTTTTGGCTGACGGCCATGGTCAGAGAAAACTCCCTCATGCACCTCAAAGCAGAAGATCCGGTGAAAATTGTTTTTGATTCGTACCCAGGTGAAGTCTTTAAGGGAAAAGTGACGTCGATTGGCTGGGGGAGCAGTGGTAATGGCAGCCTAACGGTGAATAACGCGAGCGGTATGTTTGACTCTCCGACCGGTAGTGTTAAAGCGCAACGCTTTCCGGTTAATATTGAATTTGTTGATCTACCTAGCGAGCTTACCCTTCGCTACAGTGGGCGTGCGGTTGTGGCGTTTTACCCCGATGAAAGTTACCTAGGTGAGCGCCTGCTTGATGTTTGGATTTGGGCTTGGAGTTATCTAAGTTATGTATCGTAGTAGTGCGAATCCATTATTAAGAGTGGCCATATTCCCCATACTGCTGTTGTTTTGGCAGTACGTATTTGGCACCGATTTGCCTTTGCTTGCTCCTGCTATGTGCGCTGTGTTTTTAACGACGACGCATGAACCGCCGCCGTTAGTGATGGTCATCATCATGGGCGTTGTGCTGTTTGTCACCGCTTGGAGCCAGGCACTGCTCAGTCAGCTGCTTTCGGATTACCCTCAAGTCTATTACCTTGCCTTGTTTGGCGTGTTTTATTGGTGCATGGCGCGCGCGAAAAAAAATCCACAGGATGTGTTGGCGATTTTGCTGGTTGTATCTACGGCCATGATTGCGGTGTTCACCCAACAAAAGGGCGTAGATGTCAGTGAAATCCCTCTTGCCTTGTTGAGTAACATTGGTATTGCTGGCTTCGTTGCGTATTTGGCTTATTTTGTCTTCCCTCATGGGGAGCCATTAGCGCCGTCACTCAGCCCCTCTCAAACTCAGCCGATGCATAATGATGAATGGCAGGTGTTTGTTAAAGCGTTGATGGTTTTGATTACCCTGTACGTGACAATGACGTTGGATCTCGAGCAGAGCACGATCATCACCATTGTTGTTGCATTAGTGATCAAAGATCCTGACCCTGTCATTGGTCACGACTATGGTTTAAGGCGCTTACTGGTGACTTATGCCAGTGTGTTGTATGCGATCCCACCATTAATCATGAGCGTGCTGCAGACCAATTTGTTGGGGATATTGGGGGCGGCGATTGTGAGTGCACTGTTTATGGGGATTCATGCCATGGAAAAGAGGGCGAGCTACAATTCGATTCAGCTGTTGTATTCGAGTTATGTGGTTCTGGTGTTTTATGGTTTGACGTCGACGAGCATCAGCGCGATATCGGATGATTTAGTTCGCTTTGGTTCGATTTTACTTGCTGTCGTTCTTGGCATCATGGTGCTGATCATATTGCAGCCACGCCCCAAATTGCACTAGACAGATATTGCCACCACTGGTGTTATTATTTGGCAGAAGATTAGCAAATAGTAGATAACAAGAATAGATTACTAGAAAAGGCAAAAAGCCCCTTTAATTAGGGGCTTAGTGTGCATTTGTGAACGAGAGAAAACTCACATAAACCTTATTCGATGTTCTGGATCTGTTCACGCATCTGTTCGATCAGAACCTTGAGTTCCACGCCAGAAGCCGTGATGTCGGTGCTGATTGATTTCGACGCCAGTGTGTTGGATTCTCGGTTGAACTCTTGCATCATGAAATCGAGACGGCGGCCTACTGAGCCTCCGTTCTTCAGAATGTTGGTGGTTTCTTTCACGTGAGAATCCAAGCGGTCGAGCTCTTCTGCTACGTCCGATTTCTGGGCTAACAGAATCAGTTCTTGTTCTACGCGAGATGGGTCCAGTTCAACTTTTGCATCTTCAAACTTAGAGAACAGGCGCTCACGCTGCCATTCTAGGATTTCAGGCATGCGAGCACGCACTTTCACGACTTCTGCCGTGATCGCTTCTAGACGTTGTTCGATCAACGCTTTCATGTTGTCGCCTTCACGACCACGCGCTTCAATGAACTCGTTGATGGCTTCATCAAACGCGCCTAAGAGGGCTTTGTTGACCGTATCCATGTCTTGCTCAGGGGTTTCCATCACGCCTGGCCATTGCATAACTTGGAATGGGTTAATGCGGCTGAGTTCACCAGTCATGTGCATGACTTGCTCAGCGGCTTTGATCACTTGCTTGGCTAACGTCTCGTTGATGCTGAGTTCTGCTTTTGCCGCTGGGTTGGCTTCAAAGCGCAGGCTGCACTCTACTTTACCGCGAGCTAGACGCTTACGGAAACGCTCGCGCAAAACGGGCTCTAGAGCGCGGAATTGCTCTGGCATACGAAAGTAGGTTTCTAGGTAACGCTGGTTAACACTGCGGATTTCCCACACTGCTGAGCCCCAATCGCCTTTTACTTCTTTGCGTGCATACGCTGTCATACTGTAAATCATCGAATTTTCCTGTCTTTAATTTTGCTGAAAATTACTCCGCAATAGTAGCACAGCAAGATGAGGGAGGCTTCGTCAATCTGTAACCCAATAGCTTTATTTAAACGATTCCGCTATAATCTACGCCCAATCAAATCGTCTTCTTCCCATTGTTAAAGGTAGATGCCCATGCGTCCAAACGATCGCAAGGCGGACCAAGTTCGCCCAATCAAAATTACTCGTAACTACACTGCTTACGCTGAAGGTTCAGTGTTGGTTGAGTTCGGCAACACAAAAGTTTTGTGTAATGCGACCGTAGAAGAATCTGTGCCTCGCTGGCTAAAAGGCCAAGGTAAAGGCTGGGTAACGGCAGAATACGGCATGCTACCGCGTGCGACTCACTCACGCACTCGTCGTGAAGCGGCGAACGGTAAGCAAGGTGGTCGTACGATGGAAATCCAACGCCTTATCGCGCGCAGCCTACGTGCTGTTGTGGATCTAAAGGCAATGGGTGAGTTTATGATCACGGTTGACTGTGACGTAATCCAAGCCGATGGTGGTACACGCACGGCATCTATTAGTGGCGCAAGCGTTGCACTGGCCGATGCATTTCAGCACCTAATTGATAGCGGCAAGCTAAAAGCAAACCCAATGAAAGGCCATGTTGCAGCGGTTTCGGTTGGTTTGCTCGGTGACGAAGTGCTATGTGACCTTGAATACGTAGAAGATTCAGCTGCAGACACCGACATGAACGTGGTTATGACGGAAGAAGGCAAGATGATTGAAGTTCAAGGCACCGCAGAAGGTGAACCGTTCAGTCAAGAACAGCTGATGGCCTTGCTCGAGTCGGCGAAAATCGGCATCAGCGAAATCGTCGCAGCGCAGAAGGCGGCGTTAGCTCATTAATTTTTAGATAGCTTCCCCACAAAGGAAGCTATTTTTTTACATATTGCTAGGTCCTCGGACCTAGGATTTAGAAAAAGATAATACCCACACGGAAAATTGAGAGAAAATAATGAAAGCATACCAGCGTGAATTTATTGAGTTTGCACTTGAGAAACAAGTTCTTAAGTTTGGTGAGTTTACTTTGAAATCAGGCCGTAAGAGCCCGTACTTCTTTAACGCTGGTCTTTTCAATACAGGCCGAGACCTTGCTCGCCTTGGCCGTTTTTACGCAGCTGCATTAGCAGACTCTGGCATCGAGTTTGATGTGCTATTTGGCCCTGCGTACAAAGGCATTCCAATTGCGACAACCACAGCAGTAGCACTGGCAGATCACCACGACATCGACACGCCTTACTGCTTCAACCGTAAAGAAGCAAAAGATCACGGTGAAGGTGGTAACCTTGTAGGCTCAGCGCTAGAGGGGCGTATCATGCTGGTGGATGACGTAATCACGGCGGGCACAGCGATTCGTGAGTCGATGGAAATCATCCAAGCAAACGGTGCAGACCTTGCTGGTGTGTTGGTTGCTATCGACCGTCAAGAGAAAGGCAAAGGTGCGCTATCAGCGATTCAAGAAGTGGAGCGCGACTTTGGTTGTGCGGTGATTTCTATCGTAAGTCTCTCTGATTTGATCACGTACCTAGAAGAGAAAGGTGACGCAACAGAGCACCTTGATGCGGTGAAAACATACCGCACGGAATACGGGATTTAAGGAAAAGGTAGGTCCTAGGTTCAAAAGATGGGCCCTAGGATCTAGGACCTAAAATATTGGATTACGGATTACGCACAATCGCTGTCTTTGAGTGATAAGGAAAATACTTGTCATTCTGAACCGTGAGGGACGAACGTGATTCAGGATCTACTAGTCGAACGCTCAATGGTTGAAGTGGGCGTTTTGACCACGCGCTGGTTGATATTAGATTCCTAGTCTCGCTTGGGCTCGCTGGAATGACGGCTTTGATTTAGGTGAAGCCTTCAGTATTCCGTACGCGAAGCGCTCCGTATTCGGTATTCAAATGGCTTTCTCAAGAAGCAATGAAATGCACAAATTTCTAGTGCGCTTCACCTAGGATCCTAGGCCTACAACCTAGGACCTATGCTGCTCATTTATATCGAATCCCTTTTGGTGCACTTTCATCGGCCATGGTCTTATAACGCTTGTGTAGCCACATCCATTGTGCCGGCGCGCGCAGTATCACCTCTTCCACGTACTTGTTCATGTAAGCAGCGGCTGCCACTTCGTCTTTTTTCGGGTAATTTGCGTCAATGCATTTATCAGCAATGATCTCGTACTTTCCGTCATCATTGCGAAAGCCCGATCCAGGGATGATGGCGCACTTAGACGTGTAAGCCAGAATGCTGGTTCCGGTCGTGGTGCACGCATCTTCTACCGCGAAGAAAGGCACGAAGACCGATTTGTTACGTCCATAGTCGTGGTCTGGTAGGTAAAACAAGCGCTCACCACTGCGAAGGACGCGAATCATCTGCTTCACATCTTTACGATCAATCAGCTTATTGCCATCGTGGGTGCGGCCCCAGTATTGAATAAAGTTGTAGGCTGGGTTGTTGTGTGGACGATATGCGCCATAGCCAGCGACACCAAGCACCGCAAAAGCACGTGCAGTGATTTCTAAATTCAGAGCGTGCACGCAGCAAAGCAGTACCCCTTTGCCTTCCGCCGCTTTTTCACGTACCGCCATAAGGTCTTTCTCGACCAACAACGTTTTGAAGCGCCATGTTGGCCAGAACCATGTGATGCCGGTTTCAATGAGTGCCATACCAGTGTTTTTGAAGTTTTCTTCAACGATATGCTGAATCTCTTCTGCGGTTTTGTCAGGGAAAGCCAATTCAAGGTTACGTGTGGCGATATGAACCCGCTTTTTGCCGTAACGCATACCCAAATGGCCGAACGTACGGCCGAGTGGTAATAGCAAGCGATAAGGGAGGAGGTTGACCACGATGGCCAAAAGGCCAAACCCGAGCCAAACACCCCAGTTACGAGGGTGGAGAAGGGAAAGAGAAAACTCGGGTTGCGTGTATTTTTCTTTACTCATAATCTCTACTTTATTTGTGCACTGAGAAGTGCCCAGTACTCGTCAAAGTTCGCAGTTGGCTGATATTTAAAGTCACTGCGGACAAAGCGGTTTAGGCTACCTTCAACTTGTCCAAGAATTTGAGCGGCTAAGATACGTTCTTCAACTGGGAAAGATTTGCCTTCTCGGATCTTACGTTCACGCAAGATCTGGCGCAATTGAGTTTCAATGCGTTCAAACAGTTGGTTGATACGCTCACGTAGGCGCTCGTTTTCAAACATTAAAGCATGACCAGACAGGATGCGTGTCAGGCCAGGGTTACGCTCTGAGAATGCCAAAATCAGATGGATCACCATACGGATGCGCTCAAGGGTATCTTTTTCATCATCCAGAATGCGGTTGATGCGTGTCATGAGCGCTTCTTCAATAAATTCGATTAAGCCTTCAAACATGCGTGCTTTGCTTGGGAAATGACGATAAAGCGCGGCTTCCGATACGCCGACCTGCTTTGCCAGTTTTGCCGTAGTAATGCGTGAAGCGCCTTCCGTTGATTCAAGCATTTGTGCTAATGCTTGCAAGATCTCTTCACGACGATTGGATTTTCTACTGCCGGCCATTAATTACTTCCTTACAAAATACAAAGTTGGGCGGGGGGGGGGAATTATAAGATGCTATTTGGCATCAAACTAGACTACGGAGGGTGGAATGGGAGCTTTAACACCCTCAGTTGTCATGTTTATCGCAATTTTTGGTCAAATTTTGATAAAAATGGAACGGCGATTACTTCTGTGCGTGCATGAGGGTGTGCATTTTTTCTAGGATCTTGAAGCTTAATGCTTCTTTTGATTCAAGAGTGAGTGCAAGTTCACCTTGTGGCCAAAACAGCGTAATCGCGTTGTCATTACTGTTGAAACCTTGACCGGTAACTGAGACATCATTAGCACAAATCATGTCGAGGTTCTTTTTCAAAAGCTTACCGCGAGCATAGGTTTCGACGTCATTGGTCTCAGCAGCAAAGCCTACCGTAAACGGGCGCTGCTTTGGCATTGCCGCTACCGCCGCCACAATGTCAGGGTTTTTCACCATGGTGATGGTCATTTGATCACTGTCATCGGTTTTCTTCAGCTTTTGAGTGGCCACTTCTTCTGGACGATAGTCTGCAACCGCCGCACAGCTGATGAAAGCATCGTGAGTGGCGGCGTGCGCCATGACCGCGTCGTGCATCTCTTGTGCACTAGACACGTTAATGCGCTCTACGCCTGTTGGCGTGTTCAAGTTAACAGGGCCGCTAACGAGGGTGACTTTCGCTCCCATTTGCGTTGCCGCATTCGCCAACGCATACCCCATCTTGCCCGAGCTGTGGTTGGTGATGTAACGCACCGGATCGAGCGCCTCACGCGTTGGACCTGCCGTGATCAAAATAGATTGACCAGCCAGCACTTTTGGCTGAAAAAACTGCTCACACAAGTGCACTAGTTGCATCGGTTCTAACATTCGGCCAGGCCCCACGTCACCACACGCTTGTTCACCTGCAGCAGGTCCCCAAATGTGCATACCACGGCGTGTTAATGTCGCGATGTTCTCTTGAGTAGCCACATTGCGATACATCTGTTGGTTCATGGCAGGAGACACCGCGACTGGCGAATCGGTTGCCAGTACTAACGTACTGAGCAAATCGTTGCCCATACCCGCAGATATGCGAGCAATCAAATCGGCTGTTGCTGGAGCAAGAAGAACCAAATCGGCCCATTTCGCTAATTCAATGTGGCCCATTGACGCTTCTGCCGCTGGATCTAACAAGCTGTCAGAGACCGGGCGCCCAGAAACGGCTTGCATGGTTAAAGGCGTAATGAACTCTTTCGCCGCCTTTGTCATCACAACTTGAACTTGCGCCCCTCTTTCTATGAGGCGACGGGTTAGCTCCGCACATTTATATGCGGCAATACCGCCACTGATGCCGAGTAGAATTTTCTTTCCTGCTAGTGTTTGCATGTGAGCTCTCCAATTTTTCTGGCGAGGATTCTAGCACAACTCAAACGCTTATCGCCTGCGCAAATCGGATGGGACATGCATCTACATCAAACAAAGTGTGACGAATGCTTACAATTTTTATTTCTCGCAGAGGCAAAAAGATTTGCCTAGCGTTCGGGCTAATTTGATCGAAATTCCTACCTCTTGATGATCCACACAATTACATAGAAACGCCGTTGGGAGCTAGGAAAGCGACATTGATACTCGACTTTTATTGGGGGTTTTGTGGAATAGGGATTCATTTATTGAGTGAGAAGCCTGATGCCCCTTAAAGCCCTACCCAATGACTCTATGCCGAGAGAGAAGTTACTCCAGCGAGGACCACAAGCCCTGACCGATGCCGAGCTACTGGCGATATTCTTGCGCACGGGCACACAAGGTATGAACGTCATCGAGCTGGCTGATTTCCTCATTCAAGACTTTGGGACGCTTAGGCAGTTGTTTTCTGCGTCTGAAAAATCCTTTTGCCAACACAAAGGCTTGGGGCAGGCTAAATATGTGCAATTACAGGCTGTTCTTGAGATGGCGCAGCGCTATCTTGCTGAAACGTTAAAGCGGGGGGATGCATTAACCAACCCTGAGCAGACCAAATTATATCTCTCTTCTATTTTAAGAGATCGCCAAAGAGAGGCGTTTTACATTCTTTTCCTAGATAACCAGCATCGAGTAATAAAAGATGAGATCCTATTTGAAGGTACGCTGGATACGGCGTCAGTTTATCCGAGAGAAGTGGTTAAGCGCGCTCTACACCATAACGCGGCAGCTTTGATTCTAGCACACAATCATCCATCCGGAGTGGCAGAGCCGAGTCAAGCGGATCGACGAATTACGCGCCGTTTAATTGATGCATTAGCATTGGTGGATATTCGTGTTTTGGACCATTTTGTCATTGGTGATGGAGAAAGTGTTTCTTTCGCAGAAAGAGGGTGGATATAACTGTGCATTTTTTAGGTTGTTAGTTGCTAAAAATCTGCTATCATCCTCGCCACTAAATTTTTAACTGAATTCAGCTTGAACTGCTAGAAAAACCCGCTGTTTAAAAAAAGATCACGAAAACCTGTAAAAAGGATCTGTTCGGGTCTTGAGCAATGCATATCAAGTTAGTATAATGCGCGACCTTTGATAGCCTTGTATGGATTTTCCATAGCGGTTCTTAACCTCAAACTTCTTTTCGAGAAATAGAGAGGTTCGGCCACCAAGGTTGATATCGAGCTGAAACGATTTTGGAGAAGACATTCATGTCACGAGTATGCCAAGTAACTGGTAAGCGTCCAGTAACGGGTAACAACCGTTCACACGCACGAAATGCTACTAAGCGTCGTTTTCTGCCGAACCTACAAACTCATCGTTTCTGGGTAGAGAGCGAAAAACGTTTTGTTAAACTACGCCTTACTGCAAAAGGTATGCGCATCATCGACAAGAAAGGTATTGATACCGTTCTTGCAGATATCCGTGCACGTGGCGAAAACGTTTAAGAGGAAATAGGCAATGGCAAAGAAAGGCGTTCGTGAGAAAATCCGTCTAGTATCTTCAGCAGGTACAGGCCACTTCTACACAACTGATAAGAACAAGCGTAACATGCCAGGCAAATTTGAGATCAAGAAATTTGATCCAGTTGTACGCCAGCACGTTATGTACAAAGAAGCTAAAATCAAGTAATTGGTTTTGTCTCTTTGACGATTTGAAAAACCCAACTCTCGAGTTGGGTTTTTTATTATCTGAAATTTGTCCCATCACTTCCTCCCTACCTTCACCACGTTTGCATACGGATGTTCTAGTCAAGATGGATGAGCTTTGATAGTTTGTCTCTAATCACATGAGATTAGGAACCACTATGCGCATTAGTCCGGCTCGTCGCCGTCGTTGGAACAACATTCTTATCTTGGGCATTATCGCCTTCATGGTGATCTTAAATGCGCCGACTTGGATCAAAACTTATCTACTTACTGAGGATGCGGATCCTTATCCTAATCTTCTGCGCTCAGATTACGAAGTGAGTGCGCTGTACTTCAGTGGCTGGGAGATGGAAAAGCAAAACGGTCAATGGCAATCGAACATTAAAGCCAATATTCCCGTACAAGAGATCATCACTCGTTGGCAATCTTTGGAAGGGACTGAACTTACCCCTGAGCAATATAGTCATCTTAAGCCAAGGCTGACCGCACCTGAAAGCATCGAGATTTGGTACCAGGGGTTAGATGAACCGCAGCGTGTCACTTTCTTTCGAATGGATGACTTTTGGCTGTTTCGTAATTGGCAAGATAAATGGATTGCCATCTCTGTCGATGGTAATTACATCATGCCCAAGTAAACGTCTTAGAGGAAAAACCTATGCCAGAGTTACCAGAAGTTGAAGTCAGCCGTATGGGCATCAGCCCACATCTGGTTGGGCAAACGATCAAGGCCTTTGTGTTCCGTACCCCTAAGTTGCGTTGGGAGATCCCCCAAGAGTTAAAGCAATTAGAAGGACAGGTTATCCGCCATATTCGCCGTCGAGCTAAGTATTTGCTGATTGAAACTGAGCAAGGCACGGCGATTGTTCACTTGGGCATGTCGGGATCGCTTCGTGTGTTGGATGCAGACTTCCCAGCAGCAAAGCACGATCATGTGGATCTCAAACTGATGAATGGCAAAATCCTACGTTACAACGATCCGCGTCGCTTTGGGGCATGGCTTTGGTGCGCGCCAAATGAATCTCACGCAGTGTTAGCGCATATGGGACCAGAGCCTTTAACGGAAGAGTTCAATGCGGACTACGTCGCGGAGAAAGCCAAAGGTAAGCGCGTTGCGGTTAAGCAGTTCATCATGGACAACAAAATCGTCGTCGGAGTCGGGAACATTTACGCCAATGAGTCTCTGTTCAAATCACGCATTCACCCGACGCGGCCAGCAGGTAAGTTATCAATAAAAGAGTGGCAGTTGCTTGTAGAGAATATTAAAGCAACGCTAGAGATCGCGATTCAGCAAGGTGGAACCACACTTAAAGATTTTTCTCAAGCGGATGGAAAGCCGGGGTACTTTGCTCAAGAACTTCAAGTTTATGGTAAAGCAGGCGAACCTTGTCCAGAGTGTGGTACGATTATTGAAGCCCTAAAAATTGGGCAAAGAAATACTTTTCTTTGTCCTTTGTGTCAGCATTAACCTTCTTTGAGATATAGCTCTAATGACCAGTTTTCTAGATCACGTATTTGTTATTCATGTTAGTGAAGGCTACGAAGAACGTAGACAACATATTGATAAGCACCTTCCTGAGAGAGGGATTGTTCACTTCGAATATATGCTGCGTGGCGATATCAAAGATCTCACGCCAGAAGTGAAAACGAAGTATTTCAAAGGAAATGACAACTTACCTGAGCTTTCTTGCGCGTATAAACATATATTGGTTTATGAGGAAATCGTTAAAAGGAATATAGAGGTAGCTCTTGTCCTAGAGGACGATGCTTTTCTGGCAAGTGATGCTGTAGATAAGTTAAAACTCGTCGAATGTGAAATGCGTGATGAAGTGAACTTTATTGTCAATATCGAGCATAGTAACCGTTCTGTTCCTTTGAAAATCAAAGAAAAAGGAAAATTATGCTATTTAGCATCCCATACTAAACGAACGGGTGGCTATATCATACACCTTGATGTTGCTAGAAAGTTTGTTCAATTCTTTGAGGAAAATAGAACGGGTATGCCTAGCGATGTATTCCAAACCCAGATGCGAGATGTATTAGAATATAATACATTTTGGATGGATCCTCCTGTCGTTTATCAAGGAAGTAAGAATGGCACTTTTGATAGCGACCTAAGCTCTAGAAAGCAAAGTGCTTTTACCTCTATCACCTCTTTTTTTAGAGACTCTTACCAACGCTATGTCGTGACTAATCTGAGCAAAAAGCGCTTAGCCAGCTTTGAAAATGTAAAAAAACACTGAGTAAAACGAATGAAAGTGATATATCCAGGAACCTTTGACCCAGTGACTAATGGTCACTTAAATTTAATTGAACGTACACATGAATTGTTTGATGAAGTCGTTATCGGTGTGGCCGCGAGCCCATCCAAAAATACGATGTTCACATTGGAAGAGCGAGTGACACTGATGGAAGACGTTGTTGCTCACCTCCCGGGGGTAACGGTAAAGGGTTTTTCTGGATTATTAGTCGATTTTGCGAGAGAGGAACAAGCTAAAGTCTTGATTCGAGGTTTGAGAACGACCGTTGATTTTGAGTATGAATTTGGTTTAACCAATATGTACAGGAAGTTACTGCCAGGCCTTGAGAGTGTATTTTTGACACCGGAGGAAGAGTTTGCATTTCTCTCATCAACGATTGTTCGTGAAGTGGCCATTCATGGTGGTTGTATTGAACAATTTGTGCCAAGAGTCGTGGCCAACGCTATCGAGATAAAAGTGAATGAAAGACAGTAAATTTCCGTATTACTTTTTTAATGCTTTGTCTATTCTTCTTCCTCGTTTTATTTACAGAGCACAAGCTAAGCAGTTGCTGTCGACACTGACAGAATCTGAAAGGGCGAACTGTCTAGATCGAGTTAATTACTACAATAAGTGTGGTGCCCCGTTTCAGGTGGATAGTAACGAGCAAAGTTACGCGACGATCAGTGGGTATAAAAAGACAAAAGGGTGGACTTACTTTTTTGATATACGCCAAGTGGTGCGCTACTTTCCCTCTCGCTTCGCTTTTAACTATATTAATGGTGATGTTACCCATATTCCCAATGTGCCAAGTTTTATTAAGAGTCGGCCAATTGCGGGACAAAACCAAAATTCCGTTGTTTTAAAGCTTAACCAGATCCGTCATTTTAAATTTATTGATGATCCCGTTCGTTATCAAGATAAGAAAAACATGGTGGCATGGCGTGGCGTTGGTTTTCAACCACACCGTACAAAAGTGATTCATGCTTTTTACGATCATCCGCAATGCAACATTGGTCAGACTCGTCCTGTTGAGGGGCAGCCTTGGGAAAAAGGCTTTATGAGTATAGAGGAACAGCTTCAGTATAAGTTTTTACTGTGTATTGAAGGCAATGATGTTGCGACTAACTTGAAGTGGGCAATGTCTTCAAACTCGTTGGTTATCATGTCTAAACCAAAATACGAAACATGGTTTATGGAGGGGAAACTCCAAGCGGGCGTTCATTATGTGGAAGTGAATGATGACTATTCAGATCTACCTGAAAAGATGAATTATTATCTAGAGAACGAAGAAGAGGCACTAGCCATTATTGATAATGCACACCAATGGGTTGAGCAATTTAAAAATGATAAGCGTGAACGCTTAATTTCACTCATGGTGGCGGATAAGTACTTTACGCTATCAGGCCAGAAATAAAGAAAAGGGGCATCAGGGCCCTTTTCTTTATTCTCATGTTTCGTTGTTGCCTAGTCATCGATAAATTGGTTTACACCATTTTCACAACGCTTGAGTTTGTGATTAATGGTGTTTTCCAAAATCTCATCATTTTGGCCAAGTGACGCACGCGAGTTTTCTACGTGGTAAAGGTGGTAACCGACACCAGCGAACTTCAGGTAAAGGCGAGACTTTCCTGAGTTAAGCATGCGGTGAACAAATTCGCTGTCTTCTCGTCCCCAGCCAACAAAGTCTTGGTTGAAGCCATTAACTTCGACAACATCACTTTTCCAAAACGCCATATTACAGCCTCGGGTTGCTTTATCATTGTTGCGCTCGTAAGAGAACCACTTAGATAATAATGAGTTGGTAATACAGTTTTTACGGTTACGGATCCCTTTGCTAAATACAGAAGGAACCAATCCATTTTCCATGATTTCACGGCTGCATGCTTCATCAGTCAGAACTCGCCCACCTTGAACAAACCAATTTGGTTTTGCCACGCGCTTATGGGACTCGATAAAGGTTTGAGACAGTACCATGTCGCCATCTATCATGATCAGGTAGTCACCAGATGCTTTAGCAATTGCACGGTTACGGCTCATAGAAAGCTGGAAACCATTGTCTTCATGCCAACTATGCAGTAATGGAACAGGAAACCCCTCTCGCATTTGGTCAATCATAGTTTTGGTGTCTTCGCGAGATCCATCATCGGCTACAATCACTTCGTCAGGTAAAATGGTTTGGCGTTTGACGCTTTCTAACACAGACTTTAGTGCTTCTTTCCAGTTATAAGTGGTAATAATTAACGTCGTTTTCATTATTTTTTTGCCTGTTCACGTAAGTATAAGTCGATGTATTTTACAAAGGTAGAGTGCATGCTTAACCACGCCAATATGAAGCCATGTTTACCATCCAAAAAACCGCGTTTAAGGATGTACATTTTTAGAAAGCTTGCTAGCGCATGAATGATTGCAGTGCTTAGCCCTGACTTTTTCTTACCTTCTCGCTCGTCGGTCCAAGCTTTTAAGTAGCCCGTCGTCTTGTTGATGTAATGGTGCAGATGTTCATAGGTGTAGTGGTGCAATCTGCCATCAAGCTTTTTGATTGCAAAGCCTTTATCTTCTACTTTTTCATGCACGAGAGCATCATTGTATTGCGTGTAACGAGTGCGATATAAACGGACAATCCAATCTGGAGACCAACCGGAATGGTAAATAAACTTACCAAAGGCTGCGCTGAGACGGTTCACTTTATACAAGGTGTTTGGCGTATCTTCTGATACCGCTTGTAAGATGCTTTCTTTTAGCTCGGGCGTGACCTGCTCATCGGCATCCAACCAAAGCACAAAATCCGATGCCACATAGTTTTGAGCCAGTTGACGTTGTTTACCAAATCCCGGCCAGTCTAGGTTGGTATAAAACTTATCGGTGTACTGACGTGCAATTTCTTCGGTGCGGTCAGAGCTGCCCGAGTCTAAAATAACAATCTCATCGACCCAATCTTTTACGGTATCTAAGCAAGCTTTGAGGTGCTTCTCTTCATTTTTTACAATTAAGGCAACGGCTAAAGTGGGTTTAGACAAGGTGTTTTCCTTTTTAGGCAATCTATACAGATAAGGTTTATTGGTATTGTGGGTACAAATCTTCTACGACTTGATCAAACATGCTGATGACACTTTCACTCGAGATTCGATCCATTGCTTTTTCATCTTTGGCTCGCGTGCGCCAGTTTAACTCTTGGCTTGTTTTGCCTGTTTCAGCAAAAATCGCTTCTTCGTATACCGATACCGCATACTTCAAATAGTGATATGGGCCGACACGAACGGGGTTATGGTGCGCATATAAACCAATAATCGGTGTATTCATCGCACTCGCCATGTGTGCTGGACCAGTATCTGGTGCTATCACCATTTCCACCTCATCGATGAGGGCTAACATCTGCAAGATTGAACTCTTTCCAACCAAGTTTAAGCAGGGTTTGCCGAGCTTGCTCTGAATGTCATCGGCTAAGTCGACTTCTACTTTTGCTGGACTGCCTGCAAGGATGACATTCCACCCTTTTTCACGTGCGTGATTGATGACGTCAACGTAGCCATCAGCGTTCCAGTTTTTGTATGCTTTACTTGCGCCAGGAACAAGAAGTAAGTTGGGTTTATTCGTGCCGAGCTCTTGCATTGCCCACGTTTTGTCTTGCTCTGAATAAGAAAGTGACCAAGTCAGCTCAGACTTAGGGACCCCAATTTGATGTGCGAATGCCATTAAGCCATCGGCAACATGGAGCGATGTGGGTGAAGGTACTTTTACATTGGTAAACAACGTTTGAAAATCTTGGCTGCGATCAGAGGAAAAACCAAGTTTGTATTTGGCTTTGATGCCTAATGTTGCCAAGCTTGCTCGAATGGCATATTGCATGTGTAACAAGGCATCAAACTCACGACCTTTCAATTGCTGCCATAACGCCTTATAGCCGTTTAAACCAGCTTTCTTATCAAAGACAATGACTTCGATGCCGTCAATGGCTTTGAGTAGCTGAGCCTCTAGCTTTCCTGTGATCCACGTAATGTGAGCCTCAGGCCATTGTTTTTGGATCGCCTGCACAGTAGCGATGGTGTTACAAACATCACCAATGGCAGATAAACGCAATATACAGAGCGAAGATGGGGGAGAAGTGAGCATAGTTATTGTCTGATCGAGTAAATAGATGCAGCTAAATTATGCAGACATCCCCAATAAATGTAAAATACATCGCTTCTATACTTAGCAGTGACGGGCATAGTCGCAATGTCAAAGACGCAATCACATCATTCTCAAACTTCAGGTAAGCCAGGTAATACCGGTTTAACACGAATCATTAAGGCCACAGGTTATTCCTGGAAAGGGTTAAAAGCGGCATTTAAACATGAAGCGGCAATTAGGCAAGAACTGGTGTTGTTAGCGATTGCGATTGGCTTAGTGTGTTTTTTCGATGTGACTATCGTTGAGCGAATTTTGATGCTCGGAGTGGTGGTTTTGGTATTGATTGTGGAACTTATCAACTCGGCGATAGAAGCGGTTGTTGATAGAATAGGCACTGAGCATCACGAACTCAGCGGACGAGCGAAAGATATCGGTTCTGCAGCCGTTATGGTGACCTTAGGTTTTGCTGCGTTTACCTGGTTGTATATTCTTGGTGGTATTTACCTGCGTTAAGTCAAGACGTTGAGGATCAATGTGATTACAATTTATCAAAATGATAACAGCGTCATTTGGTTTGACGATGAATGGATTAGCGACCCAACACCGGCGATTTTTGATGCTAATTATTGGCAATCTCAAAACCGAGTCGTGGGGAGCGCTAAGGGCCGAGGAACCACGTGGTTTGTGCAACTCGAGAGTATGCAAGTCGAGGGTATACAAATTGATGGTATGCAGGCGGCGTTGCGTCATTATCGTCGAGGTGGCTTGTTTGGCAAACTCGTTAACGATCACTATTGGTTTGCGGGATGGGAACAAACGCGCAGTGCGCAAGAGTTCCATTTACTTCAACGTCTAATTGATGCTGGTGTTAATGTGCCGCGGCCAATTGCCGCAAGAGCGGTTAAATCGGGTCCTACCTACCAAGCGGATTTGTTGAGCGAACGGATCCCCAATGCCAGAGACTTGGTCAGTATCTTGCAAGAAAAGCCATTGCCAAGTGCTATGTATCAGAAAATAGGGCAAGAGATTGCCAAGATGCATAAGGCGAACGTTAACCACACGGATTTAAACATCCATAACATTCTAATTGATGACCAAGATAAAGTGTGGATCATCGATTTTGATAAGTGTCGCCAGGAAGCTTCTGGTGATTGGAAGCAAAGTAACTTAAATAGGTTAAAGCGGTCTTTTCAAAAAGAATTATTAAATAAGAAAATCCATTGGAAAGACACTGATTTTTTGCAAATTGAGCGGCAAGGTTAAGTATATCTTAGAGAGAGTAAGAGATGGTTATTGAGAAAATTCATGCTGTTTGGCTAGGTAATAGGTTGAGTGCTCTTGCCCTTGCTTGTATTGATGATTGGAATAAGTAGGGGTTTGAGTACAAGGTTTGGACTGAAGAAGACAGCCTCATTAAAAAATGGATAAATGAATGTGAATTTGCTAAAGAATGTTATGACAGAAAACTCTATGCTTTCGTTAGTGACTACCTGCGTTTAAAGGTACTACAGCACGAAGGAGGTTTGTACCTAGATACAGATGTTACTATCAGAAAAAAACCTTTTCATTTGTTTGAAGGTCAGCAGTTTGTCATAGGTTTTGCCTCAGAAAATCATGTTGGTATATCAACTATATATTCAATGCCAGATTCGGATGTATTAAATGATGTAATTTGTTTCTATGAAAATGAAATCATGCAATCTCCTCTTTTTATGGGGCCAAAGATAATGAGCAAATTTTTTTAGAAGGAAATTATAAAGGTATTAAGATTCTGCCAATTGATTATTTTCATGGATATAAAGGGAAAGGAAAAGAGCATATTCCATGTAGTGATAACTATGTTATTCATTGGGGGGAATTCAGCTGGAAAAACCCTAAAAAAGTATCATATTTGAAATCTAAGCATATGGGATTTTGGGGTAAGCTATATACAAGTCAAAAGTATTTGTTTAGGAAATGAGAGATCGTCCTAGGTGACCTCTCGCCTAGTTATTTTAAGGATTGGCGCAAGTTTTTTATGAGATTTGCGGTTTCTTCCATTACTTCTATGACATCATCAATGTGGGATAGCTTGTTAGAAATAATAGCTTTTCTGACGTCAGTAGTAGAAATGTTTTGTGTTCTACTCAAATACTTAACTTCACATAGTTCTGAGAGGTCATCAAACTTACCTTGCCAGTCATCCCCCATAGCGAAGACATCGATGTTATGTTGAATTACATCATTTCTCTTTTGCTCCCAGCTTGATTCTGGAATCACTAAATCAACATATTTACAAGCTTCAACAATGGTTTTTCTCTCTTCGTAAGAAAAAATAGACTTTTTACCTTTCTCTTCATTAAATTCATCCGTAGATACCCCTACGATAAGAAAGCAGTTCTCTTCTTTTAATCGTTTAAATAAGCGAACATGCCCAGCATGAAATAAATCATATGTTCCATATGTAATAATTCTTTTCAATTTTTAGCTCTCCAACATAGCCTTTTTAAAGTAGCGTTTTAGGTTTTTGCTACTACCTGATATGGTTGATGACTCGAACTCTATAAATGTGTAATATTTAAAATCTATAAAGTTGGTTAGTTTAGGGGTTGCCCAATCTAAGCCGTAATGGCGCTCAAAAATTGAGACAGGATCATTTGGTATGGAAATATTAAAGTTTTTATCTATTTTAAGTGCTATTTTAGGGTACTTAACTTCAAAGTATGATTCGTAAATATTAAATTTTAGACCGCCTTTAAATAATTTTTTAGGTTTGCTTTTGTTTGTTCTAAAGTTTGGGCAGCGATGTATTGAGTAATTGTCATCGTTATCAATGTAGAATAAGTCAACCTTTGCACCTTTGAAATTAAAAGATAGTTCAACAATATCAAGGTGATTGTTTACAGTTGAAATTGATGTAAGTTTAGCACCATGACTTTCGAACTTGTCTATCAAATCATGACTAAACAAAGACTTATCATTGACTGCGAAATCAAAATCATCAGCAAACTTAAACTCAGAATCTCTATAGATAGACAATAGTGTACCGAACATCGGATAGATATTAGGCTCTATATCCCTAACTAAGCAGAGTACCTCATCTGCTAGGTGCGCCTGATTTTTAGGGAGTTCGTTGTTCTTTTTTGTTTTCTTACGCTTAGATCTCAATTTTTTTACAAGAGCAAGGTTCTTCAAAAAATGCTCAATTCTTTTTAATAACATTCTACTGCTCTCTTTGAATTAAATGATATATCGTAGCTTGTATCGGTGAGTTTGTTATTTTTATTGCTGAAAGTGAAGTATTGGTCTGTCGATTTAAAAGACGAAGTACTTCTGTTTCCAACGTTTCCTTTTGAACTATGGTAACAAAACCTTGTTCAATATAGGTATCTACTATTTCTTGGAAGTTATAGTAACTTGGTCCCGACAGAACAGGAATAGATAGTGCTAATGGCTCTATTATATTATGTCCACCAACCTTATCACCAACTAAGCTACCGCCCATAAAGCAGATATCAGCAGCCCCCATCAAGAGCAACATCTCACCCATGGTATCCCCAAGGTAAACCTGATTTGATTCTGTCACCATTGATTGGCTTGTGCGACGAATGGTGTCGAACCCTTGCTTTTGGCAAAGCTCAAATACGTTGTCGAATCGTTCTGGATGCCGAGGCACAAGGATTAGAAGCGCATTCGGTTGAGACTCTAAGATTTGTTTGTGAGCTTCCAGTACCTGCTCATCTTCGCCTTTGTGGGTGCTTGCGGCAATCCAAACTGGGCGGTCGTGGCCAAGTTCAGTGCGAAGCGCTTTACCTTTTTCTTTTACTTCGTCCGAGATCTGAATATCAAACTTAATCGAGCCAGTAACAAAAAGTTTGCTCTTTTCGACGCTTAAACGCTCGAAGCGCTCGGCATCTGACTGTGCTTGACACAGCACTTTATTGATACAAGGAATTAAAAGGTTAAACAGGGGCTGCACTTTAGCGTAGTTATTACATGACTTTTCAGAAAGGCGAGCATTAACCACGTTAATCGGAATATTGGCTTTGTGAACAGCGTTGAGTGTATTTGGCCAAAGCTCAGTTTCTATAATCAACATTTGCTTTGGTTTTGTTGCTTTAAGAAAGCCTTTAACTGCAAAAGCGAAGTCTATAGGCATATATCGATGCTCAACTAAATCGCCTAATTTGGCAATTTGTTCTGCGCCAGTACTTGTCGTCGTCGTGACGAGAATCGGTTGCTCTGGTTTTTGCTTTTTCAAGGCTTTGATCAGAGGTATTGCCGCAATACTCTCACCGACCGAGACTGCATGAATCCAAATTGGTCGCTCAATCGATTCTAACTTCGGCGTAAAGCCAAAGTGCTCTTTCCAGCGTTTACCAAACTTGGGCTTGTTTGGTTTGCTTTTGTACAAACCAAACAACAAGACCGGCGAGGCAAGTGCTAACAGTAATGTATAGATAATACGAATTAACATGGGCTGACGGTAATCGCTTCAAGTTTTTGGATACTGTTAAGAACTTGCTCAGGCGATAACTCCGTCAAACACTTCAAGTGTTTAAACTGACACTCGCGTTTAAAGCATGGACGGCAGTCAATGTCGGTATGAACAATCTCGACTTTTTCTGCCAGTGGCGGCGTGTATTTCGGCGACGTGGAACCGTAGACAGCAACAACATTACAGCCAACAGCGGCTGCCACGTGCATGAGACCAGAGTCGTTTGCCACGACAGTTTGGCATGCGGCAAGCAGATCAACGGCTTCAATCAGGCTAGTTTGCCCTGCAAGAACATGAATTTTTTGCTGAAGCTCTGTAGGTACTAGATTCTTAATATTGTTACAGGTATCAAGATCTTTTTGAGAGCCGAATAGCCACACTTGCTTTCCTTGATTTGCCATAGCTGATGCGACTTCTGCATAGTGCACTTCTGGCCATTTTTTCGCAGGACCAAACTCAGCACCTGGGCACAAACCAACAATCGGGGATTCTTGGTCTAGCTTAAACTTATCGATAGTCGCACGTTGTTCTTTTTTATCAATAAACAGACTTGGGCGAGGCAGGGTCTCTAGACCACCTAAAGAAGAAGAATCGATCATCTCCGTTTGCGAATAAGCCAACGCCACATAGCGCTCAACCATGAATTGGAAAGATTTCATGTTCGGACGAATGTCGTTGAGCAGGCCATAGCGCATTTCGCCTTTCCAGCCAGTTCGAAGTGGAATGTTCGCAAACCATGGTATCAGTGCGGACTTTGCGGACTTTGGCAGAATGTAGGCGTGATCGTATTGCTTCTCGCGTAGCGATTTACCGATTTCTCTACGGCCAAGCAAGTTGAATTCACCATGCCCAATTGGCATTTCAATAGCTTGGTTAATTTCTGGCATTCGCTCAAGAATGGGTTTGCACCAACCAGGGGCAATCACATCAATTTGGCTTTCTGGATGAAGTTGCTTTAATACGATGTAGAGTGATTGTGACATCACCATATCGCCAACCCAAGAAGGGCCGATAATGAGTATTTTCATGCTTTATTCTTCCAGTACAAAAATTTAAGAACAGATTCGTAGGTTCTAAAAAATTCTGCGTAAATCTTGTTAGCTAACGTCATTTTTGACTTATCTTTTCGTTTGCTACCAATTGTCGAAGCTATCTGTGCTCTTGTGAATAAATCCGGAGCGACGCTATAGGTTTGGACGTTATGACGCCATGGCTTTTCCATGTAGTCATCTACAGGTTCAATAAACTCTTGAGCATGATTGACAAATTTAGTGGCAGCAGCCGGAGTCACAATGTAGGCCGTTGTGCCACAGGTGCCACCAGAGTAGCCACCTAAAAAATGCTCATTGTCGATAGCGACAATTGGGGTAAATTTACGTTTTTTAGTCGCAGAAAGTTTAATGTAGTCATATTTTTTTGTTAGAGGGAAAGTGCTTTGAAGGATGGTTTTCACCCCTTCAATAGGATTCACGTTATCCTCTAAAATAACGATAGGCTCATCAAGATTAACGCAGCGCATCCACAATTCATAATGGCTTGAGAAACAGGCAATTTCACTTGTTTTGAGCTGATAGCCCTTACGTTGTTGAGTTATTGTTGGACGGCATTTTTCTGAATGTAAAAATCCGTCCACAGAGCCATCGATGGCATCAAAAAATTCAAACTCGATATTTTCTTGTTTTAATTTTTTTTCAATACGTTCTCGGCGAATGATCGATCGAGCCAAACTCACGACAAATACTTTCACTACACTTTCCAGTCTCTGTTATATCTTGGTTTAAATAGATTGTAATAATTGTTGCCGTTTTCTTGAGAGTGTAAAAGCTGTAACACCCACATATATTGCTCAGGTTTAGTTTCGACAAAATATTCGATGGCTTGATTACAAGTGCGAGCATCTTGCTCTTCGCCTTGGTCTAACTCGAAGGCTGGTAGGATTTCGATATCAAATGACCCATCTTCGGTATTCATGGAAGCGAACATTGGTAACACTTTCGCGCGTGATAACTTAGCGATTTTACCTAAGCCTGGTAGCGTTGCTTTTCTTGTCGCGAAAAAATCGACAAACACACTGTGTTCTGGGCCGTGATCTTGGTCTGGTAGGTAGTAACCAATGTAGCCATCACGAATGGATTTCAAAAACGGTTTGATACCACCAGAACGTTCATAAACACGACCGCCGTACTGCACTCGCTGTTTGTGCATCAACCAGTCAGCCACTTCATTTTTCTGTTTTTTTGCCATTGCAGAGACGGGCATGCCCATTGAAGCCAGCAAAATTGCAGGAATGTCGATCGCCCAAGAATGGGGTACCATTAGGATGACGTTTTCATTGTTGTCGATGTGTTGTTGCAAAATATCAAGGCCACGGATCTGACAACGTTGCTGCAACCACGTTGGTGAACGTAAGCTAAGTAAACTAAAGCGGAAAAAGAATAGGGCAGCGGTATATAGGGTCTTCTCAATAAGGGCTTCACGCTCTGCAAACGTTTTTTCTGGGAAGCACAATTCAAAGTTCACACGAGTACGATGAGCAGGCCCCTTGTGTGATTTCGCCAGCTTTTTTGCGATGGTTTTTGCAAGCCATTGTTGAGCCCCTAAAGGCAACATCGCAAGTGGTAAAGAAAGCACGACACCTAACCATGTTCCCCAATATTTTGGCGCAAGAAAGTGACGCTCAAACTTGGGGTTATAAGCTTTAGGATCGAAGTCATTACGTTCAGTTGTCATTACAGTAATTTACAACCTTTATTGTTCAAAATTATGGTGCTCATTGCTATCTAGCCAAATGGTTATGTATTCTAGCGTAAGAGTCAATGATATCCGTAGGTAGTTATTGCTCGAGAATTTACTTCATTGCAAAGTACAAGAGTATAAATTATCCATGTTAATTAGAATGATACTTTGTGAGCAAATACAGTTTTCTTCTTAACTGTTCATAGAATCGAAAGGCTTCGATGTATAACTTGTTTGTCAAACCCAATTTGGCTTTACATTTTCGTGTATGCCCAATGGTCGAGGGTATCGCTGCACGGAATACTACGTCAGGAAAGATACTCATAATATCAATGTCATGAATCCAGACCTTTTCCATGTAGTCATCGACAGGAAAGAGTATTTCCTTGGCATGATTCACAAGTTGTGAAGCAGTTTCTGGGCGTATTAAATACCCCATAGCCCCCGTTGTGGGGCTAGCATAATCACCGAGAGCAAACGTTTCTGTTATCGCTTCTACTGTTTTAAATGGAATGCCTCGCTTGGATGCGGCTAACTTAACAAGCGCGCGAGGAGTGAATTTGGTATCTGCATCTTTCAATACCGTTACTAAAGATGCGATCTCTGGATGAATATCGACATTGTCCTCCAACACTAGTACGTCTTGTTGATGTTTGACACACCATTGCCATATGGCCATATGACTAAAAAAGCAGGCAACTTCGCCCTCTGTTAGTTGGTAGCCTTTTAAGCGGTATGTTTTAGCCGGTTTTACCTGTTCTCTTTGTGCATCTGTTAAATCCTGAGGAGATAGAGCATCAAAGAATTCGAACTCAACATTGGCAGCATTGAGCATTGCGCTAATTCGCTCTCGGCGTTCAATGGACTTCTTAAGACTTAAGACGAAGATTTTCATCACGGCACTCATTTGAATAATATAAAAGCAAACAACATAAATAGAAGCTTAGTGTACTCGCGTTACTTAAAGGTACATCGGTTAAACCTGAGACCGCATATACACTACATACCAGTAGCATAGCATCGGTACGGGGCATGAAATACCGCACGTAATGAACAACCGGAACAATCAAAAAACCGATGACGATGACGACGCCAATTAAACCATCACGAACCCAACTTGAAATGACTTGATTGTGGTAGTGATGCAGGACGGTTAAGTCTAGTCCGCCATGTTTATCAAAGCGCTCTTGTAGTAAAGGCTTGTCCTCATAGCCATGCCCAAGCAGTGGCGCAGATGGGATAAACGATAATCCTGCCTTCCATAGCTCTAGTCTAGAGTGGATACTGTAGGATTTATTTGACGTATTTTCATTGTACTCGCCCACTTGATTTAACTTGTGGCTTAGAAAAGAGTTGGATAGCACCTGAGGTGTCAGAACACTAATACTCAGAAAAAAAATGATAAGAGCGTTTTTAGGTTTCTTCTCAAAAAGGGCTTGCAAGATTAATATACTGATAGCCACAGTTAAGGCGAGTAGCGGCCCTCGAGAAGAAGCGCCAATAAACGGAAAGCTAACCAAGATGAAAGAGGTGATACCCGTTAGTTTGAAATATAATGGTGTCTGGGCGACCAAGTAAAGGCTCAAAATTGCAATGGTAGCCGTGTATGTCGCAAAGTTTATGCGGTTTAAATGCCAGATATTGTCACTGCCTAGCAGCACATAGTATAGACATGCCGATACTGCTGATAACACAACAAGTCCTGCTAGCATGTTTTTTGAAAGCTTAGGTCGTGCGAGAAAAAGCGAGCATAAAGCTATTGAAATGACAACTCGAAGCGTGCTTGAGCTAAAGTCATGATATTCTTTGCTAAAAATATAGTAAATAGAAATGATAATAAGAGCTTTGCTTATCCAATCCCAGTGAAAATGGAATTGATGGTGAGCTCGAAAATAGACAATTTGATAGATTGCGATCGAAGCTAAAGTAATGAGTATGATATCTTTGGTCGCATCGGCGTACCAAAACATCGCGGTAAAAACAAACAGAATCGGCAAGAGTGCGACTGAGCGAAGTGCGTTATTCATTTTAAAATATCTCAGGAAGGAGCGGAGTCAAAGGCCGCTCCTTTTTTTTAAGAGACTGAAACTGTAGGGCGTTCCAAAATGGTTGTAACAAACGGAATCGATAGTATTAGCTATTTTGAATCGCAAGATACTCAGCAACGCCTTCTGCAACCGTCTTAAATTCTACGTCACAGCCTGCAGCACGAAGCTTCGTCAGATCGGCTTGTGTGAACTCTTGGTACGCGCCTTTAAGGTGGTCTGGGAATGGGATGGTTTGGATTTCGCCTTTGCCGTGATGGGTGATCACCGCTTTTGCCACTTCTTCAAAGGATTCTGCTCGGCCAGTGCCGCAGTTAAAGATGCCTGATACACCGTTCTCTAGGAACCAAAGATTTACTTTAGCGACATCGCCAACGTAGACGAAATCACGTTTGAATGTTTCGCTACCAGCAAAAAGTTTTGGGTTCTCACCGGCGTTGATTTGGTTGTTCAGGTGGAATGCTACCGATGCCATGCTGCCTTTGTGATCTTCACGTGGGCCGTAGACGTTAAAGTAACGGAAACCAGTAATTTGTGACAGTTTCTCACCGTGCTCTTCGGCATCTTGGCTTAGGCGACGTACGTAGTTATCAAACTGCTGTTTTGAGTAACCATATACGTTGAGTGCCCCTTCGTATTCACGCTCTTCAACAAACGTATCGGTTTCACCGTAAGTCGCAGCAGATGAAGCGTATAGGAACGGAATTTCACGATCTAAACAGTAGTGAAGTAGCTCTTTTGAGTACTCATAGTTGTTCAGCATCATGTACTTGCCGTCCCACTCAGTGGTTGCTGAGCAAGCTCCTTCATGGAACACCGCTTCGATCGGGCCAAAATCATCACCAGCCATGATTTGGGTAAGGAAGTCGTCACGATCCATGTAATCAGTGATATCAAGATCAACTAAGTTTTTAAACTTCTTGCCATTTTTTAGGTTGTCGACAACCAGAATATCGTTAATACCTGCTTCATTTAGCGCTTTAACAATGTTGCTGCCGATCATGCCAGCACCACCAGTTACGATGATCATAAGACTTCCACCATAGATTAAAAT
This sequence comes from Vibrio sp. PID17_43, assembly GCF_002608565.1. Lineage (GTDB taxonomy): Bacteria > Pseudomonadota > Gammaproteobacteria > Enterobacterales > Vibrionaceae > Vibrio. Next base: position 153,574 of record NZ_LIXM01000009.1, read on the forward strand.
TTTCTCAGGAATTTTAGCAAGAAACGAAAAATAGCGCTATGGATGGGGAAAGAAAGGTTTGAGGGTAAAAGAAAGGTCCTAGGATCCTAGGGCCTAATGTTTTGGATTACGGATTATGCGCAATCGTTGTCTTTGAGTTATAAGGAAGATACTTGTCATTCTGAACCGTGAGGGACGAACGTGATTCAGAATTTACTGACCGATTGTGCGGTAGTGAGATGGTTCTATTTGGTTGGGGAGCTTGCTGAGGTTAGATTCTTAGTCTCGCTTGAGCTCGCTAGAATGACGAACCTTCTCGGTTGAGAGCGCGTTAAAGTAACTGTCATTCTGAACAGTGAGGGACGAACGTGATTCAGAATCTACAGACCGAGTTTGATATCACTAAGGAGATATTCCGAAATTAAATAGTGCGCTGATAATAGATTCCGGATGCTCGCTTGAGCTCGTCCGGAATGACGCCGTTAGTTCAGTGAGTGTTTTTCTGTAAGCGCAGCGCTCGGTATTCGGTATTCCAGTCACTTTCTCAAAAGGTAATGAAATCCACAAACTTCCAGCACGCTCCACTTAGGACCTAGGATCTAAAACCTAGGCCCTAAAATCTAGGATCTTTAAAAAACAAAAAGGGAGCCGAAGCCCCCTAATCGATTTTACTATTTTACTTCCGAACGGTTTGGTCTTTGTAACCAAGGATTACGTTCGTCCGTCAATTTAATGAGATCATACTTTCTATTTAGCTTTTGGCCGCCATCACGAGTGATCGGTTGCCAAGAAAAGTTTGCTCTATTATTACTTGGTTTCACGGTCATGATATCGTATGGGATTGAAATATAGAGACCTTTAGTAAAGCTACCTTCACCAAATTCATCAGCAGTTAAATTTGTAAACGAAGCATAAGCACCAGCTATTACGCCACTATCAAATTGTTTAGCTACGTTTAACTGAGTACCAACGTCACCACCTAGGAACTGCCCCACATCGACCTGAATCATCAAATTGGATAGGAAATCCCATTGCGGGTAGTAGTACGCAGAAACGAAACCTGTAAATCCTTTATCGATGACTTGGAAAGGATCTCCGTATTCTGGAACATATTGCCACTTTTCATCGTAAACACCAAAGTAGCTTTGCGGATCACGTTGAGAAATCAAGTTAACATCCGCACCAATTGCCCAGTTAGCGCCTTGAGGTCGGTACAAAAATTCCGTACCGACACCAGCAAACATGCTTTCCAAGTAACCCGCATAGAACTGCTGGTCCATGGTATCCGAGTATTCTTGGAACCAAGTCAATTGTAGGTTTTGCATGGTTACAGGGTATTCGTCTCGATATGCTCTAAACATAGTACGCACGCGAGGGATTGTGGTGCCATCAGGCGGAGTAACGTAGTTAAATTTGTCGTAGTTATTGTACCAATCCCAGTAAAGCGCACCTCCTACTTCTAGTTGGTCTGTTAGCCAGTAAGAGGCTTCTCCCTTAAGACCGACACTAAAGAAATAAAATGTTTCAGCGGCCCCTAGTGTTTGTACTAGCTGTGGAGAAAAGCCGTAGTCAAAACGCTTAAAACCATCGTATGTCAATTCGCTTTGAGGAGTGTCGTTCGATGTAGAAACCGCGTCTTCAATTTTTGGCTCGATGTAGTTTACTTGCGCAAAATCTCGATACTTGTCTTTTGAAATAATCGCTTGGTCGCTGATCAAACCGCCATTTCGTTCATTGATGGTAAAAGTGTTTACGCTTTCAGGCATTTGATTGTAGAGTACCGCCGCGGCTTTTTCGTGTGCTTCGTTACGATCACGGTATTTCTTCTGTGTACCAATAATCGAGACCGTCTCGTTTTCTACGTAAATTTGCGTATTCTCGTAGCCAGCGATTTTATCGAGCTCTTCGGTAACTCGCTGCCAATCCACATCAGACAGTTGATCCGGTTGTTGATCGCCTACTTCAGGTGTTGGAGTATCTCGCCAGAACGATGGCATCTTATTAAAATTAGTGTACAAGTTCACGCCCGCCACTAAGATATCGCCACGCTCATAGCTGACGCGCAGATCCGCCATATGGCCTAAGCGGTACAGCACACCAAAGTTCCACGGTGTGTGTGGAGTCATGTCGACTTTACCACGAGTTACTGGATAGTCTTCGCTGTAATCATTACTGTCGTATTCGAGCTTAAAGCGCAGTGGCGCATGCAGCGTTTGGTATTCCACCCCGCCAAATAGCGCCGATGGGCCTTTAAACCAGCGCTCAAAATCGACATTGCCGCCGTTACCTTTAAAATCAGAAGGGCGCTCACAGTACTTGTCTGATAGTTTGCAAGCGGGGTTACTGATGTTGTCACGGGTGCCTAGGTAGCCCCAGCCCATGCCCAGCGTAAAATCGAAGCTGCCTACGTTCGGGTTAGAGTAGCGCTTGGTTGCTGCAACAAATTCGCCATCAAACAGGCCCGTACCGGCAAAGTCGCGGATACCGACCGATAATTCTGGCAGGTATTGGGATTCTTCTAACAAGCGAATTTTAAAATCGATGCCTTTATCGGTGAATTTGGTATCACCGGAAAAGCTTGGGTCTTCACTATAGAGAACATCATTCACCCTAGTGTAGCGAATTGTGGTTTCTAGCCAAGGTAATACTTGTAGCGTTACGTTGTAGAATAGGTATTCATCACTGCCGGTCAAAGCAAAGTTGAATTCACCTTCTGACGCCATGCGGCCAGTTGGCATTTGCATTAAGCCCACACCGCCAAAGTCCATCTGTGATGGTTGCAAAGGTGGTGCTTCAAAAGGCATTTCTTGAGCCCAAACGAGTACCGGGCCCATTAATGAAAGGGTTAAACTGGTTCTAATTAGCGTCATAGTGGCGTCTTCGAAGGCATTGGCTTAAGTTGAGTCAGTAGCTTGATGATATTTTGATCCATTTCTGATTCTTCTAGTGACTCGAAAGGGATGTACACCATGGTGAGTGGTGGCAAGTAATATTGCGTGTTTAGCCAAGCGCCATGGTGTGGTTGCACCACATTACCATCAGGGTAGATCAGCACAGGGGGCTGAGAAAGTTCACCGATTCGAGACGCTAAATTATCAAGTTGTTGTTGCAGTGGAATGCCCGCTTGTGAACTGACCGCAAAGACATTGTCTAGATTGCCAAGATAGCGAACCTGCTCATCACGCGTTGCCGCTGCCAAGGACAATTGGCCTCGCAGGAGTGGGTTATCAAATTTATCAAGGCGGACTTGGTCAATATCGACAGCAGACAACACTCGCGGTGCAAACTGTTGGTGCTGGATGAACGTATACAAAGGATGCGCAGCTAAGTTGTACTGAATCATCTGATTCAATACGGTGTTTTTTAGCGCCGTGGTCTCTTGCTTTGCGTGTTCTGACTCATCAAACAATGTGGTGCCGAGTGGGTATTGCAGCACCATTTTCTGCGCTTGTGCCAGTTTGAGCACGTCTTCTAAGCGCACCGGTTGCTCCGATTGCAATTGCTTGCCTGTGCCCAATAACTCCATCTGGAGTGAATCAGGGGTTTTTACTGATGATTGAGCGAAGCTTGTGCTGGCAAACAGGGATAGTGTTAAAAGGGCGGAAAGTCGTTTGCTCATGATTTGCTGTACCCTTGCAAAATGGTTAGCTCAATGGGCACCATGTTTGGCCCAAGGTGTTGCAAGGTTTTGATGACTTGCCCTTGGTTATCGACCCAATAAACGTTGTCGACACTTTGCGATAAGGTCGGAAAGTGAACCGATTCACGGTAGACATTGGTCTGAGTGGTAGAGATTGGCGTATTGACCGGCTCTGTGCCTTGATAAGTGCGCGTTACCTTCGCCGGAAAACCGTAGCGGTATTGTTCACGCCAATCGTAAGAGAGAGGGTACTCGATTTGACTCGGTGTATAAGCCGGCACGCTGCCGTACACACCCGCTAAATTATTCTTCTGTAAGCCAATCGTTTTTACGATATGGCCGTTTTCTGTCACCACCATCGCCTTGTCTGCACTGACCCATTTTAGTTGGGTTTTACCGGTTAACGGGTTTTGCTCGGCAAAGGCGAGAACAACAAAGACTTGTTTTTGGTCGCCGATTTTTAAATAGGCGCTGGCGTAAGGGACGGCTTTAATTTCTTCTGCGGTGAGTTCTACATCGACGTAGTTACTGTAAGCTTCTTGTGCTGTTGCAGAAACATCGTTGAATTTTTGGGTACAACCGAAAATCAGGCTTAATGCGGGCAGGGCAACGAGCAGCTGCATCCACGTTCGTGGTCGAAAGGTAGTCATTATTCCCTCTTACAAATAAAATCGCCCTGAATTAATCAGGGCGACATAATAAACGTGAGTTTACTTATTTTTTAACGCTAGTAGTAGTCGTTGTTGTAGAGTCGCTATCTGACGCTGCTACTGCAATTACTGTTACTGCTGCTGCCGCACCGATTGCTACTGCTGTTGTACCTGATGCAGATGCTGCTGCTGTACCAGTTGTACCTGTTTCAGTTGCTGCGAACGCCGTTGATGCGCTTAGCGCCATAAGAATAGCTAGAGCTGTGTTTTTCATTATTAATCCTTGTATTTCTAATTTTAAAACATCGATGTTTGATGCACTTATGGTGCACCATTGATTATTTTAGTTAAAAAACAACCAGCATGTAAACAGTTTCTTATAAGGAATACAGGTTCTGGGGTTAAAAGAAAGGGCCTAGGAACTAATGTCACGGATTACGGATTACGCTTAAATTTTGTCTCTGAGCTATTAAGGAAAATACTTGTCATTCTGAACCGTGAGGAACGAACGTGATTCAGGACCTACTATCCGATTTTGCGGTAGTGAGATGGCTCTATTTGGTTGGGGAGCTTGCTGAGGTTAGATTCTTAGTCTCGCTTGAGCTCGCTAGAATGACGAACCTTCTCGGTT